>NZ_KB911469.1:0-371320 GCF_000383495.1 Mycobacterium sp. 360MFTsu5.1 | reverse complement strand
GAACCGTCGCGGCGATGACCGGCACCGGCACCCAACACGAAGAGCTCGCCGATCTCGTCCGGGAGCAGCTCGTCTGTGGCTTCTGGGCCTACGACGACGTTCGGGAGTCGGTACTGTCGCAGATCGACGGCGACAGCGACATCACCGCGGACGCGGCCATCGATCTGTTGGACTCGATGTGGGACCAGCGGATTGCCGAGCAGCAATCTTGGCCGGACACCGGCGATTTCGGGCGACTGCAACAGATGTTCGCGCAACTGGAGGCGGAGGGCATCCTTGGCCGGATGTGCTTCATGTGCTGCAACAACTGCGCGTTCGACGCCATCGATGACGAACGCACGCCCACCGATGACGCCGGTGCGGCCTATCCCTATCGCGAGTGGGCCTACGTGTACTTCCATGCGCAAGACGCCGACCGGCTTGGCGCCCCGGATCCGTTGCTCTACCTCGCGTACAGCGCTTGGACCCACCACAGCCGACTGCCGCAAGACCTGGTCGATGCGGCCCAGAGCGGTGATGGAGCTGCCAGGAGAGAATCGGTCGAGCGCAGCGAAGTGCTCCTAGGCGAGCAGATCGTAGCCGCGGCCACGCGCTGTGGTCTCACCCCGCAGTGGTCCGGCTCGCGCCACGAACGCATCGCGCTACAAATCCGCGATTGGCGAAAGCCGCTACCGCCACGGGCCGCGTGAAGCGGCTCGAATCATCCAGCGATAGGAACACGTGGAACCGCGACATCCCGACGTCGCTGAGGGCTTTTCATCGGGCGGACCGCGGTCTGCGCCAACGCCCGGATCGCAATCTGCCTATGGAAATGGAGCTGCCACACGTGGTGGCTGAAAGGGGATCGGCTGTGCGAACCGCCACAAACCGGCTGCTGTGCGAAACCACGCTGGCACCCGATGGCAGCATCGTGATCATTGAAGACGCTGGAGCGAAAGGGATTTCAGGTACCTACGTACATCCTGAAATCGCCCCCGCCCCTGAATCCGTGCATCAGGCATTGTGGGTGCACACCATGAGCGTCCATGAATGTGACGTCGTTGGCCGACACGTTTATGTACGCGTGCTCTCCGGATCGGACACCGGCGGCCTCGGTGACCTCGCCTTCGATGGGTACCTGAACATCGCCAGCGGCCTCATGGCGATCGGCGAACGCCGAAACCCCGATCGCCAACTACTGGTCGGGCCGCCGGGAGTGACACACGTCAGCGTGTTCGTCGCCAACGACATCGAAGCCGTCTGTTTCGACGACTCCGACGTCAGCTACCCCACATCAGGTCCCAGCGAGATCACGCTGCTGCTGCATGGTGATACCTGGCATACCTGCAGGGTGAACGATCGACTCTGATGAGCTCGAGGCGATGGTTTGGCTTCTGCAGAGGGGTGGATATTGATGGATCGGGAAAACGCCGAGCATGGGTCAACGGGGTTGCGCGGAGATCGCTACGGGCGAATGGCATTCAACTTGCCTGTAGAAGACGATGATCCCGATCACCTCTGGCCTCCCTACGCGGTTGAAACCATGTGGGTTGAAGCTCTTGGTGACGGTCGATACCGCGTCGACAACATTCCGTTCTTCGTCAAGCCGCTCGCGGTAAACGATATCGTCCGAGGTCAGCGGTCAGATTTCAATAGCGACTTGATTTGGTTCTCTGGTCGCCTTGAGTGGTCAGGCCATTCAACCGTACGAATTGTTGTTTTCGCTGACGAGGATGAAATCCTGGCGGCGCTGAGCGATATGGGGTGCACCTTCGAGAGGCTTCGCAGGATCATTGCAGTCGATATTCCGGACAGCGAGGTCGTAGAGCGAGCGCATGCGTTTCTAACGAATAAGCAGCTAAGTGGTGCGTTAGACCTTGAGGAAGCATGTCTGCCCGACAGCTTCCCGCGTTGACGCCGGAAGTCATCGGCTGGTTAACCCAGGTGCGGCAACCACATTCGCGACCTGCGCTGCGATGTACCTGCTGTCTACAGGACGTATGACCTGATCGAGTTGATGAACCGCGTTGCACGGGAAGACCAAATACTATGGGGGACAATTTGATCGAGAGTTTCTGGGAATGGTGGCGTACCGAAGGTGCAACTGTGGTCGCTGCCGCAATCGAGACAGGTGACGCCAGTTCGGCGTTTCCGTTGATCGATCAGCGCGTCGCGGCGATTCATGACGGCCTGGCGTGGGAGATCGGTCCCGGCACGGTGTCTGAGCATCAACTGGTCGTCACCGGCAACCCGGATCACCGTGCGGTCGCGCGACGCTGGCTCAACGCTGCACCGAGTCCAGATCCAGTGTGGTCATACGCTGATTCGCTTCAGCGCCGGCCGTTGGGTGAATTCCGGCTGGGGCTCGGTTCGGTATTGGTCCACTATGCCGACGTGATCGTTGCATGCCAACGTCGTCAAAATCGTCTTGACGTGCGGGTGTACCACCCGAGCTTCGGCGGACTCGAACAGCGGCAGCAATTCGAGATCGCCTTCCTGGCCCTGGATCACGCACTGGGAGAAGTCGCAGTCGAACAATGGCTCGGTGCGGTCGATACCACCAGATACCGCCCCGCCGACGGGTATTCGTTAGCTGAGCTTGTCGGTGTGGTCGATGCCCTCGCCGCGGAGAACACATATGAGGACGGCACACCAGCCTGGGTGGGTCTGCAATGGGACGGGGAGAACGGCCGCGTTGTCGCTGCCGCGCAAGTGCCACTGTGCAGTAGCCAGGCGCCCAACCTGGATACGCATATCGCGATCTCGGTCCCTTATCGGAGCTTCGACGAGGCAGGGTTGCCTACCGAGCAGACCTGGGATGCGTTGGAGGAGTTGCGTGATCGGCTCGAATCCGTACTGGGCACAGCCGGTCGTGTCCTTGCCTGCGAAACGACCGCTGGCGTGCACACCGTGCACGTTTATGCCGACAGTGTCGCAGTCGATGTCGTCGCGATCGAGTCCGAGGCTGCAACCTGGGCGCAGGGAGCCGTGATAGTCGCGTCCCACGACGATCCAAAGTGGTCCGACGTCGCCCATTTACGCACGTGAACGCGCCCTAGCTCGAACGTCAGCGTGAATGCGACAAGTCGCCAGAATCCCGGGGGAGAGGAAAACCGTGGTCCGTAAGCGCAAGACGCTCCCGAAGGACTTTGAGGCCACACTCGATGAAGGCGACCTCGACGCTCTCAAGAAGGTCTTCGACGCGTGTGAGTTCAATGCTTACGGTGGCCAATGGAAGAGCACGGCACTGGGTTTCGACAATTGTCCGGACGAGCTTGCACGGTGGCTGGTCGACCGGGGCTTGGACGTCGACACTCCCGACGCCAGCGGCCGTACTCCGCTGTGTCGACGTGCCGCCGCCGGACGAGATCTCACTTTGCTGCTCGAACTCGGTGCGGACGTCAACGGCGGACGAGGGCGCCGCGCTCCCATCATCGCCGCGATCGCGCACCCCGCGACATTGCGTGTCCTCGTCGAACAAGGTGCCGACGTGAACATCGTGACCAGCGAGGGCACACCGCTCCATCGGGCGGCACTGCGCTCTGCCGAATCGACGCGCCTTCTTCTCGACTATGGTGCGGACCCGGTGATTGTGGACTCGAGCGGGCGAACACCGTTAGAGGCCGCGCTCCACGACTGCCGCAACATCGATATTCCGCAGGTCGCGGGTTCTGCGCGCATACTTCTCGATGCGGGCTGCCCGAGCCCCCAGGATGCCGCTGAGATGGTCACCCGCATTGGCGGCCAGTTTGAGTTCCACCGCGCCGGATTCAACCCGCGCTACCTGGATGAGACAGATGCAGCCCTGTCGGATCTCTACAGCTTGTTCGGCATGCCCCCGGTCGCCCGCCGCAGGGTCCATGACGGGTCATCGCCGATCGTCGTCGACGCCACCGAGTCGTCTGCGCAATTCGACGAGTTGTGGAACCTTTTGGTGCCCAGCAGTGGTCCGGCGAAGACCGTCCAGGGCGAAGTCATCCGACTCGCCGGCCGCATCGCGCGGGAACTGCTCAACAACGGCGGAATCAACTGGAACCACGGCTTCCACCAGATGAAGGACGCGCTGATCGCCCACCTTGGATCGGCGACACCAGTGGCAACAGCAGCCGAACGTACCGAGCTCAGTAGGGGCATCACCCGAGACAAATACGACGAGGAATCGATCCGCCGCGTCACCGAATTGGCCGTCGCCTGGGTCCTGGCCAATCCCAGTCCAATGGCATTAGGCGAGACCGAGTACCGCTACTAGCGGCGATTGCACCAGCAAGTCCGTGCACGGGCCCGAGCTGACTGGCCCTCGTGCAGGTGTTTTGCCAGGACGGTATCCGTTGTGAGCTAGATCACCGTTCGGTTCTGCCTCTGAATCCCGACTACACCTTGCACAGGCTCGTCATCGCCGACGGGTGTACGGGGTCGGTCTGCTGGACAGGGGATGTGGTCATGGGTGGTTTCTCGTCGACGAAGGTGATGCCCGCACTGCGCGTGTTGGCGCCATCAGAGAGCTGATCTCGATGACCGAACTATCGCCCGGCCGACCCAGCGGGCCGGACACTCACCAGGACTGGGCGCCCTACTCCGATTTGGCGCAAGCGGCGGAGGCATACCTGCGTGATCCCGCGATCGCGTTGGAGGCGTTGTACCGAGTGATGGATCCGGCCGCGATCACGGCATTCGTCATGGAACGCACACTCGAAGAAAAGGATTCGCGCGAATCGTTGTACCAAGAGGTCGCTGTGACCGACGGCCGGACATTGCTGCTGTGGATGGGTGACGACGAACTCACCGACGACGACGATCCCGAGCCCGGCGCACCCTTGCTGACGTCCACGCTGCGCTCGATTCCGCTGTCCGCGTTGACCGATCGAAATCTCAAGGTCGGGTATCGCATCGACCACCGTGGCGGACGGTCACTGCACAGCGTTGAACTGCGGCTGGTGACCAACACGGCCGACTACACCCTGGCCAAGACCCCATCGAGAACCGAGGCCTTCAGCGAGGAACTGCTGTTCAGCAAGTCCGTCACCGACGGCGGACGAGCACAGATGGAACGGCTGATTCAATTCGGAAGGGTGCTTGCCGCACATGGCTGACTGGGCATCACACAGGCATCTTCAGCAAGCCGTAATGCTGGGCATTCGCAATCCTGAAGTGGCGCTGAACAATTTGCGTGCTTTCATCAACTTCGACTCTGCTTACTCATTCGTGCTCACACAGCGCCCGACGTGGCAAGAGGTCGCGATCACCGACGGACGACGGCTGATCCTGTGGCACGGCTCTGACACGGAATGCGCTGGTCACGATAGCCGACTGCCGCACCCGATGTTCCAGTCGTCGGTGCGGACCGTCCTGCTCTCGCGGCTCAGTGATCAGGCGCTGCACACCGACTATGACGTCCTGCCTGACGGTTCGCACGAGCTGGTGTCGGTGCGCCTGCGGTTGTACACGCCGATAGTCAACAGCACGACCAGGACCACTCCTGAGGACAGCCAGCACTACGTCGAGTGCTACCTCTTCGACAAGAACGCAGACGATGGTCAGGAAGCCATGGGGCAACTCCTCGAATTTGCGGCCGCGCTATCGATTTCGCCCAGTGTGTGACCGGCCATCAGGGTGCCAACGCGACTTATGCCGCCGAAATCACTCGAGAGGTCAAGGGAGAGTAGATGTTTCGTGACGTGTCGAGGGTTCTGAGGTGTCTCGCATCGGTACCGGCGCTGTTCTGGACTGCGATCACCGCTCCCGCTCGTAAACCGGGAGAAACAGCTGGCCGGAGAAATCCACCCGATCCGGGTCAGTACTTCGCGGACGACCCATGGGCGGATTGAACAGCATCGACCATTGCCCGCATGAGGCGGGACCTCGCGAAGACGAGGGGAATGTGATTGCCATATTTGGCTGCGGAAAGAGGAGACATGGCGGCACGAACGGCAACGAACAAGCTGCTGTGCGACATCATGATCGCACCCGACCGCGGCGTCGTAGTGATTGAAGATGCTGGGACACAGGGAGTTACGGGTACCTACGTACGGCCCGGTATCAACCCCGAGTCCGCGCAGGTGCAGCTGGCCCTGTGGGTAGGGGCCATGAGTGCCGACGAGCGTGACGCCGTCGGCCGGCTGATTCGGGTTCGCGTGCTGTCCGGCTCAGACACCGGAGGGCTGGGCGTCCGGGCCTTTGATGGCCGCCTCAACATCGCCAGCGGTCTGTTGGCCATCGGCGATCGTAGTAACCCCGACCGTCAGTTGCTGGTCGGCCCTTCGGGTGTGATCGGCGTCAGTGTTTTCGTGGACACCGACATCGACGCCATCTGTTGTCACGACTCGAGTATCGGTCACGCACCATCCGGTCCCAGCGAGGTCACCTTGTTGCTGCACGGAGATTCCTGGCACACCTACACAGTGCGCAACACGGTTGACCGTTGGCAATTGCGATGTTAGATCGCCCCCGAAGCTCCGGGCAGTGTGCTATTCAAAGTCATGCTGCCGAAAATCTGTGCATTGCCCGCATCGGTACTGCTGGTGACGGCTCCGCTGGCGCACGCTGATCGCGCGGAACCGGTGCCGCTGTACGGGAGCTACGACACGTTTCTCGATCATTCGCGGCAGACGTTCAACGGCCGTCCCGACACCTCGGACCCGTCGACCCAGGCGGCCCTGTTCCGGACCGTGTGCGACGCCGGTGGTTGTGTTGCGCACTGGCTGAGAATGACTGAGCTCAAAGAGAATCCGAACGCACCGGCGCTGTTCGACTACCGCTGGACGGGCGACCGCTGGGAGTCATCGGGCGACTATCCGTTCCACTGCGGCCCGAACGGTGCTGCGGTGACGGCATTCCGGTCCGATTTCCTGAAACCCGACGGCGACGGCAGTTTCACCGGGGAGCGGACGTTCACCGTGGCCGCACCGGGCTGTCCGGGTGACGGTGCCGGGACCTACTGGCTGCCGTTCACGTTGACACCGACGTAGCTGACCGTGCCGTCTCACGTGGTGGACCTACGGGGATGGATGAAAACCCCTTCTGCGCGCACCGTCACGCCGTCAGACGTAGCGATATGGCCCACGGCAAAGGTTTTCACACCCTCGATGCGGTCGATATGTGCTGCGATCCGGACAGGTCCCAGCGCGGTGCCCTTCTCGTAGCGGATCGTCAGCGTTCCCGTGACTGCGGGTTGGCCGGGTTTGTGTGCTGTCGCACCCAAGACATGGTCGAGCAGCAAGGCGCAGATACCCCCATGAACCTGGCCACTGGGTCCTTCGTACGCCGCACCCAATGTGGTTTCGGCCCAAGCCGTTCCGTCATCGTCGTGATGAACGTCGAGCGGGGGAGCGAGCGCGTTCCGCAATCCGATGACCGCGTTGCCCCAAGCGATGGACGACCCGCTGACCTCCTGTTGGACACCGAATGAGCCCGGCATCAGCGCACGGCCGAGTTCGTCTGTGGCAGCGTCGATTTTGGCGCGGACTGATTCGATGGTCGCGGCGTCACATTCGCTGCGAATCGTGAAGTCGACGAGTCGACGGACCGAGTCTGTGAGGGACGCGTAGAGCGCTTCGGGGACCTGAGGTGCGTTCGTCTCCCTCATGCGGGGCCCGCTCGCCGGTTCTCTCCGCGCACCGTGTGCCGCGAAGGCTGCGTGCAGCCTTTGGTTCCCGAGTCCCATGTCGCTCCTTGTCTGCTGATGACCTGGCAATCACTGTCGGTCGGCGTGGCGTCGTCGAGCAAGGCAAAATCCCGGTTGGCGGTCGAGGTGCGACGTCTTCAGAGGCCCGATTGTTAACCTGAGAGTGTGGGAGAACCCGAGACGTCAGACATACCTTCGCTGCCCGCGATCAACTGGGCCTTGCTGGGGATGCTGTCGTACGAGCGCGAGCTGTCGGGCTATGACATCCGCAAGTGGATCCACTGGAGTATGCGCTTCTTTTTCGGAAGCCCCGCCTACAGCCAGATTTACGCAGAGCTGAAGAAGCTGGAAAAGCTCGGGCTGCTGAGTTCGCGCGTGGAGGGTAAGGGCGCTCGTTACCGGCGACTCTACAAAATTACCGACAAGGGATTGGATGCGGTTTCTCGGTGGGCCAAGGAAGCACCCATAGAGCTGCCTACGCTGAAGCATCCAGCGATTCTGCGGGTGATGTTGGGCCATTTGAGCGATCCGGCCGCGCTCAAGAAGCTCTTGCACGAACACGTTGCTCAAATCGACCAGTTGCAGCGTGAAGCCGCCAGGGAAGCCAAGTGGTCCGGCGCTGATCCCACGTGGGGTTACGCCAAACTGGCGTTGACCTGGGCCGACCGGTATTACACGTCTGAACGGGAGCTTGCCCTGAACCTCATCAAGGATTTGGACGAGGCGGAGGCAACCCTGCCGAACACGAGCAAGGGCGGCGCCATCGCCTGGCCCGATCTCTCCTTCTGGTACGAGGTCGAACGTAGGGCGGCTGCCGAAGACGCCGCCGACTGACGTCGGGGCGTCTCACCGAGCCTGTGCGGCCAGTCTGTTCTGCGCAGCGTGCTGAGCGGCAATGTGGCCGAAAACCAGACCTTGTGCGATGGTGGCGCCGGCACCCGGATACGTGCGGCCGAAGGCGTTGGCGGCGGTGTTCCCGATCGCGTACAGACCATCGATGACCGTGCCGTCCTCCCGCAGTACGCGCGCATGACCGTCGGCGAGCAGACCACCACAGGTACCGAGATCGCTGAGCACCATTTTCACGGCATAGAACGGACCACTCAGCAGCGGGCGCAGATTGGGGTTCGGCGTGGTGGTCGGATCGCCGTAGTAGCGGTCGTAGGCGCTCCGGCCGCGCCCGAAATCCGGGTCCTCACCCGCGAACGCGTTCTCGTTGAACCGGTCCACTGTCGCACGGAAGGTACCCGCCGGAACGTTGATCTGTGCGGCGAGATCGGTGAGATTGTCTGCCCGAAAAGCGATTCCGGCGTCATACCAGCGCCGGGGTATCAGCATCCGGGGAAACAGCTCCGCCGCGAATACGTAGCTGTTGCGGTACTGCTGATCGAAAACGATCCACATCGACTCAACCGGGGTGCCAGCAGCTTCAAGTTCCAGTACCCGCTGACCGAAGCTCATGTAGTCCGCCGATTCATTGGCGAAACGGCGGCCCGTCTGATCGACGATGAATGATCCGGGCAGCGAGCGTTCGGCCAGCATGACCGCAGGGGCCGCGCCGGGCAGCGGTGCCACTGCGGGGAACCACCACGATTGATCCATTGAGGCGATACCGGCGCCGACCTCCTGGCCTATCCGGATGGCGTCGCCGGTGTTGGATCGTGCTCCCAAGCTGAGATTGCGTCCGAGGGATTCGGACTGGAACTTCCACCGCATGTCCATGTCGTGGTCGAATCCGCCCGCGGCGAGCACGACGCCGTGCCGGGCGGTGATCGTGAATACGGAATCCGCATGGACGACGGTCGCGGCGGTCACTCGACCATCGTCATCGGTGACGAGGCCGCTCAGCGAGGTGTCCAGCCAGATGGGAATGCCGGCGCGAATCGCGCCGGCGAACAGGCCGGCGGCCAGGGCCTGCCCGCCAGCGGCGTAGCGGCGACCCAGCGCGAGTCCGCCGAGTCCCTGCGCGAGGCGCTTGACGACCGTGGGCAACCCCTTGCGCGGCATCCGGCTCATCAGGTTCAACCAGCGGTAGTCGGCGCCCGTCGTTGGCATTGGAATGCTGACCTCCATCACTCCGGGACGCAGGTCAGCCAGGTACTCACCGAGAATCGAGGTGTTCAACGGGCGACATTCGCAGGTGCGGCCGGCGGCTGAACCGCCGGGTGCCTCGGGGTGGTAGTCGGAGTAGTCCTTCGCCCAGAACAGCTTCATCGGAGTGGTCCGGCGCAGCATGTCGACCGTCGCCGGCAGGTTGCGCAGATAAGCGGTCGAACGGTCCTGCGGAGCTGAATCACCAACGACCGCATCGAGATAGATGCTCGCCCGCTGTGCGGTATCGACGCCGCCGCACTCTTCGATGACGGGGCTCGCGGGCAGCCACAGGGCGCCGCCGGAACGGGCCGTTGAACCACCTACGTAGGAGGACTTTTCGATCACGAGTACCGACAAGCCTTGTTCACGTGCGGCCAGTGCGGCGCCCAGGCCGGTGCCGGACCCGACGACGAGAAGGTCGACTTCGGTATCAGCGATGGTCAGACCAGCGGGAATCGTGGTGTGCGTCGAGGCGGTCACGGTCGATGACATTAGAACTGCAGAGACACATTTCTCGCCGGGAAATTCCTGTCAGCGGGAACGCCGATCTCGCGGCAAGCGGCGCGCACAGTTCAATGATGTTGTCAGGATGGCGATTTCAGATTGAAGGACGGACCGAACGATGACAGCCCAATCCGAAACCGACGACATCCGGTTGATCGAAGCTGGCTCGGTGCCGACCAGGTTTGCCAGAGGCTGGCACTGCCTGGGTCTCATCCGTGATTTCGCTGACGGAAAACCGCACCAGATCAACGCTTTCGGACAGAAGCTGGTGGTGTTCAGCGGCGAGGACGGCGCCATCAGCGTCCTGGACGGATACTGCCGGCACATGGGTGGCGACCTGTCCCAGGGCACGGTCAAGGGAAACGAGATCGCGTGCCCCTTCCACGATTGGCGCTGGGGTGGGGACGGCCGATGCAAGCTGGTTCCGTACGCCAAGCGCACACCGCGGCTGGCCCGCACCGCAGCTTGGCCCACATTGCAGCAAGACGGCATGCTGTTCGTGTGGAATGACCCCGAGAACAAAGAGCCACCACAGGATGTGACCATCCCTCGCATCGAGGGCGCCACCAGCGATGGTTGGACCGACTGGCACTGGTACACCACGGTGGTGCACACCAACTGCCGCGAGATCATCGACAACGTGGTCGACATGGCGCATTTCTTCTACATCCATGGCTCGCTGCCCACCCACTTCAAGAACATCTTCGAAGGTCACGTCGCGACCCAATACATGAAAAGCGCGGGACGGCCTGATCTTGGCGATCCCGAGGAGGGCGTGACGATTTTGGGGACGACATCCCTGGCCGCCTACCACGGACCGTCATTCATGATCGATGAGCTGACCTACCACTACGAGGGTTTCGATCAGCACACTGTGTTGATCAACTGCCACTATCCGATCGACGAGAACTCCTTCGCGCTGCAATACGGCATCGTCGTGGAGAAGAACCCTTCCATGCCCGACGAGCTCGCCGTCGAAACAGCCATCGCACTGGGCGATTTCGTCAAGATGGGCTTCGAGCAGGACGTGGAGATCTGGCGCAGCAAGACTCGCATCGACAATCCACTTCTCGTCGAAGAAGACGGGCCGGTGTACCAGTTGCGCCGTTGGTACGAGCAGTTCTATGTCGACGTCGCCGATGTCACGCGGGACATGGTTGACCGGTTCGAATTCGAGCTGGACACGACGCGGCCCCGGGAAGCGTGGATGAGAGAGGTCGAGGCGAATCTTGCTGCCCGGGCCGCGGCGTCCAGTCCTATCGGGTGATGGCGGCACCGCACGACAACCGGCTCGACGACATGTCGATGGTGCCGGTGGATTGCCTGCGGTGCGGAGCTGCCGTACTGGTCCGCAAGAGCAGCTGGAGTCAGACCAGCGTGCAGTGGACCGGTACCGCTCTCGGCCGTTGTGAAGAGCGCTGCACGGTACAACAATTGGCGGCGTATGGAGATCGCAGCCTGTTCCTGGCGTGCTCGGCGCTCAGCGGAGCGATCGATGATGCCGTACGCGCGGGGACACTTCCGGTCGTCGACGGCAGCTCCTCAGACTGATGAAATGGGCTGCGCCGTTAGTCACGGCGCAGCCCAACGGTTTCTAGCTGGACACCGTCACGTCCATGAGAGGGATCCGCTCCATCGCGGTGGCCCGTGGATCAGGCGCAGCCGCCGCGGCCGCGTGGTTCTCTTCGCCACGGGTGTAGGTCCACACGCAGAACGGCTCGCCTTGGGCGAATTTGAAGTCCTTGGGTGGCAGGTTGATGGCCAGCTTGCAGCCAGGAAAGAACGGCGCCGAGATGCGTTGCTCGAACGTGCAATTCATCCAGGCGCGCGCTGGCGGGTACAGGCCCTCGTCGGTGTACTTCTGCAGCACCTCGCAACGGCGCATGTTCAACACGACGTGGTCCGGGTTGTAGACGATGTATTCGCCGCCGTAGCCCAGGGTGCCATCGATGCTCAACACCGCCAGTTTCAGGAAGTCCACCACATGCACCGGCTCGATCTTGAGGACCTTCGCCAGTTTCGGGTACTGGTAGTCGATGATGAGCTGGTACATGTCGGGCAGCCCCAGCCATACCTCTTCTTCGGGAATGATCTTCGTCCATTGGTCGATGAGGTAGTTGTGCCCCTTGAGGTACTGGTCCCAGTAGGTCTTGATCAGGCGGATCAGAGCCGGCTTCGTGAGATCCTCGGTCTGTACGTCGAACGGAATCGCTTGGTATTGCGCGTCTTTCCAGTCCCAACCGGGAGGAGCGATGAAGCGTCCCATGGGCATGACCTGGCGCATGCCGGCCCGGGAGACCTGGGCGGTCACATCCATCGCGGCATTGATGCCGACCTTCTCCGAATAGATCTTCACGTGCGCATACGGCATGAAGTTCAGAACATCCTCGAACACGCGTGCCAGGCCGACCAGAAAGTCTCGGGAGAAGTCCTGGATGTTGCCGACCTTGCCCATGAAGTCGTGGGTGTAGTCGTCGTAATTCAATTCCTTGGTCTCCGTGGTGTTTTCTTCAGATTCGGGGGTCATGTTTCCTCCTCGGTGGGCTGTGCTGCGTGAACATCAATAGGCGCGGGACGGATGGTGGCCGACTGATTCGCGGTCGTCGACGCTGCGGCCTCCCGCTGTCAGATTCGGTAGATGTGGCAGAATCTGACACATGTGACTGTAGTATTCGAGAGACGTGGATCACTGCAGGTTTTCCCTGTCATCGGGATGCCAATCATGTTGTCGACGAGGGAAATACGATGAAGCGCCAAGCGCTGGAGAGGGGCACACGTGCGGGCTGAGCGCAGGCCGGCGACATTGATCGAGCGCCGCGCCGAAGAGCTCCGGCTGGATATCGCCATCGCGGCGCGCGACATCTTCCTCGCGGATGGATCGACGTCAGCGACAGTCGAGCGCATTTGTCAGGCCGTCGGTATCGCCCCGCGGACCTTTCATCGGCATTTTCCGGTCAAAGAAGACGTCGTCATGCCGCTGTTCCGTCAGTTCGGCACGCTCAGCGTCGAGGTCTTGGCGGCCGCTCCGCGAGACGGCGATGTCGTCGACATCCTCGTGGAGGCATTCAGCACCGAGGTGCCCAAACGCGGACAGGTCGAGTTCGATCGCACATTCCTGGCGCTGGTGGTCAGTGCACCCCAGTATCGGTTGCGTTGGTTGGACTGGGGGCAAGAACTGGTGGGGCCGATCACCGAGTTTCTCGATGCGCG
The DNA here is from genome assembly GCF_000383495.1 of Mycobacterium sp. 360MFTsu5.1. Classification (NCBI taxonomy): domain Bacteria; kingdom Bacillati; phylum Actinomycetota; class Actinomycetes; order Mycobacteriales; family Mycobacteriaceae; genus Mycobacterium; species Mycobacterium sp. 360MFTsu5.1. The sequence goes on along the minus strand of NZ_KB911469.1, from coordinate 357,912 downwards.
GGTCGGGCTGAGCACTGATCCATCGACGCGAGAGTTACCGGCGCAGTTGATCATTCAGGCGTGTCGTCATGCATATGTGCAGTGGGTCGAACACGGCGACTTCGGCCGCCTGCGTTCGGTGCTACGGGCCGGAATGAGCATGATTGTCGGGGCCTTGCCGGGCGCCGAAGCGGGAAACTGATTGGCGCCAGTCCGGTTGGGCCCGGCTGGCACACCGGTCCTGCACAGTTTCCCGTGCAGAACCGGCGTGCGTTCGTGGTGTCGTGCCCGACGGATGGTCGGGGGACTACGCGTGCGCGCCGCCGTCGACCCGGATTTCCGTGCCGGTGATGAATGCGCCGTCATCGGAGGCAACCATGGCGATCACCGCAGCGACGGCACTCGGATCGCCGAGGATCGGGTTGTCGCGGCCGTGCAGTAGCGGCGTCTGCTTGGCCCACAACCCGAGGTCGTAGCCTTCGGGCATCTTCTCGAGTGTGGTGTTGGCCAACGCGGTAGAGACACCGCCTGGCTGGATGTTCACCGCGCGCAGGCCCTGCTTCGAGTACTCCAGAGCCAGTGAGTGGGTGAAGCTCAGGACCGCGCCTTTACTGGCGGCGTAGGCCGCCATGTAGGGGTGGGCGAACGTCGCCGCGGTGGAGGTGAAGTTCACCACCACGCCTCTGCCCGACTCCAGCAGCGCTGGGAGTGCCTGACGTGTCATCAGGAAGGTACCGGTGAGGTTGACTGCGAGCGTGCGGTTCCAGTCCGCCAACGTGGTCTCGTGGGTGTGCGAACAGGTCTGTATCGCCGCGACGTTGACGAGTACATCGAGGCCACCCAACTCGGCCACCGCACCGTCGACGGCGGCGATGACTGCATCCTCGTCCGAGATGTCGAGTGTCGCGGTGGTCAGGCGCTTGGCCGTGCCGGCGTTTTCCGCGGCGTCGGCAGTGGTCGCCAGTCCGTCGGCGGCGATGTCGTAGGCAACCACGGTGGCGCCCTCATCGAGCAGTCGTGCGGTGGTGGCCGCGCCGATGCCGGACCCGGCCCCCGTCACGATGACGCGACGGTCGGTGAAACGATCCATTTTCCAGTGCCTTTCGCGGTCTATGCGAGTTGGAACGCGCTGACAGGCGCGTCTTCCGGGTATGTCGTCGGGGCACCCAAGTCGTAGGCCGCGTTGAGTGCGCCGATGAACGCGGCGTCGTGGAGGGGCTCGCTGGGGACGTCGAGCTTGATGCCCTTGTCTTTGAGGTCGTCGACCATCATGCCGATGGCGCGTTCGATCGTGATGTCGTCGGAGCCATCCATGTTCTTCTTCAGTTCGTCGTAGTCCGAGAACACTTCGGCGGACCAGTGCACCAGGAACCTCAGCTCGTCGGTGTGGTGACTCCCGATGACATCGTCACCGTTCTTGAGCAACCATCGATCCCGGTCGGCCGGGTCGCCGGTGAACACGGTGTCGAAGGACAGTCCGGCGGGAACCTGTTGTGCCAGGGGTCCGTTGGCTTCGCCGCGATGCATCATCATCTCGTTCTGCACGACCACGCCCCGGTTGTTGATCGGCGGCAGTACCCGCCCGGGCGCCTTGAGCGGCCCGTCGGGCCAGTAGGTGAATCCTGATTGTTCATCGAGGGAGAACCAGGTGATGACCTGGGCCATCTTGATCAGGTAATCGGTGAACAGCCCCGATTTGCCCATCACGCTGCACAGCCAGGTGGGTGCGTTCTCGTAGCGCACACCACGGAAGCTCGGGGAGTCCAGATGGCCGGGATCGCGGTTGGCGCATGGGCCGTTGATGTTGAACAGCATTATCTGTGGCTTCGCGTACTGCGCGTTCCAGTAGCTCTTGGCGTTCTCGAGGAAGGCGCTGTTGTAGAAGCAGTCGTGCAGCTCGGGGTACAGGACGGCTCCGTAATTGGCGAGATAGCCGCGGAACGTCGGAGTGAGAAACAGATCCAGTGACGGGGTGAACCCCTCCGGGAACGAACCGCTCATGGTCGCCATCAGCTCGTCCGCGGAGGCGAAGTGCTGCGCGATGATCAGCTTCCACGGGCCCTGGTCGTGCACAATGTCGAGCAGTCGCCGCCGCTGGTCGGGGGTGTAGACATCGGTGATCTCGCGCGGTGGCGCGGCGGGACGGAGGACGTCGGACAGCTCGCGTCGACGCTCATCGGTCAGCATGGTGTTCTCCTTCGGTGGTGAGTGTGTCGACTGTCGACGTTGGGGCAGAAGCGCTTTGGATGAGGGATCCGTTGGTGGATCGGCCAGTGGGGCAGGGGTGGGCGAACTTTGCGCGCAGCAGCGCACCGACCTCGGCCATGGCCAGCCGGCCGCGGGCGGTCGCGTCTGATCGCATCAAGAACCCGTGGTACATCCCGGGATAACGAGTGAGCGTGGTCTGCACGCCGGCCTCACGTAATCGGTTGGCGTAGCGCTCACCCCAGTCCCGGATGGGGTCGCACTCGCCGGTGACCACGATTGCCTGCGGCAGGCGGCGCAGATCGGTTGCGTAGGCCGGGACCTGATAGTGCGAATGCGGCCAGTCGCCACTGCGGTCGACCAACTCGTGCATGTAGATGATGTCGTCGTGGCGCAGCATGGGTGCGTCGGGCATCGCGGTGATCGATGGTGCGCCCATGTCGCGATCCAGGCCGGGGTAGAGCAGGACCTGGACGGCTATCTGTGGCCCGGCGTGATCGCGCGCCGCCAAAGCCACTGCGGCAGCCAGTGATCCACCGGCACTGTCGCCGGCCACTCCCAACCGTCCGGCGTCGATGTCGAGTTCGGATGCGCTGGCGGCGATCCATTCCGTTGCCGCGTAGGCGTCGTCGAACTGAGCGGGTGGTGGTGACTCCGGCGCCAGGCGGTATTCGACGGCTGCGACGGCGGCTCCGCTGGCGTGGGCCAGCGCTCTGGCCAATGGCTCGAACGAGTGGTTGGAGCCCATGACGAGTCCGCCGCCGTGGAAGTAGACCAGGACGGGGAGTCGTTCATCCGTGCTGGGCCGGTACAGGCGGACCGCCAGCGGGCCGGCCGGGCCTGGTGCGGTGAGGTTCTCTGTGCCGGCCATGGCCGGCATGTCCGGCAGCGGCGCGGATTCGATACCGGCGCGGACGGCTTGCAGGCCGCGGGTCCGCATCGGTGCGATGTCTCCGAAAGATGCGACCCGGACGGCGGCATCGTGATCGAGTTGTGGTGTGGGCATCTCAGTTGTGGGTGGGGTCGAACCGGCGATGTTCGCGCAGTTGCGGCGCCTGCTGGGTGGTCAGTACGCGGGCACGTTCGGACATCGCCGCGCCGACGTAGTCCGGTTGGGTGATGAGATAGAAGCGTCCTTCGGCGGCCTGATCAAAGACCACCTGTGCGGCGGCCAGTGGGTCCATTGCGTCAGCCTTGATATCGAGCATGGCCGCGCGTTGCCCCTCTGCGGCATCGGTGTTCCCGGTGTCGACTCCGCCCGCGGATTCGAAGATGTTGGAGACGACGGCTCCCGGCAGGACGGCCTGGACGTGAATGTGGTGAGCATGGCCTGCGGACTGCACCTCGAGATTCAGACATTCGGTCAGCGCCAGGACGGCATGCTTGCTCATGATGTAGGGCGCCTGCAGGGGAACCACGGCGACCCCGCCGATCGAAGACAGATTCCACACCCACGCGGGCGCATCGGTGGACATCATTCGCGGCAGGAACGCGCGAATGCCATAGAATACGCCGTTGACGTTGACGTCGACGATCCGCTGCCAGTTGGCCAATGGGGTATCCCACAGGTAGCCGAACTGTTCGACCCCGGCATTGTTGACCAGCAGCCGCACGGCACCGAATTCGTCAAAGACCTTGTCTGCCAGCCGCTGTACCGCCTCGGCATCACGAACGTCGCAGACGGCGTCGACTGCGTTTCCCCCGGCCGCGCAGATCTCGTCACGCAGAGCAGCAATGGCGGTGGCGTCGACGTCAGCCAACACCACCGTCATGCCGAGCTGACTGGCGTGCCGCGCCAGGCCGGCGCCGATGCCGGCACCGGCGCCGGTGATGACGGCCACGCCACCGCCGAAGATCGCCCTAGCGGTCACGCGGGTTGCCCATTGGCAGCCGCAGCCTTTGCGGCGTGCTCGGCGAACGGGATCGAGTTCTCGGCGTCCAGCACCACGGTCATCGAGGTGAACACCAACACATCGCCCGCACGCCGAATCCCGACGTCGACGACGCCGCTCGACACCCCGAACGGGACGTTGTTGGTGATCTGGTTGACGTACAGATAGAACCGCACCGTCGTGATCGCACCCTCGGTTCCGGTCCGGAAGACGTTGGTCGCGTGGTGGCGGCACGGGTACGGGTTCTCGTTGCGGTGCTCGGTGAGCCAGGCGAGAGTCTCTGCGCCACCGTGCAATTCAGCTGCCAGCAGATGCTCGAATGGGCAGTTTCCGGAATCCGAACGGCTCAGATACTCCATCTCGTCGCCGATCCGAGCCGCCACCTCGGCGAAGTTTCCCTGGTCGTAGTGAAACCAGAATTCGGCGATGAATTCTTGGGCCTCAGGCAAGCTGATCGAGTTGCTCATACAGGTCAGTCAACTCGTCGGAGTTGTTCGTCACAGCGCCCGTGACCGGTCACCGGAATAATCCCGAAAGCTACCCCGTGCCAGTGATCAACGCCCACATGCCGGTGCGGCCTGCTTCAGCCGCCGCGGCGGAGACCTTCCGGTCCCAAAAATGCACAGAACCGTTTTCTGAACGCCACGCCAGGGCCGCGCGGGTCCATTCGTGCAGGCGGTGTTCGCGTGTCGTCCCGATCGCACCATGCACCTGGTGGGCATTGCGGGTCACGACCGACGCCGCATGCCCGGCGCAGGATCGTGCGACTGCGATCTGGAAGTCGAGACGGTCTGCCCGCCATCCTGTTTCGAGTGCGGCGATCAGTGCCGCTTCGGTAGCCGAGCGGGCGACCGCTGCCTCGGCGGCGGCATCTGCGACCAGATTCTGGATCGCCTGAAACTTGGCGAGTGGGCGACCGAACTGGATCCGCGACATCACGTGGTCAACCGATGCCGCGATCGCGCAATCCAGTGCGGCACAAACCTGAATGGCTCGAACCAGAGCGGCTTTACGCTTCAATTGGCCAACCAGAACGGGCGCCACCGCGCACCCGGACCAGCTGGACGCATCGACGCCGACGGTGTCACGTGGTTCGCCGATCAAGTTGCGTCCCGGGGCGATGGTGATTTCTGCGGCGTCGACGTCGGCGACACGGTAGCCGTCGCCAGTCCGCCAGACGGTGACGATCCGGTCGGCCGAGCCGGCCCAGGGCGTCGGCGCCCGAGGTGCACCGGGTTGCGGCACCACGTGGATCGTGCGGAGCGCGTCGTCGACTTCGTGGCCGACGGCTTCCAGCAGCCAGCACGCCAAGAGATCATGCTCAGCCAACGGCAGCCGTACCCCGTGCCGTACTGCGGCGGTGAGTAATTCAGTCGATTCGCGCCAGCTCGCTCCGCTGCCGCCGGATTGTTCCGATCCGGTCAGCCGCACCAGCCCGAGCTGATCGAGCCGGTGCCACAACGCGCGGTCACAGTCGATTCGTGCCTCCGCCGGCCCGGAATCGTGCGACGACCGATAGCCGGCGAAGACGGCGTCCATCATGTCGATCAGATCGCGATCGACTGTCGGCGTGCTTGTCATCGGTCCGGTTGCCTTCATCGCAGCCCCAATCCCCGCGCGATGACGCCGCGCAGTACCTCGTTGGTTCCGCCGCGCAGGGTGAATCCCGGGCGTTGGTCGACCGCATGGGAGACCAGATCGGCCCACGGCGACTCGACCGTGCTCTCATCACCGGTGTGCAGGTCGGCGTAGTCGGCAATGTCGCCCTCGACTGTGGTGCCGAGGACCTTGACCACGGCCGCGGATACATCGGCGGCCTCGCCGCGTTGTAGCGCATCTGCCACTGCCGTCGATGTGTGATGCAGCCCAGCGATACGTGCCACCAGCCGGCCCATCTCGACATCGCACGAAACATCTTGTGGAGCAGCCTGTTCGAGAGCAACGCCCAGGAGTGGAAACGTCGAGAGGAACCGTTCAGGGCCACTTCTCTCGAAGCTCAACTCGGAGGTCACCTGGCTCCAACCCTGCCCGATTTCTCCGAAGACCCGGGAGTCGGGCACGAACACCTCATCGAGAATCACCTCATTGAAGTGATGCCCACCGTTCATCGAGATGATGGGCCGAACGTCTACGCCTTCGGCGGCGAAGTCGACGATGAACTGACTGAGCCCCGCGTGCCGATGCGCGGAGTCCACCGGTGCGGTGCGGGCCAAGACGATGAACGCATGGGCGCGGTGCGCTCCCGAGGTCCATACCTTGGTCCCGGTGATCGACCAGCCTCCGTCGACACGGTCCGCTCGGGTGCGAACGCTGGCGAGATCGGATCCTGAGTCGGGCTCGCTCATTCCGATGCCGAAGAAACACTCACCGCGGACGATGCGAGGCAGGAACTCGTGCTTCTGCTCGTCGGTGCCGTACTTGAGAAGCGACGGCACAATCTGGCGGTCGGCGATCCAATGGGCGGCCACCGGTGCACCGGCGGCCAGCAGTTCCTCCGTGACGACGAAGCGGTCGTGAAACGAACGGCCGTGCCCGCCATAGCGTTCGGGGACCGTCATACCCAACCAGCCTTGTCGTGCCAGCGAACGGGTGAAGGTCTCGTCCCAGCCGCACAACCAGGCATCGACCGACGGCGTGAAGGCGCCCACAGCCAAATGCTCGGCCAGGAACGCCCGGACCTGGCCGCGCAACGCGTCAGCAGCCGGGTTCGAGCTGCTCGCCGGCGGCACCAGTCGTCTCAGGGTTGGCGTCATGAGCTCCTCCACTTGGCGATGCGCTGTTCGTGCTCGCTGTCGTGGTGGGCCAGCGGCTGCATGGCTGCGGCCATACTGAGGGTCGATTCCAACGAACCGGAAATTGATTCCTGCAGTAGCCGTTTCGCCATGCGTAGCGCATGCGGGGGATTGGCAGCGATTCGCTCAGCCAGGACATGCGCGTCTGCAAGCAGATCGTCATGAGCCACGACACGGCTGACCAGACCCCACTCCAACGCGGTGGGAGCGTCGATGCACTCGCCGGTGAAGGTGAGCTCGGCAGCGCGGGAATACCCGATGGCGCGCGGCAGGAACCACGTTCCCCCGTCACCGGGGATCAAACCAAGTTGTACGAAACTCTCTGCGAACGAAGCTCGTTCGGAGGCGATGCGGATGTCGCACATCATCGCCAGGTCGCAGCCGGCGCCAATGGCTGCACCGTTGACCGCGGCAATGATGGGAACTTCGAGACGGCTCATCGCACGCGGGATGCGTTGAATGCCATCGATGTACGCGCGACGCTGGTCGATGGGATCGAGACCGAACATGCCACGCCGGTCGGCCATCTCCTTGACGTTGCCGCCGGCGGAAAATATCTTGCCGCTGCCCGTGAGGACAATTGCCCGAACTGCGTTGTCGCGGTTGGCTGCATCGATATTCGCTTCGAACTCCGCGACCACATCCGGGCCGGATATCGCGTTACCCGCCTCCGGAAGGTTGATCGTCCAGAGCTGGACCGAGCCGCTGGTGCTGACGTCGACAGGCGCTTTCACGGCCGCTCGCTGAGCTGAAGGGACTTCGTTTGCAGGTACTCCTCGAAACCGAATCGCCCGAGTTCACGGCCGATTCCCGACTTCTTGTAGCCACCGAATGGCGCTGCGGGGTTGTAGGAGCCGCCGTTGATGTCGACCTGTCCGGTCTCAATCTGACGGGCGAACGCGATCGCCGTGTCGTCGTCAGCGGCCCACACCGCCCCCGACAGGCCGTAGGGGGTGCCATTGGCGATGCGCAGCGCATCGTTTGCGTCGGTGTAGGGGATTACTGCCAACACGGGTCCGAAAACTTCTTCCTGTCCGAGTTCAGATTCCGGGTCCACGTCAGCGAATACCGTTGGTGGGAGGAAGAACCCAACGTCGCGCACCCGCTCGGAGCCGCCGGTCAGCAGGCGTGCTCCATCACGCTGCGCGCGGTCGATGAATCCACGCACTGTCTCGAACTGGGACCGCGAGGCGGACGGGCCGATCCGGGTGCCGGGGTCCCACGGGTCGCCGACGGTATAGCGGCTCACGGCCGATTCGATCAGTTCGAGCGCCTCGCCGTAGCTCGCCTGCGGCACAAGCATTCTCGTCCATGCCATGCAGGTCTGGCCGCCGTTGAGGAACGCATTGCCGACGCCGACTTTGACCGCGGTGGCCAGGTCGGCGCCGTCGAGGATGACGTTGGCCGATTTTCCGCCGAGCTCGAGGGCCACCTTCTTGACTGACTGGCCCGCCAGCTCGCCGACACGGGATCCCACACCTGTTGACCCGGTGAAGGACACGAAGTCGACATCCGGGTGACTCGCGAGGCGCTCACCGATCACCCGTCCAGGGCCGGAGACGAGGTTGATCACCCCGGGCGGCAGGCCCGCTTCCTCGCAGGCTTCGATGAACGCGAACACCGACAGCGGTGCCTCGTTGCTCGGTTTGAGCACGACGGTGCAGCCCGCGGCGATCGCCGGAAGCACCTTGGCGACCACCTGGTACAGCGGATAGTTCCACGGGGTGATGGCGCCGACAACTCCGTAGGGCTCGCGCAGCACCAGCGAATTGCCCACGCGCTCTTCGAAATCGAACGTGTCCAGGACGCCGGCAAAACCGTTGGCAACAGCGAGCGGTACCTGCGTTTGCACCGTTTGCGCGATTCGCACCGGGGCGCCCATCTCTGCGGTGATGAGGTTGGCGATATCGGGCAGGCGCTTCTCCATCGCATCGATCACCCGGCGTAGTCGCTGCCGCCGCTCTTGGACAGTGATCGCAGGGTCGAAGGCACGGCGTGCTGCGCCAACGGCTGCGTCGACGTCGGCTTCATCCCCGTTGGGGACGTGGCCGATCACCGCTTCGGTGGCCGGGTCGATTACGTCGATGACGCCTTTGCCGGAGGGGGCTGCCCAGTGGCCGTCGATGAACAGTTCGGAATGTTGATGGGTGTGCATATTCGTCCTCTGCGAACTACGGGGTGATGCTGGCACGGATGTCGCGCTTACCGTCGGCCGCGGCGAATGCGTCATTGATGGCGTCGAGCGAGTAGGTCGCCGCTGCGAGCCGGTCGAAGGGCAACTGGTGTTGATGGCGGTCCAGGAAGGTCAGGGCGCGAGACAGCACCGCCGGGTCGTACAGCGAGACGCCGACCATGGTCTTGTTCGTGAAGACGAATCGTGAGGGGTCGAATTCGAAGGTTCGGCCGACGTTGATGTTGCCGATTTCGACGTAGCGGCCGAACTGTCCGAGCATCTGTAGACCTTCCTCGATTGCCGAGGGGTGCCCGACCACTTCGACGACGACATCGGCACCGTGCCCGTCGGTCAGCGCGCGGACCGCTTTGGCCCGGTCCTTGGGCGTGGGCACCTCGTTCATATCCAGCACCGTGTCTGCGCCGAATGCGGTGGCCAACTCCAGTCGCTCGGGTATCCCGTCGACCGCGACCACGTTGGCTGCACCGCGGGCTTTGGCGACCGCGATGGCGTAAAGGCCGAGGGCTCCGGCCCCTTGCACCACGACGTGTTCGCCGAGTTGCAGGTCGGCCCGTTCGAGCCCGTACATCACCTGGGATAGTGCACAGTTGGCCCCGGCGGCGATGTCGTCGGCGACGCTGTCTGGGACGGTGTAGACAACTGCGCCGGCCGGCAACAGGTAGTAATCGCCATACCCGCCAACAAAATAGGGTGGCTGGTCGGCGCGGCCCAGCATGGCCATCTTCAGCTTGAGGCACGCGCTTCGTCGCCCAGCCAGACAATTGCGGCAGCTGTGGCAGCCGTAGAAGTACGGGAAGACCACCCGGGTGCCGGCTTGCAGCGGTTTGCCGTTGGAATCGGCTGCGATACCGTCGCCCAGCGCCTCGACCGCACCGACCATTTCGTGACCGAGCACGGTCGGCAACTGCCCACCCAGTCCGCGGGTGGCGAATGTGCCATGCCAGGCATGCACGTCCGACCCGCAGATGTTGGCGCGGGTCACTCGGATCAGGATTTCGCCCGGTCCGATCTCTGGCAGAGTGACGGTTTCGATCTGAAATGGCTTGCCGGGCTCATCGAATCGCGCGATGCGACCTTTGTACATGTGTTGTTTTCCTTCAGTTTTGCGCGAATTCGGGGCTGAATTCTTCACGCAGTCGGCGTTTGAGCAATTTGCCGCTGGGGTTCTTCGGGAGGGAATCGACGAAGAAAACCCGTTTGGGGGTCTTGAAGCCGGCGAGATGACCACGGCAGTGGCTGAGAACTTCGTCTTCGGTCAGCGTCATCCCGGTGCGGGGGACCACGGCGGCGACGACAGCTTCGACCCACAGTGGGTGCGCCAACCCGAAGACGGCGGCTTCCTCGATGCCGTTGTGCAGGTAGAGGATTTCTTCCACTTCGCGACTGGCGACGTTCTCCCCGCCGGTCTTGATCATGTCCTTCTTGCGGTCCACCACGTGCAAGAGACCGTGCTTGTCGTAGAAGCCGAGATCACCGGAATGGAACCAACCGCCGGCGAACGCCTCCGCGGTCTTGTCCGCGTCGTCGAGGTAGCCCAGCATCAAATGTGCACTGCGGTGGGCGATCTCGCCGACGGTTCCGGGCGATACGGGAGTGTTGGTCTCATCGAGGATGGTGGTTTCGACATTGACCACCGGCCGGCCCGCTGATCCGGCGTGGGTGTCCTGTTCCTCCGGTCCGAGCGCCGAGGCCAGAGGCGCCATCTCGGTCTGACCGTAGAAGTTCCACAAGCGCAGACCCGGCAACCGGCGGCGCAACTCGTGCAGGATTTCGGTGGGCATCGGTGATGCGCCGTAGTACCCCTTGCGCAGGCTGGACAGGTCGACCTCGTCGAAGACGCGGCTGCGCAGCAGACTGATCCAAACAGTCGGCGGCGCAAAGTAACTGGTTGCGTGGTGGCGCTCGATGGCGCGGAGTACCAGTTCGGGTTCGGGGCGCGGCAGGACGATGCTCGCCGCGCCGAGGTAGATTGCGGTGGCCAGGAAGTTGTCCAGCTGTGCACAGTGGTACAGCGGCAGGGAATGGACGACGACGTCGTCGCCAGACATCGAGCCTGCGACGATGGTGCTGATGTACTGCCACATCAGGCTGCGGCTGCTGTGCATGACCCCCTTGGGTCGTGACTCGGTGCCACTCGTGTACATCACCCGGACCAGCTGTTCGTCGCCGAGAATATGGTCCGGTGCAATGCTCGCGGTGGCGAGCCAATCGGCGAAATCTAGCCAGCCAGGGGGACATTGCTGCCCGGGTGGAACCAGCGCTGCGGTGGAGCGCACGGCGGTGCCGAGGCGCAGCGCGTCCTCCGCCACCGGCGCCAGGTCCGCTTCGGCGATGAGCCCGGCAGCATTGCTGTGCGTCAAGATGTAGGCGATCTCTTCGGCGGTGAGCATGAAATTGATCGGGACCAGAACCACGCCGGCACGGGCCGAGGCGAATGCCAGTACCGCGTACTGCCAGCAGTTCCGTGACAACAACGCAAGCCGGTCTCCGGCCCGAAGGTCGTTGTCGCACAACGCTGCAGCGGCGCGGTCGACCAGGTGGTCGAACTCGGCGAAACTCAGCGTCACCTCGCCGTCGACGATCGCTGTCTTGTTCGGCTGTCTGCGCGCCGATCGGCGTGGAATGTCGGCGAGGCTGTGGCTGCGGGCCCGGGCGATGACGGTGTCCAGGTCATCAGAATCCATGCGGTGAAACGTATGTAGTGCACCGGTTTGCCCGCAGGATCGTATCCCGCTCAGAGGTCAAAGCAGCGGCGGCGTCGGGACGATCCCTTCGATACTCGATTGCATGACCGCCGCGACCGAATCGTCCTCACCTGTAGCCAGCGCTCCTGACCCTGACGCCCTCCGTGCACACCTGATGCAGGCAGATCCCGGTGTCCTGGTCGCTGTGCTGGCACAGATGACCGGCGATGCATCGGTCATCGATCGGTACGCTCCCAAGATCGATCACGTGCCGGACCCGCCGGAGCGGGCGGGGACCACCGACCCCGGGACCATGCACGCGCTGGTCGGCGAGATCGTCGATGCGCTTGTCCTCTTCCGACCCGAGGATGCGGGCGGCGCAGATCGCGACTTGTTCGCGAGGTTGCTACCGCTCGCCGTGGGCGGTCAGGTGGACGACGAATTCGTCGACTTGCTCATCGAGCAGGGTGGGTTCCGCCCGTCCCAGCCCACGCTGGCGCGCACGACGCCCATTCCATCGACCACCTCGGTGGCGATCATCGGGGCAGGCTTGGCGGGCATCGCGGTGGCATTGGCCGTTGCCGAGGAAGGCGTTCACTTTCAAATCTTCGAACGCAACGCGGAAGTAGGCGGCACATGGCTGACCACGACCTACCCCGGCATCGGTGTGGATACGCCGTCGGCCTACTATTCGCTGTCGCGCGAGGTGAACCCCGAGTGGTCGAGCTACTACCCACAGGGCGCCGAGTACCAGGCATACCTCGTAGCCCTCGCAGACAAACACCAACTGCGCAGCCATATTCGGTTCGGCACCGAGGTCGAGGCGTTGATCTGGGATGAACAGCGTCAGCAGTGGAAGATCTGTGCACGAAGCGGTGACGGAACCACGACGATCGACTACGCGAGCATCGTGGTGACGGCCGCAGGCTACCTGAACCGTCCGCGCTTTCCAGATGTTGAAGGCCGGGAAACGTTTGGTGGCATCAGCATTCACTCGGCTCGGTGGGACCCCACGCTGGACCTGACGGGCAAGAAAGTGGCGATCATCGGTGCCGGCTGCACCGCGGTGCAGATCGTCGACGCCTGCGTGGACGAAGTCGAACACCTCACCGTGTTCCAACGGCAGCCGCACTGGGTCGCTCCACGCAAGCGACTTTCCGACGACGTGCCCGAACATCGTCGCTACCTGGGACGGGTGCTGCCGTTCTACGCAATGTGGAATCGGGTCAAGTCGTACTGGGGTACGGCCGACAATAACTACCCGATCATCCTGCAGGATCCAGAATGGTCGAAGACCCATCTGTCCATCTCGCCGGCCAACGATGTGCTGTTGCAGCTGTGCCTGGACTACATCAATCGGATGTTCGGCGCAGGGACAGAATTGGCGCGCAAAGTAACTCCAGACTTCGCCCCGTACGGTAAGCGCATCATCCGCGACCCCGGCGGCTACTACGCCGCACTGACCCGTGATCACGTCGACGTCGAGGCCAGTGAACCGGCAGCAGTGAACGCCAACGGCATCGTCACCCAAGACGGACGCCAAATCGACCTCGATGTCATCATCTACGCCACCGGCTATCATCTGGACTTCCTGTCCACGGTGGATATCCGTGGCCGCGGTGGCAAGACATTGGCTGCCGAATGGGGCGAGAGCCCACGGGCCTACCGCGGCGGAACCGTCCCGGGTTTCCCGAACTTGTTCATCACGTCGGCTCCGAACTACAGCCCGGGACATGGTGCGGGAGCAAACTTTTCGATGGAGGTGCTGGCGCACTACATCGTCGAGTGCCTGCAACTGATGGCCCTGCGCGGTGCGGCGACCATGGAAGTCACGCAGCGTGCTTATGACGAGTACGTCGATGGAATCGATGAGGCGATGCGCGGCACCGTGTGGTGCCACACGCCCAACGCCCACACCTACTACCGCTCCGGGTCAGGTCGCGTCGTGGTGGCCACGCCATTGCGGCTGATCGACTTGTGGCGGCAGCACCGGGCACCCATCGAGGAAGACTTCATCCTGCAATGACAGAGCTTTTGGCAGGCAAGACCGCACTGGTCACGGGCAGCAGTCGGGGGATCGGGCGGGCCATCGCACAGCGGCTGGCGGCCGAAGGCGCCACTGTCGCGGTGACTGCACGTGGCCACACCCCGTCAACCTCGCAGCGGGCCGGGGTGAGCGAGGTGATTCCGGGGAGCATTCAGGAAACCGTGGCACTCATCGAAGGTTCTGGTGGGTCGGCTTTCGGGGTTCCGGCAGACTTGGAGGATGCCGATGCCCGCGAGGGTCTTGTCGAGTCGGTCCTGCAGCGCACTGGGCGCATTGACATCTTGGTCAACAATGCCGGTTTCGCCGACTACTCAGTGGTTGACGAGATGTCGCTGGAAACCTTCGACCGCACCGTCGATCATTATCTGCGCATACCTTTCGCACTGACGAAGGCCGTTGTGCCGCACATGAGAATTCAGGGTGGGGGTTGGATCGTCAACATCGGTTCGGTAACCGGAATGGCTCCGGCGCGGCCGTATCGGGACTACAACAAGACCGCGGGCGATGTCATCTACGCATCGTGCAAGGCTGCGCTGCATCGCTTCACCCAGGGCGTGGCAGCTGAGTTGCTCGATGCGAACATCGCGGTCAACTGTGTAGGTCCGTCAACGGCGGTGCGGACTCCAGGTGCAGCCGCGCTCATCCCTGAGTCCTTTCCGACCGAGCCGGTCGAATATCTGGCGGAGACCGTGTTGGCGATGTGCCATGCGCCGGTCCAGGAGCGCACGGGTCTCGTTGCATTCAGCCTGCACTATCCGTGGTCCCAGCGTCTGACGGTGCATTCCCTTGACGGCCGTACGGTCCTGGCGCCATTGGAACCGCCGGTAACGGCGAACCCGAACATCCTGCCCGCCGGCATCTAGGGCGACTGGGCTAGCCGAGCACCGGTGTGGTCAGTTCACAGAAGCTGTGGCACAACCGATCTCGGACGATCACGTCGGTGGTTTCGGGATCGAACCAGCGATCGACGACCGCCCAGTGAATGGGGTGCATCAGGTAGGGGCCCATGAGTCCGTCGACGTCGGTGAATTCCTGCTCGAAAACGTGCGTCCACGCACTTGACCCGATTGCGGTATCGACCCGGCTGAGCTGCCACGCAGCAATGGTGTCGATGTGGGTGGGCATCGAAGCCAACTCACGTTCGAAAGCGGCGACGGTCGCCGAGTCCACGGCGGGGTCGACACGCAGCAGCAGAGCGCGATACACGGTGCCATCAGCCCTACGGGTGGGAGTTCCGCGGTAGGTCGCGCCGTTGACCTGGGTGATCGCGGCATCGGCCAGCGCGGCGTCGAAAGCGCTTTGCTTCCAGGCAGTCTGGTTCGAGAAACGCAGGTGGACCAGAATATCCCCGCCGTTGCGGGAGCCCGGCAGGGTCGGTTCCACCACGTAGGCCAACGCTCCGCTGCCGCGGGCTGCATCACGTAGGTTCCCAAGTACCCGGGCGTGGTCGGATTCGGCGACGTCGATCAACCGCGTCACGCCGACGGTCGTGCCGGTGCTGGAAGGTCCCTCTGGTCTCAGCGCCGCGGCAATACCTGCAGGAGCGACGTTCTCAGGCGACGCTGCGACACTACGGTTGCGTTCGACGATCAGGCCGGCGACGGTGTCCCACCACCGAGCCAGTGATACATCGCCTCGGCCCTGCCATGTCATCTGCCACCACGCCTGTGGGCTGGGCAGGGACCAGGTGATGGTGACGACGTTGGTTCGGTCGTCGAACCAGATCGGTGGACTGACGAGGACGTCCCACATCGTCATGCCCCGTTCGATGGCGCCGGGGGCGTAGCCGGCCAGATAGGCGTCGATGAACTTCTGGGCGCACCCGGGCGCGGTGACCACCCGGTCGATGACGAACACTTCGTCCATGGGTAGAGGCTAGGCGCAGAGGGCGTTGCGCGGTCCGCCTCTTCCCGGTTACCGGGAATCGATCTTTGCTCCCCGGTGATGGGCGGCAATGGTGATCCCATGGGCGACAACCCCTTTGAACCCGCGCAGCTCGGACCGGTGGTGCTGCGGAATCGAATCATCAAAGCGGCGACCTCGGAGGGGCGCTCGCCCGACGGCGCGGTCACGGACGAACTGATCGCCTTTCACCGTGCATTCGCCGACGGAGGGGTGGGGATGACCACCGTCGCCTACTGCTGCGTTTCGCCGCAAGCTGCTAGTGCCCCGGGACAGATCGTCATGAGTGCGGCAAACCTGCCCGGCCTGCGTCGGCTGACAGACGCAGTTCACGAAGCAGGCGCAGCGATCTCGGCGCAACTTGGCCATGCCGGAGTTGTGGCGCCGAAAAAGCTCACCGGTGTGACCGCCATGGCACCGAGTAGATTCATCAACCCCACGTCGTTCGCGTACTGCCGTGCCATCAGCGTCCAGGAAATTCAAACGGTGATAAAACAATTCGGGACAGCGGCCCGTATCGCGGTGGATGCCGGCTTCGACGCGGTGGAACTGCACTTTGGCCACCTGTACCTGCCCAGCTCATTCCTGAGTCCGCTCATCAACCGCCGCACAGATGGGTACGGTGGGTCGATCGACAACCGGTCTCGACTGGTTCGTGAGATCGCTCAACACGTCCGGACAGTTGTCGGCGGCCAGATCGCGGTGATCGCCAAGCTGGACATGGACGACGGTTTACCCGGCAGCATCTGGATCGACGAAGCACTGCGCACGGCACAACTCCTCGATGCCGACGCCACGCTTGACGCCATCGAGCTGACCCAAGGTTCCTCGGTCTACAAACCGATGTATCTGTTCCGTGGCGATGTGCCGGCCAGAGAGTTTTCGAAAGTGATGCCCGCCACGCTGCGCCCCGCCATCCGACTGTTCGGCAAGCAAGCGATGGGCGTGTACCCCTACCGGGACTTGTACATGCTCGACGCCGCTCGGCAATTCGTCCCGCTGATGAAGAACACCAAACTCGTTCTGTTGGGCGGCATTACCAACCGTGAACACATCGAGACCGGCATGCGGGAAGGGTTCGATTTCTTCGCCATGGGGCGGGCGCTGCTTCGTGAACCCGACCGGGTGAATACCATGATCACGGAGCCGGATTCACGCAGTCGTTGCACCCACAACAACAAGTGCATGGTGACCGTGTTCGGGCGCACCCATTGCGTCCTCGACCCCGACCAACGCTACGGAGTCGCCCAGCGGCTCACTGACGACCGGCGGTGAACTGCCTGCAGCGACCGTGAACCACCTTGGTGCGGGCCGAATTCCATGTTGCGCCAGATGCGGGACGCGGTGATCCGCACCGGCGCGGCCAGCCGCTGATCCAGCGTGATTCGGTCGATCGGCCCGCACACGGATACCGCCGCGAGCGGCTGACCGGGCAGGCCGATGGCTGCCGCCACGCAGCCGATCCCCAGTAGTGATTCCTCGCGGTCGAACGCCACGCCACGTTCGCGAGTCTTCGCCAGTTCGACCGCCAATTGCTGGGCGCCGGTAATGGAGAAACGAGTTTGGCGCCTGCTGAAATCGACTTCCGTGCAGTCGCTTTCGGCAAGGATGGCCTTTCCCAACGCAGTACAGTGCGCCGGTACGCGATTGCCGACCGAGGTGTGGACGAGATCAGTCAGGTGATCGCCGATTCTCTCGAGACAGATGACATCGGAGCCGTCGAGGACAGCCAGATGTACTACCAAGCCCGTGGCCCGCTGCAGACTGCGCAGGAGGGGCAGCGCGGCCTGGTGAATGCGGCCCTGATGCAGGGCCAACGACCCCAGCTCGACCAAGCGGGTCCCGAGTTCGTAGTCGAAACCTTCCCGCCGGAGCCAGCGCAGGTGCACAAGTCGCTCGAGCATGCGGTGCACAGATGAACGCGGAAGACCGGTGCGGTGCACGATCTGCACCATCGTCAGCGGTGTCTTGCCGTCGAAGGCATCCAGCACCAGGGACATCCGGTCAATGGCGGCGATCGGCGTTTCGCCGCGATTCACGACGGTCGTTGTCATGAGGCGCTCCCAGAGGTCGATAGTCAAAAAAGGACTATAACTATTTTTACCATACAGTGTGCGCGCTGTCACACACTGTGGTTTGAGTTCGAAGGATGCCCGCTCAGCGGATATTCGTCCCATCCCGGGACCGGTGCCCCGTAACTTCTTGCTGGTAAAGGGATCACAACCACGTCCGCCGGCGCTGCCGGTGGCGTCTGATCCGGCAGCCGCGTTGGCAAGGGCAGGTATGAAATCAACGATCTCGGCCATGGCGTTGGTCGCCGCCGCGTGGACGGTGATGCCGCTGGCGCACGCGGATATCCCCCACGGGAACTTCGAAGTCAGGATCTCCGGCCGGCATGACTTTCACACCTGGCTATGGGCGCTGTCGAGTTGTCAGAGCAACTGCGTTCACGTCCAGGCGATCCCACAACCGGTGGCGAGGGCCTTTCCCTACCAGGGCGACGCGCATCTTCACGACGGACGGCTGACGCTCACCGTTGATGTGCCGGATGGATTGCGTTGCGACGATGTCTATTACGGCCCGGTGATACCGACCCGGGATACCTATTCGTGGGATGTGACCATCATGTCCGGCACACTGTCATCATCGTTCGCCACCGGCTGCGACGGAGCGCCCGCGGGCACATTGACCTATCCGTTCGACCTCGTGCAGATGTAGTTCGGAAGCTGCTACTCGCGGGCTGCGGCGCGGCCGGCGCGGCGACCGTAGAAGCTGCCGTCGCCGAGAGACACCCCGCTGGCATAGCCCCATGCGGCGAGGCCCGCGGTGCAGCGTCCGGCCGCGAAGAGGCCCGGAATGGGTTCGCCGCTGACATGGAGTACCTCGGCGTCGAGCGTGGTGTGCAGGCCGCCGAGCGTGAATCCGCCGGTGCTGTCGCGAAGGTCGATGGCGCCCACCGGGGACTTGATCGGCTTGAGCCACTGCGCCTTCTTGTGCAAGAGCGGATCTTCGCCGCGGGCCGCCCCCTCGTTATAGGCATCGACGGTGGCCTGCAAGGAGTTCGGCGGTAGCCCGATCTCGGCCTCCAGATCGGCGACGGTGTCGGCGACCCATGTGGGCGGCCGCATCATCAGCTGTGGCGTCACCGAAGCCATCGCCTCCTCTTGGGCGTCGCCGTCGATGATCAGATAAGCGGTGTTGTTCTGGTGGTACAGCGTCAGCTGGCCGGCCCGGCCGGGATAGGTGTCCTCGGCGACATAACGCTGACCCCGTTCGTTCACCAGAATGCCCCGCACCAACTGCTGGGGGTCGATGAACAGGGCGACCTCGGTGGCGTCCATATGGGCCAGGTCGGCGCCGACAGCCTGCGCCATCCGGATGGCCTGTCCGTCGTGCTGCTCGATCGAGGCAGCCGGCCGTCCGGCGATGCGGGGCGCGTACTGGGCGACCATGGCGTCGTTGTAGGCGAAACTGCCGGTGGCCAGGACCACTCCACGGCGCGCCCGGATGTCCATCGTCGTGCCGTAACGCCGGGTCCGGATGCCGACCACGCGGCCGTCGGACTCGGTGATCAGCGACTGCACCCGGACGTCGTACAGCGAACGGGCACCGGCCCCGGTCGCGGTGTCGACGAGGCCTTTCATCAGCATGAAGCCCGCGCTGGATTCGCCCTGCTTCTTGTTCTGCATCTGGGGTACATGGCCGCGCGGAGCCGGCGCGGCGATGGTGTTGAACGGGTACGAGTCCTCCCCGCCGCTGTACATCAGCCCCTGATCGCCCATCGGTTCCCAGCCGGGCTCTCCGAAGAACTCGGCTTTGAACGGCACGCCGCAGCTCACGAGCCAGTCGAAGTGCGCGACGCTTCCCTCGCAGTAATCGGCGATGCGCTGCGAATCTGCTCCCGGGCCCATGGCGACGTCGAGGAACGCGGCCATGTTGTCGACCGAATCCTCGAAGCCGCAGGCCTTTTGGAGCGCAGTGCCGCCACCGAGGTAGATGAAACCACCGGCCATAGCGGCGGCTCCGCCCCACGACCCGGTGCGTTCGAGCACCAGTACTTCGGCTCCGGCGTGTGTCGCCTCCACGGCAGCGGCGGCGCCGGCAACGCCATAGCCGGCGATGACTACGTCGGCCTCGTCGGCCCACTCGGTGATCGTGCCGGCCGGGATCGGTTGGATGTCTTCGGTGAGTGTCACGGTTGCATAGCCTTCGGTAGATCGGTTACCCACTGGTGGCCCCAGTAGCTGTCGGCGGTGATTTCTTCTGCCGTGTAATAGGTTTCGTCGACCCTCATGCCCTCGGTGCCGAACTCGATATCCCAGTCGCCGGGAGCGCGCACGTAGAAGGACACCATCTTGTCGTTGGTGTGGCGACCCAGTGTCGACGAAAGCTGGAACCCTTCGGCATGGACGCGGTCGAGGGCCTGACCCACCGCATCGAGCGTGTTGACCTCGACCATGAGATGAATGAGGCCGGGATCGCGCAGGTTCTGCGCCGGGCAGATCGCGAGACTGTGGTGACGCTCGTTGACGCCCATGAACCGCACCCGGACGGGCCCGAATTCCGGTGGCACCGGGACACGGAAAGCCCCGCGGGACTTGAATCCCAGGACTTCGGTGTAGAACTCGAACAGGCCGTTGACGTCAAGCCCGGGGAGCACCACGTGTCCCAGACCCTGCGAGCCGGTGACAAACTTCGCGCCGAACGGCGTGACCACGGGGGAGTGGTCCAGGACGGCGCCATGGAACACCTCGAGTGCGGTACCGGCGGGATCCTCGAAAGCGATGACCTCTTCAACCCGGCGATTGTCGGCTTCTTCAAGCGAGAGCTGCTTGAACGGCACGCCGGCGGCCTCGAGAGCACTTTTGACCTGCTCGAGGTCGGCGCGGTCGCGCACCTCCCAACCGATGGTCATGATCTTGTCGGACTCGCCGGGCACGACGACGATGCGCGCGGCACGCTCGTCCATCCGGAGGTACAGCGCAGACTCGTCGGGTCCGCCGCCGGTCGCGAAGCCGAGGACGCTGAAGGCGAAGTGCCGCCAGCGTTCGATGTCTGAGGCGGCGACGGTGACGTAGCCGAGGCTCTTGATCAATCCCACGGGTGTTCTCCTGTCAGATCATCGCCCGCAGCGGGCCCTGCGGATCCACGCCGAGCGAACTCAGAGCCGACGCGTGGTAGACCGTGCCCGGTACGTGGATGGCGTGCGCCTGGCCGACGTGCACATCCCGCCAATACCGTTGCAGCGGCTTGTCCATTCGCGCGGCGTTGCCCCCGCATCGCGCGAATACTTCATCGACCGCCGAGACGGCGCGCCATACGGCTCGCACCTGGGTGCGCCGGCCGGCCGCGCGATCTTCGAACGACACTTCCGTGCCGGCTTCGACCATGTCGAAGATGCGGTCGGCGTTGGCCAGCAGCTCTTGCCGTGCCGCGTTGATGTCGGCGGCGGCCTCACCGATGGCATACATGACGTAGGGGTCATCTTTGATCGAGACTCCACTGGAGTTGACGCGCTCGCGTTGGTAATCGAGTGCGGCGGCCAGGGCGCCCTCGGTGATGCCGATGACGGCCGACGAGATACCGAGCGGGAACATGGTCGACCACGGCATCAGGTACAGCGTTTCGGTCATGCCGGCCTCGCGTTGGGCGGTGCCGTCCATGACCTTCATCGCGTCCATGGTGCGGTAGGTGGGGACGAAGGCGTCCTTGACGATGACGTCCTTGGAGCCGGTGCCACGCAGCCCCACCACGTTCCACGAATCCTCGACGATCTCGTAGTCGCTGCGGGGCAGGATCATGTGCAGCATCTGCGGCGGCATAAGTGGCTTGCCCTCGGCGTCACCGATCATCGCGCCCAGGAAGATCCACTCGCAATGGTCGGTACCCGAACTGAACTGCCAGCGGCCGTTGAAGATATACCCACCGTCGACCGGCGTGGCGACGCCCTGTGGCGCATAAGGGGAGGCGACCCAGGTGTCGACATCGTCGGCCCAGATTTCGGACGCGACTCGTGGGTCTGCGTAAGCGAGCTGATACGGATGGACGCCGACGACGCCGTTGATCCAGCCCGCGGACGGATCGAGTGCGGCGGTGGCCATCACGGTTTCGGCGAATTCACGCGGGTGGACTTGCAGTCCGCCGTGGGCCTTCGGCTGCAACATTCGAATGTTGCCCGCCGACTTCATCAACTTGACCGTCTCGTCGGTGAGCTGCCCGGCCCGTTCTGCCTCGGGGCCCTGGGCCCGCAGTTGGTCGGCGATCTCGCGCACCCGGTCGATTACCCGGTCGGTCATCTTGTGGTCCTATCGTTTCAATGGCTGCCACTGATGGTCCATCGGTGGACTTACCGTTGGTGAGATCTGTTCCCGATGAGCGGAAAATGTTGTGGAGCAGCGGTTTTTCTAAAACTTGATGTGTAGTTCGTCTGATACCGGTGTGGCCTGGCAAGCCAAGATCAGGCCGTCGGCGATGTCCTCTGGTTGCAGTACGTCGGAGGTGGCCATGTCGACTTGGCCGCGGAGCACGGTGGCCGCGCATGACCCGCACTGGCCTTCCCGACACGAGTACGGCACGTCAAGCTCTGCCGCGAGCATCGTCTCGACCAGTGTGGCGCGCCGCGGCCATCGCAACTGGTGGCTCTCGCCGTCGAGGTCAACCCGCACCGTAGCAGCGTCGTGTCCATCTGAATCATCTGCGGGGGAAGCAATCTCATCGGTGAACGGGTCGCCCGCCAAGGATTGGAACACCTCGAGATGGATGCGCTCGCGTGGTACTCCGGCTTCGGTCAGGGCCTCCTTGATGACGGACATGAACGAGGCGGGACCGCAGATGAACGATTCGAAGGTGGTGGACCCAGAAAAGGCGGTGTGCGCAAAACCGGCCATCTGAGCGCGGGTCGGCAATCCCTGTACCGACTCCAGCCAGTGCAATACCGTCAGCCGTCCGGCGTAACGCGCGGCCAGTTCGCGTAGCTCGGCAGCGAAGATCACCGAGCGCTCGTCCCGGTTGGCGTAGCACAGCACCGCTCTTCCAGAGCCGGATGCCATCGCTGATTTCAGAATCGACATGACAGGGGTGACACCGCTTCCCGCGGCCCACAAGAGGAAGTCGGTATCGAGCGAGGACGGGCTGAATACGCCGGCCGGCGGCAGCACTTCGATGGTGTCACCGACAGAAAGGTTGTCGCACAACCAGTTCGATGCGTATCCGTCCGCAGTCCGTTTGATCGTGACCTTCGGCGCGGGATCGGTATGTGGTGAGCTCGCGAGTGAGTAGCACCGGGCGACCGAGCCGGTCTGATCGCTCGGGACGCGCAGGGTCAGGAACTGTCCTGGGCGGTAGGTGAAGCGGTCGCGCAGCTGTTCGGGGACACTGAACACCAACGACCGAGCGTCGGGACTCTCCTCGATGACATCGGCCACCGCGAGCAATGCACCGCGGCCTGCGCCAACGATTTCGGTGTCGGCTTCGACATCGTTCATGTGCTGAAAGTCTGGGACGCCCAAGGCGCGGACCCAACCGGTCTCTCCGATGAGCGGGATCCCTGCATTGGTTTCCGATCACCGGGAATCGACGCAGATTCAGCATCCCCCGGCGCCCTACCGTTGATGTGGTGATCAGAGGCCGACGGCGCCCCGACCTGGACGACCCGACCGATGCGGGATTGACCGGGAGAACAGCGTGAGTGCACTGCGGTTGGCCGGCAAGGTCGCCTTGATCACCGGCGCAGCCCGCGGGATCGGCCGCGCTCAAGCAGTCCGGTTCGCCCAGGAAGGCGCCGACATCGTCGGGTTCGACCTGTGCGGGCCGGTCGAGACCGTTTCGGTCCCCTTCAGTGCCCCGGCAGATCTCGAGGAGAACGGCCGCCTGGTCAGGCACTGTTCCTGGCCTCGGACGAAGCGCGATACATCACAGCGATCACGTTCCCCGTTGACGCGGGTGCCACGCAAAAATAACGCCGAGAAAGGAATTCACGATGATCGACGTTGAGAAGTATGGGCCATGGGCAGTCATTGCCGGCGGGTCAGAGGGCGTGGGAGCCGAATTTGCCGTGCAGCTCGCACGGGCGGGCTTGAATTTGGTGCTGATCGCGCGCAAACCGGGGCCGCTTGAGGAGACCGCGGCACGCTGCCGCGAAATCGGCGTCGAGGTTCGCGTGGCGTCCGCTGACCTCCTCGATCCACAGTCGGTCGCCCGCATCTGCGAAGACACCGCCGACCTCGAAGTGGGGTTGTTGATCTACAACGCAGGCGCGAGCACGTGCAACGAACTGTTCCTGGAAACGGACCTCCGTGAGTTTCAAAAGGTCACCGACCTCAATGTGACTCGGATGCTCGAATTGGTGCAGCACTACGGACGCCCGATGGCGGCTCGTGGTCGCGGAGGCATCATGCTCGTCGGATCGCTTTCGGGCTATATGGGTGCGTGGCGGCACACCATTTACGCCGGCGCCAAGGCCTTTTCGCGGATGTTCGCCGAGAGCCTTTGGCTGGAACTGCGCGACCGCAATGTTGATGTACTGGAATTGGTGCTCGGCGTCACGCGGACGCCCGCGATGGAGCGAATTGGACTGAATTTCGATGCGCCCGGCATCCTCGTCAATGAGCCCGCCGACGTCGCCGCCGAAGGTCTCGCGCACCTGGCGGATGGGCCGGTCTGGGTGGCGGGTGGTAATGAGGCACGTGCAGAAGCCAACAGTGCCCCGGACAGATCGCGGGTGGTGCTGGAATCGCATGAGGCCATCAGGGCCCTGATTGCCGGGGTACATTGACGTGCAGCTGGGGTTGTCCACGCCGGTAGTGGTGCAGCAGCCCGGAATCGCCAGCGACTGGGAATCCACCGCCGGCATTGAGGAACTGGTTCAGATTGCCTCCGCCGCTGACGAATTGGGTTTCGAATACCTGACGTGCTCGGAACACATTGCCGTTCCGTCCGCGGATATCGCCAAACGTGGTGCGGTGTATTGGGATCCACTGGCCACCTTGGGTTACCTTGCCGCGCACACCAGCCGAATCAGGATGGCCACCGCGGTGCTGGTCCTCGGGTACCACCATCCGTTGGAGATCGTCAAACGTTACGGCACCCTGGATCGCGTGAGCGGGGGCCGACTAATACTCGGGGTCGGAATCGGTTCGCTGGCAGAGGAATTCGCGCTACTTGGCGCGCCATGGCCGCAGCGAGCCGCACGTGCAGACGATGCGATCTGTGCTCTTCGGGCGTCGCTGTCCACTGCAACACCGCAATACCATGGGCGGTTTTATGACTTCCACGGCATGACAGTGCTGCCGCATGCGGCGCAGCGGCGTGTCCCACTGTGGGTCGGCGGGCGCGGTGCGGCATCGCTGCGACGGGCAGTGGGCCATGCCGACGGATGGATGCCGTTCGGGCTTCATCCGGATGACGTATCTGACATGTTGGCCGGCGTCGAACGTCCACTCGGGTTTGAGGTGGTGCTGTCCACTGTGGTTGATCCGGAGGGTGATTCGGCCGGTACGCGCAGCCAATTGGAAGTCTTGCGCGATGCCGGGGCCACAGCTGTCAGCTGCGTGATCCGCGCAAACAGTGCGTCGCACTATTGCGATCAGTTGGTCCGTTTGCATGAATTGAAGAAGGAAGTATGACTGAAGCTGAGGTCTTGTCACGTCTGCGGCGCCTCGAAGATCAGCAAGCGATCGCGAAACTCATTGCCTCGTATGGACCCTCGGTCGATGCCGGCAATGCCGACCGGGCGGCGGATCTCTGGGCCGTCGACGGCACCTATGACGTGGAGGGCTGGCAGATGACGGGTCGTCACGGTATCCACGAAATGGTCAGTTCGACTTCGCACCAGGCCCTCGTAGCTCAGGGCTGCTGTCACTTCTTGGGTCCCGCCGTGGTGACAGTGGAGGGCGATACCGCGGTGGCGGTGTGCGAATCACTGGTGCTGCTTCGCCAGGCCGGCTCTGACTCCTCTGGCAGCGACGGGCAGTACAGGGTGTGGCGAGCCACCGCAAATCATTTCGTGCTCAATCGCATTGCGGATCAATGGCAGATCACTACTCGCACCAGCAGGATTCTCGACGGTGACCCATATGCCCACGTCCTGCTCGAAGCTGGTCTGGATGGTACGGGGGCGCCGCCAGGCTAGCCATGGATTCGCCGGCCGTCAGATGCGCCTTCACTGAGTCTTAGTATCGACTTCAGTATCTTCAGCCGACGGCCGGCCTCATCCGGCTTGCCAAAAATCGTCATCCAGCGGCCAGCCGGTCCGCCAATTCTGGGCTGACGGCTACTGGTGCATCGGCACACGCGACGAGCACTGTGTCAATCGCGGCCTCATAATCGCCGATTCCCAGGGTGAGAAACAGTGCATTCATCCCAGCAGCATCGAGCTGTGTGTCCGGCCGAGCGCGGGCGGCATCGACGAAATCCCAGGCGAGATCATGAATGTGTCTGTAGTGCACGAGATTGCCCGGCTTGGTCCCGGTCACTGGTCGCCGGGCACCCAGCGAGTGGCGTCGTCGACCGCAACACAGCTCAAGAACACACCGTCGGGGGTCTGGGCCACGTCATTCACGAACTGCGGACAGGGTGAGCCCTCGACCTTGATGCCCCTCATCGGTGGCGAACGAAAATAGCGCGCGTCGTACCGGCGTGGAGAGCCGCAGAACACGAGCCGTCCCCATGAGGTGGTGCCGAAGACGAAGTGCGAGGTGTCGGCGCACGGGGCCCCCAGAACGACACCGGCGGCGATGCCGGGCGTGCAGTAGGCGTCCTCGCACGGGGTGGGGGCGTCAGCGGTCGCCACGGGCGGCGGGCCAAGGGTGAGTGCGCCGGCGGCGATGGCCAGCAGCAGTTGCTTGCGCATGGGGCTCCCGAGGTCGTTGATGTGTTCTTCGGATTCAGGTCTACCGAGTTCAGGGAACCCGGCGATACGTGGCCGACCGGTGAGCGGAACCGGCCGCGGCGGCGATGTCACCGGGCCGTTGCGGATCGATATGTGACAGCGGCCACAGCATATGGTAAAAAAATCACTATTCCTATTGTGACTATCCGTGTGATGAGCCTGGAGGGTTTCGATGACGCTGACCGTCGATATGGCTGCCGAGACGCCTAGCAACGTGATCGATCGGGTTTCCCTGGTTTTGGAAGCGTTCGACGGGTCGGGAAGTCTCACTTTGGCGCAGATCGTTCGTCGCACCGGGCTGCCCCGCTCGTCCGCGCATCGCATGCTCGAGCGCCTGGTGAACTTGCGCTGGCTGAGCCGTGACGGGTTTGATTACGAGCTCGGCGTGCGCCTCGTGGAGTTGGGAAACCTTGCGCTGCAACAGGACCGAATCCACACGGCTGCCATTCCGCTCCTGCGTGATCTGCACCGGGCCACCGGGTTGGTCGTGCATCTCGCCATATTGGACGGCTCTGACGTCGTATACCTGGAGAAGATCGGCGACGAGGTGCGAGCTGCAATTCCGACACGGATCGGCGGCCGCCAACCCGCCCAATGTACTGCCGTCGGCAAGGCGATCCTGGCCTATCGCGACTCTGCTGACGTTGACCTCGCGAAACGACGAACCCGGTACTCGGTCGCCACAAGTGCTCAGCTCGCCGCCGAACTGGACAGGGTCCGCGCCCACGGTGTGGCCACTGAGAGGGAAGAGTCTCTTCGCGGGTTCGGTTGCGTCGCAGCACCGATCGGACCCGTGGGCGAAGCCGTGGCCGCGGTATCCGTGTGTGGTCCGATGTCGCAGATGACGTTCGACGGGCGGTTGGTGACGCCGGTGCGGATGACCGCGACGGCGGTGTGGCGCAACGCCGAAAGCGTTCGCGAGCATGCGACGCCCACGCTCGTGCGCCCCCTGCGGGCCGGTATTACCGCGCACAACGCGGAGCTGCGCGCGTCGGCGATGCGTCCCGCATGACCCTCGATCCACAAGTGGCGAACCTGATCGAGGCTCTCGATACGGGATTTCCCAAGGTGTCCATGATGACCGGGGCCGAAGCCAGGGACGCGATTCGCGCGCGGTTCGTGCCGAACCCGCAGCCCGAATCGGTCGCCGCCGTCTGGGACGACCGGGTGTCGGTCGACGGTGGTCATGTGGACGTCCGGATCTACCGGCCGGAAGCGTCCGGACCGCTGCCGGTTCTGGTGTACGCGCACGGTGGCGGCTTCGTCTTCTGCGATCTGGACAGCCACGACGGACTGTGCCGGAATCTGGCGAATCTCATTCCGGCGGTGATTGTTTCGGTCGCATACCGACTGGCTCCAGAGCACCGGTGGCCCACGGCTGCCGATGATGTGTATGCGGTGACCTGCTGGGTGTCCGAACACGCGGGTGACATCGGTGCCGATGCTCAACGAGTTGCGATCGGGGGCGACAGCGCGGGCGGAAATCTCGCTGCCGTGGTCGCACTGATGGCGCGTGACGGCGGCGAGCTGTCCATCGCCGCGCAGCTGCTGCTGTACCCGGTGATCGCCGCAGAATTCGACACCGACTCCTACCGTCGGTTCGGAGCGGGCTACTACAACCCGCGTGAAGCGCTGCAATGGTATTGGGATCAATACGTTCCCGAGCAAAGTGATCGCAGCCATCCGTACGCGTCCCCGCTGTGCGGTCGTCTCGAAGGATTGCCTCCGGCCGTCATGGTCGTCGCCGGTTGCGATCCGCTCAGAGATGAGGGCCTGGCGTATGCCGATGCACTGCGGGATGCGGGCGGTACCGTTCAGCAGTTGTTCTTCACCGGCGGCATACATGGCTTCATGACGATGCCCATGTTCGACATCGCGCATGCCGCCCGTCGGCAAGCAAGCCGCGCGCTGGGCGAGTTGCTTCGTCGGTAGCGACGTTTGGACACAGAACCGGGCGCGCTGCCGATGAGTGCGCCCGGTTCTGTGCACATTCTGAACGGCTATCCCGCATGCCGATGACGGCTAGATCGGATCAAATGACGAAATCTGCCATGCCCCATCAATCTTCGTGAGCCCGACGTTCACGCTACTGGCCGACTGCGTCGGTTCGGGATTTTCACGACTGGTGGTGGTTTGGTTCAGGAAGATCAGGACGTGTGCGCTGTCTGCGTGGGCGTCGATCGTGGCGGCACGGACTACCGATGCGACGGCATGAATGTCTTTCTGTTTGGCAGCAGGCGCAACGAACTGGTCGGCGAACTGGCTGTAGTACGTCAGGAAGCCGCCGGTGAGGTGCGAGCGCGCGGCTGCCAGGTCATGATCCAAACTTGCAGGCGCATAGGACAGTAACGCCACGGCGCCTTCGGATGCGGCTTTGGCAACCTGGGTTGTGGCCTCGGCACTGGCGCGGTCACTGCGGTAAGTCGTGAAGTACATCGCTCCTGCGGTGCCCGCGCACGCCAGTACGAGGCTCGTGACGGCGATGGGCCGCCACCGGCCTGCAAGCCGCCGGGTCAGTGGCTTCGAACGGCCCGGGTTTGACGTGGTTTGGTCCTCCGATACGTCGACGTGTTGCTCGTCAGCGACAGAGGACGCTTCGTTGGGCTGATCACTGTCGACGTCCTCGGGAGTGGTGTCGTCGGCGGTGTGTGCTGCCGTGTCTGTGGTCATGGCACGAACTCGACTTTCGACATCTTGAGCTGCGCTCCGTCTCTGATCATGGTGACACTGAGGCGCCAGTTGCGTGGTTGTTGATTGGTCCCCGCCGTGTTGCTCACCGTTGTCGCGGCGGTTACGAGCACCACAGCAGAATCCGGCGTCATCGATTCCACGGCCGCGCTGCGCACCGTGGCCTTTGTCGCCGCCTTGGACTCGCGGGCAACCTGGACGAAATCCTTTGCATCGGCCTGGAAATCGTCACGAAACTGCCCGGTGGAATTGGCGAGGATCTGCTGGACGTTGTCCTCGGCCTTGGTGCCGTCGATCGACATCAGCGTGATGACCGCCTGCGACGCGGCGGAAGTGAATTCTGTCTTCCGCTGCACCTCGCTATCGAAGTGGCGGTGGTAGTGGAGCATGTAGCCGGTTGCCGCAAGTGATGCGGCACTTGCCAGGACGGCGACGGTAGCCAATGTCGTTGACAGCTTTGGGCGGTGTAGCCGCCGTCGCTTCGCCGAAGACTCCTGGGTGATGCCTGGCTCGGCCTCTGCGAGATCTGTTGCGGAATTGGTGGGTTCGCCGACGTGTGGCGAACCACCGACCTCGACGGCCCGCGCGCGGAGCCCATCGACTCGGGCACGCGCCGCTGCGGCCAGCTCTTCAGCGGCGAGTGCTTCGGCCTCCGCTTGGTTGATCAGCCCCGGGTTGAAAGGCTCCGCCCGGTCGTCTTCCTCAGCGGTATCTGGGGCGTTCACCTGCGTCGCGGTATCAGCGCGGCTGAGTAACCGCATGATCCACCTCCGGTTCGCTGCTAGTCGTGGGTACTGGTGCCCGTTGGTGCCATTCCCGTGCTGGCCATGATGTTTTCGACGCTAATCCGGTCGAGATCCGAATGGTGAAGGATTCCCGCCCAGCGGTTGACGGGCCGCCTGGTGCTCGATGAGTCACCAATTTCGTAGTGAGCACAGAGCACCGCTGGTGCCGTTGGATCGGTTGACGACCTTTCCGTCGACTGTGAGTGTGCAGCGCAGCGTCTGGCCCTGTTGTGATGGCTGACCGGCTGTGGTGACCGTGACCATCGCCCACCGGTCGGGGTCGTCCAGGGTGGCTTCGTGAACCCAGGGTTTTCCGGGTTCGAGGTGTACGTCGTCTCTCGGGCTGAATTCATAAGGGTTGTGGCTGTATTCGGCCCAGGTGGGCGGTTGGACATCGCGATAGTAGATGCCCGCGTTGGTAGCCAGATCGGCGGTGACGGTGTACGTCACGCGGTGCGACGTCGAGTCGCTGTCTGCGCGCGCGAGCTGCGCTGTTGCTGTGCCGAACCCGATCATCAGTACCGCGGCTGCTGTCCGAGTCCACCTCGCCAGCGTGATTGAACGTGTTGTTGCGCCTCGAACGGTGGCGCGCCGCCTGATGGCGGCGAGCGGGTGCAGGCGGTTCGGTTCGGACGGCACTTCCCAACCCTGGCACACCCCTCGACTGACCAGGGGGCGATGACCGCCTGGCGGGATTTTGCCTGTCGCCGCATGCGGAAAGTTGGACAGTAGTAGCTGTACCGATTGTGCGGCAGCATCTTTCGATGAACCGAAGTGGTCGGACTCGCGCCGTCTGGGGTCTACCAGCGGGCGTCAAACGGGTTCGGTGCAAAAGGAGCAGGTCTTGCAGATATCAACGACATCGATCGCTGCGACGGCGGTGATCGTCGGGCTGTTGACGGGGTGGGATGGTGGCATCGCCGATGCCTCGAACGACTGGGGTCTCAATGGCACCTATGTCGCAACGTCCAATGGTGAGTGGGCCAAGACCAACGACATCTATCACGACGAGGCGAGTATTCGCAGCAAATGGACGATCAAGACCGAGTGCAGTTATCCGACCGAATGCGCAGGCACCGTCGCCACCGACTGGGGATGGAATGCGCCGATCTACATGAAAAGCGGCGTCTGGTACGTCAAGAAAACGGTCGACAACTGGCAGCCATGCGCAGATGGCACTTCAGGGCCGGGACTACAGGTTTTCAGGTTCTACCCGGCTACCTCTGATGGGGCCGGCGCGGATCTGACATCGTCGACACTGATGGGCGAGGACTCCACCACCGGAGTCAGCGGCTCGTGCGGAAGTAGCAGGGTTCTCTTCATCACGATGCCCTTCAAGCTGGTCAAGGCCGCCTGACCCAGGTACTTACTGTATGGGGCCGGCACGTCCTGATCGTGCCGGCCCCAACGTCGTTCATGTCAGGCCGTGAACAGGTCCCGCCAGGTCCGTTCTCCGCTCTGCGGAGCCAGATCCTTCTGGCGGTAGACCTTTCCATCCGGGGTGGCGTAGCGGCCGGTGGCGGGGTCATACGTTGCGACGGCGACCGACGGCCCCGTCGGAGTCTCGGGGATGAAAGCGCTCGGAGCCACCGGCGTTGGTCCGGCACCATCCGAGGGCGGCGGCGGAGTGTCCGGTGCGCCCTCGCCGGCCGGCGGTTGACCCGTCGCCGGCCTCGGCGTTCCGTCGA
This sequence comes from Mycobacterium sp. 360MFTsu5.1, assembly GCF_000383495.1. NCBI lineage: Bacteria > Bacillati > Actinomycetota > Actinomycetes > Mycobacteriales > Mycobacteriaceae > Mycobacterium > Mycobacterium sp. 360MFTsu5.1. Next base: position 326,168 of record NZ_KB911469.1, on the reverse strand, counting down.
GTGGTCCGTAGATCGTGCTGTCGTGATCGACCCGAGAATCCGGCGGAATCCCCTGAGCGAGCAGGTTCGGGTCGATCGGATACGGACCGAGAGCGTGCTGGCGCATAGCCAGGGGCTCGTAAGGCTTGTCGCTGTCGCAGATTTCGACGGTGGGAGCACGCTTTCCCGGATTTCGCATACATGGATAGTTTCGTGCGCCACGGACACCGATGGGCGAGTCCTGCGGCAGCTTGCAGTACAGCCCGTCGGGGGTGTCGACGTCACTGGTGTCTTCCGGTGAGCGCCAGGACGACGGCGGGAGGAAACCGACGGTGCAGGCCGGCGGATCGCTGATGTTCAGGGTGAAATCGCCCAATGCCATGCCCGTCGGATTGTTCTTGGGTGCACCGTAGGACTGGGTGGACGACACCACAGGTGGCAGGAGCACCAACAACTGTTCGAGCGACGGGTGATAGGTCACGGCCACCTGGCCGAGGCTTGTCAGGTTGGCCAAGAGCATCGGCAGAGTGGGCATTACTTGGTTGAACAGGCGGGAGCCCTCGTCCGCTGCGCCCGGGCCCTCTTTGAGGAGCATCCTGACCTGGGGGTCGTTCTGGACCAGTTGCCGGCTGAGTCCCGCGACGCTGTGGGCCCAGGTCCGGATGGCATCGACGGATTGGGCTTGGCCGTCGAGCAAGGGCCTGCCGTCATCGATGAGTGCTCGAGACTGTTCGCTGACGCTGTTGGCGTCGGCGATCAACTTCGACGAGGAATCCAACAGGGACCCGGCGTCGTAACCAGAGCCGTTGAACGCCTTGAATGTCTCGTCGAGCAGTGGACCGATCTTGTCCTTCGGGATGCTGTTGATGAGCGCGCTGGCTTGATCGAGCATCGGTCCGACGGCTTGGGGGATGGACGTGTTCGCCGCTGGAATGACCGACCCGTCGTGCAGGTAGGGGCCTGCTTCATCACGGGGTTGCAGGTCGACATATTGCTCACCGACGGCGGACACACTCAGGACTGCTGCGTGCAGGTCCGCGGGGATCTTCGACGCATCGTCGAGCGACAGGGTGGCGACGGCACCGTCACGGGTGGGCCGGACATCGGTGACCTTGCCGATCTGCACACCGCGGTAGGTGACGTTGGAGAACCGGTACAGCCCTCCGGTGGCCGGCAGCTGCAGACTGACCGTCATGCGCCCGAGTCCCAACAGGGTGGGTGCCTGCAGGTAGACGACCAGCATCACCGCCATACCGATGATCGAGGCGGCCGCGAAGAGGCCGAGCTGAATGCGTACCAAGCGGGTGAGCATCAGTTGCTGCCGCCGTTCGGATTGGTCGGGGCGGCGGGTGCCGGAGTCGGCAGGGTGGCAACAGCTTTCGGCGGAGCGGTCAGCAATGTGCCCAGCGGGTCCTTTGTGTAGTTGGCGTACCAGGGGTCGCCCGGCGCGGGTACCAAGGGGGCTCCTTCCTGTCCCCAGCGGGTGCCCAGAAGCAGTCCTCGCTTGAGCCGGGGAATCGTGAAATCGAAGGTGATGAATTCGTTCAGGTAGTCGCCACGAATACCGCGGTCGATGAAGTTCTGCGGGTAGGGATACGTCGGCGCGAACGCCAGGACGGTACCGAGATTCGGTCCGACGTCAGCCAGGGCACGCAGGGTCGGGTCGAGGTTGCGCAGGTTGGTGACCAAGTCGTCTTGGGTGGCTCTGATCAGCGTGGTGGCAGTGGTGCTGAACACGCCGAACTTCTCCAGGGCTGTTGTGATGCGGGGCTGTTCTCTGATCAGGACATCGAGTGCGGGCGGGATTCGTTGCAGGGCTTGTTCGATCACGTCGCTCTGGCCGGACAGGGTGTCGGCCAGGCGGGTGAGCGCCGTAATCGAGGCATTGATGTCGTCTCGCTGATCGGCGAAGATGCCGACCACATTGTTGAGGCGGGTGAGCAGGTCGCGGATCTGGTCTTGCCGGCCGTTCAGCGCGGCGTTGAACTCGGTGACCAGTTCACCGATCCGGCCCAGCCCGCCTCCGTTGACGAGAACCGATAGCGACGACAACGTCTGCTCCGTCGACGGGTATGTCGAAGTCCGGTCCAACTCCAGGGTGGACCCGGGGGACAGTCGGCCGGCGGACGGCCGGCCCGGCGGTGGGTCCAGGGCCAGGTGCATGGACCCGAGCAGACTGGTTTGCCCAACTGTGGCAACCGCATTCGCCGGGACCACGGTGCCCGGTTTGACCGACACCTCGACGTCGGCACGCATGTTGCGCACCGCCATCTTGGACACGCTGCCGACAATCACGTCGCCGACCATGACTGGTGAATTAGCTTCCAAGGTACCGACATTGGCGAGCTCGACGTGATAGATCGTGGCGTCGGACCCACGTCCCACCGTGCCCGGCAGCGGCAGAGAGTTCAGCCCGTGGAACGCGCAACCGGTGACCGATAGCAGGGAACACGCCGATAGCGCCGTGAGGCGGGTCAAGGCCCGATGCATGATCATGGTGTCCCTCCCGGTGTCGTGGCCGTGGAAGCCGGTGCGGCTTCTGCGGGAAGGAGCAGATCCCGAACAGTGGTCGCCTGTGGTGCGGACGCGGCGGGTGGTTGTGGGATCGGCGCGCCGGGGAACAACGCGGGCGCGGGGTCAGCCGGTAATCCGTTGGGCGCGTAAGCCCCTGGGGGGCCCGGCGGCGCGCCCCACCCGGCGGGAGGGGTGACGTCGTTGGTACCGGTGTAGGCCGACACCGCCGGGGGCTCGGTTGGGGACTCGGTGCGGGAACCGCTTCCGCCGGGGGCGAGTTTGGGATCGGTGTAGACCAGATTCTCCGGGCTCGGTGCCTTTCGGAGATAGACATTCGTCGGTAACGGCAGGTAATTGAAGTTGATCAGAGACAGCGCCGGGCCGAGATATTGCGCGCACAACTTCGACGATTCCGCTGCCGTGGCATTCTTCACCGCTGCGATCGCGGAGCACACGACGGATACCGGGTCGGCGAAGTTGGACATCGCGAACGCGCCGACCGCCGTACCGCTATCAGGGTTGTAGATGTTGTAGCCGTTGGCGATGGCGTTGGGTGCCACATGCAGCACATTCTCCAATTTGAGTTTGTTGTCGACGAGGTTCTGCGTGACGTTCGTCAACCGCTGCAGCTGTTCGACTGTCTGATCGCGCGTTCCCGCGACGAAGCGCCGCACCTCGCCAACGGCCGAGGCCAGGTTGGTCAGGGCGGCATCGAGATCGGTTCGTGCGCCGTTGACGACGCTGGTGACGCTCGCGAGATGCTGTTGAAACTCGACGATTTGGGTGTTGCTCTCACGCAGGGCGGAGACGAAAATCTGCAGATTCTTGATGATGTCGACGACGTTGCCGCTGCCATGCGCCAAGATTCGCCCGATTCCCGAGAGCTGGCTGATCGCTTGGTGCAGCTTGTCGCCGTTGCTGTCCATCGCGGTCGCGGCGCTGTCGATGAAACGACTCAGCGACGTCGCAGAGGAGCCGCTGACCGGCCCTAGGTCCGTGGCCAACCGCATGAGCTGGTCTTTGACTTGATCCCATTCCACAGGCACCGCTGTCCGGTCGATGCCGATCTGCGCACCATCGGACATTGTCGGGCCGGCATCGTCGTACGCGGGCGCCAACTGCACGTATCGTGCGGCCACCAAGTTCTGCGCCATGATGATCGCTTTGGCGTCTGCTCGGATCGGTACTCCGTGATCGATCGCAAGGGTCAGCCGTGCTTGGCTGCCGGCAGGTTCGATGCTGGTGATCGTTCCCACTTTGACGCCGGCGACGCGGACTTCGTCGCCGGGATAAATCGCTGTGGCGGAAGTGAAGTACGCAGTGATGGCGGTCGGGCGGAAGACGGTCTGCCGCACCAACAGCACGCCTCCGGCGAGTGCGAGGACCACCAGCAGGGCCGCCGCGATGCGGGTCAAGGGTTTGTGATGGCGGGTGATCATCAGTGGCCTCCCGGAATACCGTTGTGGGGCCAAGGGAATTCGGCGCGCGGGCCGGCGTTGTCAGCGGGCTGGCCGGCATTGGTGCCGCGACGGAATCCGAAGGCGTAGTCGAGGAACGGTTGGATGGTCTGTGAGGGGATGAGATTGCCGACGAAGGCGTTGTAATACCAGCCGTTGTTCACCGACTCACCCTGTGTGACTTGATATTTGGCCAGGCCGGCGAGGGCCTTGGCGATGTTGTCACGGTTCTTCTCCAGAATCGAGGTGACGGAGTTGACCTTCTGCAGGGTCGGGGCGAGGACCTTTTCGTTGTCGTGTACGAGCCCGGAGAGTTGTCGAGAAAGCGCCGACGTGTTCGCCAGGAGATCGACGATCGCGTGGCGCCGTTGGTCGAGTACTGCGGTCAGGGCGTTGGCATCGAGCAGCAGCGTGTTCACCTGGTTGCTGCGTTGCGCCAGAATCCCGGTTACGTCGGCCGCGTTCTTGAGTAGCGACGTCAGGGACTCATTGCGGCTGTTCAGTGTTCGGGAGAGGCGGGTGAGCCCATCGAATGTCGGTCCCAGCTGTGGGGCCATGCGGTCGATGGTGTCCGAGAGCGTGTCGAGCGAATGGGTGAGTGCGGCGGTGTCGGTGCCGGCGGTGTTGTTGGTGAAGTCGCTGACGGCGTCGGTCAGTGAGTACGGAGACCCGGTGCGGGCGAGGGGAATGGTGTCGGCGGGGCGCAAGTTTCCGTTCCCTGCGGGCTCGAGGGTCATCATCCGGGCGCCAAGGACGGTGCCGGTTCTGATGTGGGCGGTGGTCTGTGTGCCCAGAGCGACGGTGCCGTCGAGGGCGAACGTCACCAAGGCTTTGCCGTGGCTGAGGGTGACTGAGCTGATGGTGCCCTTGGTCACGCCAGAGACCTTGACGTCGTTTCCCGGGGAGAGTCCGCCGGCGTCGGCGAACACCGCGTGGTACCTGATCGACGTGGCCCACGACCAGAGTTTCTGTGGTTGAAGGCCGACGGCGATGATGAGGACTATCAGCACCAAACCGATGAGTCCGGTGCGCATCAGTTGCGATCCGCGGTATTTCAGCATCAGGGTTCCCCGCAGCGGCCGGTGTTCTGCATGATCCAGGGGAAGTACGCGGTACGGCCCTGCAGGTCCGTCACGCGGACGTTCATGCCGCACAGATACTGGTTGATGAAGCTGCCGTACGCACCGAGGCGGACCAGCTTCCGGTAGTTGGCGGGCGCCTTCTGCAGCGCGAGATCCATTCGGGCCTTGTCTTTGTCGTTGTCCAGCAGTGTGGCGATCCGATTGAGCTGGTTCACCGTTCCTGCGAGAGGTGGGCGGGCCTGCGTCATCAGTTCCGACAGGGAACCAGTTCCGTTGTCCAGGGCTGTGATTGCCTCCCCGATCGGATCACGTTGCTGGGACAGGCCGGTGATCAGCTGTTGCAGGCGCGTGACGGCGCCGGAGAACTTGTCGCCGTCCTTGGCGACTGTCGCTACGACGGTGTTCAGGTTGTCGATCAACTGCTGAACGGTCTGTCCGTTGTCGGCCAGGGCTGTCGTGAACGAAGTCGTTTGAGTCATCAGCGATTCCACTGTTCCGCCCTGACCCTGCAGAATCTGGATCAGGGAGTTGGTCAGCGCGTTGACGTTCTGGGCATTGAGCCCTTGGATGACGGGCTTGAGGCCGCCCAGTAGCAGGTCGAGGTCCAACGCGGGTTCCGTGCGCTCGGCCGGAATCTGCGTGCCGGCCTGTTGGATTTTTGTCGACCCCGGGCCGTCTGCCAGCTCGAGGTATCGGTTGCCGACCAGATCGAGGTATCGCACAACGACTTTGGTTCCGGTCGTCAGGACGACGTCGCGGTCGGCGTCGAAACCTACAACCACCGTGTTGTCAGGGCGTAGTGCGATGTTATTGACCGTTCCGACCCGGATACCTGCGACGCGTACGGAATCACCGACTTTGAGGCTGGATGCGTCGGTGAAAATGGCCGAGTAGGTGTTTGTCGAGCCGGTTCGGTACTGACCGAGGATCGCGAAAAGGGCTGCGGTCACCAGCAGCATCGTGACGCCGAAGGCACCGAATTTCACGGCGGTCCGGTTGTGACGCGTCATCCTGGTTGCCCTGTCTGGGCGGTGTTACGCGGCGGCCCGTCGAGCGGGCCGAACAGGGCTTGCTTGAGTGCGTCGGAGTTCAACAGGATCCCTTGATTTCCGTACTGTGCCGGGTTGGCGTTGATGTCGGTGACCACGAACGGCGGCCGCTGCCCGAATCCCACGTTGGGCAGGCCCATGCACTGGGGGCCGCCTGACGCGGCGACCTTCGGCAGATTGCCGGGGTAGCGGTAGCGTTCTGTGCCCAGCAGGAACGAGTCCAGCAGCATGATTCCGGGCAGCGGTTGCGGCGGTCCCATGGCAAGTGGCTCCATGCCCTTGAGGGCGCAGGTGAGCGCTTGGTTGTATTGATTGGTCAGATTGGTGGTGGGCACCAACACGTGCATTGCGTCGACGATCGCGTTGCTGTTGGTGCCGACAACGTCATTGCCGATGTCTGCCAATCCGATGGCGCTCAGCAGTACCGTGTCGAGGTCCTGCTGGCGCTCGACGATGGTGTCGCTGAGCTGGGACGCACTGCGTGCGGCGCTCATCAGATCGGGGCCGGCGTCCGCGTATGCGGTGAGAACCTTTGGAGCCGTGGCGATTTCCTGGCTCATGTTGGGAAGACTGGGATCGATCTTGGTGAGCATGGCGTCGAAATCGACCATTGTCCGCCCCAGCTTGTCGCCGCGACCGCCCAGCGCCTGCGCCATGGCGCCGAGCGTTTCGTTGAGTTTCTCGGGCTGGACCTGGGACAGCACGTCCACCAGATGCTCGAAGACCGTGTTGATTTCGACGGTGACGTGGCCGGCGTCGAGAACCTGCCCCGCGTGCAGCGGCTGAGCAGATGGCTCCGCCGGTGGGAGGAGGTCGACATACTTTGCGCCGAACACCGTGCTCGACACGATCTGCACCCGGGTGTTCGCCGGAATCAGTTGCAGGTAGTCAGGATTCATCGCCAGACGGATGGCAGCGCTTCCGTCTGGCAGATCGTCGATGGCGGCTACCTTGCCCACCTGCGCGCCATGCAGTTTCACCTTGGCGTCGGGGTTCATGATCAGGCCCACCCGTGGGGACAGCACCGTCACGGATGCCGTGGATGTCGCGCCACCTCGGAACAACACAACGGCTCCGACGACGAGCGCGGCGGCCAGGCCCAGCGCAGCAGAGCCGGTGAGCAAACGTACTGAGTCACGTGACATTCGATGCCTGCTTAGCCAGAGAGATTGAAGTTGCCGTTGGACCCGTAGATGGCCAGCGAGATGAGCAGCGTGATGGATACGACGACGATCAGCGAGGTGCGGACGGCATTGCCGACTGCCACGCCTACCCCGGCCGGGCCTCCGCTGGCGAAGAAGCCGTAGTAGGTGTGCAACAGCAAGATTGCCAAGGCCATCAGTACTGCTTCCAGGAATGACCAGAGCAGGTCGATGGGGTTGAGGAACGTGTCGAAATAGTGGTTGTACAGGCCGCCGGACTGTCCGAGTAGCACCACGGTGGTGAATTGGCTTGCGACGAAGGAGAGGATCACCGCGATGGCGTACAGCGGCGTGATCGCAAGCATTCCCGCCGCGATACGGGTGCTGACAAGGTACTCGACAGATCGGATGCCCATGGACTCGAGTGCATCGATCTCTTCGTTGATCCGCATCGCGCCCAACTGGGCGGTGACGCCTGCGCCGAAGGTGGCCGCCAGGCCGATGCCGGCGACAATCGGTGCCGAGATTCGGACGTTGATGAATGCGGCCAGGAATCCGGTAAGCGCTTCGATGCCGATGTTGCCCAGCGAGCTGTACCCCTGGATCGCCAGGACGCCGCCCGTGGCGAGGGTGAGAAATCCGACGATGACGACGGTGCCGCCGATCATCGCCAACGTGCCTGCGCCCATGCTGATTTCAGCAATGAGCCGGATCACTTCGCGTCGGTAGTGCGCGGCGGCATAGGGCACCGCGGCAATCGCCCGACCGTAGAACAAGATGTGATCGCCGATGTCGGCGGTGATCTTCGCGGGTGTGTGGACGGCGCGTGTCAGCCGCGGGTACGTGGACCGAAGCGGCGCTGTGCTGCGGGTCATCGCGTGGTCATCTGGATGCCGATGGCGGTGACCACCACATTGACGACGAACAGCGACATGAACGCGTACACGACGGTCTCGTTGACGGCGTTGCCGACCGCTTTGGCGCCGCCACCGGAGATGGTGAGTCCGCGGTAGCAGGCCACCACACCGGCGATGAGGCCGAACAGCGTCGCCTTGACGCAGGAGATGACGACCTCGGGAACACCGGTGAGCAGAGTGATGCCGGCGGCGAACGCGCCGGGATTGACGTCCTGCACGAATACCGAGAACAGGTATCCGCCGAGGATGCCGATGATGACCACAAGGCTGTTGAGGAGCAGTGCGACGAGTCCCGAGGCCAGCATGCGCGGGGTCACCAGCCGCTGCACGGGATTGATGCCGAGCACCTCCATGGCGTCGATCTCTTCCCGGATGGTGCGCGATCCGAGATCGGCGCACATAGCGGTCGCGCCGGCGCCGGCCACGATCAGCACCGTCACCATGGGACCGACCTGTGTGACAGCGCCGAACGCGGCGCCCGCTCCCGAGAGATCGGCGGCACCCAGTTCGCGGAGCAAGATGTTCAGAGTGAACGACACCAATACGGTGAACGGGATCGCGACAAGAAGTGTGGGTGCCAGCGACACGCGCGCGACAAACCAAGACTGATCAAGGAATTCGCGCCATTGCACGGGCCGCCGGAACGCAAATTTCGCTGCGTCGGCCGTCATGGCGAACAGCCCTCCGACCGCTTGCAACGGACCGGCGAACGATCGCTGCGGCATGACGTACTCCGTTTCTCTACCGGGACCTGCGGGTCGATGTGACCCGGGACACGTCCCACCGACGAAGATTGGCAGCCGCGCTTCGGGGCCCGCCATCGCGATTCCCTCCTACCGGGATTTCGGGAATGGGCCGCTTCGTTCGGAGTGGATCTACGCCTTCCTCAGCCGAGAGGTCAGCGGTGTGAGCTGCCGCATTCCCGCTCAGCGGATGCGGCCGTCGGTACGCCACAACGGGGCCGGGCACATTGGGAGTGACCGGGGCCGTGACGAAGGAGTCGAGATGACGAACGCTGCCGATGATGTTGTGACGTATGAAGTGAGGGCGGGCGTCGCGGTGGTCACCATGAACAGGCCCGAGTATCGCAATGCCCAGAACTCCCGCATGACCTATGCGCTGGATGCGGCATTCGAACGGGCCGTCGTTGACGAGGGCGTGCGGGTCATCGTATTGGCCGGGAGCGGAAATCATTTCAGTGCCGGTCATGACATCGGTACGCCCGACCGCGATCACCACATCTCTTACGACAACAGGGCGGTGCTCTGGTGGGATCATGTCGATAAGGAAGGTGGTGACCAGCGGTACGCACGCGAGATGGAGGTGTACCTCGGGATGTGCCGCCGCTGGCGTGAGATCCCGAAGCCGACCATTGCGATGGTGCAAGGAGCATGCATCGCCGGCGGGCTCATGCTGGCCTGGGTATGTGACGTGATCGTCGCGTCGAGCGACGCCTTCTTTTCAGATCCCGTGGTGGGCATGGGAATCCCCGGCGTCGAGTACTTTGCTCATCCGTGGATCCTCGGCCCTCGGTTTGCGAAGGAAGTCCTCTTCACCGGGGGCCGGTTCAGCGCCGAGCGAGCATACGAGGTTGGGATGGTCAACCGGGTGGTGCCCAAGCACGAACTCGAACAGGCCACTCTCGACATCGCCCGGCAGATCGCGGCCATGCCGCCGTTCGGTTTGGCATTGGCGAAACGCGCGGTGAATCAGTGTGAAGATCAGATGGGCTTGCGGGCAGGCATGGATGCGGTGTTCGGGCTGCACCACTTCGCCCATGCGCACAACGCTGAAATAGGTGGCGACTCCCTCGGTGGAGTCGACGTCAAATCGATTGCGAGACAGCGAGTGCAGCGCTAGTTACGTCGATCGACGACCAACGCGGCGACTCCGGCAAACGTGAGGATCGTGAGGGCCGTGATGTCGAAGGCCGGCCGGCCACCGAGGCCCCGGTCGATCACGTGCGACACGACATGGAGCGCTTCGAACGCGATGAAGCCGCCCAACGCTACCTCCACGGGTGACCGCTGAGCTGCGGCCAGCAGCATTGGACTCAGTTCGTTACGCTCTGGCCCAAGTGATTTCGCGTCGTGACAATCGCGCGCGGCTCGGGGCGGAATCCGTCTTTTCGCTCGACGGGCGCCCAATCGGTCCCAAAGCCGTCATCGACGTCACCTCCCATGCGGCCGGGACGTCGAACTCGCGGGCGACGGCGTCACGATCGAACGCGCGGAACTGATGTGCACCGAGTCCCATGACAAGTCCCTGAATTGTCATGTGGGCGACCGCTTGGCCGAGGTCGTATCGCGCGAATTCGGAGAACTCCCAGTCGGTGTCTTCGACGAGGATGTGAGCCAGATTCACGACCAGCAGCGCGGCATCGACGGCCCAGCGCGCTGAGCTGGGTTCCAGGTGACTCGCGATCCGTGAGTGGACCGGGTCGTCCCGACGACCCACGATGAACATCCAGGGCTGGGAGTTACCCGCCGACGGTGTCAGCCGGGCGGCCTCGAGTAGAACGTCGACCTGAGCGTCACTCAAGGTCGCCTCCCGGCTGAACGACAGTGGGCTGAACCGCTCCGCCAAAAGTGGATGCACTCCGTCGGCCGTGGCATTCTCACACTCGGTCACACCAGCATGATGGGCGCAAACGCCTTGTTTCACAACCAATGCGGCGTGCCGCCTTCGCGGCGAAAGTCGGAGCCGGACGTCCGCGCTACATCTCGGCGAGATGCTTGAGATTCAGCAGCTGACGCCGCGCCATCACGAGATCCCCTACGCTGAGGAAGGGAGCCGCGAGCCGCCACGACTGTGGCGCAGCAACTTTCAGCACCAACCGAGTTCTGTGGTCGTCGATCGGGGTGAGCTGATACGACATGTGGGCGCCGATGATCTGCGCCGTCAACTGCATCTGGTGGTCCACCGCGAGCACCTTTCCCAATGGCCGGCCGGCACTGGCAGTGAACGGATCACCGGGCCGAGGATCGCTGAGGTTCTGCAACTCGTGGGGCGATTGCCGGCCCAGGTTGTCGATCCAGTCATAGGAGTACGGTGCCAGGCGTACTTGAACAACCCACGGCCACAGCCGATCTGGGGTGGTGTTTACCGTCACTCCGCGCCACGCTTCGAGCGAAGGCGTCGCGACATAGACGTCGCAGCCGTAGCGTGCCAGGGTCTCAGCGTCGGTGACGCCCCAGCGGTCACCGATCATCGGGTGGCCACCTTGTTCATCAGATACGGGGCGGCCGTGCGGTGGATGGGACCGATGGCTCGCCAGACTGCCGCCGCAGCCCACCGATGTTTGTAGTGCAGTGCGGTGATGGGTCGGCCTGTGGAGGCATTGACTCGCCGGAGGATCAGAGTTCCTTCCATCAGCGGCGATTCGGCCTCCAGGCGAACTGCATCGGGTGTCGATTCCGCGATGCGCCACCCGAGGACATGCTGTAGTGAGTCCGCCGGTCCGAGCCGAAACCGCAGAAACGCCTTGTGTGCGAACCGGATTCCCTCGCGGATAGGTGGCCCCGACCGCTCGAGCGCCTGCCGCGCCAGCGTTTCGGGCGTACGCGCGTCGGATTCGGCGACGGTGACATCGAAGACGTCGAGGTAGTCAGCCTGCTGGAGGCGCGGCGGCAGAGTGACGCCTGCCAGACTCACCTGGCGCGCATGCCCAACTGCCAACTCCGTCGCCATGATTACGAGGCTAGGTACTCATTGGCCGCTTGTCAGGGGCCAGTTTCGCGGCGGAACCGGGTACCACTCGGGTGGGTACCGCGCTCCGGGGGCGAGTTCGACGAGCGTGTGGCCGATGAGGCGGACGTGACCGTCGTGTGGGGTCGGAAAATTCCTTGCGAGTCGAACAGATGTTCGATACAATTGGGCATGGGAATCGCCCCGGATCTCAACCCACTTCTCAATCACCTGCGCGGTGTGCAGGTCCCCGACGAGATGTCTGCGGGCGACGCGGTGGAGGCGATGACGTGCGTGGTGAAGCTGCGCAATGTGGTCGATCATCTGGCGGCGATGCTGACCGGAGTGCTCGACCGCTGCGGGGCCGCGGCCGCGCAGGGCCGGACGCCGCGGGAGCTGTTGATGGTGTTGGGGTGTGCGCCGTCGGTGGCGCAGCGGCTGGTCCGGGTCGGCGGCGCCCTGCCGGCGCTACCGACCCTGGCGGCGCATGCCGCCGACGGGGCGATCTCCGGTGAGCATGTCGATGCGATCGTGAAGGGCATCAACCACATTCGCGCCCGCGCACCCGGCCCAGTCGACGACGACGCCCGATACCAGCAGGTGACCGATCTGTTGGGGCAGTTCTTCTCCGGCGCCACCCCCGCCGACATCGCCGACCGAGCGCGCCGGCTCGGGAACCGGGTCGCCGCCGCAACCGGTGGTCTTCCGGCCGCCGAGGACCGGTCGGTCAACACCGCCGACCACCGCGTCACCAGCGACGGCCGGGTGCAGATCCGCGCAGACCTGGACGCCGAAGTCGGCGCCAAATACATCGCGGCGATGGAACAAGGGTCCGCGCCGCGGCCCGAACCCGACGGCAGCCCCGATGTGCGCTCGGCGGGGCGTCGACGCGCCGACGCCCTGGAAGCGGTGTTGGATATCGCGGCCCGCGGCGGGGACATCGCCTCCGCCCCGCGGACGCAGCTGTTGGTGACGGTGCCCGCCGACACCCCGGACCTGGCCACGCTGGAATTCATCGGGTCGATCAGCACCCTGACCCTGGACCGGCTCACCTGCGACACCACCGTCACCACCATGATCGTCGACGGCGAACAAGTGCCCCTCGATATGGGGCGCGAGAAACGGCTGTTCCCACCCCATCTGCGCAAAGCGCTCTATCACCGCGATCAATGCTGCATCAAATGCGGCGCACCCCCAGGGCGCACCCACGCGCATCACATCGTGCACTGGACCCACGGCGGCGACACATCACTAGGTAATGGCTGCCTGCTGTGCCCGGCGTGTCACGCCAACGTCCACCACGACGGGTGGGACGTCGTCATGGGACTGGACAAACACCCCTGGCTCATCCCACCCGCCACCGTCGACCCCCACCGAAAACCCATCCCCGCCCACAACCGCCGCACCATGCGACTCGACAACGCGGCCGCCTGAAACCTGATCTGCACCTTGACAACTCAACAGTGTTTCCGGGGCTGGGTGTCGGACCGTTGCCGGTCGCGCAGCAGACCGGCGGTCGGTCAGCTGCTCACCGCAGGAACTGGCCCGCGTGGTTGGCCAGGTCCAGCACCGGTTGCGGGACGGCACCCAGCGCCAGCGTCACAAAGGCGGTGAGCCCGATCATCGCGGTGCTCAGGCTGCCCGACTGCACTTCTGGACCGTCCTCGACCGGGTCGGTGAAGAACATCAGGACGATCACGCGGACGTAGAAGTACGCGGCGACGGCACTGACGATCACACCGATGACAACCAGGGATGAAGCGCCACCTTCGGCCGCGGCTTTGAATACGGCGAACTTGCTGACGAATCCACTGGTCAACGGAATGCCGGCGAATGCCAGGAGGAACAACGCGAACACCACACCGAAGAACGGATGCCGGCGTCCGAGTCCGGCCCACCGGCGGAGGTCGCCTTCCTCGTCACCGTCGGCGCGGCGCACCACACTCACGACCGCGAAGGCACCGAGCGTGCTGAACCCGTAGGCGAACAGATAGAACAACGACGCCGACAGTCCGTTGTCGTTGAGCGCGATCACGCCGGTGAGGATGAAACCCGTATGTGCCACCGAAGAGTACGCCAGCATGCGCTTGACGTCGTTCTGTGCGATGGCGATCACCGTGCCCACCGCCATGGACAGCACCGCGATGATCGACAGCACCGGCCGCCAGTCGTTGGCCAGCGCCGGCAGTGCCACGTAGCAGACCCGCAGCAGCGCACCGAATGCGGCGATCTTGGTGGCCGACGCCATGAAGGCCGTCACCGGCGTGGGCGCCCCTTGATAGACATCGGGCACCCACGAATGGAATGGCACCGCACCGACTTTGAACAACAGGCCAACGCACAGCAGTGCGATACCGATGAGCCCGAGGGATGCCGGTCCGCGGCCGGCGGCGACGCCCGAAAGGCTCAGGCTGCCCGAGTAGCCGTAGAGCATCGCAACACCGAAGAGGAAGAAAGCCGACGAAAACGCCCCCAGCAGAAAGTACTTGAGCGACGCTTCCTGCGACAGCAGCCGATTCCGCCGGGCCAGGCCGCACATCAGGTACAGCGGCAGCGACAGTACCTCGAGTGCGACGAACATCGTCAGCAGATCGTCGGACGCGCCGAACAGCATCATGCCGCCGAGTGCGAACATCGCCAGCGGGAACACCTCGGTCTGGGTGACTCCGGTTTTGAGGGCGATCTGTTCGGCGGCGCTACCGGGCACGGTCGCGGCCTGTGGGGTGAACGCGGCCAGCCCGCTGCCGTCCGAAACCCGTTGCGCCATCAGCAAGGTTGCCAACAGGCTGACCCCCAGCAGGGTGCCCTGCAGGAAGAGTGCTGGGCGGTCGATGGCGATCGCCCCGAGAACTGCCGGCCGGCCGATCGCTGAACCCAGGTGCAGCGCTTGGGAAACCACGGCCACGAGGGCCACCGCCTGGCCGCCGATGCTCAACGCGACCTGCGCGCGGTATCGCGCCGAGCGCGGTGCGAAGGCCTCCACGAGCACGCCTGCCAGTGCGATGCCGAACACGATCAGCATCGGCGAGAGCAGGCCGTACTCGACGGACGGCGCGGGGATGGGTGTCACCGGGCGACCCCCTGGGCGGTGCTCGACGAGGTATGTCCGACAGCCGGATTGATGATGTCCAGCGCGGGCTTGGGGTAGACGCCGAGCACCAGCAGCAGGGCAACCAGCGGCACGACCACAGTCAGCTCACGTGGTACCAGGTCGCGCAGCTTGTCGTTGCCGGTGGCGACGGGGCCCGTCATCATCCGCTGGTACATCCACAGGATGTAGAGCGCGGAGAGCACCAGGGCCGTGGCCGCGACGGCGGTGACGGCGGGGTAGTGGATGAATGTGCCGACCAGAACCAGGAATTCACTGATGAACGGTGCCAGGCCGGGCAGGGACAGCGTCGCGAGTCCGGCGATCAGGAACGTACCGGCCAAGATCGGCGCGACGGTCTGCACACCGCCGTAGTCGGCGATGGCGCGAGATCCCCGGCGGGACACCAGGAATCCGGCGATCAGGAACAGCGCGGCGGTCGAGATGCCGTGGTTCACCATGTACAGCGCGGCGCCGGACTGCGCCTGCTCGGTCATCGCGAAGATGCCCAGAATGATGAAGCCGAAGTGCGAGATCGAGGTGTACGAGATCAGGCGCATGACGTCCGTCTGTCCGATGGCGACGATGGCCCCGTAGACGATGCCGATGACGGCCAGCGCAATGATCAACGGCCGGAATGTCGCGGCGGACGACGGGAAGAGCTGCAGGCAGTACCGGAGCATGCCGAACGTGCCCACCTTGTCGACGACCGCCATCATCAGGACGGCGGTGGCCGGCGTGGCGTGCACCGCTGCGTCGGGCAGCCAACGGTGCAGCGGCCAGAGAGGCGCCTTGACCGCGAACGCGAACATGAACCCGCCGAACAGCGCGTTGGCGATCCCCGGGCTGATGTTGAGGTTGCCGTAGCGCACGGCGTCCGCGACGGCACGGAAATCGAAGGAGCCGTGGGTGAATGCCGGACTGTTGGCGGTCGCCACGTACAGCCCGATGACCGCGGCCAGCATGATCAGGCCGCCGAACAGGTTGTACAGCAGGAACTTGACCGCCGCCTTGGACGCGGCCGGCCGGTCCGCGCCGAAACCGCCGATGAGGAAGTACATCGGGATCAGCATGGCTTCGAAGAACACGTAGAACAGCAGGATGTCCAGTGACACCAGGGAGATCAGCACCATCGATTCGACGGCGAGGATCAACGCGAAGTAGGCGTGGGTCGACTTGGCCTGTGCGCCGGCATCATTCGTGTCGGTGTCGTTCCAGCCGGCGATGATCAGCAGCGGTACCAGGACCGCGGTCAGCGCGACCAACACCAGGGCCACGCCGTCGACCCCGAGGATGTATCCGGTGCCGAATGACGGTATCCACGGGTGGTTCTCCACGAACTGGTAGCGCGCTCCGGCCGGGTCGAAGCGCAGCCCCAGCACCAGCGCGATGACGAGCACCACGAGAGACACCGCGAGGGCGGCCCAGCGGGAGAAAGCCCGTGCGCCGGCGGGCAAGAGGATCACTGCCGCACCGCCGGCCATCGGGACGGCCCACAACGCTGTCAGCCACCACATTCCGGTCACCACACCCTCACCGTGAGAATGGCGGCCGCAATCAATGCCGCTCCGGCCAACATGGACAGCGCATACGACCGGGCGAACCCGTTCTGCCAGCGTCGAAGATCCTGCGACCCGCTGCGGACCAGCGCGGCGAGTTCGCGGGTGACGCCGTCGACCGCGACGTCGTCGAAGTCCACCAGGTTCTTGGTGAACCGCCGGCCCGGGACCATCAGGGCCCGCTCGTTGAACGCGTCGCCGTACAAATCATTGCGGGCGGCGACCGTCAGCCCGGAGACGTTCACCGGCGCGCTGATCGGGACGGGTTGGCGCGCGTACATCCGGTACGCGATCGCGACGCCCACACCGACCACCGCGAGCGTGACGACGGTGAGCAGCCAAGCGGGCACGGCGTGCACGGGCTCGTGGTAGCCGACGATGGGTTCGAGCCAGTGCTCCAACTTCCCGCCGACAGCGAGCAGCGCACCCGCACCGATGGACCCAGCGGCGAGCACCACCATCGGCCAGCCCATGACCGACGGCGACTCGTGGGGATGCGCCTCGGCACGCCAACGCTTTTCCCCGAAGAACGTCATCAGCATGACGCGGGTCATGTAGAACGCGGTGATGCCCGCACCGAGCAGGGCGGCGCCACCGAACAGCAGGCCTTTGGCCCCACCGGCCGCGAACGCGGTCTCGATGATGGGGTCTTTCGAGAAGAAGCCGGACAGCGGCGGGATACCGATGATCGCGAGGTAACCCATGCCGAACGTGGCGAACGTGACGGGCATGGCGGTGCGCAGTCCGCCGTAGCGGCGCATGTCGGTCTCGTCGTCCATGGCGTGCATCACCGAACCGGCGCCGAGGAACAGGCCGGCCTTGAAGAAGCCGTGCGCCAGCAGATGCAGGATCGCGAGGGCGTAGCCGGCGGGACCCAGACCGGCGGCCAGCATCATGTAGCCGATCTGGCTCATGGTCGACGCCGCGAGGGCCTTCTTGATGTCGTCCTTCGCGCAGCCGATCACCGCGCCGAACAACAGCGTGACGGCCCCGACGACGGCGACCGCCAACCGGGCGTCGGCGGATTGGTTGAAGATCGGAGCCGACCGCACCACCAGGTACACGCCGGCCGTGACCATGGTGGCCGCGTGAATGAGCGCCGACACGGGTGTCGGGCCCTCCATCGCGTCACCGAGCCAGGACTGCAGCGGTACCTGAGCGGACTTGCCGCACGCCGCCAGCAGCAACAGCAGACCGATGAGGGTGACGGTGGTCGCGGCGAGATGTGGCGCCTGTGCGAAAACACCCGTGTACGAGAGGGTTCCGGTGTGGGCGAACATCGCCGCCAGGGCCAGCGCCAGCCCGATATCGCCGACGCGGTTGACGACGAACGCCTTCTTCGCGGCCGTCGCGGCCGACGGCTTGTGCGACCAGAACCCGATCAGCAGGTACGACGCCAGGCCGACGCCTTCCCACCCGACGTACAGACCGAGATAGTTGTCGGCCAGCACCAGCAGCAGCATGGCCGCGACGAACAGGTTGAGGTAGGCAAAGAAACGCCTGCGAGCGGCGTCCTTCTCCATGTACCCGATCGAGTAGATGTGGATCAGCGCGCCGACGCCGGTGATGAGCAGGACGAAGCACACCGACAACTGGTCCAGGCGTAAGCCGAAATCGACCTGGAGCTGCGCGACGGGTACCCAGGAGAACAACGTCTCGTGCACCATCCGGAAGTCATTGTCGCGACCGGACATTGCCACGAACTGCGTCGCGCCGACGAGGAAGGCGCCGACCACCGTGGCGCAGCCGAGCAGATGACCCCACGCGTCGGTGGCCTTCCCACCGAGCAGCAGTATCGCCGCACCGGCCAGCGGCAGCGCGATCAGCAACCACACGGATGTCGTCACGGTCACTGCTTCAGCAGGCTCGCGGCGTCCACTGACGCCGACCGTCGGGAACGGAAGATGGTCATGATGATCGCCAGTCCCACCACCACCTCACAGGCAGCCACCACCATGGTGAAGAACGCCACCACCTGACCGTCGAGTTCGCCGAGCATCCGGGAGAACGTGACGAACGCCAGATTGGCGGCATTGAGCATCAATTCGACGCACATGAACATGACGATGGCGTTGCGGCGCAGCAGCACACCGGCCGCGCCGATGGTGAACAGCAGCGCCGAGAGATACAGATAGTTGGTGGGATTCATGAGGCGTTCCCATCGTCGGTGGACACACTGCGCCGGGGCAGGACGGCGCTGACGGACATGTCGGCGTCCGATCCGTCGGGCAACCGGGCCAGGATGTCGACGGCGTTGTGCCGCGCGTACACACCGGGGTTCGGTCGCGGCGTCGGATGCCCGCCCGGGGCGAACCGTTCGATTGCCAGCTCGCGCTGGGTCTTTCGGTGTTCGAACCGTTCGCGGTGGGTCAGCACCATGGCGCCCAGCGCCGCGGTGATGAGCAGGGCGCTGGTCGTCTCGAAGGCCCACAGGTAGCGCGTGAAGATCAGTACCGCCAGGCCCTGGACGTTGCCGGCCCGGTTCGCGTGTTCGAGACCGACGACGTTGGTACCGAGGCTGCCGATGCCGGCGATCACCGCGATGCCGAACCCGATGCCGGCGACGACGGCGGCAACGCGTTGTCCCCGAATGGTTTCGATGAGCGAGTCCGCCGAATCGACACCGATGAGCATGAGGACGAACAGGAACAACATCATGACCGCACCGGTGTAGACCACCACCTGCACGACGCCGAGGAACACCGCGTCCTGGGCGATGTAGAGCACCGCGAGGCTGATCATGGTGCTGGCCAGGAACATTGCCGAGTACACCGCTTTGGGAGCGGCCACCATGGCGATGGCACCGAGCACCGACACGGTACCGAGCACCCAGAACGTCACGGCCTCTCCGGTCACTTGGCCGCCTCGCGCCGCGTCAGGCCGTCCGCGGTGATGTTGCCGCGGTAGTAGTCCTCGTCGGTGCTGCCCTCGCCCATGGCGTGCGGCGGCGCGGTCATGTCGGGTTTCAGCGGCGCCAGGAGCTTGTCCTTGCCGTAGATCAGATCGGACCGGTTGTCGTCGGCCATCTCGTAGTCGTTGGTCATGGTCAGCGCCCGCGTCGGGCAGGCCTCGATGCAGAGCCCGCAGCCGATGCACCGCAGATAGTTGATCTGGTACACCCGGCCGTACCGCTCGCCGGGGGAAAACCGTTGTTCCGCAGTGTTGTCCGCGCCTTCGACGAAGATCGCGTCGGCGGGGCAGGCCCACGCGCACAGTTCGCACCCGATGCACTTCTCGAGGCCGTCGTCGTAGCGGTTGAGCTGATGGCGGCCGTGATAGCGGGGCGCGACCGGACCGGGCTCCTCGGGATACTGCTCGGTGACCGGTTTCTTGAACATCGTGCCGAAGGTGACGCCGAAGCCCGCGATGGCGTCGATGAATTTGGGCCTACCGGGCATGGTGAACCTCCTTGGCCGGGATGGGCGGCACCGGGAACGCGCCGGGCGGTGGCTCGACGGCCGGGGCACGCATGCGAGCCGATTTGCGCCGCGCCGTATTCCACAGCGCACCGCCGATGGCGACCACGGCGATGGCGCTGGCGAAGGCCAGAACGACGGGCCAGCTGTCGTGACCCTGCAGTCGCAGCGTCCGCACGATGCTGACGATCATGATCCACGCCAGCGAGATCGGGATGAGCACCTTCCAGCCCAACGCCATGAACTGGTCGTACCGCAGGCGCGGAAGCGTGGCCCGGAGCCACATGAACATGAACAGGAACGCCCACACCTTGCCGATGAACCACAGCAGCGGCCACCAGCCGGTGTTGGCTCCGGGAATGAGGCTCAGCGGCCAGGGCGCCTGCCAACCACCGAGGAACAGGGTGGTGGCCAGCGCCGAGACCGTCGTCATGTTGACGTACTCCGCGAGCATGAACATCGCGAACTTCAGCGACGAGTACTCGGTGTGGAAACCACCGACCAGCTCGCCCTCGGCTTCGGGCAGATCGAAAGGCGCCCGGTTCGTTTCGCCGACCATCGAGATGACATAGATCAGAAACGACGGCAGCAGGAGGAAGACGTACCAGCGGCCCTGTTGCGACGCGACGATCTGCGACGTCGACATGGTGCCCGCGTACAGGAACACCGCGGCGAACGACAGTGCCATCGCGATTTCGTACGAGATGACCTGCGCGCTGGACCGCAGCCCGCCGAGCAGGGGATAGGTCGAGCCGGAAGCCCAGCCCGCCAACACGATTCCGTACACCCCGATCGAGGTGACCGCGAGGACGTACAACACCGCGACCGGCAGGTCGGTCAATTGCAGCGGCGTCTCGTGCCCGAAGACGTGGACCAGCGGTCCCATCGGGATGACGGCGAACGCCATGATCGCCGGGATCACCGAGATGATCGGTGCCAGAAGGTAGATCGGCTTGTCCACCCCGGCCGGGACCAGCCCTTCCTTCAGCGCGAGCTTGATGCCGTCGGCCAGGCTCTGCAGCAACCCGAACGGCCCCACCCGGTTCGGTCCGATGCGCATCTGCATCCAGCTCAACACCCGGCGTTCGAGGAGGATGGCGACGAGCACCGTCAGCACCAGGAATACAAAAACGCCAAGGGCTTTGGCGAGGACCAGCCACCACGGGTCGAGGCCGAAAGACGACAGGTCGGGATAGTTCATGTCGCCGCTCCGCTGATCGAGACGACCGCTCCGGGGGCGACGCCGAGCGTCGCGTGGACCGTCGACCCCGGCGAGTTCAGCGGCAGCCACACCACGCCGGTCGGCATGTCGGTGATCTCGAGGGGCAGGGTGAGACTGCCGCGATCGGTGCTGACCGTGAGGGTTTCGGACGCGCCGACGCTCGCGGCCGTGTCAGGCGACAACCGGGCGACCGCCGGACGCGCCGTGGCGGCCAGATGAGGTTCGCCGTCCTGCAGGCGCCCGGCATCCAACAGCATCCGCCAGCCGGCGAGGACCGCCTGTCCCGCACCGGGCACCGGGTTCGGGGGCGCGGTGAACTCCGGTGCGGCGGGCCGGGGTCCGGTCCAGCACCCCAGGCGGTTCATCTCGTTGCGCACCGCCGCGACGTCGCGCAGACCCAGATCGATGCAGTGTTCGTCGGCGAGCGCGGCCAGCACCCCCATGTCCGCGCGCGTGGCGGGCGGCAGCGCCGCGCCGAATGCACGGTGTCGCCCTTCCCAGTTCACGAAGCTGCCGGCCTTCTCGACGACAGGTGCCACCGGGAACACGACGTGCGCGAGGTCGGTGACGGCGCTGCGGCGTACCTCCATGCTCACCACGAACTTCGCGGCACCGAGCGACTGCTGCGCGAGCTCCGGGTCGGGCAGGTCGTCGAGTTCCACCCCGGCGACCAGGACGGCCTCGAGCTCACCGCCGGCTGCGGCGGCGAGGATCGCGGTGGTGTCGCGGCCCGGGGCGTCGGGCAGTTCGTCGACGTGCCAGGCGACGGCAACTTCGGTGCGTGACGGCACATCGGTCACCGAACGGCCGCCGGGCAACAGATTTGGGGCCGCACCGGCTTCCAGCGCACCGCGCTCGCCGGCCCGCCGCGGCACCCAGCCGACGGCCGCGCCCGTACGCTCCGCCAGGCGGGCCACGGCGGAGAAGCCGCCGGGCACGCCCGCCAGCCGCTCACCGGTGAGAATGACCGAACCGGGCGGCAACACTTCGACGGCGTCGAGTGCGCGGGGTTCGCGGCCGGGTGCGGCGGAGATGAGGGTGCCGCCCATCTTCTCCAGGCCGCGGCTCGCGAACGGCGCCACCGCAACAACTTTCAGGCCGTGCTTGCGGAAGGCCTTGCGCAGCCGCAGGTAGACGATCGGCGATTCATCTTCCGGCTCGAACGCGACGAGCAGCACGACGGGCGCCTGCTCCAGGTCGGCGTACGTCACCCGCATCGGCTGACCGGCGACGGAGGCCGCCAGGAACTGGGCTTCCTCGTCGCTGTGCACCCGGTTGCGGAAGTCGATGTCGTTGGTGCCCAGCACAATCCGCGCGTACTTCGCATACGCGTAGGCGTCTTCGGTGGTGAGTCGTCCGCCGACCAGTACACCGGTCCGGGCGCCGGCCGCCGATAGGCCGCGCACCGCGACAGCGACCGCTTCCGGCCACGATGCCGGGCGCTGGGCGCCGTCGGCCTCGCGGATCAACGGCGTGGTGATCCGATCACCCTGCGTGGCGTAGGTGAAGGCCCAGCGGCCCTTGTCGCAGTTCCACTCTTCGTTGACCTCGGGATCGTCACCGGCCAAGCGGCGCAACACCGTTCCGCGGCGATGGTCGGTGCGCTGCGCACAGCCCGAGGCGCAGTGTTCGCAGACGCTGGGGGAGGAGACCAGGTCGAAAGGCCGGGCCCGGAACCGGTACGCGGTCCCGGTCAGTGCGCCGACGGGACAGATCTGCACGGTGTTGCCGGAGAAGTACGAGTCGAACGGATCATCGCCGCCGATGCCGACCTGCTGCAGCGCGCCACGTTCCAGCAGCTCGATGAACGGGTCGCCGGCGACCTGATTCGAGAACCGGGTACAGCGCGCACACAGCACGCAGCGTTCCCGGTCGAGCAGGACCTGCGCCGACAGATTGATGGGCTTGGGGTAGGTGCGCTTGACGTCCTCGAAGCGAGAATCACTGCGGCCGTTGGACATCGCCTGGTTCTGCAGCGGGCATTCGCCGCCCTTGTCGCAGACGGGGCAGTCCAGCGGATGGTTGATCAGCAGCAGTTCCATCACACCGTGCTGTGCCTTGTCGGCGGCCTCCGACGTCACCTGGGTACGCACGACCATGTCCGGGGTGACCGTGGTGGTGCACGACGCCAACGGTTTCCGTTGACCCTCCACCTCGACGAGGCACTGCCGGCAGGCGCCCACCGGGTCGAGCAGGGGGTGGTCACAGAACCGGGGAATCTGGACGCCGATGAGCTCGGCCGCGCGAATCACCAACGTGCCCTTGGGCACACTGATCTGCTGGTCGTCGATGGTCAACGAGACCATCTCGACCGCGGCCGCGTCCTTCGCCGGCTCGGTGACCGTCATGCGCCCGCTCCTTCCGTGGCGAAGAGCGTGGCGGCGTGCGGGTCGAACGGGCAGCCGCCGTTCAGGTGCGCGACGTACTCGTCGCGGAAGTACTTGAGCGAAGACATGATCGGGCTGGCTGCACCGTCGCCGAGGGCGCAGAACGACTTGCCGAGGATGGCGTCGGAGATGTCGAGCAGTTTGTCCAGATCGGCCGCCTGGGCCTGTCCGTTCTCCAGCCGGGCATAGATCTGCGCCAGCCAGTAGGTGCCCTCGCGGCACGGCGTGCACTTGCCGCAGGATTCGTGCGCGTAGAACTGGGTCCACCGCCGGACGGCCCGCACCACGCAGGTCGTCTCATCGAAAATCTGCAGTGCCTTGGTGCCCAGCATCGAGCCGACCCCGGCCATGCCTTCGTAATCCAGCGGGACGTCCAGATGTTCGGGCGTGAGCATCGGCGTCGACGATCCGCCCGGCGTCCAGAACTTCAACTGGTGCCCGGCCCGCACCCCGCCGGCATACTCGAGCAGTTCGCGTAGCGAAATCCCCAGGGGGGCTTCGTATTGCCCCGGCCGGGTGACGTGACCGGACAGCGAGTACAGCGTGAAGCCGGGCGACTTGTCGGACCCCATGGACCGGAACCAGTCGACCCCACCGCGGATGACCGACGGGACACTGGCGATCGATTCGACGTTGTTGACTACGGTCGGGCACGCGTACAGCCCGGCGACCGCGGGGAATGGCGGACGCAACCGCGGTTGGCCGCGGCGGCCCTCCAGGGAGTCGAGCAGCGCGGTCTCCTCGCCGCAGATGTACGCACCCGCCCCGGCGTGAACCACCAGATCCAGGTCGTACCCGGTGCCGGCGATATTGGTGCCGAGGTAGCCGTTCGCGTAGGCCTCGGCGACGGCACCCTGTAGACGGCGCAGGACTGGAACCACCTCACCGCGCACGTAGATGAATGCGTGCCGGGCGCCGATGGCGTACGACGCGATGATCGCGCCTTCCACCAGCGCGTGCGGCGAGGCCAGCATCAGCGGAATGTCCTTGCACGTCCCGGGTTCGGATTCGTCGGCGTTGACCACCAGATAGTGCGGACGGCCGTCGTCGGGCGAGATGAAGGACCATTTGGTCCCCGTGGGGAAACCCGCGCCGCCGCGGCCGCGCAGTCCGGAATCCTTGACCAGCGCAATGACTTCGGCGGGTTGCATCCGCAATACCGCCCGCAATGCCTGGTAGCCGCCCTGCCGCACGTAACTCTGCAGCGTCCACGATTGCGGCTGATCCCAATGTCTGCTCAGCACCGGCGCGAGTGTCATTGCGGCGCCTCCATCCCGCGCTCCTGCGCGACGCGCAACCCGGCGAGGGTGGCCGCGCCTGGTTCGGAGTCGTTGCTGCCGGGGCGTTCATCGGGGAAGCCGGCGAGGATGCGTGCGGTGTCCTTGAAGGTGCACAGGGGCGCGCCCCGCGTCGGGGTGACCGGCTCACCGGCGCGCAGCGAGTCGACGAGATCACGTGCGGAACTGGGGGTTTGGTTGTCGAAGAACTCCCAGTTCACCATGACCAGCGGCGCGTAATCGCAGGCGGCGTTGCATTCGATGTGATCCAGCGTGACCCGGCCGTCGGCGGTGGTCTCGCCGGCGCCGAGACCCAGGTGGTCCTCCAGTGATTCGAGGATGGCGTCGCCGCCCATGATGGCGCACAGCGTGTTGGTGCACACCCCGACGAGGTACTCGCCTGTCGGGGTGCGGCGGTACATCGAGTAGAACGTCGCGACCGCGGTGACCTCGGCGGTGCTGAGGTTCAGTTGCGCAGCGCAGAACGAGATTCCGGCAGGGGTGAGGTACCCGTCCTCGGATTGGGCGAGATGCAGCAGCGGCAGCAGCGCCGAGCGGGCACTGGGGTAGCGGGCGATGATCACCGCGGCGTCGGCGGCCAGGCGCTCGGTCACCTCAGGCGAATAGGACTGCGGCCCTTGACCGATCGGTGGGCCGGGCTCGTCCGGACGCGGCCCGAGACGCAGTTCGATAGCGGTCACCTGTCGACGCCTCCCATCACCGGATCGATCGATGCCACCGCGGCGATGGCGTCGGCGACCATGGAGCCCTCGCACATCACCGACACCGCTTGCAGATTCGTGAACGACGGGTCGCGGTAATGCACCCGGTAGGGCCGGGTGCCGCCGTCGGAGACCATGTGCACGCCCAGCTCGCCGCGCGGCGATTCGACGGCGACGTACACCTGCCCGGCGGGCACCCGGATACCTTCGGTCACGATCTTGAAGTGGTGGATCAGGGCCTCCATCGACGAGCCCATGATCTTGGCGATGTGTTCCTTCGAGTTGCCCAGGCCGTCGGGGCCGACCCTCAGATCCGCGGGCCAGGCCAGCTTCTTGTCGGTGATCATCACCGGCCCGGCGACCTTGCCGAGCCTCTCGACACACTGCTCGACGATCTTGATGGACTCGTGCATCTCACGGACCCGAATGATGTAGCGGCCGTAGGCATCACACTGGTCGTCGGTGATGACGTCGAAGTCGTACGACTCGTATCCGCAGTACGGCTGCGACTTCCGCAGGTCGTGCGGCAGCCCCGTCGAACGCAGCACCGGTCCGGTGATACCCAGTGCCATGCACCCGGTCAGGTCCAGGTATCCGACCCCCTGCGTGCGGGCCTTCCAGATGTAGTTCTCGTTGAGCAGATTCTCCATGTCGCGCAACCGCTTGGGCAGCAGCTTGAGCAGCTCCCGAAGTTGCGGCAGTGCCTCGTCGGGCAGGTCGGCAGCCAGGCCGCCGGGGCGGATGTAGGCGTGGTTCATCCGGAGCCCGGTGATGGTCTCGAATATCGACAGCACCAGTTCGCGTTCCCGGAAGCCGAAGAACATCGCCGACATGGAACCCAGCTCCATGCCGCCGGTCGCCAGCGCGACCAGGTGCGACGAGATGCGGTTGAGTTCCATCAACATGACCCGGATGATGCTGGCGCGCTCGGGGATATCGTCGGTGACGCCCAGCAGCTTCTCGACGCCGAGGCAGTACGCCGTCTCGTTGAAGAAGGGCGACAGGTAGTCCATGCGGGTCACGAAGGTGACGCCCTGCGTCCAGGTGCGGTATTCGAGGTTCTTCTCGATTCCGGTGTGCAGGTAGCCGATTCCGCATCGGGCCTCGGTGATGGTCTCGCCGTCGATCTCGAGGATCAGCCGCAGCACCCCGTGGGTGGATGGATGCTGCGGGCCCATGTTGACCACGATGCGCTCGCCGGCCACCGCGCTCTCGCGTGCCGCTGCCACGACGTCGGCCCAGTCTTGACCGCCGACGGTGACCACGCGTTCGCGGCCATCGGGTTCGTTGTCCTGAGTCATCAGTTGTAGGCCCGCCGTTCGTCCGGGGGCGGGATTTTCGCACCGTGGTACTCGACCGGGATTCCGCCGAGCGGGTAGTCCTTGCGCTGCGGATGGCCCACCCAGTCGTCGGGCATCTCGATCCGGGTCAGGGCAGGGTGGCCGTCGAAGATGATGCCGAAGAAGTCGTAGGTCTCCCGCTCGTGCCAGTCGGTCGTCGGATACACCGAATACAGCGACGGCACATGCGGATCGGCATCGGGAGCGCACGCCTCGACACGAATCCGGCGGTTGTGGGTGATGGACATCAGCGGGTAGACGGCGTGCAACTCGCGACCGGTGTCGTCTGGGTAGTGCACCCCGGACACTCCCAGGCACAGTTCGAATCGCAGTTCGTCCCGTAGCGCCTGAGCCACGGCGACAAGGTGGTCGCGGTGCACCTCGAGGGTCAGTTCGTCGCGGAACACCACGACGCGCTCGATCGCGGCGCCGAAGTCGTCGGGACCGAGGGCCGCCGCCAAGGTGTCGACGACGTCGTCGAAGTAGCCGCCGTAGGGCCGGGGTGAGCTGCCGGGCAGGGCCACCTCCCGGACCAACCGGCCGTAGCCCGACGTGTCGCCGCTGCCGCGCACACCGAACATGCCGCGCCGCGTCCCGATCACCTCGGGTCCCGTCTGGTCCGGCGCGTCCGTCATGACCGCAGCAGTCCCTTCAGCTCGATGGTGGGACGGGCCTGCAGGGCGGCTTCCTCGGCCGCGGCGATCGCCTCGGCCCGGTTCACACCCAGCGGCATCTCCTGAATCTTGGTGTGCAGCTTGAGAATTGCGTTGAGCAGCATCTCCGGCCGCGGCGGACAGCCCGGCAGGTAGATGTCGACGGGCACGATGTGGTCGACACCCTGCACCACCGCGTAGTTGTTGAACATGCCGCCCGAGGAGGCGCACACACCCATGGCCAGCACCCATTTGGGCTCGGCCATCTGGTCGTACACCTGACGCAGCACCGGCGCCATCTTCTGGCTCACACGGCCGGCGACGATCATCAGATCGGCCTGGCGCGGCGTCGCGGAGAACCGCTCCATGCCGAAGCGCGCGATGTCGAAGCGCGGGCCCGCGGTCGCCATCATCTCGATGGCGCAGCAGGCCAGCCCGAAGGTGGCGGGCCACAGCGACCCCTTGCGTACGTAGCCCGCGACCTTCTCGACAGTGGACAGCAGGATGCCGCCGGGCAGGCGTTCTTCGAGTCCCATGGGTCTGTCCTCAGTCCCAGCTCAGTCCGCCGCGGCGCCAGATGTATGCGTAGGCGACGAACACCGTCAGCATGAACAGCAACATCTCCACCACCGCGAATACCCCGAGTGATTCGAAGGAAACGGCCCACGGATACAGGAAGACGATCTCGATGTCGAAGACGATGAACAGCATCGCGGTCAGGTAGTACTTCACCGGGAACCGCTGCCCGGTGGTCTCATGGCCCGCGGAGCCGGGCGCCATCGGTTCGATGCCGCACTCGTAGGCCTCGAGCTTGGCCCGGTTGTACCGGCGCGGCCCGATGACCAGCGCAATTCCGACCGAACCCACCGCGAACGCCGCGGCGATCGCGCCGAGTACCAGGATGGGGATGTAGACGTTCATGCGTTCGTCATGCCCTGTGAGGCTCCCTCGTCGAGCTGTCGATGTGAGCTGGCCCACAGCTTAGCTCGGTTAACGGAACGGCCGCCGCATTTTGGCTAGGATCATGATCAGTTCCTGACGTTGCCTACGCTATTAACGACACACCGCCGCCGGCGCGAAGAGTGAACGGCCACAGGCCATTTCGTGCTGGTTAACGCACGGTTTCACCGCTGGGGAGACAGCACCGCCACCACGGCCTCACCGAGCCGGATCGGGTCGATCGGGTGGGGCACCGAGGCCTCCGCGCGTGACCAGGACGCCAGCCAGGCGTCATCCGCACGGCCCGTGAGCACCACGATCGGCGGGCAGTTCGCGACCTCGTCCTTGAGCTGCTTGGCGAGCCCCATCCCACCGGCGGGCGTGGCCTCGCCGTCGAGGATCGCCAAGTCGATGCCGCCGGCGTCGACGGAACTCACCACGACGGGTGCCGTCGCCACGTCGAGATACGTCAGGTCGGGCAGGTCCGGGTGGATGCGCCGTCCCAGCGCCGTGCGCACCTGGTCACGGGTGTTCGGGTTGTCGCTGTACACCAGGATCTTGAGCGCGGAGTCGGCCACGTGCTCAGGCTACGACAGTCCGGTGATCAGGTAGGTCGGGTTCGGTTACTCGTCCGCATAACCCGGGTGGGCAACGTCCAGCCGATGCCGCACGAGTGCCCGCAGCACGGGCTCGAGTTCCGGACCACGGTCGTCGAAATCCCCGTCGCGTATCGCACGCGCCAGGGCCTGCTCGTCGTCGAATCCCAGCAGCCCGGGTTCCGCTCCGTGCTGCGCCAGTTCCCGTTCGACGATCCGCAGCGCGTTCGCGGCGACGCGGGCATGGAAGTTCACCGCGCCATCGGTGGCCGCGCGTACCTCGGTCTCCAGGAACTCGGCCACCGCGGTGACCAGTTCCGCGGCACTGGGGCGGTAGTGGCTCACCGGTCCTCCAAGAGGTCGAGCAGGTCCCATTCGGTTTCGCACACCCGCCGGCCGATGGTGGCCAACTCGACCGACCTGGCCTGTCCGGACAGGTGACGTTCCGCCTGGTACCGGCAGATGATGCCCCAGCGCAAGGTGGCGGACACCAGCCACCAGTGAAAGGTTCTGCGGTCCAGAGTGATTCCGCTGGCACCCTCGTAGGCGGTCAGGAAGTCCTCGATACTGCCCAGGCCGCCGGCGTCCAGCGCTCGCGGCGCCCCGAAGCGCCAGGCCCGAATGCAGAACCAGGCCAGGTCCTCGGCACGCGAGCCCAGGTGGGTGAGCTCCCAATCCAGCACCGCCGCCAGCCGGTTGCCGTCGACGATGAGGTTGCCCATCCGGAAGTCGCCGTGAACCAGCACCGCATCGCCGGCGTCCGACGGCTGGTTGCGCGCCAACCAGCGGAAGGCCCACTCGAAAGTGGCTGTGGTGTCGCCGATCTCATCGAGCTCGCGTCGCCATGAACTCAGTTGGTCCTCGCGCGACAGCCCGACACCGGTGGGGTCGGCGCGGTGGATGGCCGCCAGTGCTTCGGCGCACTGCCCGAGAAGGGTGGCCCGGCCATCGTCATCGAGTGCTCGCTGGATCTTGCGGACGATGGTCTCGCCGGGCACGAAGTCGCACACCAGGAACGGATTACCCAGGGCCTCAGGCGAGTTGCTCGCTGCCAGCACGCGGGGAACCGGCGCGCCCGCGGCCGCCGCCCGGGACAGTGCGGCGGCCTCGAGTTCCATGCCGGCGTGGATTTCGTCGGGCGGTCCGACCCGCAGGATCAACGCGCGGGCCCCGGTGGCGGTGCGCGCGTCGAAAGCCCATGTCGCACGGCTGGCGCCGCCGGTCAGCTCCCGCAGGTTCTCGACGCTGACATCGCCGAGCCCGGGTTCGAGCGTCGCGGCGAGGGCTCGGGCCAATTCCGGAGCGTCGATCACTTGCGCCCGAACTTCAGCATCCGCTGCGCCACCCGGCGAATCTGAATCTCTTCCGCCCCTTCGGTGATCCGGTAGCGGCGATGGTGCCGGTAGATGTGCTCGAACGGCTCGTGCCGGCTGTAGCCGATGCCGCCGTGAATCTGCATGGCGCGGTCGGCAGCCTCACATACCAGTCTGTTGGCGCGGTAGTTGGCCATCGAGACCTTGTCGGAGACCTCCATGTGGTGATCGCGATCGAGGTGCCACGCGGCGTAATACACCAGCAGCCGGACCATCTGCGCCTCGGTCTGCAGCTCGGCCAGCGGCCACTGCACGGCCTGGTTCACCGCCAGGGGTTTACCGAACACCACGCGCTCGCCGGCGTACTGCGCGGCCCGGTCGATGCAGTACTGCGCGGCGCCCAGACTGCTGGCGGCCTGACGGATGCGGTTCTCGTGCAGGAACGTCTGGCCGACCTCCAAGCCATGGTCCACCTCGCCGAGCACCGCATCGTCCGGCACCCGAACATCTTTCAGTTCCACCTCGCCGTGATCGCTCGGCATGTTGAACGTCCACCAGTAGTACGGCACGGTGAATCCCGGGGTGTCGGTGGGGACCAGGAACGCGGTGATGCCGACCGCTTGCCCGGGATCCCCCGACGTGCGGGCGAAGATCAAGTCGTGGGTGGCGCGGTGCACGCCGGTGTTCCAGCGCTTGCGGCCGTTGATGATCCACCCGTCACCGTCCCGGACCGCGGTGGTCTCCAGCCAGGTGGCGTCGCTGCCGTGGTCGGGTTCGGTGAGCCCGAACGCCATTGACCGCTCACCGGTGATCATGGCCTCGACCCATTCGGCTTGCTGCGCGGGGGTGCCGAACCGGCTCATCATGATGACCTGGGGGAAGTTGCCGACGATCGACGACTCGTCCTGCAGGTCGTTGTGCAGGCCGAGGCCCTTGTGCGCCAGGTGTTCCCGGATGACGGCCATGTCCAGATTGGTGCCGTCACGGCCACCGAACGCGCTCGGCAGGCCGTACCGCAGCCAGCCGGCCGCGTCGGCGCGGCGGCGCATCTCGTCGAGCAGATCCTCCCATTCCCTCGTGGGCACCCCGCCGTTCTCGAGGTCCGTACGGGCGAACTCCCGGCGCCGGTCGAAGTACTGCAGGTTCTCCTGTTCCAGCGGTTTGATCTCCGCCTCGATGAAGGCGTCCATGTCGGCCAGCAGGCCCGGAAGGTGTTCCGGTAGAGCGAAATCCACGTTGATCTCTTTCTTCGGTCAGAAGCCGTACAGGGTTTTCTTCCAGATGGTCGACAGGGTCGTGATGGCGTCCTCGTCGCTGATCTGCAGCCCGGAGCCCGGGCTGCCGACCACCACGACGGTGAAGTTCTCGAACAGCAGCGAAATCGCCGCGGCGATGTGTTCGGGGTCGAGGCGTTGCCCCGGATGGATGCCCTGGGCATACCCCTGTTCCTGGGCGTGGCGGACCGAGTCGGCGACCAGGTCCATTCCGAAGCGACGGAACTCGTTCTGCACCTTGGCGAATCGCGGCTGCGTGGCGCCCAGTTGGGCGACCGCGATCATGATGCCGATGTTCTGCTTGAAAAGGTTCCAGTACCCCGTCACCACGGTGGTGAAGTACTCGGTGTCCTCGGGGGACTCGGGCAGCGGCACGCCCATCCCCGAAGGGGTGACGATGTCGTGCAGGAACGACTCGGCCAGGCCGGCGAGGAGGTCTTCCTTGTCGTCGAAGTAGCGGTAGAACACCGCCGACGACTTGCCGGCCGCCGACGTGATGTCCGCCAGTGTGGTGCCATGAAAGCCCCGCTCGGCGAACAGCTTCCGTGCCGCCAGTTCGATGGCCTCGCGGGTCTGTCGGCCCTTGGCGGTCAGCGTCTCGGCCGGCATGCTCAGCCCAGCAGCCGGTCGCCGGCGCGCAGCAGGGCGCTGGGCAGCTCGTGGCCGACGACGCGCTGCGCCACCATGGCCGCGTCGATCGCCAGGTCCAGGTCGATGCCGGTGTCGATGTCGCTGTCCCGCAACAGATAGACCAGGTCTTCGGTCGCGATGTTGCCGGTCGCGCCGGGTGCGAACGGGCAGCCACCCAGGCCACCCACCGATGCGTCGAGCCGCGTCACACCGGCCTGCACGGCGGCGTAGGCGCTGGCCAGGCCGGAGCCGCGTGTGTTGTGGAAATGCGCGCCGAGCGGCAGGTCTCCGATGACCGGGCGGACGCGGCTGATCAGGTCGCTGACGCGCCGCGGGGTGGTGGTGCCGATGGTGTCGGCGATGGCGACTCGATCCGCGCCGTATTCACTTGCTGCCGCGGCGATCTCGACTACCCGGCCCGGGTCGGTCGGTCCGTCGAAGGGGCAGTCCCAGGCCGTGGCGATGATGACCTCGGCGCTGGCACCGCTGTCGTGGGCCAAGCCGACGATGTCGGAGATCAGGGCCGTGGACTCGGCCGTCGAGCGCCCGACGTTCGCCTGGCTGTGTCCGTCCGCGGCGGACACCACGTATTCCAGCGACCGCATGCCCGCCGCGAGCGCACGACCGGCGCCGCCGGCCCCCGCCACGAGCGCGGAGAACTCGACATCGGGAAATGCCCCCAGCGCCGCGGCCAATTCGGCGGCATCGGCCAGTGCGGGCACCTTGGACGGCGAGACGAACGCGGTCGCCTCGACCTCGCGCACGCCGGTGGCCACGATGGCCGCGAGCAGTTCCAGCTTGGCGGACAACGGAATCGGGTCTTCGAGTTGCAGGCCGTCGCGCAGGCAGACCTCGCGGACGGTGACGTGGGCCGGCAGGTCGGTCACAACACACCCTCCTCGCGCAGCGCCGCCAACTGCTCGGCATCGAGACCGAGGAGCCGGCCGAACACCTCCTCGTTGTCCTGACCTGGCCGCGCCGAGCCACCGTTGCGGATGGTGCCGGGCGTGTCCGAGAGCACCGGGACGACGCCGGGGCCCTTCACGTTGCGTTGCACGCGTTCGTCCCAGTGGTCGGCGATCATGTTGCGCGCCAGCAGTTGTGGGTCATTCACCACCTCGGCGACGGTGTTGATGGGCCCGCTGATCACGCCGGCCTCCGACAGCGTGGCGATGATGTCGTGGGGCTCACGCTGCGCTGCCCAGTCGCCGATGATCTTGTCGAGTTCGTCCTGGTTGCGGCCCCGCGCCAGATGGTCGGCGAATCGCTCGTCCGTCGCCAGCTCGGGCCGGTCCATGGCCTGACAGAGCCGACGGAACACCGTGTCCTGGTTGGCCGCGATCACCACCCAGCTGCCGTTCGCGCTCTGGTAGATGTTCGACGGTGCGATACCTTCGAGCCGGGTACCCGACGGTCCGCGCACCACGCCGCCGACGTCGTAGTCCGGAATGGTGGATTCCTGGATGGCCAAACAACTTTCGGTGAGTGCCGTATCCACGACCTGCCCCTCACCCGTGACGCTGCGCCGGTACAGCGCGGCGAGCGCGCCCTGCGCGGCGAACATGCCCGCCAGGCTGTCGCCCAGTGACAACGCGAGTCGCGGCGGGGGACCGCCGGGGAAACCGTTCATGTGCCGCAGCCCGCTTGCCGCCTCGGCCACCGATGCGTAGCCGGCCTTCCCGGCGTCCGGGCCCGTCTGGCCGTAGCCCGACACCCGGACCAGGATGATGCCCCGATTATGTTCGCGCAGAACGTCGTAACCCAGGTTCCATTTCTCGAGGGTGCCCGGCCGGAAGTTCTCCACGATCACATCGGACTGCTCGACGAGGTCGAGGAAAAGTTCCCGGCCCTGCTCGGTGCGCAGGTCCAGTGTCACTGCCTTCTTGTTGCGTGCGTGGACCGTCCAGAAGAACCGGTGTCCGTCGAGTTCGGCCTGGCCCCAGGTGCGCAGCGGATCGGGGGCGGACGGCAATTCGATCTTGAGGACCTCGGCGCCCATGTCGCCCAGCAGCCGGCCGGCGAACGGCCCGGAGATCAGGGTGCCGAGTTCGAGCACCCGGATGCCGTCGAGTGCCCCTGTGGTGCTCATGCGGAAAAGCCTCGCTGGTGCAGCCAGTCCGTGCAGATGCCGACGGCCTGCCCCAGGGTGCCGCGCTGATCCGGTCCGGAGTAGTAGTGGTTGGCGCCGGGGATCTCGTGCATCTCTTTGTCCGGATGCCCGATTGCCTCGAACAGCCGCCGCGTGTGGCTGGGCGTGCAGGCGTCGTCGGCGAGGTTGCCGATCACCAGTGTCGGCACCGCGATGTCCGGACCCGCCTTCACGGCGTCACCGTTGGCGTCGTCGTAACTCCACTGCGACAGCCAGCTGCGCAAGGTACAGAATCGGGCCAGGCCGACGGGGCTCATGTTCACCACTCGAGGATCCCCCAGATAGCACTGTCCCGGGGTGCGTTCGTTGGGATCGACCGTCGGGTCGAGCCAGCGCGGGTCGGCCATGGTGCCGTGGACGACGAACGCGAACTCGTCATCGGGACGTCCCGCGGCCTTGAGCTCGGCGAGCTTTTCCTTGACCCACTTGGTGATTCGCCGGTTCCGGGCAACCTGTGCCTCGTGGTACCGGCGCAGGAACTCGGGGGAGTACGGCGGTTGATTGGGGTTTTCCGGGTTGTAGAGATCAAGTTCCGGATCGCGCTTCGACGGGTCGTTCTCGTCGAGGATCGAGGCGTCCATCCACTCGGTCATGGTGCCGTGGCGACTGATGTGGGCGGCCAGCAGCATGAGACCGTCCGCCGGGATCAGGCCCAGTTTGGTCAGGTCGGGCCCGTCCCCGGACGGACTGGCCGTCACCGTCGGGTGTTGCGCCTGCTGCTGGTAGAACACCGACAGTGAGCCACCGCCACTCCACCCGGCGAGGACGACCTTCTCGTAGCCCAGCCGGTTCTTGGCGTCCTTGATGCACTCGCCGAGATCCTCGACCACCTTCTCCATCAGCAACGCCGAGTCGGTGCCGCGGAAGCGGCTGTTGCAGTAGATGACATGGTGGCCGGCGCGGGCGAGGGCGTTGATCATCGGCAGGTAGGCACCGCCCCCGATGGGATGCATGAACACCAGCACGGTGTCACTGGGCTTGGCTTTCGGCTTCAGCAGGTAGCTTTCCAGCACCACCAGCTCCGCCACGCCGCCGTACACATCACGGACCGCCGAGTTGTTCTGGTACGCAACCAGATACGGGATGCGCTCGTAGTCGTGCTTGACGGGTGCTTCAACGGTCATCAGTGCTGCCCCAGATCATTGGCGAGGATTTCGGCGGATGGTGTGAGACGTCGGCGCGTGTCGATGGCGATCACCGACCAGTCGACGCGGTCGTATTGGTCGAACTTGCGGCGGGCGCGCTCCCGCGCCGCTTCCGGTGCGCCGTGGTGAACACCTTGGGGCGCATGGGAAATCAGGCCCGGCGGCATCGGGATGCCGTACAGCGAGCCGGAGTGGAAGAACGCGATCTCGTCGTAGTCGACGTTGCGGTGGTACCAGGGGGTGCGCTCGGTCCCTGGGACGCTCTCGGCCGGCTTGGGCAGGAAGTTCATCACGTAGACGCCGGTCGCCTGCATGAACAGGTGCACCGTCGGTGGCAGATGCACGCTCTCGGACGTGATGACGGTGTAGTCCTCGATGTTGAAGGTGAACGGGAAGTTGTCACCCCGCCAGCCCTCCACATCGAGCGGATTGTGTTGGTAGATGAGAGAGGTGGTCCCGACCCCGTCGATCGGGGAGTGGTAGAGACGCACCTCGTACTCTCCGTCTTTTTGCGGGCCGTCGCCAGTTTCAAGCGGCTCGGGCTCGGGGATGGTGACCTGCGCCGGGTCGAACGGGAAGTGCCGTCCCAGCGTCCCGGCGGGGGGCACCCGGAAGTCATCGGTGGCCTGGATCATGAGCCACGTCGACTCGTCAGCCGGCACCTGCCGGAACGTGCACGCCTTCGGGATGTAGACCCAGTCGCCCTCGCGGTATTGCAGCGGGCCGAATTCGGTCTCCAGGAGCCCGGAACCTTTGTGCACGAACAGAAGTACGTCGCCGTCGACGTAGCGGACGAAGAACGGCATCTCCGTGCTCCGCCGGCTCAGCAGCACCTGACAGTCGGCGTTGGAGAACAGGAGCAGGGGAGTGCCCGCCGCGTCGGTCGCATCCGAGGGCTTCAGCTCGGAGGACAGCACGTCGGTGGGGCGCAGCGGGCCGACGGTGCGGTACGCGGTCGGATCGTTGCGCCGGTACATGTTTGCGGTGCGGCCGACGAAGCCGCCGCGCCCGAGTTCGTCGTCCTTGAGCCCGTCGAGGTCGGCGTGAACTCGCTTGGGAGTCTTGCCTTTGCGCAGGTGGACGAACGATTCCATGCTTGCTCCTGTATGTGGCTGGAACTAAAAGTGACGTTAGTTTCACTTATGGACGGATGTCAATGACCCGACGGAGATTGGCGCGGCCTAACCGTCCAGGTCGACGCGCACGGTCAGCAGGTTGGTGCCGAATGTGCGTACCCCGAAGCTGTTGAACTGCGGCAATTCGCGAAGTCGCGCGGCCGCGTCATCGTCGGGCACCAGGTGCGCAGTCCCGCTGTGCCACCTGCCACGCAACCGCACCCGAACCCGGGGATCGGCCTGGATGTTGCGGATGTACTGGGACTGCTCACCGAATTCCGAGACGAACCAGAATTGCCCGTCGACGATCTTGCCGCCCAGTGGGGTGCGACGGGGTTCGCCGGACTTGCGCCCGGTGGTCTCGAGCAGCGTCTGAAACGGCAACCGCCGCATGACGGGATTGGCGATCCGCTTCTGGAAGAAGTTGGTGAAAGCGGGCTGTGGGTTTGGCATCTGGCTATTTCACACCCTCGTGTTCATCAGATCATCGACGTCCGCGGGATCTTCATCCCGAGTGTGAGTGCGCCGGCCAGCTCCCGGCTGGTGTCGTAATCGAAGACGACGTGTCCGGCCAACACGTCGACGTCGCGCTTGAAGCGCTGCATCGGGCTGGACAGGAAATGGATGCTCGCTCCGCCGGCGCCCATGAGGTCGCCGATCACCGCCCGTGATTCGGCGACGATGTGGGCGGCCGCCAGCCGGGCCTGCGCCCGCACGGGCTTCTCGACGGCGTCGCCGGCGGCGACGATCTCCTCGATCTCGCCGACGGTGTCGGCGAGCAGCGCGCGCAGTGACCGCAACCGCACCTGCGCTCCGGCCAAGTGCGCCTGGGCAATCGGCTTGTCCTTCTGCATAACGCCCTCGTACGGCAGCACCCGCTCGGCCAACCGTTGCGCGTAGTTCTCGGCGACGCGTTCGGCGCTGCCCAGGGCGGGCATGGCGGCGAGCAGCGCCAGCGCCGGCACCATCGGCCAGCGGTAGGTGGCGCTGTCGTGCAGTCCGGCGCCGGGGGCGGTGCCGGCGTAGATGTCGGTCACCTTGACCAGTCGGTGCTCGGGCACGAAGACGTCTGTGGCGAGGACGTCGTTGGATCCGGTGGCCCGCATCCCGTCGGTGTGCCAGACGTCCACGACGGTGACGGCATCGATCGGCAGGAGTGCGAGGGCGGGGTAGATACCGTCATCCGGCCCACAGAGCGCGGCGACGATGATCCAGTTGCCGTGCATCACCCCGGTGGCCCAGGACCAGCGCCCGGACAACTGGATGCCGCCGTCGACCGGCAGCCCCCTGCCGGTCGGGGCCAGCGGTGCCGGCGCCAGGAAGGGGCGGCTGTCGAACGCCTCCTGCTGGGCCTGCGCGCCGAACAGCGCCAGCATCCAGTTGTGCAGCGCCAGGAATCCGATGGTCCAGGCGCTCGAGGTGCAGCCGTGGGCGAGGCGGCGCACCGGATCGAGGATGTCGGGGAACGGCGCCTCCTGCCCGCCGAAACGTGCGGGGACCAGAAGCTCGGTGAATCCGGACGCGATCAGGTCGCTCACGGTGTCGTCGGGAAGGCGTCGGAGTTTTTCGGCCTCGGCGGCGCGTTCGCCGAGCGCGGTTACGAACCCATCAGTGATGCCGGCCTGCGTACTCAACATGAGCCGGACCGTACCATACCTTTTGGTATGGAGGTCAGGTGGCAAGCATCAGGTCGAGGAATCGTTCGCTGCGGGCGGCCAGCCGCGGATGCGGGGAGTCGCCGGAGAGGTGCAAGAACCCGATGCCGACAGCGAAGGTGGCGTCGGCCCGCAGCTCCGCCTCGTCGGCGTCGAAGCCGTAATCCTCGAACGCGCGCCGGACCGCGGCGAGAATGCGCCGGTCCGCGGCGCGCACACTGTCGGCGACGGCCTCATCCGACCGCGCCCACTCCCGCATGGCCCGTTCCAGGGTCCAGTGCCGGGGGCTGACCAGCGAGTTCATCATCTGGATCAGGCGGTCCCGCGGCGGCAGGGCTCCGATTTCCTCGATCTGGCTGCGGTCGGCGTCGCGGAGCTCGCCCCAGCCCTGAATGAGGGCCGAGCGGTAGGCGGCGATGTTGGCGAAATGCCAGTAGAAGCTGCCTTTCGTGACGTTCAACCGAGCGCACAATCGATCGATCTTCAGCGCCTTCAGGCCTTCTTCCGCCAGGATCGCGTAGCCGGCCGCGCGCCAGTCGTCGATACCCAACCGGCTGCCGGGCCGGGTGTCCGGCAGGTCGTCGACGTCGTCCCGATCACTCGTCACAACCGGCAGCCTACGGCCGGATGAACGGCACCCCGCAGTGCCGCCGGGTGATAGCTGAACGATACGAAGTCCGCAACAACCTGGTCTCAAGCGCGATTCGGGGGTTCCTCGGCGTGTCCGGTGCGTGTTTTACTGCCCACAGACAACTGAATCATTCGGTGTGTTCAGTTCCCGTACCAGGCTGAGCCACCGCACGCGGCTGCGGAGATTGCGGCCGTGCCACCAACGCCATCCGATCGCGTGGAGTGGGCACTTTACCCGGTACCCGACACTGAAATGGGATTGTGAATGTTCGTTGACAAGATTCGCGGCCGTTGGGCACGCAGGATCGCTGGCGCCGTTTCCGCCGCCGCCCTGCTCCCCGGCCTCATCGGACTTGCCGGCCAGACAGCGACCGCAGGCGCGTTCTCGCGCCCCGGCCTGCCGGTCGAATACCTCCAGGTCCCGTCACCTGCCATGGGACGCGACATCAAGGTCCAGTTCCAGAGCGGTGGTAACGGGTCGCCCGCGGTGTACCTGCTCGACGGCCTGCGTGCCCAGGACGACTACAACGGCTGGGACATCAATACCGCCGCCTTCGAGTGGTACCTCAACTCCGGTCTGTCGATCGTCATGCCGGTCGGCGGCCAGTCCAGCTTCTACACCGACTGGTACAAGCCGGCGTGCGGCAAGGCGGGCTGCTCCACCTACAAGTGGGAGACGTTCCTGACCTCGGAGCTGCCGCAGTGGCTGCAGGCCAACCGCTCGGTCAAGCCGACCGGTAGCGCCGCCGTCGGCCTCTCGATGGCGGGCTCGTCGTCCATGACCCTGGCGATCTGGCACCCCGAGCAGTTCATCTACGCCGGTTCGATGTCGGGCTTCCTGAACCCGTCCGAGGGCTGGTGGCCGTTCCTGATCAACGTCTCGATGGGTGACGCCGGCGGCTACAAGGCCGACGACATGTGGGGCTCGACGGGCGACCCGAACAACGCCTGGCAGCGCAACGACCCGATGGTCAACATCCCGCGGCTCGTCGCCAACAACACCCGCCTGTGGGTCTACTGCGGTAACGGCAACCCCAGCGAGCTCGGTGGTGACAACGTGCCGGCCAAGTTCCTCGAGGGCCTGACCATCCGCACCAACCGCACCTTCCAGGACAACTACCTGGCCGCGGGCGGCAACAACGGCGTGTTCAACTTCCCCGACAGCGGCACCCACGACTGGGGCTACTGGGGCCAGCAGCTGCAGGCCATGAAGCCTGACCTGCAGCGTGTGCTGGGCGCGAACCCGTCCTCGTAAACCACGACAGCAAAAGGCCCCGGGAGCAATCCCGGGGCCTTTTGTTTGTCACGGTGCTACCGGAGCACGGTCACTTGAGCTGTGCCGACGACAGGCCCAGCAGGCGTCGCGCCACGACGAGCTGCTGAATCTGCTGCGTGCCCTCGAAGATGTCGAGAATCTTCGAGTCGCGGGCCCACTTCTCCAGCAGAGTCTGCTCGGAATAGCCTGTGGTACCGGCCAATTCGACGGCCTTGAGGGTGACGTCTGTGCCCATGCGCCCGGCCTTGGCCTTGCTCATGGACGCTTCCTTCGAGTTCGGGATCTTGTTGTCGGCCTGCCAGGCGGCGCGCAGCGACAGCAGGTACGCAGCCTCCCAGTCGGATTCCATGCGCAGGAACTCGGCAGCCGGTGCGCTCTGGGCGTGGGCCGGCTTGTCGTACGAGATCTCGATGCCCGCGTCGGTCAGGATCGCCCGCAACTCCTCCAGGGCGGCACGGCCCACGCCGATCGCCATGGCGGCCACCATCGGGCGGGTGTTGTCGAAGGTCTCCATGACCCCGCCAAAGCCCTTGTCCACCTTGACCTCCGGATCACCGAGGAGGTAATCCTTCGGGACCCGGCAGTTGTCGAAGCGGATGACCGCGGTGTCGGAGGCCTTGATGCCCAGCTTGTGCTCCAGGCGCTCGACGATGACGCCGGGGTGCTCGCGCGGCACGACGAACGACTTGATGGCGGCCCGGCCGAGCGACTTGTCGACCGTCGCCCACACCACGATGTGGGTGGCGCGCGAACCGGCGGTGACGAAGATCTTCTCGCCGTTGATGACGTACTCGTCACCGTCGAGCACGGCGGTGGTGGTGACCGCCGCGGAGTCCGAGCCAAAGCTCGGCTCGGTGATGGCCATGGCGGCCCACACCTTGCCCCACTTGGACAGCTGTTCCTTGGTGGCGACCGCGGAGATGGCGGCGTTGCCCAGACCCTGGTAGGGCACGGTCAGCAAAAGGGCGACGTCGCCCCAGCTGACCTCGAGCGCGTTCAGCAGCGCAGACATGTTGGCGCCGTTGACGTTTGCGTGCTTGCTCTTGGACTCGTTCGCCGAGAAGCCGGCACCGGCCACCGAGACGGTGTTCGACTCCTGTACGCCTTCGAACAGGCTGGCCAGGGTGTCGAGCTCCGACGGGTAGGCGTGCTCGGCGAGGTCGTACTTACGGGAGATCGGGCGGAGCATCTCGGCGGCGCCCTGGTGTCCCTTTTCCGCAACAGCCTTCAGCTTGCGGGGCAGTTCCAAATTGATTGCCATGATTGGTCTTTCGGGTGAGTGGGAAGAGTTCGGCGGTTGGGCGACTACAGGACGACAACACCCTCGGCGACACCGAGTGCCCGCAGATCGCGGTACCAGCGCTCAACCGGGTGTTCCTTGGTGTAGCCGTGGCCACCGAGCAGCTGCACGCCGTCGAGGCCGATCTGCATGCCCTTGTCGGCGGCGAACCGCTTGGCCAGCGCGCCTTCCCGCAGGAAGGTCATGCCCTGCTCGGCGCGCGACGCACCGCGCCAGACGATCAGGCGCAGGCCGTCCAGTTCGATGGCGATGTTGGCGCACATGAACGCCACCGCCTGGCGGTTGGCGATCGGCTCACCGAACGCCTCGCGCTCCTTGACGTAGGGCACGACGTAGTCGAGCACCGCGTGCGAGGTGCCGACTGCCAGTGCGGCCCAACCCAATCGGGATAGCGCGATGGCTTCGGAGTAGTCGTTGTCGGTCGCTTCGTCCTCGCCGAGGCGGTTGGCCAGCGGGACTGCGACGTTGTTCAGCTCGATCTTGCCCAGGGCCGCGGCGCGGATACCCATGCTCGGGTCGGCCGTGATCGAGAGGCCTTCGGAGTTGGACTCGACGATGAACAGCGCCGGCTTGCCGTCGAGCTGCGCGCCGATGATGAACAGCTCGGCGTCGGCGGCGGCCGGGACCAGCGACTTGACGCCGTTGAGGCGGTAACCGCTGGGGGTGCGGACCGCGGTGGTGCGCAGCGCGGTCGGGTCGAACAGCGCGTGCGGTTCGGCGATCGCGACACAGGCCTGCGGCACGTTCTCGCCGGCGAACGACGGGAGGTACGTGGCCTGCTGACCGGCGCTGCCCCAACGGGTCAGGGCCGACGCCACGCCGCCGGGCGCCAGGATCGGCAGGGCCAGACCCATGTCGCCGTACGCGAGGGCCTCGGCGACCAGTGCCGTGGTGACGGTGTTCTGGGAGGCGGCGATGCCGTCGAACTCCTCGGGCACGTTGATGGCCGTGATGCCGAGTTCGGCGGACTTGGCGATCAGGTCGGCCGGGTAGGTCGCGGCGGCGTCGGCGTCATGCGCGGCCGGTCGCAGGATCTCCTCGGAGAACTCGCGGACGGTCTCGACGATCATCTGCTGGTCTTCGTCCGGGTTCAGGTCGAAGTAGTCCGAGCCGCCCGGCTTCAGGCGGGTCGGGGCGCCGTTGATCCCGGGAATGCGCTTGAACGTCCGGCCCGCGGCGCCGGCGGTGGAGAACGCCGTCTTGATGCCGTACTTCAGGCCGCGGTTCATGGGATCCCGCAGGTTGTACTTGTCCAGGAACTCCTGGCCGACAAAAGGTGTGATCAGCGCCAGACCGATGTCGGTCGCTGTCCGCTTGTGTCGCTGGAGTCCGATGGCGCTCTCCGGGCCCTTGCGCACGGGGCGCTGGGTGGAGCCGGCTTTTGTGCCGTTCTGAGGAAGGGTGTTGGTCATTTCGACAGCCTCGCGTCGTTGGGGCAGTGCGCTATGACCGTATCTTACTCCGGAGTAAGGTACGACGCTCGTGTTATCAACTTCACATTTGAGGACCCGGCGGCCAATGTACGAAAACCCGCGCTGAACGCGGGTTTTCGGGCACGGATTCCAGAATCAGGAGAGGGCGGCGAGCACTTTTTCGTGCAGCAAGCCGTTGGTCGCGACCGCGCTGCCGCCGTGCGGCCCGGGTTCGCCGGCCAGGTTGGTGAACGACCCGCCGGCCTCCCGGATGACGACGTCCAGCGCGGCCAGATCCCAGAGCTTGACCTCCGGCTCGACGGCGATGTCGACCGCGCCTTCGGCCAGGAGGCAGTACGACCAGAAGTCGCCGTACGCCCGCACCCGCCACACGGCGTCGGTCAGTGCGACGAACGCGTCGCGCCGGTCCTCCCAGCCGGTGGTCAGATCCGAGTAGGACAGGCTCGCCGCGTCCAGTGCGTCGACGCCGGACACCGAGATGGGCCTCGTCTGCCCGCCGAAGGAACTGAACGCACCTTCGCCGGTGCCGGCCCACCACCGGCGTCCGAGGGCCGGGGCACTGACCACACCGACGACCGGCACGCCGTCCTCGAGCAGGGCGATCAACGTCGCCCACACCGGCACGCCGCGGACGAAGTTCTTGGTGCCGTCGATCGGATCGATGACCCACTGCCGGCCCGCGAAAACCGCTGTGCCCCCGTACTCTTCGCCCAGTAGCGCATCGCCCGGCCGGGCCGCAGACAGCGTCTCGCGCAGCACCTGTTCCACGGACTGGTCGGCATCGGTCACCGGGGTCAAATCCGGCTTGGTCTCGATGCGCAGATCCAGCGCGCCGAAGCGGTCCAGCGTCACGGCATCGGCCTGATCGGCCAGGGCCAAGGCCAAAGTGACGTCGTCTCGGCGGGACGCGCAATCCGCTGCGCTACTTGCTTGGGTGGCACTCATGAGTGCAGTCCTACCATGAGTACGTGTGGGAATTCGTCGTGCTCATTGTCTTGCTCGGAGCGCTCGTACTGCTGGCCGCCCCATGGCTGCGGCGGACGCGGAGCGGGGAGAGCGGGACGTTGTTGATCACCGGCGTCAGTCCCCGCCCCGATGCCACGGGGGAGCAGTTCGTCACCGTCGCCGGGGTCATCAACGGCCCCAGTGTCAATGAGCACGAGGTGTACGGCCGGATCGCCATCGATGTGGCCGAGTGGCCCGCGGTGGGCCAGTTGGTGCCCGTCGTCTACTCACCCAAGAATCCCGACAACTGGAACTTCGCGCCGCACGCTCCGCAGGCGTAGTCGCGCGGCCTGTCGGCCGTTCACCCACCCCGATTCCGGCGTTTGCTCAGCACCCTCCGAAATTTCCGGCGATCGGGACATTTTGGCTATTGTCCTGTGCTAATAGATCTCCTGTGCGAATAGCCAGCTATCGCATCGAGCTTGCTAAGCCGTCGGCGCGCAGCGCTCGGATTCGACCGTCGGACACAGTCTTTGCGAAAGAAGGGGACCAAAACGCACATGGCCAAAACTCAGATGTCGTCGAGCGGTGGAGCCATCAGGATGATCGGGGTGGGCCTGGCGGCGGGCGGATTGATGCTCCTCGCGCCGGCCGGCCTGGCATCGGCCGATGGCGGGCCGCTTGACGGGTTGGGTGGCGCGCTGACCAACGAGGTCGGTTTTGCCCAGCACTTCACCACCCACAACATCGGGGGACTCGAGGGCATCGCCGCGATCAACACCGGCGGACTGCAGGCCGGCGTGGGGTCGCTGAGCTCGGGCGTGCTGTCGGGGTCGACGGTCACGTCGTCCCTGCTCAATTCAGGTGGCAACCTGACGACATTCGCGGTGCAGGGCATCCTGCGGCCCGGCCACTAGCCGGCCCGGGGCGGCGGCGCGGAAGGCGCGCGGCGGGTCAGCCGTGCGCCACCCGCAGCATGTGGGCCACATCTG
The DNA here is from genome assembly GCF_000383495.1 of Mycobacterium sp. 360MFTsu5.1. Classification (NCBI taxonomy): domain Bacteria; kingdom Bacillati; phylum Actinomycetota; class Actinomycetes; order Mycobacteriales; family Mycobacteriaceae; genus Mycobacterium; species Mycobacterium sp. 360MFTsu5.1. The sequence continues at coordinate 281,285 of NZ_KB911469.1, read as the reverse complement.
TCAGCTTCACCCGCGGGCGGTTCTGGCCCTCGCCGGTTGACCGCTCGTGCGCGTCGATCAGGCGCCAGTGGTCATTGGTGACCAACGCGGGCTGCCGGGACAGGAACCACGCCGCCAGGTCCTCGGTGTGGGTGGGGCCGAAGTCGGCCAGCTCGGCGCCGCAGATGTCCTCGATCAGGGTGTTGACGGTGTCCTGCGAGTCCTTCTTGTTGCTGCCGATCACGCCCGACGGCCCGCGCTTGATCCAGCCGACGACGTACTCGTTGCGTCTGCCCTCGACCCGGCCCTCGGTGTGCGGGATGGTCGCGGCGCGCTCGTCGAACGGCAGGCCCGCGGTCGGGACGCCGCGGTAACCGACGGCACGCACCACCAGCTGGGCCGGCAGTTCATCGCGATGACCACTGTCCTTGGCGACGATCCGGCCGCCGTCGTCGACCAACTCGTTGTGGCCCAACACGATTGACTCGACGCGATCGGTGCCCTTGATCTCGATCGGCGACGTCTGGAACTTGAACACGATGCGGCGCTCGCGCCCGAGGGCCCCGCGTTCGGCGTAGCTGCGCAGAATCTTGATGTTCTGCCGCACGGTCTTGCCGGCCGCTTCCAGGTCCGCGTCGGTGATGCCGTCGACATCGGCGGGGTCGACGATCACGTCGACGTCGGCCATGGCCGCCAGGTCACCGAGCTCGCGCAGTTCCAGCGTCGTGAACGGGGCCTGCAGCGGGCCACGGCGGCCGATGATCACGACCTCGCGGACGCCGCGGGCGCCGAGGGCCGTCAGCGCGTGGTCGGCGATGTCGGTGGCCGCCAGCTCGGCGGGATCGCTGACGAGGATGCGGGCCACGTCCAGCGCCACGTTGCCGTTGCCGACGACCACGGCCCGGTCCTTCGTGACATCGGGGTTCATGGCCGCGAAATGCGGATGCGCGTTGTACCAGCCGACGAAGTCGACGGCCGCCACGCTGCCTTCCAGCTCCTCACCCGGGATCCCGAGCGGCCGGTCGGACTGAGCGCCGATGGCGTAGATGACCGCGTCGTACCGCTCCGAGAGCTCGGTGGCCTGCACGTGCTCACCGACGGTGACGTTGCCGAAGAAGCGGAACCGGGGGTCGTCGGCGATCTTGTCGAACTGCGCCGTCACCGTCTTGATCTTCGGATGATCCGGAGCCACGCCGGAGCGCACCAGACCCCAGGGGGTGGGCAGCATCTCGAGCATGTCGATGCGCAGGTCGACCGGATCATCGGTTGCGGCCTTGGCATCGGCGAATTTCAACAGTGACGCGGCAGCGAAAAACCCTGACGGGCCGGATCCGACAACCGCCACATGGTAAGGGCGCATATGTATGGTTTGCCTTCTTGTTCTGCTCAGTGCGCGCAAGGGGCTGTCGCGACGCGGCCGAGCGGGCCTACAGGGCGATGCTAAACCGGTCTAAGCGATCAGGGCTTGCAATGTGAAAGTCCGTCTCACTGGTCGGTACCCTCATCCTTTGTGGACCTCGACCGTCAAGCCGACATTGCCGCCCTCGACAGCACTCTGACGACTGTGGAGCGGGTGCTCGACGTCGAAGGTCTGCGCGCGCGAATCGCCAAACTCGAAGACGAGGCATCCGACCCCAAGCTGTGGGACGACCAGGCCAACGCCCAGAAAGTGACCAGCAGCCTGTCGCACGCACAGGGTGAGCTGCGCCGGGTCGAGGAGCTGCGTGGACGGGTCGAGGACCTGCCCGTGCTCTACGAGCTGGCCGAGGAAGAAGAGGGCGCGGCCAAGTCCGACGCCATCGCCGACGCCGACGCCGAATTGGCCAAGCTGCGTGAGGACATCGAGGCGCTCGAGGTTCGAACGCTCCTGTCGGGGGAATACGACGAGCGGGAAGCTGTCGTCACCATCCGCTCCGGCGCCGGTGGCGTCGACGCTGCCGACTGGGCCGAGATGTTGATGCGCATGTACATCCGCTGGGCCGAGAAGCACGGGTATCCGGTCGAGGTTTTCGACACGTCGTACGCAGAGGAGGCGGGCATCAAGAGCGCGACGTTCGCGGTGCACACGCCTTTCGCGTACGGCACGCTGTCGGTCGAACAGGGCACGCACCGGCTTGTGCGAATCAGCCCCTTCGACAACCAGAGTCGGCGCCAGACGTCGTTCGCCGACGTCGAGGTGCTGCCGGTCGTCGAGACCGCCGACTCCATCGACATCCCCGAAGGCGATGTCCGGGTCGACGTCTACCGGTCCAGCGGCCCGGGCGGTCAGTCTGTGAACACCACCGACTCGGCGGTCCGGCTGACGCACATCCCGACGGGCATCGTCGTGACCTGTCAGAACGAGAAATCGCAGCTGCAGAACAAGGTTTCCGCGATGCGAGTGCTCAGCGCCAAGCTGCTGGAACGCAAGCGCCAGGAAGAGCGCGCCGAGATGGATGCGCTCAAGGGCGACGGCGGCAGCTCCTGGGGCAATCAGATGCGCTCGTACGTGCTGCACCCCTACCAGATGGTCAAAGACCTGCGCACCGAGTTCGAGGTTGGCAACCCGGCCGCCGTGCTCGACGGCGACATCGACGGCTTCCTCGAAGCCGGGATCCGCTGGCGCAACCGAAAAGAAGATGACTAACTTTTTCTCTGACTTTGTCGCGAGCCAACCGCAATCGCTCGGTTGGTGGGCTCAACAGTGGCATGACTTCTGGCGAGGCTCGATCGGCGAGTGGATCATCACCCGCGGGCTGCGCATCGTCATGCTCGTCATCGCGGCGATGCTCATCGCGCGGTTCGTCGGCTGGCTGACGCACCGGATCACCGCCCGCATCGATGAGCGTTTTCAGGAGAGCGACGCGCTGGTCCGGTCGGAGACCACCAAACACCGGCAGGCCGTCGCCTCGGTGATCTCGTGGGTGACGATCGCGCTGGTGTCGGTCATCGTGCTGGTCGACGTCATCGGAATCCTCGGCATACCCATCGGTTCACTGGTCGCGCCCGCCGCCGTGCTGGGCGCCGCGCTGGGTTTCGGCGCGCAGCGCATCGTGCAGGACCTGCTGGCCGGGTTCTTCATCATCACCGAGAAGCAGTACGGCTTCGGTGACCTGGTGGCGCTCACCGTCACCGGCATCACCGTGCCGGCCGAGGGCACCGTCGAGGACGTCACGCTGCGCGTCACCAAGCTGCGCTCCAGCGACGGCGAGGTGTACACGATCCCGAACGGCCAGATCGCCAAGACCGTCAACCTGTCGAAGGACTGGGCACGCGCGGTGGTGGACATCCCGGTGCCCACGACGGCGGACCTGGGCAAGGTCAACGACGTGCTGGGCCGGGTGTGCGAACGCGCGATGGAGGACCGCCAGCTGCGTACACTGCTGCTCGACAAGCCCCAGTTGATGGGTGTGGAGAGCATCGAGCTGGACACCGTGAACCTGCGCATGGTGGCGCGGACGCTGCCCGGCAAGCAGTTCGAGGTCGGCCGGCGACTGCGCGTGATGGTCGTCTCCGCGTTCGGGCGGGCCGGCATCGAGAGTCCTGCCGACCACGAGCCTGAAGTGGAGGCCATGGTGCATCCCGCCACGGTCGGCGGCGCGGAGGACAAGACCCAGGGGCCGGGGGACGAGCAGTGATGAACGCGCTGTCCCGGATCGCGGTCAAACGCGCCGACCGTACCTGGCCGACCTACATCCTGGGGCGGTTCCGAACGTCCACGGTCGGCCTGATCGTGGCCTTCTTCGTGGCGTACTGGCTGCACCAGACCTACGCGCCCCCGCCACCTCCGCCGCCACCGCAGCCCGCGGTGGTGCCGCCGGGTTTCGTGCCCAACCCCGAGTACACCTGGGTGCCGCGTACCGACGTGCGCCCGAAGTCGACGTACCGGCCGACGCCGACGGAGACGGAGACCACCGAGACGACGACCACGACCACCACGACCACGACGCCGAGCAGCACGCCGACCACGACCACGACGACGGCGCCGCCCACCACGACGGTCATCACTCCGGCGCCGGGCCTGCCGCCGATCACGCTGCCGGTGCTGCCCGGCATGGCGCCGGCACCGACTCCGGCCCCCGCACCGTCGCCGCCATCGGGCCCGCTCCCGGCCGCAGCGCCCGCCGATGGCCCGGTCACGACCACCATCATTTCGCCCGGCGCGGCACCCGCGCCGAGCTAGCGGCATCAGCCTCAGCCGTCACACCTCAGCGTCCGACTACACTGGCGTGCCGTGATGATCACCCTCGACCACGTGAGCAAGAACTACAAGTCTTCGGCACGCCCAGCCCTGGACAATGTGTCGCTCAAGATTGACAAGGGTGAGTTCGTCTTTCTCATCGGTCCGTCCGGTTCCGGGAAGTCGACGTTCATGCGTCTACTGCTCGGTGCCGAGGTGCCGACCTCGGGTGACATCCGCGTCTCGAAGTTCCACGTCAACAAGCTGCCCAGCCGGCACATCCCGAGCCTGCGCCAGGTGCTCGGCTGCGTGTTCCAGGATTTCCGGCTGCTGCAGCAGAAGACGGTGTTCGAGAACGTGGCGTTCGCGCTCGAGGTGATCGGCAAGCGCCCGGACACCATCAACCGCATCGTGCCCGATGTGCTGGAGATGGTGGGCTTGTCGGGCAAGGCCAACCGGCTGCCCGGTGAGTTGTCCGGTGGCGAACAGCAGCGGGTCGCGATCGCCCGGGCCTTCGTCAACCGGCCGCTGGTGCTCCTGGCGGACGAACCCACCGGCAACTTGGACCCCGAGACGAGCAACGACATCATGGACCTGCTGGAGCGGATCAACCGCACCGGTACGACGGTCGTGATGGCCACCCACGACCATCACATCGTCGACTCGATGCGTCAGCGCGTCATCGAACTCGAACTCGGCCGCCTCATCCGTGATGAGCAGAGCGGCGTCTACGGAATGGATCGCTAAGTGCGCTTCGGCTTTCTCGTCAATGAAGTCCTGACTGGATTTCGTCGCAACGTCACCATGACGGTCGCCATGATCCTGACGACCGCCATCTCCATCGGCTTGTTCGGCGGTGGTCTGCTGATCGTCCGCCTGGCCGACCAGTCCAAGCAGATCTACCTGGACCGCGTGGAGAGCCAGGTCTTCCTGACCGACGACATCTCGTCCAATGACCCCAACTGTGACGCCGACCCGTGCAAGTCGCTGCGCAAGCTGATCGACGACCGCAAGGACGTCAAGTCGGTGCGGTACATGAACCGGGACCAGGCGTACGACGACGCCGTCCGCCGGATTCCGGCGTTCAAGGACTATGCGAGCAAGAAGGCGTTCCCGGCGTCGTTCGTCGTCAAGCTCGACAATCCCGAGCAGCACAAGGGATTTGAGGATGCGCTGCGCGGACGTCCCGGTGTGCGTCAGGTGACCGACCAGAAGGAACTGGTCGACCGGCTCTTCGGCATTCTCGACGGCATCAGTGCCACCGCCTTCGCCGTGGCTCTCGTTCAGGCAATCGCCGCGACCCTGTTGATCGCCAACACGGTGTTGATCGCCGCACGTACCCGCAGCACCGAGATCAGCATCATGAGGCTGGTCGGCGCCACGCGCTGGTACACGCAATTGCCGTTCTTCGTCGAAGCGGTGCTCGCGGCACTGGTTGGTGTGGTGCTTGCCGTCGTCGGGTTGATCATCGTCCGGGCGATGTTCCTCGAGGACGTGCTCAACCAGTTCTATCAAGCGGGTTTGATCGCCAAGGTCGACTACGCCGATGTCCTCGTCTATTGCGCGCCGCTGATGTTGTTGCTGGGGCTCGGCATGGCCGGCATCACCGCATACGTCACGCTACGCGCGTACATCCGGCGGTAGCGATGGCGAAGAAGAAGGACGACAAGGACAAGTCGGGTAACAACTCCGTCGTCGCGACCAACCGCAAAGCGCGACACAACTATTCGATCATCGATACCTACGAGGCGGGGATCGCGCTGGTCGGCACCGAGGTGAAGAGCCTGCGTGAGGGCCTGGCATCGCTGGCCGACGCGTTCGCCACCGTCGATGACGGCGAGGTGTGGCTGCGCAACCTGCACATCGCCGAGTACCACCACGGCACCTGGACCAACCACGCGCCGCGACGCAACCGAAAGCTGTTGTTGCACCGCAAGCAGATCGACATGTTGGTCGGCAAGCTGCGGGACGGCAACTTCACGCTGGTTCCGCTGAAGCTGTACTTCTCCGACGGCCGGGTCAAGGTCGAATTGGCGCTGGCCCGCGGTAAGGAAGCGCACGACAAGCGCCAGGACATCGCCAAGCGTGATGCGCAGCGCGAGATCACCCGTGAGATGGGCCGCCGTTTCAAGGGCAAGATCTGACCGGGGTTCTGCTCGCGCTGCTGTCGGCGCTGGGCTACGGCATCAGCGATTTCGTCGGTGGTATCGCGGCACGGCGCGTCGCGGCACTGCGGGTGGTGCTGGTGTCATACCCCATCGCCGGGGTACTGCTGACGGTGATGGCATGCGTTGTCGGCGGCCAGGTTTCGTCGAACGCGGTGCTCTTGGGTGTGTCGTGCGGCGTGCTGCAGGCATTCGGCATCTGGTGGTTCTACGCCGCGTTGGGTTCCGGACCGATATCCGTCGTCTCGCCATTGACCGCGATCCTGGTGTCGGCAGGGCCGATTGCCGTCGGCGTCGCCATGGGGGAGCGGCCCAGCGGGCTGGCGATCGCCGGGATCGCGCTGGCGTTGGTCGCCGTCGCGCTGGTGAGCGCTCAGGCCACCGATGAGGACGAGACGCCGCACCGGTTCACGGCCAAGGTCGCCTGGCTGACCGTCGGCTCGGGATTGACCTTCGGGCTCAGCTTCGCCGTGATCCATCAGGTGCCGCACGACGCGAAGCTCTGGCCGTTGGTGTTCGCCCGCTTCGCGGCCACCGCGGTCGTGATGATCGCCGCGGTGGTGACCCGCAATTTCGCACTGCCGGCCGGACTTCCGCTGAAGCTCGCCCTCATCGCGGCGGGACTCGACGTCATCGCGAACGTCGCGATGCTGCTGGCGCTGCAGGCCTCGATGCTGTCGTTGGCGAGTGTGCTGATCTCGCTCTATCCCGCGGCGACCGTCGCCCTGGCCATGGTGGTGCTCAAAGAGCGCGTACGGGCCTGGCAAGCCGTCGGCATGGTGCTGGCGTTGGGCTCGGTCGCGATGATCGCCGCGGGATAGCCGGCAGCACTAGAGCTGATTGATCCGGATCAGGTTGCCGGACGGATCGCGAAATGCGCAGTCGCGCACGCCATAATCCTGGTCGGTCGGTTCCTGCAGCACGTCGGCGCCCGCGGCCTCCAGGCGCGCGAACAACGCGTCCAGGTCATCGGTGGCCAAGGTGACGGCGCCGTAGGAACCCTTGGCGATGAGCTCCAGGATGGTGCGACGCTCGTCGTCGGTGATGCCGGGGTCGGCGGCCGGCGGGTGCAGCACGATCGACGTGGCCGGCTGTCCGGGCGGGCCGACCGTGATCCACCGCATGTCTTGGTAGCCAACGTCTTTGCGCACCTCGAAGCCGAGATCGTCGCGGTAGAACTTCAGCGCGGCCTCGGCATCGGTGTGGGGCAGGAATGCGTAGTGAATGGAGATGTCCATGCCCGTCACGGTAGTGGCGGTCAGTGCGGCGGTGCTTCTTGATTCCTGATCGGTCTGGTGACCTGCCGGGCCAGGCAGGCGGGAATGCCGTCGGCCGCCTGCGAATGGTCGCGGCGGTACACACTCGGCGCCACCCCGACCAGTTCGGTGAACCGCGTACTGAACGTGCCCAGCGATGAAAAGCCAACGGCGAAGCAGACATCGGTCACGCTGAGGTCGCCGCGACGCAGCAGCGTCATGGCCCGCTCGATGCGCCGCGTCATCAGGTACGAGTAGGGCGATTCCCCGTAGATGCGCCGGAACTCCCGGCTGAGGTGACCGGCCGACATGTGCGCGCCACGGGCCAGGTCTTCGACATTGAGGGGCTTGGCGTACTCCCGGTCGATCCGGTCCCGCACCTTGCGGATCACCGTGATGTCCCGCAGGCGCTGTGCCTCGGCCCGGTCGTCCCCCATATGGCCATCGTCGCATGACCAACGATTGGGATGCATTGCGCGATTCGCCTTCCGCGGCCGTCCGGCCGTCGTACGGTCAGCCGGTGAGCAGCTCAACGCGACCCGTGACCGTCCTGGAGAAGTCCGACGTCTTGCCCGCCCTCTTCGGGGTATGGGACGACATCGACAAACTGCTGGCCACCATCTCCGAGGCGGAGCTGCTGACCACACAGACCGAGTTGCCCGGCTGGCACGTCCGCGATGTCGTCGCGCACATCATCGGCACCGAGCTCATGCTCAAGGGTGAAGCGGTGCCCGAAGCCGACATCGACGTCTCCGAGTTGGACCACGTGCACAACCCCATCGGCGTGATGAACGAGTGCTGGACCCGGTCGATGGCTGCGCTCTCGAGCACCGAGCTGTTGGAGAAGTTCCGCGCCGTCACCGACGACCGGCGGGCCACGCTGACGGCGATGTCGGACGAGGAGTGGAACACCCCGACGATGACACCGGCCGGCCAGGACAGCGTCGGTCGCTTCATGCGGATCCGGACGTTCGACTCGTGGATGCATGAGCAGGACATCCGCGAGTCTGTCGCGCGGCCCGCACCGGATGCGGCGTTGCAGAAGCCGGAGGCGCAGCTGTCCCTCGACGAGATCGAGACGATGATGGGCTTCGTCGTCGCCAAGCGCGGGGGAGCGCCCGACGGATCGCGGGTCGCGATCGAGCTGACCGGACCCATGGCGCGCACCATTCGGGTCGCGGTCGACGGCCGCGCCGCGGTGGTGCCCGACTTCGGCGGCGCCGAGCCGACCACGGTGATCCGGATGGACGGCTGGCAGTTCACGCGGCTGTGTGGCGGACGTCCGCTGGGCGCGGTGCGGCCGGTCGCCATCGAGTTCGAGGGTGACGCCGAGATCGGCCGGCGGATCGTCGAGAACCTCGGTTACGTCATCTGACCTGGTCTGACGGCGGGACCGGATACTCGGTGGACGTTGTCGGTGCGGCCGGTATGATGGAGTGTCCTGCCGAAAGTCGGCGGGGGTGCGAGGGGCTGAACGGTTTCGACTTCGCGCATCGAATCAAGGGAAGCGTGCCGGTGCAGGCAAGAGACCACCGTAAGCGTCGTTGTAACCAATTAAGCGCCGATTCTCATCAGCGCGACTACGCCCTCGCTGCCTAAGTAGCGACCGCGTGTCTGTCAGACCGGGAGCGCCCTCGGCCCGGACCCTGGCATCGACTAGAGGGACCCACCCACGGGGCCGGTCGCGGGGCCCGTGGGGACATCAAACAGCGACTGGGATCGTCATCTCGGCTTGTTCGCGTGACCGGGAGATCCAAGTAGAGGCATAGCGAACTGCGCACGGAGAAGTCTTGAGGGAATGCCGTAGGACCCGGGTTCAATTCCCGGCAGCTCCACTGAAACAGCAGGTCAGAACAACAGAAAATAGTTGTCAAACAGTTGTCAAACTCTACCGCCGGGGGCTACCCTCGGCGGTATGAGTCATTTCAGGCCATCCATGCAGGTCAACCCACAGAAAACGGCCCGCTGATGGCCTCTGTTCGCGGACCACGACGCAAGGACGGGACGGGCTTTACCGTCCTGTATCAGTACGAGGGCCGCCAGTGCGGCGCGACCGTCGACGACAGGGCCACCGCCGACGAGATGGCGGCCGACATGAAAGCCATCGGCGTCGAGAAAGCCATGAAGGTCTGGGGCATCAAACCCACCAAGGCCGCCGCCAAACGATCCAACGCGCCGACCGTCGCCCAATGGCTACAGAAGTACATCGACACCAGGACTGGCGTCACCAAGTCCACCCTGTTCGACTACCGGTCCTACTTAAAGAACGACATCGAACCAGTCCTCGGCTCAATACCGGTGGACCTGCTCACCCCCGAAGACATCGCCGGCTGGGTGCAGGGACTCGCGGACCGCAAACTCGCCGGGAAGACGATCGCCAACCGCCACGGCTTCCTGTCCGCCGCTTTGAACACCGCGGTCAACGCACGGCCGCCCGTCATCCCACACAACCCGGCGCTCGGCACACGCATCCCCCGCACCGAGCGCAAAGAGATGTGCTTCCTCACTCACGACGAGTTCGCACTACTCCTCGCTGGAGTGGACGACTACTGGAAGCCGATGGTCCGATTCATGGTGGCGTCCGGCGCCAGGCTCGGGGAATTGACGGCGCTGCGCCCCACCGACGTCGACCGGAGCCGCCGCGCCGTCCATATCGGACGCGGCTGGAAACGCACCTACGAAAAGGGCAAGCTGTACGAACTCGGCTCCACGAAAACCAAGAAGTCCGTCCGAACCATCATCGTCGACAAGGACGTTCTCGACGCCCTGGACTACACCGGGGAATGGCTTTTCGCCAACCCGGACGGTTCGTCAATCCTCCATGTCGACTGGCGCAAGCAGGTCTGGTATCCGGCCGTCAAAGCCGCACAGGCAGCAGGGCTGCAGAAGCAGCCACGGATCCACGACATGCGCCACACCTGCGCGTCGTGGATGATCGCCGGCCGCGCCGACATGTACGCGGTGCAGCGCCACCTCGGGCACGAGTCGATTCAGACCACCATCAACAGCTACACCCATCTGGACACGCAGCAGGCTGAAGCTGCGGCCGATATCATCGGCAAGGCGCTGCGGCCACCAGTCGGCTAGGGGCAGCTCGGGTAGATGGCCATCACGTCGGATACGAATACTTCGCCGACCGTCATGTTCCCGCCGGATGCGGCGGCATACTCGCGCTTGGCGTTGAACGGCGATTGACCGTTGGCGAGGTGTGCGCAGACCAGGTGTGCATCACGCGCCATTGACGCGAAGTCGCGGACCACGATGCCCTGCGCGATGAGCCTGTTGAATAACTGCTGGTCGTAGATGCTGACCCATTGCGGGGCGGCGGGCGTCGGCACCGGTGCAGTTTTCGTGCTGACGGATGGTGGAGCTTGCACGATGACGGTCGTGATCGTCACCGGCGGTGGTGGCGGGGCTGGGGGTGCAGAGGCGCCGAGCTGCAGCGGTGCCACGCTGGTCGTCTGAGTTGGACTCGATACCACGAGCGCGGACGCTGTCTCGTGGCGATTCCAGCCGACGAACAGAACTGCGCCGACAACCATGCCGGCCACCGCGACGATGCCACCCGCAATCAAACCGACCCGCACTCGCGAGACCGGCTCCGGGTAGTCGAGCACTTCCGTCTCGTCGCTGTACGCGAGCTGCGAGCCAGTCTCGACAATCGCGCCACCGAGCTCGGTCGGAGCAACTCCGGTTTCGCACTCGTGATCGACAGGCACGTCCCCCGACATGGCCCCTCCTTGGCTAGATCGTCAGCTGCGCGATTTCAGCGTGTGACTGATGGCGAACGCCGTCCAAACGAGGGTCCACATGCCACCCCAGAGCAGCCACATGATGCCCATTCCGCCCGCAACACCGCCACCTTCATCGGCGCCCGACGAGCTGAACAAGCCGATGCAGGGGATGACAGTGCCCAGAAGTGAGAAGACTGCCAGTAGCGCGAACCCGTAGTGGATTGACACTTGACGCCCAGTTGCAACCGGTGTCGGCGCGGGACTGCTCGTAGTGGCCGTCCACTGTTGTCCGTCGTACCACCGGTTCACCGGTGCGCCGTGCGGGTCTGGGTACCAGCCGGGTGCAGCGCTTGTGGTCATGGTTGGATCGTAGGTCTTTCGGGTAGGGGTTATTGACGCTTTTGATGTGGACACTTACTGGATTCTGTCAGCTGACTGGTAACACGCTTGGCCGTTACTGAAACGTGATGTTTGAGTCTTGGCAAACGACGTTTACGACCGCGTCATTTGGTCGTAACCTATCGACTGACAGGCCACTCGGGGTTGGTCGTCAACCTAGTTCTCAAACGAAATTTCAGGGGTAGCAATGCCTTTCGTACAAGCGCGCGCAAATCATGTCCACCACCATTGACGCGTACCCGCCGCAAGAGACGCCCGCCGAACTCCTCCAGCGCATCCAAGCCGTGCTTTCGGCAATGCCAACGGTTGAAGCCGAAGCGCGGCTCTTGCCACATCTGGAGTGGCAGCTCGACGGCATCCTCGAGGACCTGACTAGTTCCGATCTGCTACCCGGTCGAGCAGCTGGTCCATGAGGCGTGCTGCGTAGTGGATTCGGTTGGCGTCACCGTCGGCTCGTGCGTCACGCAACCGTTGCAAGGCGATGGTGATGCGTTGTGCGAGGGGTGGTGCTGGGTAGACCTTGGCCACGTCGACCCCCTGACATGACGAAAGCCCCAACCGCGTTGGCAGTGGGGCTTATCGATCGGGACGCATGAGACTGCGCCTACGGCGTCAGCCTATCACCACAGTCGCACCTTCCTGTCAAGCAACTGCGAGCGTGTTGACGTGTCGTACGAGGTCGGTGGCGAGTTCGAACCATTCGCCGGAGACGCGGAGGTGTGCGAATTGTTTGTGTCGTTGGAGTTCGATGGTTCGGTTGCCGTGTTCGTAGCCGATGCAGTCTTCGGGTTGGATTTCGGCGATTCGGCGTTTGAATGGACGTCGCGCTGCGACTGCAATCCGCCTGAGAGGAATACTCGAATGAAGTTGCCTACCATCACCGCCAAGCAACGCATGTACGCCTACGGTGTCATCGCTGCGGGTCTCGGTGTCCTGACGTTCTATCGGCTGATCGACCCGGCTGCCATACCGGTGTGGTTGGGATTCGCCGGCGTTGTGCTGGGCATCGCAGGCAACGCAACGGCGGCCGTGAAGCTGAACGGCCAGATCAAGACTGGCTCGGTCGAGTGAGCGGCGGCATCACCCCGTTCAACCCCGATTCGTGGATGGACGTCGTTGCCCTGCTTGGTATCGCCGCGATCGGCCTCGCCACAACCGCCCTGCCTCTGTGGCTCAAAGCGCGTTCGACGGGCACGAAGGTCACTGAGATTCACGAGCAGACCGTCAACGACCACAAGGAAGAGACGAACCTGCGGGTGCAGCTCGACCGCATGGAGCGTGACCAGCGTGCGTTCCACGAGGCGGTGACCGGTGAGATTCGTGGCTTGCGTAGGGACATTGGGCGTCTAGCTGATGCTGCCGTGGACGATCGGGCGATGCACCACAAGGACATTGATCGCCTAGATGACGACATTGACGAGTTGCGCCGGCGGTCCGCGTGAGCGCAAGTGGTTGGGCGGCCATCGGTGGACTCGTGGCCGTGCACAACGTCGCGGCTGCCGGCCGGGGTACGCCGATGCTGTCGGAGACGTTCGACGGGTTCCGCACACGGCATCCTGTGGTGGCGCACGCTGTGGTGGTGCTCGTCGCTGGGCATCTGCTGCGGATTCTGCCGAAGTTCGCGGATCCGCTTGGTGCAGTCATGGGCACCCTGGCGCGCAAGATCGGGCCGTTGCGTTGACCTGACTTGTCACCGGTCGGCGCTAAGCTGACATTGGCTGGTGGTAGGGCTCGCAGGCCCGCGCCGCTGCGAAGGTAGTCCACCGGCCACAAACTTACTCACCCCGTCGCCTCGTGCGGCGGGGTCTTTTTTCATTTCAGAAGTAAACCGATGGACAGGGTTATTAAAGCCTTGACCAGTGCGTTTCTATCTTTTGTCAATCGCCTCGTTTTGTTTTCAGGGGTTGGCGGCGCCCGCGCACTTATACAGGCCTATAGAACCGTATAAAACTCGATGGAACCGTTCAGCCCTCGTAGCCGTCTATTGCCCGTGCAAGGAAACTTGCATGTCGGCCGGGGTGTTAAAACAAACGGGCCGAAACTTTATAGGTTGAGGCGGAACCGAAAGCGACTCGCCAACGTCTCTACCTGTAGATCGTCCCTGGCTGGTCTCTCCGTCGGCCAGGGACGATCTCTTTGTTTGCTGGCCGACGCATACCGGGGCAGGGTATTTGGTGACGGATTGACATTGTCAATGTCTGTTCAAAAACTCCCTGGTCACTTGATTCGCTTTCGTGCCTTCAGTACCCCGTCGAATTGGTCGCGACCTGCGGAAACACCTTGGTTGCGCCGGGTTCAATTCCCGGCAGCTCCACAAGAAAGGCCCGGCTCGGATGCGAGCCGGGCCTTTTCGTTTGGTCGCGTCGGGTTGTCATCCACCGGGGCGGGCGATGTGGTTGTGGCCCTACTGCCATAGATCTGCTGGGGCGCCTTGAGATCCCCGGTTCAACTCGGTTTCGTGCCAGCTTTGAGCTGTGCGCAGTGGTCTACTGCTGTGGCGTGAAGTCGATCCAACGCTGCTGAGACAGCCACACACTCGTCGTAAATCGATTGGCATGCCGCAACTCTGATGCCGTCTGGTGGATTTCCTTGCGTCGCCAAACTTAGGTTGGTCCGCGCCGGCCCAGTTTGTTCCTTGGCCAAGCTGCGGTCAGTGTCTAGTTCGGCAATCAATCGTTCAGTTGTTGCGATATCCGCATTGTGTGCCGCTGGGGGATCAAGCGGCGAGATACATTGACGCATAGCTGCTTTCAGTGCCGGCACTCGTTGCGCGAGTGTGCCTAGAATCGCGACGACATCGGCACGAGCGGGACGGTCCGCGTCTAGCGTGGCTTCAAGTCGATTGAGAAGTTGGGAAATGTCGCTGTAGTAGCGGCCGGCTTGATCGCTGAACCACGTTGCGCCCATGGTGCGCGCGTTAATCGCGGCGAGGCGACGTCTGGTGATCTTGATGAACGATCTTGTCGCGATAATGCGGTCGCCTTCGTCGTATCGGCGGATCCATGCCCGGCGCAGGCCCAGGAGTGCCGGCTCGGAGATGTAGTCGGCAAGGCCTAGTGCGACAAATGCCGGATGTCCGGGTATATCTCGAGGCCGCGGCGGCTTTTTGATTTTCTTGATGACGCTGACGACGGCCTCCTTTCCAGCTTCGATGAGGACGTCACTTACGACGGCAGCTGGTAGCCCAAGTGCTGCAACAGCCGGTAGTGCGGCTATGACGGTGGCCGTCGGTAACACGTAAGGCGCAGCGGCCACGCCTACCGAGATTCCGACGGCCAGGGAGCCAGCCTTTTTGACTGCTCCCCATATGCCGCGGCGCAGCCGCCTCGGAGTCGAATTGGGGTCCTTGCTCAGGTCGTTGAGGCGCTCAGCGAAATCGCGAAACTCACCAGAGAGGGCTTCACGGTTGAAGTCGCCGTCACGTGGGTTGTTGACCGCCTCAGCGAATGAGTTATTCCATTCGTCTATGGTTGGCGGCGGCTGATAACCGATCGGGTCGAGCAGGTCTGTCCACGGGAATCCGACTGCGGCATCGGCGATCGCTCGCCGCAGTTCAGCTCGTTGGTGAGGCGCAATATCGTTCGCTGCTTCTGTGGGAGCCAGTGCGGCCCATAGCGCGGGGGTGTCAGCCGCTGCACGCAACGCATTGCTTAGTCGCTTCGCAGCTGCGCGCTGCTCACGAATTGGAGTGCCAATGTTAAGTGCTTTGAGACCTTCGGAGTGTGCTGCGAGAAGTTGATCGAGAAGTCCACGGAGCTGGTCGTTTGGTTGCATCGTCGGAGCTCCGATCCTGAAGGCCAACGTGAGCCGCCGCGGGCGGGCTGGTACTGCCTCAATGAAACTCTTGCGTGACTGCCGGCGCGGGAGCGTCTTGACTTCCGATAACCCGGCTGCCGCCATAGGCGGATCGTATCCCGGCCACTCTGGTGTACCAGCGGAACTGCGGAAATGCATACCAGGAGAAGGCCTTAGAAGTGAAGTACCAATACGCAGTGTTTGGTGCGGAACGGGCTCGCCCGCGAGATTCTCATCGAGAAGCGTGTCGGGCAACTCCAGTCGGACGATCGAGACACCGCCGACTCGACGGTGGGGTTTCGACCGTAACCACCGCTGTCCCACCAAGCGTGATTCCG
Organism: Mycobacterium sp. 360MFTsu5.1; assembly: GCF_000383495.1. Lineage (NCBI taxonomy): Bacteria > Bacillati > Actinomycetota > Actinomycetes > Mycobacteriales > Mycobacteriaceae > Mycobacterium > Mycobacterium sp. 360MFTsu5.1. The sequence continues at coordinate 265,460 of NZ_KB911469.1, read as the reverse complement.
CCCCAGGAGGTGCCCCAATTATGGGTACGCAGCACCCGGCCAAAGCTTCGCCCCGAGCGGCGTGTGGGGAAGTAGCGATTTTCAATACTCGATCTGTCCCACACGCCACCCGGGCTCAGACGTTACGGATGTCCGCTTTGAGCAGGTGGGGTTCGGTGTCGGTGTCGTCGATGCCGAAGCTGATGATGCGGCGCGGGGTGATGCGGATGATCGCGGAATCGAGGGCATCTCCCGCGGGGCCATGCTGCCCTGACGCTGTCACGGCCTGTTCTGCAGTGCCGCGAATCTCCAGGCAACGAACGCGCCACGGGTCGCGAGAGGCGATGTCGTCGACGACGAACGCCACCTTGTCGTGGTGGGCGAGGTTGCGGAACTTCTGACTCTTGGCCATGTTGTAGCCCGAGATGTCGATGGTGCCGAGTTCCTCGTTGTAGGTGAAGCCCACGGGGCTGACCTGCGGTGTGCCGTCGGGCTGGATCGTGGCGAGTCGCCCGAGGTCTGCCGCCTTCATGAATTCGATTTCGTGTGGTTTGAAGGACATGTATTCCACGCTAAAACCTCAACCATGGTTGAGGTCAACCCCGGCGCATGCAACACGATTCGTAGTTTCAGTACCACCATGTGGTGAGCCATGTCCCGCATTTTCGTGACAGAAACTGAAACACGTTCTAGTCTCTGGGTCATGGGTAACCTGGAGGCGATCGCCGACATTCAACGGCTCAAGTACCGGTACTTCCGCTCCTTGGACCTAAAGGACTGGGACACCTTCGGGGACTGCCTCGCCGCAGATGTCGTGACCCGCTATGGCACACACGCGATGGGTGAGCCGGTGCACTACGAGGGACGAGACGCCGTCGTCGACTTCATGCGGACGAACCTCGACAACGGAATCATCACCACGCATATTGCCAGCCACCCCGAGATCGACCTCGACTCCGACACCACGGCGCACGGTTCGTGGGTGTTCGAGGACACCGTGATCGTGCCGGGGCACGCGATGATCCGCGGCTCGGGCTACTACTCCGATACCTACCGCAAGGACGAAGACGGTGTGTGGCGGATCGCCAGCACCGGGTACCAGCGCATCTACGAGGCGCTCACGTCGCTGGAAGATATGCCGAGTTTCAAATTGCTCGCGAACCGCTGGGCTTAGTGCTCGCGCGCCGCGGCGCTCAGTTCGTCACCACGTTCAGCACGAAGTTCGCGTCGGTCTGATTCGGCACCTCGGGTGGCACTTGCGCGGTGCCGTCACCGCGGGCCTTGCTGTACTTGCCGCTGCCTCCGACGATCGAGACGGGCAGTGTTTCGCCCTTGCTGAACACGGCGGCGCGGTCGGCCAGCATCTGAATCGAAATCTGACCGCCATCGAGGATGAAGGTCTCGGTGCACGAGACGTCCCCTGTGGTGGCATCGCCGCTGACAGTCGTGCACACCCCTGCCGTCCGCCCGAGCTTCGTGCCGCCTTGGCGATCGAAAACGTCTCCGGCGAAGATGAATTGGTCACCCGGACCCTCGCCGGGAGTTCCGAGATCCACACTGGTCTGCCCGGTGTCGTGCTCGTAGAAGTGCAACGTCGTGCCGCCCGGCGCCGACTGATCCTTGCCTCCCGAGGAACAAGACATCGTCAACAGCAAGGCAGGGATCAGCACGGCCGTCGTAGTGCGCAACATGTTCATGTCTCTTCCTCTCGGAGGGGTGAATAGCTACCGATGGCCGCCAACCATCGGCTGACCGGCAAGACCTCCTCCTCCATAGATTCAGCTGCGAGTTGCCTGTGGGGAACCGTTGTCTGTTGAGCATCCCACTCGCGGAGCGCGATTCATAGCAAACAATTCGGCAGGTGACGTGCGCGCAGAAAGTTAGGCTTGCTCGGGTGTGCACCCGAGTCATCTGGCCTGACGCAGGCGATGCGGTCCTGGTCGGCCGCAACATGGACTTCCACCGCGACCTCATGACGAACCTGTGGAAGCAACCGCGCGGCGTGACCCGTGACGACGGCGTCACCGGAAAGCTCACGTGGACCTCGAAGTTCGGCAGCGTGATCGCCACTGCCTTCGACATCATCTCGGTGGACGGCATCAACGAAGCCGGATTGGCCGGGCACGTGCTGTGGCTGGCCGAATCCACCTACGGCACACCGGATGACACCCGGACCCAGCTGAGCCAGGCGGTCTGGCTGCAATACTTCCTCGACAACTTCGCGACGGTGGCCGAGGCGGTCGCCTGGATCGGCGAGACCGACGTGCAGGTGGTCCAGCTGGACGACCCCACCGGCGGCGACCCGCCGACCATTCACCTGGCGCTCGATGACGCCACCGGCGACTCGGCGATCATCGAGTACCTCGACGGCCGGCCGAAGGTCTATCACAGCAAGGACTTTCGGGTGATGACGAACTCGCCCACCTTCGATCAGCAGCTCGAGCTGGTGAAGAACTTCGAGGGCCTCGGCGGCCCGGAGCCGCTGCCGGGTACGACGTCGGCCTCCGACAGGTTCGCGCGCGCCACCTACTACGCCGGCCGGCTGCCCACGCCGGCCGGCCAGGTGGAAGCGATCGCCGGCATGTTCTCGGTGATCCGCAACGCCGCGCAGCCCTTCCGGATACCGGATCCGGGCAAGCCCGATGCCTCGCAGACCATCTGGCAGGTGGTCATGGACCTGACGAACCGGCGCTACGTCTACGAATCGACCACGCGCCCCAACATCGTGTGGGTCGATCTGGCGGATCTCGACTTCACCGCGGGCAGCCCGCAGCTCAAACTCGACCTGATCAGTGACCTCGCCGTCGAAGGCGGTATCGCGGGCAACGTCGGCAGCAAGTTCAAGGACGCGGGACCGATGACCTTCCTGTCGTTATCGCTGCTGCACGAACTCGAGAAGGCGAACACGGCGGATTGAGCGGCACGTCCGCTATTGCCATGACGTGCCGTTGACGCTCTGACACGCTGTCCGGATGGACCTCATGTGGGGTGTCGTCGCGCTGACCGTCGCGACGTTCACGGTGCTGCTGGCGGTGCGCCGCGTTGTGATGGCCGTCAGCGGACTCGTGTTCGCGCGCTATGTCGCCGTCGGCGGATTGGCGGCGTTCTCCGTCGACCGCGACGCCGCGGCTGACGACACCTGTCGCGTGCGGTTCGAGGTCGGTGGGCCCGCAGTGTTTCACAACGTGACGGTGCAGCTGTTCGGCATGCCCGAAGGCGCTGCGTCGGCACCACCGCCGTTGCGCCACACCATGATTGCCGGCGACGATCCGATCGACTGGACCTTCCGGCTTCCCGACGGCGCGGCCGCGCAGGCGTGGGTCACTGTCACCTGGGTGCGGCCCTACCTGCAGGGCGTCGAATCCGAGGCTCTCGCACATTGGCTGCAGGGCGACCGGCTGTACGAATGGCGTTGGTACTCAGAGACGAACCGCTACGTCCGGACGGTCCTGCGATTCATCGCCCGACGGTGGTCCGTGGGCGGCGAGTCGTTGCGGGAGTTGCCGCTGTACGGGCGGTGGCGGCGCACCTCGTCGAACAACAGCGCCGATCTGTTGGGCCCGGCGGCCACCCCGCCACCGAGAACCTAGACACCGTCAGGTCGGCAACTGCGCGAGCACCGCTGCCATGACGTCGGATACCGCGGCGGGATTGTCGCCGCTCACCTCGACCACGGGGACCAGTCGACGTTCATGGCCGGCGCCGACACCGCTGAACTCGTCGCCGACGATGGCGGTCGCCGTCGTCGTCCCCCGATCGGTTGCGGTGTAACCGGGATGCCCACCGAACGCGGTTGGCTGGGCGTTGACGGTCGCGAGTTCCCGAGTGCGGTAGTTGAAGCTCACCAGAAGATCTGTCCCGCCGCGTTTGAAGAAGCAACTGTCGAGGCTCTGGTCTTTCCAGTCGAACACCAGGCCCGGCACCTTTTGCAGTTCGGGTACGACGGCACACGGTGCAGTTCGGGTGAGCGCCGTGACTGTCGTGTTCGGGGAGCTGCCTTGGGCCGGCTGTGACGGCCACTTCGACAGCACGGCGCGTACCAACGGTTCACCGGATGTACATGCCTTGCGGTCCCGGGCCATCGATACCGACATGCGCACCGCGATGTCGTTCTCGAACGGTATGTCGATGCTGCACGCGCTCTCGTCCAGTTGGCCCCGAGCTTCCGGCGGGAGGGCTGAAGCAGAGTCGATCTGCCGGATCCGGGTACCGTCGATCTCGGTGAGTGTGCCCAGGGGAGTGATGAGGAAATCCGTTGGTGTGAAAGCGATCGCCCAGTCGACGTCGACGCCGCGGTCGCTACCGTCGTCTATGTGGGCGGCGCAGCTCGTCGGGCTGGACGCCGTCCCGAAGGCCCTGATGGTGCCCAGCGCGGCGAGCTTGTCTCGGTCGATCAACGCGCACGGATCAATCCCGCGGGCCCACGCGATGGCATCCTGACGGGTCAGGTTCTTCGGCATCGGCATCGGCTTCGTCGCCGACGTCGGGGCCGGCGCCGGTGTGGGCTCGGTGGTGCTACAGCCCGTCATGAGCGACGACGCAACCAGTGCGAGGCCGATACGGTTAGCCCACTTGCGATTTCCCCCGATACGCATGGCTCAAGCCTATGGGGTCGCGGACGTGGCACCTTGCACGTATTTGTAGCGACGACGATCACGGCAGTGCCAGGATGGCCTCATGACTGTCGTTCTGGTGCATGGCAATCCGGAGACCGCTGCGATCTGGGGTCCGCTGGCCGACGCGCTCGGTCGCGACGACGTGGTGCGCCTGTCGCCACCGGGATTCGGCGCCCCACTGCCCGAGGATTTCCCGGCTACCTACCTTGCGTACCGGGACTGGCTCGAGGCCGAGCTGGAAGCCATTGGGGAGCCGGTCGACATCGTCGGCCACGACTGGGGCGGCGGCCACGTACTGACTGCCGTCATGCACCGGCCCGAACTCGTCCGCAGTTGGGTGACGGACGTGGTCGGGATACTCGACCCGGACTACGTGTGGCACGACCTGGCGCAGGTGTGGCAGACGCCGGGGGAGGGCGAGCAGCTGGTCGAGACCATGCTCGGCGGCAGCGTCGAGGACCGCGCCGCCCAGATGGTCGCCCTGGGCATGCCGCCGGATGTCGCCACGGCCCTCGCCGCCGCGCAGGGGCCGGAGATGGGCCGGGCGATCCTGGCGCTGTACCGTTCGGCGCGCCAGCCCGCGATGACGGAGGCCGGGCGTGACCTCGAGAAGTTGCGTGCCAGGCCGGGTCTCGCACTGCTGGCCACCGACGACCCGTACATCGGCTCCGACGAAATCCGTTACCGCGCAGCCGAACGCGCGGGCGCGCGCACCACGGTGCTCGACGGGCTGGGGCACTGGTGGATGCTGCAGGACCCCGCGCGCGGCGCGGCCGCGCTCACCGAGTTCTGGGCCACGCTCGACTGAACCCCAGAACCCCACTGGCTCAGGGCAGTACGGTGTGCAGCAGCATCACGTTGTACGCCGACCACAGCGACAGTGTGAAGTACAGGTCGCGACCGTTGGACCACGGGTGCAGGTACGGCGCGTAGACACCGCCCGGGAACTGCTGCGACGACACCACCAATTGCTCTGGGCCCCAAGGCCCTTGCGGTGTCGGCGCGGTACGGATCACCACGTCGGACAAGTTGTTGCAGTACATCGCCAGGTATTGCTTGAGATAGGTGTTGTACTGCACCGACATCTCACCGACCGGACCGGGAATGATCGGCGAGGCCGCACCGGGGTTGTTGGGCACCCACGACTGGCTCTCGTTGTTCCAATACTCGTACTTGCTCATGTCCGGCAACAGGTTCTGCGGTACCCGGGACACATAGGCGTTTCCGACTCGGCCAGAAGGGGTTCCGTACGAATAGATGTAGCCGTCGCTGCCCTTCAGGAAGGCGCCCTGCTGGAAGTTCTCGTTCCCCGGCAGGTACGCCACGCGCGACACGCTGTCGGGCGCCATGGGCCGGACGCTGCTGGGGTACACACCCCAGTTCTGGCCGTTGTCGTTGGAGACGGCGATCGCCGAGTAGTTCGTCGTCCACGCGCCGGCGCTGTCCCAGTTCTTGATCGACATGAAGCTGGCGTACTGCGTCTTGCCTACGGAGACACCGGAAGTCGGGATGATGCCCTTCTCGACCGGCGCCCACCGGATGGTCGGGATGGTCTGCTTGGCCAGATTCGGCTGCCACTCGGGTGAGCCCGAATAGGGGTTGGTCACCGAACCGGGCGGAATGTGGATGCCGTGCGACAACGTGCGGTCGTTGGTGCGGAACATGGTGTTGTAGCGCCATTGCTGATTGGGGGTGGCGCAGTAGCCGTATGTGTCACCGAACATCATCAGCACCTGGTTGTTCACCGGGTCGCCGTTGTCCCACATGATGCCGAGGTCGGTGCCGGAGATGCCGAACCGCTGCAGGGTGTCGCCACCCGCGCTCTGGTCGCCGGTCACCCAGCCGACCAATGACGTGGTGCCCGCGTCGATGGCCGGCGCGGGTTCTGCTCCGGGCTGGGGTTGCGCCGCGGCGGGGGCGGGCTGTGCCGCGCGCGGTTGGACCGGCGGCTGCGGCACGCGGGGCTTGCCGGGCAGCACGCCCGCCTGCTGTTGCACGGTGCCCTGGGTGAAGGCGCTCAGCAGCGACCGGGACAACTTGCCCAGAGTCGGCAGCGGGGCCTTGTCGTTCGCGTTGCTCGGTCGGTGGCCGCCCGACGGCGGCCGCATGACGCCGCTCGAGGGCACCCCGTTCGGTGGCAGGACGCCCGCATTCGGGCCGGTGCATGGATCGGCGGCTGCGCGTGGCGGCGCGATGCCGACTGCTCCACCGAGAACGACGGCGGCCGTCAAAGCCACCGATGCAATGCGAGGACGCGGCGACACGGTCACACCTTTCGGATGGCGGGCGGCGCTCGGACGCCAGCGAGGGGCTTTTGTGACCATAGTTATCAATGGGGCTGTTGAGGCCTCTGCTGTCGGGATGGGTACCCATCTGTAACCACGTCGCGATCGTTCACCTGGCGTTTGCCCGGCGAAGGTGACCCGCGTCGCAGTGCCGGAGCGCACCGGCTGTGCCGCGCGGCCGGATCGTCGTCCGACCTAGACTCCAGCCATGACTGCCGCCCAGCGCGAACGTGCCGCACTCGTCGAATCCCTGCGCGAGCACGGGCCCGATGCACCCACTTTGTGCGAGGGCTGGACCGCTCGTGATCTGGCGGCGCACCTGGTGGTGCGGGAACGTCGGCTCGACGCCGCGCCCGGAATTCTGGTGCCGCAGCTGGCCGGTTACACCGAACGCGTCCAGGCGCAGGTGACCGCATCCACCGACTGGGAAAAGCTGGTCGACATGATCGCTGCGGGCCCGCCGCTGTACTCGCCGTTCAAGCTGCTCGACCCGTTCGTCAACGTCGCCGAGATGTTCATTCACAACGAGGACGTCCGCCGGGCTCAGCCGACGTGGGAACCGCGCGAGCTCGACGACCGGCTGGTGTCCGCGTTGGCGGGGCAGGTGGCGAACATGGCGCGAATCGGGATAAAGAATGCTCCGGCGCGGATCGTGCTGGTCACGCCGGACGGCCGCCGACTGGCCGCAACGGGCCGCGGCGCCGAGGTGACGGTGACCGGCGCGCCAGGGGAGCTGCTGCTCTTCGCAGCGGGTCGCGGGCCGGCTCAGGTGGCTTTCACCGGGCCTGACGAGGCCGTCGCCGCGGTCCGGGGTTCGAACCGCGGATTCTGACTTTCAGCCTCTAGAAAGCACAACGCGGCTCGATCCCGAAGGATCGAGCCGCGTTGTTCTGGCTTCTGATCAGAAGTTGTTGCAGGTGTTGGCCACGTTCAGCACCAGGTCGGTGTACTGAGCGGCGCCCGGGGTGTTGTACGCCCGGGTGATCAGGGCCTTGCGCTGCTGCGGACCGGAGGCGATCAGCTGGTGCAGGTAACCGACGCCGATCGGGTTTGCCTGCAGCTCGGCGGCGGCACCCGGGTCGAGGGCGGTCAGAGCGGCGATCACCTGCGGGTAGGTGCAGGTCGAGTACATGATCGGGGTGGGGTCCGGCTGAGCGGTGGCGACTGCGCCGCTGGCCATGACAGCGACCAGTGCCGAGCCCGCGCCGACCATCATCCGAGTGGTGAAAGACATTGTGTATTCCCCTCCCGCACCAGCTAACCGATGCGACCAAAGTGATTGATGACTACGTTAGCAGTTCTATCGACCGTCTGTGGCTGTGCGTTACAGCGCCTGAACGAGCAGTCCGTGCGGGTTCTGGGTGGCATGAGTGGCGGTATCGGCGACGGTCGGTATGTGCGCATCGGCCAGGTGCAGACACCCCGATGTAGGCAAACCTAACCTAAACAAAATCGGGTAGGCTCGCCGCTGAAATGACCGAGATTGATCAGGGGCCGGTGCTACCGCGCGAGTTGACCTCACTGTCCGCTGAAGTGCGCGCGGTGGGTGCACCACCCGTTCCGCAGCTGGCAAGCCCGTGGGCAGTGCGCCTTGTCGACGCTGACGCCGACGCCGAGATGCTGTCCGAATGGATGAATCGACCGCATCTGGCCGAGGCGTGGGAGTACGACCGACCGCCGGAGTGGTGGCGACGTCACCTGCAGGCGCAGCTCGACGGTGAGTACTCGCGGCCGTTGCTGGTGAGCTACCAGGACAAGGCCATGGGCTACCTCGAGCTGTATTGGGCCGCGAAGGATTCCATCGCGCCTCGATACGATGCCGATCCCTACGATCTGGGGCTGCACGCCGCGATCGCGGATGAGCGCTTCGTCAATCGCGGCCTGGGACCGATGTTGATGCCCCAGGTGCTGGCCAGTCTCTTCCAACTCGTGCCATCGTGCCGTCGGGTGATGTTCGATCCCGACCATCGCAATACCGGTGCGCGCCGGCTGGTCGAACATGGCGGCGCCGAATTCCTCGGTGAACACGACATGGCCAACCGCAGGATGGCGCTGTACGCGCTGGCGCGCCCAGCCAGCTGACGTCGGGCCTGCCCTGTATATAGAGGGAGTGGCAAAAAGGCTTCTGCTGTTGCTGGCAGTGCTCGCCGTCGTGGGGGTGTGCGCGGGACCGTGGTTCTACCGAACCCAGATGGAAGGCGCCCCGGCTCCGGCCCTGACCTTGCCGTCCACTCATCGACCGGCCAGCACGAACCTCGACGGTAAATGGATCGTGGCCGCGGGTCCTGACGATGAGGCCAACCGCTCCCAGGCCGGTTACCGCGCCCGGCAACAACTGCTGTGGGAAACCGTGACCGTCACCGGACGGACCAACTCGGTCCGGGGCGACGCGACTGTTGCCGGTGGCACCCTGCAGGCAGCGAGCTTCGTCGTCGACGTGGCAACCATGCAGTCGCCGCACCGCGGCCGTGACGACAGGTTCCGCGGCACCGACGTGATGGACGCCGCCAAGTTCCCGACGGCCAAACTCGCCGTCCTCGACCCGGTCGACCTGTCGTCCATCGCCGGTGACGGCATGCCGACGACCATGGAGGTTTCGGCGCAACTGACGCTCAAGGGCGTCGCCCGGCAGGTCGCGGTGCGCCTCGATGTGCAGCGGTCGGGCAACGGGGTCGTGGCCGTGGGCCAAATCCCTGTCACCTTCGCCGATTACGGCATCGTCCCCCCGGCGCCGCCGGGGGGAGTGCTCGCCGTCGATCCCATCGTCACCATCGAATTCCTGGTGAATCTCGTCAAGCGATGAACGGTGAGGACGTCACCGCGTCGTACCCCTCGTAGTCAGGCCGCATTCCCGCGGCCACGAGTTCCCAGAGCACCTCGTCGGTGCCGCCGCCGACCCGGGCGAGCTTCATGTCACGCCACCACCGGCCCAATGGTGTCTCGTCCACCAGATATCCGGCGCCGCCGAAGATGTGCATGCACTCGTCGACGACCTCGACGCCGAGCCGCGCCGCGGTGACCTTGATGGCCGCGGCCGCGCGCAGATCCATGCGCCCCTGCGCGGCCAGCCCGGCCAGGCCGTAGCGCAGCAGATCGACCCGCGCGTGCAGGTCGGCCAGTCGCATCCGCAGTGCTTGATGCTCGTACAACGTGTGGCCGAATTGGCGCCGTTTCATCATGCGGGCTAACGTGATTCCGATGATCCTGCGGCAGTTGGCCTCGATCTGACCGGCGACTGACAGCCGCTCCTGCGCCAGTCCCCAGGAGATGGCGGCCAGGCCGGTGCCCGCCCGCGCCACCAACGCTTCTGCCGGCACCCAGGTGTCGATGTGGACCGCCGCGGTATCGAGTGGACCGGCGCCCACCTTGCGGTAGGGCGTCCGTACCTCGACCTGCGCGGTCGGCACGGAGATCACCACGACGCTGCCATGGCGGCTCTCCGGATCGTGGTCGACGCTCCGGGCGACCACCATGATGTGATCGGCGATGGGCGACAGCGACACGAACTTCTTGGTGCCGCGGACCTCGAAACCGCCACGCGCGGAGACGACTTCGGTCTCGGCGATTTGCAGGTCCGAACCACCCGACTCTTCCGACGCGCCGATGCACAACACGGCATCGCCCCGGATGGCCTGCTCGGTGATGTCGCGCAGATAATCGGACCTGCCGAATCTGCGCAGGATGGCGATGGCCGAGTCATGCAGACTGACCCCGACACCGATGCCCGCGGATCCGAGCTTGCCCAGTTCCCCGGCGAGGGCGAAGACCTTCGCCACGTCCGGATGCTGGCTGTCGCCCCACTTGGCGGCGAAAACCTCCGACTGGCCCAGGTATTCGATGAGCTTGCGCGGAAAGCGTTCGGTTTCTTCGGCTTCCGCAGTCCATTCGCGGACCCGGTCGTCGAAGACCTCACTCAGCAGCTCGCGATAGCTCTCGGTGGTGCGGGCCTCGAAAGTGGTCACGATCCCACCGTCTCCAGGGTGCGACGGACTTCGAGGCGCCGGAGTTTGCCCGACGAGGTTCGCGGCAGGGAACCCGGTTTGAGGAACACCACGTCCGCCGGCACGATGCCGCACTCGGAAGCGACCAGGGACACCACTTGGCTGCGGGCGGTCGACTCGTCGTCGCCCTTGAACTCTGCGGCAATCACCAAACCCTGCCGGGCGCCCGCGTCTTTGGTGCCCACAGCCACGACGGCGCCCTCGCGCACACCATCGGCGCGGGCGGCCACCTGTTCGATCTCGGTCGGGAAGATGTTGCGTCCGGCCACGGTGATGAGTTCTTTGAGCCGGCCGCACACCACCAGGCCGTCGGCGGTGACGTAGCCGAGATCGCCCGTGGCGAACCATTCTTCGCGGTCGACGGGTTCCTGTCCGAGATAGCCGGCCATCATCGAGGTGCCGCGCACCTGAACTTCGCCCACGTCGCGTCCGGTGAGCTCATGGGGCACGTCCGTGGGAGCGATGCGGACTTCCATACCGTCGATCGGCCGGCCGAGCACCGCGTACCTGCGCACGGCGGTGTCGCCGTCGATCGACACGGTGACATCGTCGCAGCGCAGGCCGCCACCCGGAGCGGGAACGGTTACCGCGCAGGTCGATTCGGCGAGCCCGTACGACGGGCACAGGGCGTCCGCGTCGAAGCCGAACCTGGCCATCTCGGTCGCGAAGCGGTTGGTGCCGTCGCAGTCGACGGGTTCGCCGCCGTTGAGTGCGAACCTCAGCGCGCCCAGGTCGACATCGGTGACCAGGCGGGCGTACTTGCCGAGCAATCCGAACGCCATGTTCGGGGCCGCGGTCATGGTCGCCTTGCTCTCGGTCAACCACTTGAGCCAGTTGAACGGCGACGCGGAGAACGCGGTGGTGGGCGCCTGCCAGAGCTCGCCGCCGCCGAGCGTCATCGTCAGCATGAACGCCAGGCCCATGTCGTGGTAGATCGGCAACCACGAATGTCCACGATCGGCGTCGGTGACGCTGATCCGCGCGACCAGTCCACGCAGGTTCGCCAACGCCGCGTCCGCGGGGATCTGCGCGGTGCGGGGTGTGCCGGTCGATCCCGCGGTGCCCTGCAGGATGCCGAAGTCGGCGGTGCGACTGGCGAGGTAGGTCGTCGAACGACGTTCGTGGGCAATGGTATTGACGTCGTGTAGGTGCGTGTCACCGGTGCCGGTGCGCAACAGGTCGAGGTGCTTGCCGTGGCTGAGCACCGTGCCGATGCCGATACCGGCGAACCTGTTCAGGGTGGCGTCGGCCCAGGCGGCCGTGTCCGCGCCGCGTACCGGTCCGGGCAGGATGGACACGGCGGCGCCGGCGAAGATCGCGCCGTAGATGCCCGCCAGGAATTCCACCGTGGGCTCGCCGACCAGCCCGATTCGGCTTTGTCCGTCGATGTGTGCAGCGACGTTCTCGGCGCGGGCGTGCACCTCCTGCCAGGGATACCGTTGCCAGTCACCAGTTTTCGGATCGAGGGTGATCAGGTCGCGCGTGGACCGGGTCATCACCTCGGACAGGGCGGACGCGAGGCTCGAGGCGCTCATGAGCGTTGGGCGGTAGGCAGTTTCGCGGCGATGGCGTCTTCGAGGTCGCCGACGGTTTCGCTGCTCAGCAGGTCTTCCTCGGACAATGCGACGCCGAAGCGGTCTTCGATCGCGACCATGCCCACGGCGAAAGCCACCGAGTCCAAACCGACATCGTTGATGAGCCGGGATTCGCGGGTGACGCGTTTGATGTCCACGCCCATGTCGTCCTGCATGATCTTGGCCAAGCCAGTGCTTACCGATTCAGCTGTCTCCATGTCGAGGGACCGTAGCTGACCGAAAGTGTTTAGGCTAGGCTTACCTTCTAGCCAAGGAAGTGTCCCAGACTGGTACTACCGTCCCGGTTTCCATTGTCGATGGAGACCAGCGCCGGCACCCGTTCGCAGGTGACCACGCCGTGGTCGGCGGTCACTTCGTCGATGAGATCGAAAGCGGTAGAGATGTTTTCGGGGGTGTCGACCACGATTGTCGTGACAGGGACCTGGCGGCCGAGCTGAAACAACCGGTCGCCATGCGGTGTCCGTCGGTCATGGAAGCCCCAGATGCCACGCAGCACCGTGACGCCGCGGCTGGCCTCGATGGCGCGCAGTCGGCGCACGATCTCGCGGTGCGCCGGCTCGCCGCCGTGCAGCGTGTCCTCGGTGGTGTACACCATGAGCTTCTGCCATAACGGAGTTCCGTCGGCGTCGTGCGCCGGCAGCGCACCTGGGCGGGCCAGGAGTGTCCCGGCCTGCTTGCACAGCTCGGCCCGCTCCACCGTCACCAACGGGTCGGACAGCAGCCGCTCCAGCTCGGGCAGGACCGCGGCCGCGCGGTCGCCGTCGCCGATCGCGATGATCATGACGGGAACGTCCGTGTTGCGGTTCAGGAATCGGGCCCGTTCGCGGCGGCCGCGGACCGTGCCGTCGACCCCGAGAAAGACGGAGGCGCAGGCGAATCCGCTGCGGTGGAGCAGGTCGCACACCGCGATGTGGGCCGGCCGACCATTGATCCGGTGCTGGCGGCCGACATAGACGGTGAGCTTGGTGTGCGCGCCGACCTTTGCGGTGGTGAGCAGGCGCGCGCGTTCGAGCGTGACCAGTCCGCGCGTCGTCAGCTCCACGGTTTGCTCAGCCAGTCCGGCGATCTTGTCGGCGGTGTCCACCGCGGCGATTGCCACCGGCAGGTCCTCGGACTGGCTCAGGGTCTGATCGGTGCGCAGCTGGTGCCGTGGCCCGAATCCCGCGATGCCGCGCAGCACCACGCTCGTGGCGACATTTTCGGCGGCGTAGAGGTCGAGCAGCTCCTCGGCGAGGAAGCGGCGGCCCTGATGACGTTGGCGCTCACCGAAATACGTGGTGAGTTTCAGGTAGTCCGTGGAGTCGCTCACAGCAGGCCGCCCATCCATATTCCCAGCGCCGCGGCGGCCAGGCCCAGCACCACGCTCGCCACGATGTTGGCGAGCGCGAACCAGACCTGTCGTTCCTCGCCGAGGCGCTGGGTTTCCAGCATCCACGTCGAGAACGTCGTGTAGGCGCCGACGAACGCGGTACCGGCCAACAAGGCGACATTGGGAGGCAATGCCAGACCGCCGAAGAAGCCGAGTAGCCAGGCGCCGCTGAGGTTCACCACGAACGTGCCGTACGGGAAGCTGCTGCTCTTGCGTTTCGATACCGCGCGGTCCACCAGGAACCGCGTCACCGCTCCCACGCCACCGATCAGCGCGACGCCCAGCCAGATGACCGCCGTCATGCCCGCACCCGGACTCGTCGGACCAGGACGGTGGCGAGGTAGACCGCGGCCAGGCCGGCGATGATGCTGGCCACCGTGTAGCCCGCGGCCAGCCCGTAGGCGCCGTGTTGGAGCATCCGCACCGTCTCGACCTGCATCGTGCTGAACGTGGTCAGGCCACCGCACACGCCCGTGCCGAGCAGCGGGCGCTGATAGCTCGATACCGGTAGTCGCTCCAGCAGCCGGGTGGTGAAGTAGCCGAGCAGGAACGCGCCGACGATGTTCACGATGAACGTGGGCCAGGGCCAGTGCGCGGGATGGGGCGCGGCGAAGACGGCGAGGGCGGCACGCGCGACGGTACCGATGGCGCCCCCGACGAACACGGCGGCCAATTCTCGGTTGTCGTGGCCGAACATGAAGCAAAAGTATGGTGGCAGACCGTCGACAGGTGCACACCGGGGGAGAACCGGTAGCAGAATCGAGGCCATGACGGCCAACCCGCGCGCCGGCCAACCGGCCCAGCCAGATGACCTGATCGACGTGGCCCACGTGGTCACCGCCTACTACACCGTGGCGCCCGATCCCGAGAACGTCGATCAGCAGGTGGTCTTCGGCACGTCGGGCCACCGCGGATCGAGTCTGGACGCGGCGTTCAACGAGCCGCACATCCTGGCCACCACACAGGCGATCGCCGAGTACCGCGCCGCGCAGGGCACGACCGGACCGCTGTTCATCGGCCGTGATACCCATGCCCTGTCCGAGCCGGCCTGGGTCACGGCGCTGGAAGTGCTCGCCGGCAACGAGGTCGTCGCGATGATCGACGCCGCCGACCGCTACACGCCCACACCGGCGGTCAGCCACGCCATCTTGACCTTCAACCGCGGCCGGGAAGGCGACCTCGCCGACGGCATCGTCGTCACCCCCTCGCACAACCCGCCGCGCGACGGTGGCTTCAAATACAACCCGCCCAACGGCGGCCCGGCCGACACCGATGCGACGAGCGCGATTGCCAAGCGCGCCAACGAGATTCTGCGCGACGGGCTGCGCGACGTGAAGCGGATGCCGCTGGCACGTGCGCTGGGCTCGACGGAGCGGCACGACTACCTCAATGCCTACGTCGAGGATCTGCCGAATGTGGTTGACCTGCATGCCATACGCGCAGAGGGGGTGCGCATCGGCGCGGATCCGCTCGGCGGCGCCAGCGTCGACTACTGGGCCGCCATCGCCGAACGGCACCAGTTGGACCTGACCGTGGTGAACCCGCTCGTGGACGCGACCTGGCGGTTCATGACGCTCGACACCGACGGCAAGATCCGGATGGACTGCAGCTCGCCGAACGCCATGGCGTCACTGATCGCGAATCGCGACCGCTACCAGATCGCCACCGGCAACGACGCGGACTCGGACCGGCACGGCATCGTCACGCCCGACGGGGGCCTGCTCAACCCGAACCACTATCTCGCCGTGGCCATCGACTACCTGTACACGCATCGGGCCGGGTGGCCGGGTTCCACCGCGGTGGGCAAGACCGCGGTCAGCTCGTCGATCATCGACCGCGTGGTGGCCGGGCTGGGGCGCCAGCTGGTGGAGGTGCCGGTCGGCTTCAAGTGGTTCGTGGACGGATTGCTCAGCGGCACAATCGGCTTCGGTGGCGAGGAGAGTGCCGGGGCGTCGTTCCTGCGCACCGACGGGAGCGTCTGGACCACCGACAAGGACGGCATCATCCTGGCGCTGCTGGCCTCGGAGATCCTGGCGGTCACCGGTAAGTCGCCGTCGCAGCGCTACGCCGAGCTGACCGAAAAGTACGGTGCCCCAACCTATGCCCGTATCGACGCGCCGGCCAACCGCGAACAGAAGGCGCGATTGTCGAAGCTGTCGGCCGAACAGGTCACCGCGACCGAGCTGGCGGGCGAACCGATCGTCGCCAAGCTCACGGCGGCGCCGGGCAACGGCGCGCCGCTGGGCGGGCTGAAGGTGACAACCGAGAACGCCTGGTTCGCCGCGCGGCCCTCGGGGACCGAGGACGTCTACAAGATCTACGCCGAGTCGTTCAAGGGTCCGGAACATCTGGCGCAGGTTCAGGCCGCCGCGCGGGAAGTGGTGAATACAGTCATAGCGTGAGCGCTGTAACGGAGGGCGACTGTCCGACCCCGACCCGACTGCCGGCCGAGATCTGGGTGCTGGCCGGCGCCAACATCGTCATCGCACTCGGCTACGGCGTGGTGGCCCCGGTACTGCCGGCGTACGCCCGCAACTTCGGTGTCAGCATCAGCGCGGCGACGTTCGTCATCACCGCGTTCGCCGCGATGCGGCTGATCTTCGCGCCGCCCAGCGGCCTGTTGGTGCAGAAGCTCGGTGAGCGGCGTGTCTACCTCACCGGCCTGCTGATCGTCGCGTTGTCGACGCTGGCCTGCGCGTTTGCGGAGACCTACTGGCAGCTGTTGGTGTTCCGATCCCTCGGTGGTGCGGGCTCGGCAATGTTCACGGTGTCGTCGCTGGCGCTGATGATCCGGCTGTCGCCGTTCGACGCCCGTGGCCGGGTGGCCGGGTTGTTCTCGAGCGCATTCATGATCGGTGGCGTGGCCGGGCCGGTGGTCGGCAGCTTGACCGCCGGGTTGGGTCTGTCCGTGCCGTTCGCCATCTACGGGGCGGCGCTGGTGGTCGCCGCGGCCGTGGTGTTCGTCAGCCTGCGGAACTCGACGCTGGCCGCGCCGGACGAGGAGGCGGTCGGGCCGACGGTGTCGGTGCGAACCGTGCTGCGTAACCGCGCCTATCAGGCCGCCCTGCTGTCGAACCTGGCGGCCGGATGGGCGGCGCTGGGCCTGCGCGTGGCGCTGGTGCCGCTGTTTGTCGTCGACGTGCTGCACCGCAGCGCGGGCATGGCCGGCCTGGTGCTGGCGATGTTCGCGATCGGCAACGTCTGTGCCGTGATTCCCAGCGGGCACCTGTCCGACCGGGTGGGCCGCCGCAAATTGATGATCGTCGGCTTGACGGTGTCGGCCGCCTCGACTGCGCTGCTCGGCTGGACCACGTCGCTGCCGGTGTTCCTCGTGATCGCGTTCGTGACGGGTGCGGCGAGTGGCGTCTTCGTCTCGCCCCAGCAGGCGGCCGTCGCGGACATCATCGGCAACCGGGCTCGCGGCGGCACCGCCGTGGCGACCTTCCAGATGATGTCGGACCTCGGCACGATCGTCGGCTCCCTGGCCGCCGGACAGGTCGCCCAGCGCGTGTCCTTCACCGCCGCATTCGGCGTCGGCGGGGTGATCCTGCTGGCGGCTGCGGTGTGTTGGTCGCTGGCCCCGGAAACGCGTCGATCCGGTGACGACGAGGAGACCCCGATCTGTCCACTGGGCCACGAGCCGGTGGAAGGGTCCCTCTGACCAGCCGTTTTGTCGACCGTGGTGCCAGTGGTGTAGCTTCATCAGGCACCACTTAAGGGGCTATGGCGCAGCTGGTAGCGCACCACACTGGCAGTGTGGGGGTCAGGGGTTCGAGTCCCCTTAGCTCCACAAGTAAAACCCGTTCTGACTCCGGTCAGGGCGGGTTTTCTCGTTTCACAGCGCGCTGCGGTTGATCCTGCGGCAGCGCAGAACTCGTAATTCCTCAGTAACACCGGTCCACGAAGCTGTACCGCATGACACGAGATCAAGTAACCGAAGAGATCGTCGCCGCGCGTCTGGCGAAAGGCCTGACATGGCAACAGTTGGCGGATGCGCTGGAGCGTCCGTTGGTGTGGACGATCGCCGCATTGCTCGGCCAGCACCCGGTGCCCACCGAACTGGGTGCCAAGGTCGTGGCACTGCTCGGTCTCGACGAGTCCGTCATTCCCGTCCTGGCAGCGGTGCCGATGCGCGGCGGGTTGCCGACCGCGGTGCCCACCGACCCGACCATTTACCGGCTCTACGAAGCGCTTTCGGTATATGGACCAGCGCTCAAGGAAGTCATCCACGAGCAGTTCGGTGACGGCATCATGAGCGCCATCAACTTCAGCATCGACCTGCAACGTAAGTCCCACCCAGGCGGCGACCGCGTGGTGATCACGTTCGACGGGAAGTTCCTGCCCTATGAATGGAACGCGGCGACGAACTGATCGCTGCCGACCGCCTGGCGTCCCGGCCGCAGGAAGGCGCCACCTATCGACCAGCGAACTTACCGCGCGGTAAGATGCGCGCATGACGCAGCGCAGCATGCCCACTCTCGATGGCGTGACCCATGAATATGTGCAGGCCGGTGACGTGAAAATCCACGTGGCTGCGGCCGGGCCGGAGGGTGGACGCCCCGTCGTGCTGTTGCACGGCTGGCCGGAGAACTGGTTCATGTGGCACAAGGTCATTCCGGCGCTGGCCGATGCCGGCTACCGGGTGCACGCCATGGACCTGCGCGGCGCCGGCTGGAGCGAGGTCACCCCGAAGGGTTACGAGAAGGAACAGTTCGCCTCCGACGTGCTCGCCGCGGCGACGGCGCTGGGGCTGGACACCTTCGACCTGGTAGGCCATGACTGGGGCGGCTGGACCGCGCAGCTGGTGGCGTTGAAGGCGCCGGCGCGCGTCAAGCGGTTGGCGATCCTCAACATCCCGCCGGTGTGGCAGGAGCCGGGCCGGGTCGCACGGCATGCCCACAAGCTGGCGTACCAACTTGTCGTGGGCGCTCCGGTCGTTGGACCGCTGTCGCACCTGTCACCGACGCTGTGGTGGTTCATCCGCCGCAGCGGCATGCCCCAGGAGTCGGTGGACTTCTTCCGCAGCTGCTTCCGCGACCGGGACCGTCGCGTCGCGGGCTCAAAGATCTACCGCGCCATGGTCGGCAAGGAGTTCGCGAAACTGGCGCGTGGTCCCTACGACGATCAGAAGCTCGCGATGCCGGTGCGCGTCCTGTTCGGTCTCGACGATGTGGCGGTGCATCCGTCGCTGCTGGAGGGCTTCAAGGATCACGCCGACGATCTGAACATCACCGAGGTGCCCAACTGCGGTCACTTCATCATCGACGAGCAGCCCGATCTCGTGATCAAGTGGCTCTCGGACGTGCTGGCCGAGTCACGGCAGAGCTGACGTTGTCGGGCAGTTCTGGCAATCCGACCCAACCGCCGCGGCCGGATGCCCGGTGGCGAACAATGATCTGATGGTGAATCCCGAGCTCGTACCGTTCGGCGACGTGTCCACCGAGCTGGCGGTGATCGAGGCCGCGGAACCCCCGGGCCTTCCGGGCAGCAATCCGACTCTCGCGCTGCAGCATATGGAAGCCGCGCTGGTTCGGGCCGACCTCGACTGCCCCGACGTGCTCAGCCCCGAGCAGTTCCGGCGCTTGCGCTACCTGTTGAGCTTCGCGCGTCTGACGGTGTTCGAACCGGGCGCGGCCGGTCCGGGCGGTACCCGGGGTCGCGGCGACGTGACGGTTGGTGACGAGATCGCCGGCTTCCGCGCGCGAGTGATCGATGCGCTGTACCACGCACTGCGCGGGCGGACCACCGCACAGGAACGGTTGGACGCGGCGAAGGCGATCCTCGAGACTTTCGCCGAGGACGTCGACTATGAGCGGTCGCTGCTGCTGGAGCGCCACGCCAACGACTTCTCCGCGGCGGAACTCGATGCCGAACTCGGTTACAAGACCTACGTCGCGGTCCTGGGCGGCGGGGGCGGCGCCGGCTACGTCTATCTGGGCGGCATGCAGCGCATGCTCGCGGCGGGCCTGCCGCCCGCCTACATGTTGACCAACTCGTTCGGCGCCATCGTCGGCAGCGTCATGGCCCGCGTCCTGCCGGTGCCCATCGAGGACTACGTCGCCTGGGCGAAGACCGTCACCTACCGCGGCGTCCTGGCCCCGGCCCGGACCCGCCGTCGCCACGGACTCAATGGCCTGTTCTCGTTGCAGTTCAACGAATTCGCCAAGGAGATGTTCACGCGCGAAGACGGTGAACCGATGCGGATGACGGATCTCTCGATCCCGTACGAGACCGTCGTCGCCGGCGTCCGGAAGCAGTCATTCGATCGGCTGCCCGGCCAGTTCCATCCGTCGCACTTCACGATGATGGGGGTGCGCGCGCTCGAGCACCTCAAGCTGGGCTACGCGCCCGGCGTCGTCAACCGGCTGTGGCAGGTCGCCGCGTTCATCGATTCCCGCGTCGTCAAGCCGATCGTGCTCGGCGGCGACGATCTGACGGCCGACTTCAATGTCGTTGACGCCGCGAGCTTTTCGTCGGCGATCCCGGGGATTCTGCATCATGAGTCGAGTGATCCGCGGATGTGGGGCCTGCTCGATCAGCTGCTCGTGGAGAAGGATGTCGCCGCGTTGGTCGACGGGGGAGCGGCGAGCAACGTCCCGATCGAGCTGGCGTGGAAGCGAATTCAGGACGGTCGCCTCGGCACCCGCAACGCGTGCTACATCGGCTGGGACTGCTTCCATCCGCAGTGGAACCCGAGACACCTTTGGCTGCAACCGATTACCCAGGCGCTGCAGTTGCAGATGGTCCGCAACGCGCCGTTCGCCGACCGTGTCATCCGGTTCAGCCCTACGCTGTCTCCGGTGACGTTGGCTGCCGCGCCGGAGGCCATCGACCGCGCGATCGAGTGGGGCAACGCCTCGGTGGAGAGTTCGGTGCCGTTCGTGCAAAGGCTCACCGAACCGGTGTGGTGGAAGGGAAGTCAGCCGCCGCAGGTCGATCGGACACCGGTTCGGGTCTCCGCTCCGTTGCAGCCGATGGCCACGATTCTGGACGGTGCCCGACGGGCCGCCGAATACGTACCGCGGGTCACTCGGGTACGGCGCCGGGTCGCGGCCGTCGGGGACCGCATCCGCAAGTCGCAGTCCGAGTCGACCTAGGCGCTCGGTCAACGCCAGTGGCGATCACCGGCCATGCGGAGTACGAGGATGGCGAGCCACGCGGCGATGGCGCACACCTGTATCCGCTCCACCAGCCCCACCATGGCTGTTGAGTCCGTCAGGCACATGGCGACGTCGACACTGCCGAGAAGCGCGGCCACGGCTGCGGCAGAAAGTCCGGAGACGCCGAGCCTGCCGTAGCCCGGCTGTCGTGTCAGCGCTGCCCCGTAGAGGCCGATGGCACAGACGAGTGCGGTGAACCCGATGAGGCTGGAAGCGGTATGGGGTTGCACGACCTGCGTCGTGTGGATCGCTTCTTCCGTTGCGCGGCAGCTCACGTCGATCGACGGCGCGCACGGCATGGTCCACAGGCCATCGACCATCGACGAGACGCCGGCGACCATCGCGCACAGATGCGCGACCGACGCCTGCCTCGTCGGCGGCCAACGCATCAGCAGGTTGGCAACGGCGATCAAGCCCACCCCGGCCACGATGTCGCTGACCCGGAAGAACGCACGTGCCGGTTGGCCTGCGACCGCCAACTCGCTGACGTATGAGCGCAGCGGGCTCAGATGCGAGTTGACCAGCCACGCCACCGGGAAGTCGCAGTATGCCAATATCCCCACGAACGCGGTGAGGGTGACGACGACCGACAGCGACGCGCGGCGATCCTGGACCATCTCGGCATTCATGTTCGGCTGATACCCACTTCCGCCGGGTCCAACGTAGTCCGACGCGGACCGTCGTTGCGTGGCCTTGCGGAAAGTGTTGGTGGGCGCACAGCTGCGGCCGATTTCCAACGCGTTTCCAACTGCCTGCCACTACGTTCCCGTCATGACCCGATCCACCGGTTTCATCGGCACGACCGTCATCGTCGGGGTCCTCACGCTGCAGCTGAGCGCGTGTACCTCGACCATCAAACCCGAAGGCGCCGCGCAGTCGGTGACCGACATGGTGAGCAGCAAGACCGGATTCCACCCGACCGATGTCAAGTGCCCGTCGGGCATCGACGCCAAGGTCGGCGGCGAATTCGACTGCACCTTCACGGGACCGGAAGGGCCATACAAGGCGCATCTGAAGATCACCAGCGTCGATGGCGAGAAGGTCGGCTTCGACATCAGGACGAACCGGAGCTGACGTCGGCGACGCGAGCGAGAATGCCGTTATCAAATAGGTAGAACATTCCTTCCGGTCGCGGTATCGTGGCGGGGTCATGGCCGAGTGGTTCTTGTTCCTGCCGCAGGTGCGGCTGAGTATTGGCGACATCGTCGAGCGCGCACGGGTGGCCGAGGAGTCGGGCTTCGATGGCATCGCCTTCATCGACCACCTCGAAGCGCCCGGCGCCCCGGATCGCGGTATCTGGGACGCCACGGCCATTGCCGCCTGGGTCGCGGCGCATACCCAGCGGCTGCGCGTCGGGCACCTGGTCCTGTGTGACGGTTTCCGTCATCCGGCGGTGCTCGCCAAGCACGCCGTCACGATGTCCGCCGCGTCGGGCGGGCGGTTCGAGCTCGGTCTGGGCGCGGGATCGATGCCTGCCGAGTTCGAGCGGTTCGACATCGACAACGCCGACGACGCCCCGGCCCGCTTCCGGCGGCTCGAACGTGACCTGCAACTGATCCGCCGGTACTGGGGCGACGACGGCGACGACGCACAGGTCCCGCGCCGGGAACACCCGATTCCCTTGGTGCTGGGCGGTGTCGGCAAGAAGATCATGGAACTCGTTCGCAGACATGCCGATTGGTGGAACCTGCCATGCAATCACCTCGACCGGCTGCAACTGCTGCGCCCGCAGGCGGGCGCAGCGCGGGTGTCGGTGCAGCAGATGGTCGGTTTCGTCGGCTCCGCAGCGGACCGCGCGACGGTCACCGAGACGAGCACGCGCCGCTTCGGGCATCTCGGTGCCGGACTGACCTGCGGTACGGCCGACGAGCTAGTCGACCACTTCGGGCGGATGAGTGATCTTGGCGCCGAACGGTTTTACGTCTGGTTCGCCGATTTCGCCGAGCCCGATACCTTGCGGGAATTCGCCGAGACGGTGGTGATGGCGGCATGAGTTTCGTGGACCGCCCCGACTACCGTGTCGATATCCATCGCCGCCGCAACAGGATTACAGCCGAGTACGACGGACGACTGCTCGCGTCGACCGCGGCCGCGTTGCTCGTCGACGAGCAGGACCACGGCCTGGTGTTCTACTTCCCGCGGTCGGACGTCCACATCGAACTGCGCAAGGACCCGGACGCGACAAGCCGCTGCCCGTTCAAAGGGCAAGCCACCTATTGGCGATTCGACAACGACGGAGACGAACCGGTGTGCTGGAGCTACGAGGACCCGACCGAACAGGTGGCGCGGCTGCGCGACCACATCGCGTTCTATCAAGACCGCGTTGTCGTCCGCGTCGCCCAGGCTCACCCCGCTGTCCTCGGGTACGGCCACGCATGACGACGCCGTCCTCCGTCACCGGAATGCTCGAGGTGTTCGACGTCCAGCCTGCGGGCCCCGGCCGGTTCCGCGGCTTCAGCGACGGTGGGGAACGCGCTGTCGTCGACGGCACGCAGCTGCTGGCGCAGTCCATCGTGGCGGTCGCAAAGCAGTTGCCGAACAAAGCGATTCGCTCCGCCCACGCGATCTTCGGCCGGGCCGTGCAGGTTGATCTGCCAGTCGACTTTGCCGTCGACGTAGTCAACGACGGCCGTAGTTTCGCCGTGGCGGTCGTCGCGGTCGAGCAGGGCGGCCGGCGCTGCGCGACGGTGACGGTGTTGGCAGACACCCCGACACCCGACGTGATCCGCCACCACGCGGACCGCCCCGACATCGCGCCTCCCGCCGAGTCGAATCCGAGCCCCATGCCGATGATCGGCCGCGAACTGCGCCTCGTCGACGTTCTCGACGTCAACAGTCCCGACGAGGTCGGTCCGCCCGAATTGCACGCGTGGCTGCACTACGATCCGATCCCGCGCCGCGACGACCTGGCCAAGGCGCTGCTCGCGCACTTCACCGGCCACCTGTCGATCTCGGCGACCATGCGTGCGCACGCCGGCATCGGTACCAGCCAGGCACACCTCACCGTGTCCACGGCGCCGATGACGGTCACCGTGGCGTTTCATGAACCCGTCGGCTGGGACGGTTGGCTGCTGTACTCCCACGACAGCACCCAGGTCGGTGCCGGAATGTCTTATGTCCGAGGACAAGTCCACACCGAGGACGGTCGACTCATCGCCTCGTTCACGCAGGAGGGCATGATCCGTCCGCTACGGACCACCGACACCGCCGTCGCCGCGACGGCGCGGTTGTAGTCGGCATGGCAACCGGTGGCCGCCGTGACCGAACCGGTGAGGACGGTCATGTCTCATATACTGTGAATGCAACAGTAACCATTATAATTAGAGGAACCGAGGTCGCGTAATGCCCACACCCGTCATCGTCGGTGCTGTCCGCACAGCGATCGGCCGTTCTTTCAAAGGCACCCTCGTCAACACTCCGCCGGAGACGCTGATCACCACCGTCCTGCCGGAGGTGGTGCGGCGTGCCGGCATCGACCCGAATGCGATCGACGATCTCATCTTCGCTGAATCCCATTACGGTGGTGGTGATCTCGCTCGTTATGCGGCCGATGCCACCGGTATGCAGCATGTGCCCGGGCAGTCTGTGAACCGGCATTGCGCGGGTAGCCTCACCGCGATCGGCAATGCGTCGGCCCAGATCGGCTCGGGCATGGAGCGGGTACTGATCGCCGGCGGCGTGCAGTCGCTGTCGATGAATCCGCTGGTGAGTTGGCGCATCCCGGGGCCGGAGCTGAAATTCGAAGAGCGATGGATGCCGCCGACGCACGTCGAGACGCCGGATGCGCCGGCCAAGGACATGTCGATCACCGTCGGCTGGAACACCGCGCAGGCCATGGGCATCACCCGTGAAGAGATGGACGCCTGGGCCGCGCGGTCGCACCAGCGGGCCATCGCCGCGATCGATGCCGGCAAGTTCCTCGACGAGATCGTGCCGCTGAAGGTGCAATTGCCCGACGGCTCGGTGGTGGACTTCAGTGTCGATGAGCATCCGCGGCGGGAAACCACCGCCGACAAGCTCGCCGCCCTGAAGCCCCTGCACCCTGAGATCGAGGGCTTCTCCATCACTGCCGGCAACAGCAGCGGCACCAACGACGCCGCGGCCGCGGTAGCGATCGTCGACGCCGCCTACGCCGAGGCGGAGAACCTGACGAAGATGGCCACCGTGCGCGCGTGGGCTGCCGCCGGTGTCGCGCCGCGGGACACCGGCCTGGGTGCGCTACGGGCCATCGACAAGGTGCTGCAGCGTGCGGGCCTGCAACCGGCTGATGTTGCGTTGTGGGAGGTCAACGAGGCGTTTGCGTCGGTGTCGATCGCGGCCTGTAAGGAATTCGGTCTCGACGAGGAGAAGGTCAACTTCTCCGGAAGTGGTTGCAGCCTCGGCCATCCCATCGCCGCGTCGGGCGCTCGGATGGTGACGACCCTGATCTATGAGCTGCAGCGGCGCGGTGGCGGCATCGGTGTCGCCGCGATGTGCGCCGGCGGGGGCCAGGGCGGCGCCGTCGTCATCGAGGTCTGAGCCGGACTAGGCGCGCAGCGCCTTGCGGCTCCGGGGCGCCGGTTTCTTGTTCGCCTCGATCAGGCGTTCGGCCTGATCGAGGATGCACTCGAGTCCGAAATCGAAATTGCTCTCGTCGACGGTACCCAGGTGATGGCCCTCGCGGACGGCGCGGGCGAGCAACGGGGTGGTCTCGGCATCGATGGTCATGGCGTCCTGGAGGTCGCCCAGCACCTTGCCGTCGGCCTGATTCTTGTCGCGAAGGCGTTGCAGCACAGCCGATCCGCGGACGTGCACCGATACCGCCGAATAGATGTCGAAAGCGCTCTGCGGCGGCAATCCGGCCTCCACCAGGCTCGCAATGGCCTTTTCGACAGCCTGCACGCCGACACGGGCGGCCCGCGGGCTGAGCGCGGAGCGGATGAGGATCAGGTCGCACAGAATCGGGTTGGCCACAAATGCCTCACGCATGGTGCGGGCATGGTTGCGCAGCGTCGAACGCCAGTCCTTGGCTTCGACATACGGCGTGGCGAACACGTACTCGCGCAGGGCGCGGTCCGTCATTGCGTTGAGCAGGTCGTCCTTCTTGCGGAAGTACCAGTAGATGCTCGTGACGCCCACGCCGAGGTGTTTGCCCAGTAGCGGCATGCTGAGGTTGTCGATCGAAACCTGTTCGGCGAGTTCGAATGCGCCGTTGATGATGTCGTCTGGGTTGATCGAACCTCGCTCACGCCGTTGGCGCTTCTCGGCGGTTGCCACCTTTGCCACTGTCGGCACCTCCATCACGATCGATGCTGCGCAACTGTTGAATCTACCGCGTGCGGTCCTCTCGACTGGCACGCCTATCTACTGTAAGAGTTATGGTAAGTACTTCTGTGTAGCGTGGAGGGCGGACGATGGCAGATGAAGTCCTCATCGAGCGGCAGGACCGCGCTGTCGTCGTCATCATCAATCGTCCGGATTCGCGCAATGCCGTGATCAGCGGTGCTGGCGGAAACAACTGTGCTGGAGTGCATTTCAATCTGACAGAGAGGGTCACGTGAGCGACCAGATTGCCGACGTCGTCCTGATCACCGGTGCATTCGGGCAGGTCGGGAAGCGGTGTGCGGAGATCCTGCTCAGCCGGGGGCGAACCGTCATCGCCATGGACCTGCAGAACGACAAGACCACCGCGGTCGCCGCCGAGCTCGCCACCCAGTCGCGCGACGGAACACTCGTCATCGCTTATGCAAATCTGCTCGACGCGGACACCATCGCCGAGTGCGTGACCCGAAACAAGCCGGCGGCCATCGTGCACCTGGCGGCGATGCTGGCCCCGGTGTCGTATCGAAACCCGTTACTGGCACGCAAGATCAACGTCGACGGGACACGCAATCTCGTGGCGGCCGCGCGCGCACTTGCCGAACCGCCGCTGTTCATCGATGCGTCGAGCGCATCGGTCTATGGATCACGTAATCGGTACACCCATCCGCAGCGCATCACCGCTCAGACCCCGGTGAACCCGATCGACCAATACGGCGAGGACAAGGTGCTCGCCGAAGAAGTGGTACGCGCCAGCGGGCTGCCGTATGCGGTGCTGCGCCTCGGGGGAGTCATCTCGACCGACGTCTCGGCCAACTTCAACGCCGACTACCTGGTGCTGATGCGCGCGACGCCGCGGGACAATCAGTTGCACACGGTCGATGCCCGCGACGTCGCACTCGCATTCGCGAACGCCGTTGACCGCCGTGAAGCGGTGACCGGCAAGACTCTGTTGATCGGTGGCGACGATACGCATCTGCATGCTTTCCGGGATGTCGAGGACGACATGATGCAGGCGTTCGGCATCGGGCGGCTCGGGCCGTCGGCGAGCCTGCCTGGGGATCCGGACGATGAGCGGGGTTGGGGCTTCACCGGCTACTTCGACACCACCGAAGCGCAGGAGCTGCTGCAATTCCAGGAGCATCCCTGGACTGAGACGGTGTCCTGGGTTGCGGAATCCCTGGGGCGCGCCCGCACGCTACTGAAGGTGTTGGGGCCGGCGATCCGTCCGGTACTGCGGACGTTGCTCGCGGTCCAGCGGAAGGTCGAGCGGCGCGGTCCGTATGCCGATCCGTGGGCACTGATCGAAAAGAGTTATGGGCCAGGCGCTTTGGCTGGCGGGCAGGCCCGAGCGGTAGTGGACGAACGCCTCTAGTCACCGCGCCGCCGGCGCAGGGGTGTATCAGTGCGGACCTGCCCAGGTGTCGACGCTGACGATGTGTTTCGCGTACTGAGCGCCTTTATGGAAGTAGCGTTCTCCTTTCTGATAACCTGATTCTCATGGTCAAGACAGGTAGCCGGCTGCGCAGTCAGGTCTGTGACACCCAAGTGATCGTCGTCCGGACGGGGGACAGCCTCGACGATCTGCGGTGCGGTGGTGCCCCCATGGTGGCGCTCGATGCCGAGGTCGACGGTGCGGCGGTCGCGGACCCGAAGTTGTGCCACGGTTCCGTGATGGGCAAGCGATACGTCGACGACGCCGCGGCGGAGGTCTTGGTCACCCGGGCCGGCGCCGGCACATTGAGCGTCGGGTCGACACCGCTCGTCCTCAAGGAAGCCAAACCCCTCCCCGCGAGCGATTAGGAGTGACCATGCAGAAAGCGCTTGCCCCGGAAATCTCGACGTGGCCGGACGCCGACCCGCAGCTGATCGGCAGTCAGTGCGGTGCCTGCGCGGCGTCGACGTTCCCGCGCCAGGACCGTTGCCCGAAGTGCAGCAAGGCCGAGATGTCCGACGTGCTGCTGCCGCGGCGCGGCACGGTGATCGCCTGGACCACACAGGGTTTCCCGCCCGGAGCACCGTACGCCGGCCCGACCGGCAAGGACTTCGTGCCGTTCGGCGTCGGGCTGGTGCAGCTCGGTGACGTCATCCGGGTCGAGGGCCGACTGACCGAGAATGATCCGGCAAAGTTGAAATTCGGCATGGAGGTCGAGCTCACCATGGCGCCTTTCGCCACCGACGCCGACGGCGATGAGCTGGTCACCTTCTGGTTCAAGCCGGTGGCGGCATGAGCAACGACGTAGCGATCATCGGCGTCGGTATCCATCCGTTCGGCCGGTTCGACAAGACCGCCATGGAGATGGGCGCCGAAGCGATCCAAGGTGCGCTGACCGATGCCAACCTGGAGTGGAAGGACATCCAGTTCGGCTTCGGCGGCAGCTATGAGGTGTCCAACCCCGACGCGGTGACCCGCCTGGTGGGGCTGACGGGCATCACGTTCACCAACGTGTTCAATGCCTGCGCCACCGCGGCCAGCGCCATCCAGCAGACCGCCGACACCATCCGGCTCGGTAAGTACGACATCGGGATCGCGATCGGTCTCGACAAGCACCCGCGTGGCGCCTTCACCGACGATCCGGCCAAGCTCGCGCTGCCGCAGTGGTACGCCAACAATGGACAGTTCGTCACGACGAAGTTCTTCGGGATGAAGGCCAACCACTACATCAACAAGCACGGCATCTCCGAGGAGACCCTGGCGCGGGTGGCCAACAAGAACTTCCGCAACGGCATCTTGAACCCGAACGCGTTCCGGCGCAAGGAGATCACCGTTGACGAGATCATGGCCTCGCCGGTGCTCAACTATCCGTTGCGCCAATACATGTTCTGCGCACCCGACGAAGGCGCTGCCGCGGTCATCATGTGCCGAGCCGACATCGCCCACCGCTATACCGACAAGCCGGTCTACGTGCGCGCCAGCGAGATCCGCACCCGTACCTACGGCGCCTACGAGGTGCACGCCACCTCCGCGCCGCTCGACGAGGACGTGTCGCCCACCGTCTACGCCGCCAAAGCCGCCTACGAGGCCGCCGGCATCGGGCCGGAGGACGTCGACGTCGCGCAGCTGCAGGACACCGACGCGGGTGCCGAAGTCATCCACATGGCCGAAACCGGGCTGTGTGCCGACGGTGAGCAGGAGAAGCTGCTGGCCGATGGTGCCACCGAGATCCATGGGTCGCTGCCGATCAACACCGATGGCGGACTCATCGCCAATGGCGAGCCGATCGGCGCGTCGGGGCTGCGCCAGATGCACGAGCTGGTGCGCCAGCTGCGCGGTGAGGCGGGGGAGCGGCAGGTGCCGGGCAATCCGCGCGTCGGTCTGGCCCAGGTCTACGGCGCGCCGGGCACCGCGTCGGCGACCATCTTGAGCCTGTAGGGGGAGACTGCGACATGGCCGACTACAAGTACGTCACGTACGAAACCCTCGACGAGGGCACCATCGCCCGAATCATGTTGAACCGCCCGGACACTCGCAACGCGCAGAGCCGCGGCATGCTCACCGAACTGCATGAGGCGTTCCTGCAGGCCGAGGCCGACGACACCGTCCGCGTCGTCATCCTCGGCGGGCTGGGGCCCATGTTCTCCTCGGGCCATGACCTCGGCTCGTCGCAGTCGCGCGCTGAACGCGCGCCCGGACCCGACCAGCACCCGAGCTTCCGGATCAACGGCGCCACCCGTCAGGGCGCCGAGATGCTGATGCTGCAGGAGTGGCACTACTACTTCGAGAACACCCGCCGGTGGCGCAACCTGCGCAAGATCACCGTCGCCCAGGTGCACGGCGACGTGTACGCCGCCGCACTCATGCTGATGTGGGCGTGCGACCTGATCGTCGCGGCCGACAACACCACGTTCGCGGACGTGGTGGGCACCCGGTTGGGTATGTGCGGTGTCGAATACTTCGCGCACCCATGGGAATTCGGGCCCCGCAAGACGAAAGAGCTGATGCTCACCGGAGACAGCCTGTCAGTGGACGAAGCCCACCGCATGGGTATGGTGAGCAAGGTGTTTCCGGCTGACGAACTTGCTGACCGCACACTGGAATTCGCCCGACGGATCGCCGCGGTACCGACGATGGCTGCCCTGCTGATCAAAGAGTCCGTCAACCAGACGCAGGACAACATGGGCTTCTACAACTCCCTCAACGCCTGCTTCACCCTGCACGAACTGAATCACAGTCACTGGGCGCAGGTGCACGACAACGGGTTTCCGGTCGGGCTTGAGGAGGACGGCCTGCCGAACTGGCGCACCGCGCCGCCCGTGGTGTCGGCGGTCAAAGATCAGGTGCGCGGCGGGGAGTGATCAGGGCCGACCCTCGAGCGCGGCGAAGTTGACCGTCGCTGTCGCGGCGAGATCGCCGTTGCCGCGCCGGATTTCGATCTGAACGACCGCTGAGCGCCGACCTCGGTGCACGATCCGTGCCTCCGCGCGGGCCGGACCGGTGTCGATGCGGCGCAGGTAGCGGATGTGCAGGTCGGTGGTGGCGATGCCGGTGCCGAACGGTGCTCACGAGGCCGGTCTCCAGTTCGTCGCTGTCATCTTGTTCACCATCAAATGACCGATCGCTCGCGGGCCTGCTAGCCGAGGAACAGATCCGGGATCGGGTCGGATCCACCGCCGTACCGGGTCAGGTCCTTGCCGGCCGCGGTGAGGACGTCGGCGTCGATGAAACAGCCTGCAGTGCAGTCGGTGGCCCGGCGCAGCAGAATCTGGACCGCCGCGTCACCCATGATCGCCGGGCTGCGCGACGAGTCCAGCAGCGCTGCGCCGTCGGCCATGTTGGCGACCGCCGAGGTGGCGATATAGGTCTCGGGCCAAAGGCAGTTGAACGCGATGCCGGCATCGGCGTATTCGGCCGCCCAGCCGAGTGACAGCAGGGTCATCCCGTACTTCGACAGCGTGTACGCCGGGTGCGCACCCAGCCAGCGTGGCGTCAGGTTCAGGGGTGGCGCGATGGTCAGCACGTGGGCGTTGTCCGACTGGCGCAGGTGCGGCAGCGAGGCCTTCGTCAACAGGAAGGTGCCCCGGATATTGACCTGCTGCATCAGATCGAACTTCTTGGCGGACAACAGCTCTGTCGGCTCGACGCCGATCGCGCTCGCGTTGTTGACGCAGATGTCGACACCACCGAAGCGCTCGACCGCCACGTCGACGACGCGGTTGACGTCGTCCTCGGAGCGGATGTCACCGACCACGGCGGCGGCCTTTCCGCCGGCAGCCTCGATCTCGGCCGCGGCGGTGTAGACCGTACCGGGCAGTCGGGGATGGGGCTCGGCGGTCTTCGCGAGCAGTACGACATTGGCGCCCTGCTGTGCGGCGGCCACGGCTATCGCCAGTCCGATACCCCTGCTCGCTCCGGAGATCACCATTGTCTTGTCGGCGAGTGCGTGGTCCGTCATCGTCCTCCTCAGGAGCTGTTACCGAAAATGGTATTGGCATTCTCTTTTTTTGCAAGTACGTTATCCATTGATGGATAACGATGGCCAGACTCCGTCCGGAATACCGCTGAAGCCGGTCTACGGACCCGCGGATCGTCAGGGCGATCCGCCGCAGCCGGGTGAATTCCCCTTCACCCGGGGAAATTTCGCGTCCGGGTACCGCGGAAAGTTGTGGACTTTCCGTCAGTACTCGGGTTTCGGCACTGCCGAGGAGTCGAATCAGCGCTACCGCTATCTACTGGATCAAGGCGGGACGGGACTCTCGGTCGCCCTTGATCTGCCGACGCAGTGCGGCTACGACTCCGACGACGAGGAGTACGGCGAGGAGGTCGGCCGCGTCGGCGTCGCCGTCGACACCCTGGCCGACGCAGAAGTGCTGTTCGATGGCATTCCGCTGGACAAGATCAGCACCAGCTTCACGATCAACGGGACGGCCGCCATCCTGTTGGCGTTCTACGTCGCGGCCGCGGAGAAGAAGGGTGTGCCGCGCGAAAAGCTCACCGGCACAATCCAGAACGACATCCTCAAGGAGTACGCCTCGCGCGGAAC
Source organism: Mycobacterium sp. 360MFTsu5.1 (assembly GCF_000383495.1). NCBI lineage: Bacteria > Bacillati > Actinomycetota > Actinomycetes > Mycobacteriales > Mycobacteriaceae > Mycobacterium > Mycobacterium sp. 360MFTsu5.1. Next base: position 233,176 of record NZ_KB911469.1, on the reverse strand, counting down.
CTGGATCTGGCCGCCCGAGCCGTCGCTGCGCCTGATCGCCGACACCATCGAGTTCTGTGCTGCCGAGGTGCCGAGATTCAACGCGATTTCGGTGGCGGGAGCCCACTTCCGTGATGCCGGCGCAAACGCCGTGCAGGAGATGGCGTTCACGCTGGCGGACGGTGTCACGTATTGCGACACGGTCGTCGAGCGGGGCCGGATGACCATCGAAAAGTTTGCGCCGCAGATTTCCTTCTTCTTCTACACGCACGGCGATTTCTTCGAGGAGATCGCCAAATACCGTGCGGGACGCCGCCGTTGGGCCACCATCGTGCGCGAGCGTTATGGCGCCACCACCGACAAGGCGTCGATGTTCCGGTTCGGGTGCGTCTCGGGCGGGGCGTCCCTGTATGCGCCGCAGGCGCAGAACAATCTGGTGCGGGTCGCCTACGAAGCGCTGGCCTCGGTGCTCGGCGGCGTACAGTCCATGTTCACCGCGGCGTGGGATGAGCCATTCGCCCTGCCCAGCGAGGAGTCCGCGACGCTGGCCCTGCGGACCCAGCAGATCCTGGCCTACGAAACCGGCGTCGCCAAGGTGGCCGACCCGTTGGGCGGCTCATATTTCGTCGAGGCACTCACCGACGCCACCGAAGAGAAGATCATTGAGATCATGCGCGATCTCGAGTCGCACGGCGGCATGGTGCGCTGCATCGAGGACGGTTACCTGCAGGGGCTGATCGCCGACGAGGCGTTCAAGATCCACCAGGAGACCGAGTCGGGCGAGCGCCCGGTGGTCGGGGTCAACAAGTTCGTCGTCGACGAACCCGCGCCCGACCTCGCCACGTATGAACTGGATGCCGAAGGCCGCGACAAGCAGCTCAAACGGCTGGCCAAGGTGAAGGCTGAACGCGACGATGTCGCGGTGAAGGAAGCCCTTGCCGCCCTGGCTCGTTCGGCCGATGGCGACGACAACTTGATGCACCGGCTCATCGATTGCGCGAATGCTTACTGCACGGTGGGAGAGATGGTGTCGACGTTGAAATCGGTGTGGGGCGAGTTCCAGCAGCCGGTGGTGTTCTGATGCTGCGCACGCGAGGAGCGATCTGATGGCAGTCCGCGTATTGGTGGCCAAGCCCGGGCTGGACGGTCACGACCGGGGCGCCAAGATCGTCGCCCGGACCCTGCGGGACGCGGGCTTCGAGGTGATCTACACCGGTATCCGGCAGCGGATCGAGGACATCGTGTCGATCGCTCTGCAGGAGGACGTCGCCCTCGTCGGCCTGTCGATCCTGTCCGGTGCGCACCTGGCGCTGACGGCGCGCACCGTCGAAGCGCTGCGGGCCGCCGACGCCGGAGACATCGCGGTCGTCGTGGGCGGCACGATTCCGTTGGGCGATGTGCCGAAACTGCTGGAAGTCGGTGCGGCGGCAGTGTTTCCCACCGGTACGGGGCTCGACACCCTGGTGGCGGAAGTGCGCAAGCTGACGTCGGAAAGCGCGGTGGGCTGACATGCGCCTCGGTGTGATGATCGGGGCCGAGCGCGGCGACATGGCGCGCAAGGTCGCCAAACTGGTCGCCGACATCCAGTGGGCCGAGAGCGCGGGGCTCGACAGCGCCTGGATGCCGCAGGTTCCCAACGATTTCGACTGCCTGACGATGGTGGCGTTGATGGCGGCGAACACATCGCGCATCGAACTCGGTACGGCGGTGGTTCCGCTGCAGGCGCAGCATCCGGTCGCTCTTGCCCGTCAGGCACTTTCGGTGCACGCCATGTCGGGCGGTCGCCTGGCTCTGGGTGTCGGGCCGTCGCATCATTGGATCGTGCGCGACATGCTGGGCCTGCCCTATGACAAGCCCGCCGCGTATACCCGTGACTACCTGCAGGTGCTGAACACCGCGATCAGTGGTCCGGGAGCCGTTGACGTGGAGAATGATTCGTTCACCGTGCACAATCCGACGGTGCTCGGCGCGGATACCCCGATGCCGGTGCTGGTGTCGGCGCTGGGGCCGGTGATGCTGCAGATCGCCGGTGGGCACGCTGACGGCACGTCGCTGTGGATGGCCGACGAGAAGGCGATCGGCGAGCACATCGCGCCCAAGATCAACAAGGCCGCCGCCGAAGCGGGTCGGCCTGCGCCACGCATCGTCGCCGGCATCCCGGTCACGCTGTGCGCCAACTCCGAGATCGACGCCGCCAAGGACCGGGCGAACCGCATCCTGGCCGAGGCAGAGACATCGCCGAATTACCAGAAGCTGCTGGACCGCGGGGACGCCCGGAGCGTCGGCGACCTGTGCGCGGCCGGCGACGAAGAGTCGATTCTCAAGCGGTTCAGGCAGTTCGCCGACGCGGGCGTGACGGATCTGTCGGTACGCCTGCTGCCCATCGGGGACAACCGCGACGAGTTGATCGCCTCGAAGCACCGCACGCGCGAGGTGATCGCCGAGCTCGCCAAGGCAGTCTCGTGAGACGTCGAGGCGGCGCGTTTTCGCGACTTTTCGGCGAAACCGCATCACAAACCGTAGTCTCGGCGCCGAAATGAATGCTCCTCTCGCCGGTATCCGGATTCTCGAGGTCGGCGTCATGCTGGCCGGCCCGTACGCGACGATGCTGCTCGCGGATCTGGGTGCCGAGGTGATCAAGATCGAGCCGCCCGGCGGGGAGATTTCCCGGCAGGTCAGCGACAGCTACTTCGCGAGCCTCAACCGCAACAAGACCAGCATCTGCCTGGACCTGGCGTCGGAAGCGGGCAAGGCGCGGCTCGGCGAGCTGGTCGCCGAATCCCATGCGCTGCTGGTGAACATGAAACCTTCGGTGATTCGCCGGCTGGGCCTGACGTATCAGTCGCTGCGCCAGTTCAACGAGAAGATCGTCTGTGTGGCGATGACGGGCTTCGGGCTGGACGGCGGCGACGACCCGGCATTCGACTACGTCATCCAGGCGGCGACGGGAGTGGCCGCGATGACCGGCGACCCGGACGGGCCGCCGACGCTGCCCGGTTACTCATCCGCGGACAATTCCACCGGCATGGCGGCGGCGCTGGGCCTGCTCGCCCAGATCGTGTCGGGGCGTGGTGGTCAGGTCGAGGTGTGTCTGCGCGACGTGATGCTGTCGCAACTGAACTACCGTGCGGCGGCGTATCTGAACGATGGCACGCACCCGAGCCGGCACCCGAACGGGGCGCACTCGTATTACGTACCGGCGCAGCTCTTCGAGACGGCGGACGGGTATCTGGCGTTGTTCATCACCCACGACGGCTTCTGGAGATCGTTTGTGGGGGAGGCGGGCATCGACCGCAACGGTGAGATTCCGTTCGCCACCATGGCGGAACGAGCCGCGAGCCGGGACGAGGTGCTCGCGGTGGTCGAGGAGGTGCTGTCCACCGACACCGCCACCGGCTGGGAAAAGCGGCTGCGTGCGCTCGGCATTCCGGCGGCAGCCGTTCGCACACTGCCGGAAGCCTTGGATGCGACGCCGGAAATGATCGTCACCGCAGGCGATTTCCGGTTGATCGGCAGTCCGATCCGAATCGCCGGCCACCACGCAGAGTACCGGCCGGCGCCGGCTCAGTCGTCGTAACGCACGGTCACCGACGCGGTGTCCGGAACTGCTTGGCAGGTCAGCACATAACCCTCGGCGACTTCGTCGTCGTCCAGGGCCTCGTTGTTGCGCATCGTGGCGCTGCCTTCGGTCAACATGGCGATGCAGGTGCCACAGTTGCCTGCCTCGCAGGAGAACGGTGGCGCCAGCCCGGCCCGCCGGGCGCTGTCCAGTAGCGTCTCATCGCCGACGCGGGGGACCGACACCTTCTGCCGGTCGAGGTGAATGGTGATCGTGCCCGTGCCCGTGCCCGCGTCCGTGCCGGTCGTCGCCGTCGTCGTGGCTGGCCCCATCATCGTCCCATCGTCGCGTATTGTCGTTCTAACTATAGGAGAATATGATTCTCGGTATCAACCGGAAATCTTCTCACTCTGCTGGAAGGAGCGGGCGCGACGTGGCTGACGGTGCGGTGCTCGCCTTCGATCAGCGGGAGTACAGCCGGCCGGAGCTCGACGCCCTCGCCGGCGGGATGGCCGCCGTGTTGGCCGACCGGGGCGTCGGTGTGGGTGACCGCGTCGCCCTGATGTCGTCGACCCGCCCGGAATTCGTGATTGCGCTGCACGCCATCTGGCGTCTGGGCGCCGCCGCCGTGCTGCTCAGTCCGGCATGGCGGCGCGCCGAGGTGCAGCACGCGCTGGCGGTGACGGCGCCGTCATGCGCAGTCGGCGACAGCGCTGTTCTCGCTGATCTGATGCCGATGCTGCATCTCGACGAGCCCATCGCCGCGAAGGACTCACCCGCCGGCACTCCGGCGCCGGATTCGGATGCCGTGCTGGCCTTCAGCTCCGGTACCACCGGGATGCCCAAGGCAGTCCGCCATAGCCACCGTGGGCTGGCTGCTGCCGTGCGCCAGTGGCGCGCCGCGCTCGGTCTGTCCGCCGCGGACCGCCTGCAGGTGATGACCCCACCGTCGCACATTCTCGGCCTGCTGAACATCATGACGGTGCTGGACGCGGGTGCCTGGATTCGGTTACATCCGCGATTCGACGTCGAAGCCATGCTGCGCCACATCGAAACCGACCGCATCACCATCGAAATGACGGTGGCGCCAATCGCATTGGCTCTTGCCGCCCACCCACGGCTGGAGACCTACGACCTCTCGTCGCTGCGGTACCTCATGTGGTGCGCGACGCCGGTGACCGCGACGGTGGCCGAAGAGATCACGCGCCGTACCGGCGTGGGCTGGGTAACCGCTTACGGGACAACCGAATTGGTCGTCATCGCGTGCGATGACCTCACTGGTGGGCGGTTGGACACCGTCGGCAGGCCGGTGCCCGGCGTCGATGTGCGCATCGCGGAGTCCGGAGAGATCGAGGTGCGCTCGGAAGCGGTGATGGCCGGCTATCTTCCCGCGGAGGAAACCTCGACGGTCATCGTCGACGGCTGGTTCCACACCGGTGACATCGGACATTTCGATGAGTCCGGGCGGCTACGGATCACCGACCGGCGCAAGGAGATGATCAAGGTGCGGGGCTTCCAGGTGGCCCCGGCCGAGATCGAAGCGGTCCTGCATTCGCATCCCGCCGTCGCCGACTGCGCGGTGTTCGGGCTGCCCGACGCACGAGACGGTGAGACGGTGGTGGCTGCGGTGGCCACGAACTCGGCCGTCACCGATGGCGAATTGATGGACTTGGTCGGCGCCAGACTGGCCTCCTACAAGCGGCCGAGCCGCGTTGTGTTCGTACCCGAAATCCCGCGGCTGCCTTCCGGGAAGGTGCTGCGCCGAGTGCTCAAGGAGCGCCTGTGGACGTCCGTCTGACCGCCGAACAGCGGCAACTCGCCGAATCGGCCGCCGAATTGGCTGCCGATTTCGGCCTGCACTCGGTCGCCGACCTCGATGATGCCGGCCGCCGCACTCAGCTGGAGAAGGCCGTCGACAGCACCGGGTTTCGGACGCTGCGCTCTGACGGGGCCTCCGGCGTCGAGGTGGCCATCGTCGCCGAGGAGTTCGCTCGCGGACTTGTCGACGTGCCGTTCCTAGGGCCGGTGCTGGCCGATGACCTCCGGCGGATACTCGGCCGAGAGCCGGAAGCCGCAAGTGCGCAACCGGATTCGGTCGATCTGCTGGGCGGAGTGACCGGCGTGGCGGAATGGCCGCCCGAATTGAGTGAGCTGTCCGCGGAGGACGCCGGCCGCTGGCATGCACTGGCGCTCACGGTCACGTGTGCCGATCTCGTCGGTGCCGCGCGCGGGGTGCATGCGCTGGCCGTCGACTACGCCAAGGTGCGCGAACAGTACGGTGCGGCGATCGGCTCGTATCAGGCCGTCGCGCATCTGCTGGCCGAAAGCCTTGCGCTCATCGAGGGCTCGGTCAGCGTGCTGCGGCACGCCGCCTGGGCTGTTGATGCCCTGCCCGCCGCCGAGGCGATCGAAGCGGCACGGGTTGCCAAAATCTACTGTGCGCGTGCGGCATTGACGGTCTGCGAGACGTCGATCCAGGTGCACGGCGGCATCGGCAACACCTGGGAATGTCTTGCGCACGTGTACCTGCGTCGCGTTCTGACCGCCACCGAGCTGTGGCCGGCCAAGTTGGAGGAGCTGACCATTGGACTTTCGTGACTCACCGGAGGAAGCCGCTTTCCGGGACCGGCTCCGGAATTGGCTGACCGAGCAGAAGGGCAGGTTCCCGACCTCGGGCGACGAATACTGGGCGGCTCAAGGTGATTGGCACCGCGCGCTCTACGGCGCGGGCTTCTTCGGCACCTCGTGGCCGCGACAATTCGGTGGGCAGGAACTGCCGCCGGTGTACGACGTCATCGTCGACGAGGAGATCGCGAAGGCGGGAGCGCCGGCGCGGCCGAGTCTCGGCTACCTCGTGGTGGGACTGGGCCACCACGGCAGCAAGGAACTGCAGCAACGGTTTCTGCCCGGGATGATCAATGGCACCGAGCGCTGGTGCCAGGGCTTCTCCGAGCCGGGTGCGGGCTCGGATCTCGCGTCGCTGACCACGACGGCCACGCGCGACGGTGACGAGTACGTCATCCACGGACACAAGGTCTGGACGAGCTATTCCGATGTGGCCGACTGGTGCCTGGTGCTGGCGCGCACCGACAAGGACGTTGCAAAGCACAAGGGCATCTCGGCGTTCATCGTCTCGATGCACCAGCCGGGCATCGAGCAGCGGCCGTTGAAGATGATCAGCGGTGTCACCAAGGAATTCGGCCAGGTGCTGTTCGACGGGGCCCGCGTGCCGGCGGAGAACATGGTCGGTGCGCCGGGGGAGGGCTGGAAGCTCGCGATGACGGTCGTCAGTCACGAGCGCGAACCCTCGACCCTCGGGTTCTCGGCGCGCTACGGAAAACTGGTGCGGCAGTTAGCCGCCCGGGTCGACGGCACGCCGCCGGAAGCGCTGTCGTGGGCATGGGTGCAGACCGAGATGCTGCGCCTGCACGTGCGCAGGCGGTTGTCCGAGCAGCTCGACGGGATCACGCACGGGCCGAACGGTTCCCTCGACAAGCTGCTGATGACGTGGACCGAGCAATCGGTGGGGCATGCGGCGCTGGCGACGGTCGGCACCGGAGATCCCGAGTTGTTCGGCGCCTACATGTACAGCCGTGCCCAGAGCGTGATGGGCGGCACCTCGCAGATTCAGAAAAACATAATCGCACAACGCATTCTGGGATTAGGAGTCTGACTTGTACGGCATGCCAACGGAAATCGACGTAACGGCCGACGGCCCGCTGCGGATCATCACGCTGAACCGCCCGGAGGAGCTCAACGCCGTCAACGACCCGCTGCACGTCGGTCTGGCGAGCATCTGGGAGTCACTCAACGAGGACGCCGACGCCCGGGCGGCGGTGATCACCGGAGCCGGCCGGGCCTTCTCCGCGGGTGGCGACTTCAACTATCTCGACGAGCTGCGCCACGATGAAGCCTTGCGGCAGAAGACCATCAAGCACGGCCGCGACCTCGTCATCGGTATGGTCCGCTGCCGCATCCCGGTCGTTGCCGCCGTGAACGGGCCGGCAGTCGGTCTCGGGTGCAGCTTGGCCGCGCTGTCGGACATCGTCTACATGGCCGAAAATGCGTTCTTCGCTGACCCGCACGTGCAGATCGGTCTGGTTGCGGCCGACGGTGGTCCGCTGGTCTGGGGGTCGCAGATAAGCCTGTTGCAGGCCAAGGAGTTTGCGTTGACAGGTGTGCGGATCAAGGCGGCCCGCGCCCTCGAGCTCGGTCTGGCGAATCATGTCGTCGCCGACCCGTTGGCCGAAGCCATCGCGTGCGCCAAACAGCTCGCGGAGTTGCCCAAGCAGGCCGTCGAGGCCACCAAGCGTCTGATGAACATCCAGCTGGAGCGTTCGGTGATGGCGTCGCTGGACTACGCGAACCTCGCGGAGTACGTGTCTTTCGGCACCGCCGACTTCAACAAGATCGTCGACGGACTGATCGCCAAGGGATAGTCGCGATACGAAAGTGGGGGTCACGCCGTCGGAGTGACCCCCACTTTCGTACCGGGTGGCCGGTCAGCGCGGCGGGAAGCGCAGGGCGCCGTCGAGACGGATGACTTCGCCGTTGAGGTAGTCGTTTTCGATGATGCTCTGGGCCAGTTGCGCGTACTCCGTCGAGCGGCCCATGCGCTTGGGGAACGGGATCTGCGGGGCCCAGTACTTCTCCAGTTGGTCGGCCGCCTGACCGTAGGCCGGGGTGTTGATGGTGCCCGGTGCGATGCTGACGACCCGGATGCCCAGCGGTGACAGGTCGCGGGCGGCGACCAGCGTCATCCCGAGTACGCCGCCCTTGGCCGCGGAGTAGGGGAGCTGGCCGATCTGGCCTTCCATGCCGGCGATCGACGCGGTGTTGATGATGACGCCGCGGGCGCCTTCCTCGAGCGGGTCGGTCTTGGCGATGGCGGCTGCCGCGAGGCGCATCACGTTGAACACAGCCGTCAGATAGAACTTGATGGTTGTCTCGAAGCCGTCGAGTCCCAGCGGCGAGCCATCCTTGCCGATCAGCCGTCCGCCGGCGGCCGGACCGCCGTGCGTGTCCACCGAAATCCGTAGCGGTCCAAGCGATTCGGCCTCGGCGATGGCGGCTTGCACAGATTCCTCGGAGGTGGCGTCGGTGTGGACGTAGCGAATACCCAGCTCGTCCTGCAGGGCTTTGCCCTTGTCGTCGGCGACATCGGCGACCACGACTTTCGCGCCCGCGGTGACGAGGCGCCGCACTGTTGCTTCGCCGAGCCCGCCGGTACCGCCGACGACGATGGCCGAGCTGCCACTGATCTCCATACCGCCTACCCTTCGTGCAAGGAATGCTCTCTTCATTGGAGAATAACATTCTCAATCAAGGGGGTGGGTCGGATAGAGTGCGGATGATGACGATCGACGAGCTCATCGCGGCGGCCCGCAGCGGTTCTCTCCGCGCGATCGGTCGACTGCTGAGCCTTGTCGAGAGTCCGCGCCGGACTGAGGTTCTCGACGCCCTCGGCGGCTCGCGGCCGCCCAGGGTGCTGGGGGTGACGGGGCCGCCCGGTGCCGGAAAGTCCACGACGGTCGGCGTGCTCGTCGGGGCCTACCGTGCGCGCGGGATGCGGGTGGCGGTGCTGGCCGTCGACCCGTCGTCGCCGTACAGCGGCGGCGCGCTGCTCGGCGACCGGATCCGGATGGCCGCGCACATCAACGATCCCGACGTGCTGATCCGGTCGGTGGCCACGCGCGGCCACCTCGGTGGCCTGGCCGCCGCGGTGCCGGCCGCCATCAGAGTGTTGGCGGCGCTGGCGTATGACCTGATCGTGCTCGAAACGGTCGGCGTCGGGCAGTCGGAGGTCGAGGTCGCCGCGATCGCCGACCCGACGATCGTGATCCTCAACCCCGGCGCCGGTGACGCGGTGCAGGCCGCGAAGGCCGGTCTGCTCGAAGTCGCCGACATCGTCGTCGTGAACAAGGCCGACCGGGACGGCGCCGACCAGACGGTCCGTGATCTGCGTGGCGAGACCGCCGTGCCGATCCTCAAACTCGTTGCCGCGCAGGGTGAAGGACTGTCCGAGTTGATCGACGCGATCGACGCGCATCACCGGGCCGACGATGCGGCCCACCGCGCCGCGCGTGCCCGTGCACAGATCCTGTCGCTGGCGCTCACCCGGCTGCGGGCCCATCCCGACCTCGATCGGCTCGCCGAAGCGGTCGCGAGCGGTGATGACGACCCCTACTCGGCCGCCGAGCGATTGTTCGCCCGCGAACCCTAGAGGCCGAGCATTCGGCGCGTCATCTCCAGGAGTTGCGTACGCAGGGTGTCGTCGTCGATATCGGCGACCAAGGGGTGCATCACCGCCACGCTGATCGCGCTCGACAACATCGCCGCGTGCAGCCTGGCCGCGACACCGTCCTCGGTGCCCAGCAGTGCGCCGTACAACCGCTCGACGAACCGCTGAAACGGCTCGTGTTCGGCCTGTAGTCGGATGATGACGGGATCAAATTGCAGCACGTTCACCGCGCCGCGACGATCGATGGCGAGGTCGATCACCCTGCCCAGCAATACTTCCCGGGCTGCAGCCGCCTGGCCGGTGGCCTCGGCGGCGTCGAGCGCATCCTCCAGCTTGCCGAGTTCGCGCTCAGTGATCGCGACGACGATCTCTTCTTTGGTCTTGAACTGCTTGTAGACGGCCGCCTTCGTCACGCCCATCGCGTCGGCGATCATCTGCAGCGATGTGCCACTGACGCCGTGCGCCGCGATCAGGGTCAGCGCGGCATCGAGCACCCGGGTCTGTGCGGCGCTGCGCGTGATCTCGCTGAATCTCCCCACGCGCCAAAGCCTAGCTGAGTATTGACCGCTAGGTTGCCGATCGGCTACCGTGCGGAAGTAGCCGATCGGCAACCGAATCGGCGGATGGAGGGAGTCCCCTGTGGACTTGCGACCCCAATGGATAAGCCTGTGGCTGGTACCGGTTTTCGGCGCGATCATGGCACTGGCGTTCGTGGCCTTTCCGGGTTTCTGGCCGCCGATGCCACCCAGCATGACCGCGGTACAGGTCGCGGACTTCTACGCACAGCACACCGCGTCGATCCGGTTCTCGATGGTGACGTTCAACCTGTGCGCCATCATGCTGATCCCGTTCTTCATGACGATCGCCGTGCAGATCAAGCGAATGTCGTTGCCGAGTCACGTCTTGGCGTACAGCTACCTGGGTGCGGCCGCCACGGGCGCAACGCTGTTCGCCATTGCCGACGTCTTCTGGCTCATCGCGGCCTACCGACCGGGTCGGGATCCTCACCTGGTCCTGCTTCTCAACGACATGGCCTGGCTCGTTTTCACCGCACCGGTCGGGGCCGTCGTCGTCATGAATCTCTGTCTGGCGCTGGCGGTTCATCTGGACCGCCGGCCGGCGCCGATCTTCCCGCGGTGGGTCGCCGGTTTCAGCGTGGTCACCGCGGCGGCGATGACGCCCGCGGTGTGTGCGGTGGTCTTCACCGACGGGCCGCTGGCCTGGAACGGCATCGTGTCGTTCTGGCTGCGACTGGGCGCCTTCTGCCTGTATCTCGCCGTCATGTTCGTGGTGGTGCGGTCGGCGATCAGTGCCCAGGCGAGGGAGTCATGACGGTCGGCCTCGCAGACGCCCCGGCCTGGACGCACAAGCCGAAGGTCGACCAGTGGATCACGTGGTGGACGATCCCGGTGTTCTACAACATCTTCGGGCTCATCTTCGTGGTGCTGACGCGGGTGATGCCACCGCCGCGGCCCGACATCACGCCGGCGCAGATCGTGCAGTTCTTCGTCGACCACTCGCTGACCATCCGGATCGGGTTCGCGCTGCTGATGTTCTTCATCGGCTTCGCCAGCATTGCGAACGGGCTCATCGCGCAACAGATCAAACGGATGTCGGTCAGCCCCGTCTTCGCCTACGCCTACATCGGCGCCCTGGTGGTCGGCGGACTGCCAGGCTGCCTGATCCCGGCATTCGCATTCGTGGCGGCTGCGTTGCGGCCCGACCGGGATCCACAGATCATGGTGATGCTGTACGACTGGTGCCTGCTGTCGTTCGTCGGCTCACTGGGGTGCTTCTGCACCCAGAACATGGTGCTGGCGCTGGCGATATTCCTCGACCGCAACGCCATTCTGCCGAAATGGCTTGCCTACATGTCGATCTGGATGATCGTGACGGAACTGCTCGCCGGCCCGGTGTTCGTCTTCCGGTCCGGACCGTTGGCGTGGAACGGGTCCATCAGCTTCTATCTCGGCACGGTGATCTTCGTGGTGTGGGAGTTCTGCATGATCCGGCTGCTGTATGTGGCGATCAAGAATCAGTCGCCCGGCGAGCAGGTCCAGGACTGAACGATGACGGAAACTTCCACGCCTGCGGCCGATTCGATGACGAGGCCCAAACGGCAGCTGCCGGCCGACAAGGACCTCTGGGTGTTCGTCCTGGGCGACTTCGTGATCTTCGGCAGCTACTTTGTCATCTTCATGATCTCCCGCCACCAGGAACGGGACCTGTTCATCGAGTCGCAGCGGCACCTGAGCCTGAACATCGGTGTGGTCAACACCTTGGTGCTGCTGGCCAGTTCGTGGTTCGTGGCCCGTGCGGTGCAGCTGACTCGCGGTGGCGAATTCGACCGCGCGCGCAAGCTGACCATCGGCGGCGGGCTGTGCGGCGTGCTGTTCATGGTCGTCAAGGCTTATGAGTGGGCCGCCAAAAGCGCTCAGGGCCATACCTTTCCGAGCAACAACTTCTTCATGTACTACTACATGCTCACCGGCGTGCACCTGTTCCACGTCGCCATCGGCCTGGTATTTCTCGGCGTCGCCTATGCCGAGCTGCGCAACGGCAAGCGGGTTGCACATGTCGAGACGGGAGCGACCTACTGGCACATGGTCGACCTGCTCTGGGTCGTCATCTTCGCGCTGCTCTATGTGATGAGGTGACATGACTGCTGGCGCACGTACCACCGCCGTCTGGGCCGGACTGTCGGCGATCACCGTGGTGTCGTGGTTCCTGGCGCCCGCTCACCACACCGGGCCGGTGACCGCGAGCGTGGGTATCACCGTCGCGGTACTCGCGCTCGGGCTGATCAAGTCCCGCCTGATCATCCGGGAGTTCATGGAGGTGCGAACCGCGCCACGATGGTTGCAGTTGGCCACAGACGGCTGGCTTGTGGTGCTGTTCGGTGCGATCGTGGTGATCTATGTCTGGTGATCGCATGACCGACCCCGGGGCATGGGCCGACGTCGAGGCCATCAAGCAACTCAAAGCCCGGTACTGCCGGCTGCTCGACACCAAGGACTGGGAGGCCTGGCGGGACCTCTTCACCGACGACTTCGTCAGTGACACCAGCCGGGCGGGCGGCGAGATCATCAGCGGTGCAGATGAATTCGTGGCATTCCTGCGCCGGACGTTGGGTAAGCCATCGCAACCGACCGTCCACCAAGTGCACGCACCGGAGATAACACTGACGTCGCCGTCCACCGCTATGGGGGTGTGGGCGCTGAACGATGTCGTGCGGCTTGCTCCAGGGGTGAACCTGCGGGGCTACGGCCACTACCACGAAACCTACGAGAAGGCCGGCGGGCAGTGGCGGATCAAGACGTCCACTCTCACCCGGCTGCGCGAAGACGTGTTCAATGCTGTTTTCTCGGTGCGGATTCCGCCCCGCGTGCGTGACGCCGCGGCCCGGCGATTGCGCGGGCGCTAGCCGTCGGCCATCGGTTCGCCCCATTTCTCCCTGATGGCTCCCCACGGGTCGGTGTATCGGCCGGGCCGGCCGCGAAACGCGTCGTTGTGCTTCATGAACGCGCGGGCCAGTGGTGCCGCCAACCGCATCGGATAGCGCGCCACGCCCACCTCACGGCGGTAGTCGGCAATCATTTGATCCCACGAAATAGGCTGGAAATCAAGGGCTTTCTGCGCCCGCGATCATCTGTCGGGTGCTGTCGGTGTCGGTCAGGTCGGACCAGTAGACCGCGACGTTGTTCGGGAATCGCCGTGCCACTTTGCGATTCGCTTTCGAATCCCGACTGGTCGCCACCACCGGACGGCCCGACGCCGCCATCCGCAGGACGGTCTATTGCCCCACCAGGCCGAATGCGCCGGTGATCAGTACGGCGTCGGACGTCATTGTCCGGAATCCGGGTGCGCGCCCCGCTACTTCAGGCAGCCACCGAGGTCGATCGGCAGCGTGACACCGGTGATGTATCGCGCCTCGTCGGAGGCGAGGAACAGGACGGCATTACTGACATCGATGGCGTCGATCCAGGGCACCGGCATGGTGTGGAACATCTGGCAGATGGGCGCCATGTCGTCTGGGCCGGGGTTCTCCAGGTCGGGCCGGAACATCTTCCAGGTGCCCTCGTTCATGATCATGTCGGTGCTGACATGGGTCGGGTGCACCGAGTTGACCCGGATGTTGTGCTGGGCCAGCTCGACGCCGAAGGAGCGCATCAGGCCGACCACACCGTGCTTGGCGGCAACGTAGTTGCCGATCATCGGGTAGGACTTCAGACCACCGACCGAGCTGGTGAGGATGATGGAACCGCCGCGGCCCCCGGCGATGATATGTGGCACAGCAGCTTTCACGGATTTCCAGACACCGGTGAGGTTGATGTCGATCATCTCGTCCCAGTCGAGCTGGTTGGTCTCATGCAGCAGGTTGCCGCCGTTACCGATGCCTGCGTTGGCCACGATGATGTCCAGCCGGCCGAGCTGTTCCACGCCGCTGTCGACGGCGGACTTGAGGGCAGCGGCGTCGCGGACGTCGACTTCGGCGGTCACGATTCGCCGGTTGAGGCCCTTCACCAGGTCAGCGGTCTCAGCGAGGTCCTCGGGCGTGGACGCCGGGATCGCGGTCTCCTCGCCGGGGCGGATCGGCGCACAGATGTCGATCGCGATGATGTCGGCGCCCTCCTGGGCCAACCGGACCGCGTGGCTGCGGCCCTGCCCGCGGGCCGCCCCGGTGATGAACGCGACCTTGCCTTCGACTCTTCCGGTCATGTGATGCCTCAATTCCTCACTAGCAGTGGATGTTCAGGGATCTGGGGTCCGGCGCTAGAGCCGGAGGAGAGCTTCTTGCGCATAGGAGGCAACCAGTGCGCCCTCGGCGGTGAGAATGTCGCCGCGGCCGAAGCACCGGCCGTGCGCCGCCAGCGGGCTGTGCTGGCGCAGCAGCAGCCAGTCGTCGGTCCGGAACAGCCGGTGGAACCACAGCGTGTGTGAGGTCACCGCCGAGGTGAATGCGGTGCCGTTGCCGCGCTGGCTCAGTCCGTCCAGCGGACGGATCGCAGTGCCGATCAACGTCAGGTCGGTCGCGTACGCGGCGAGTGCCGGGGCGAGCTCCGAGTCAACGGCTGGGGTGCGCATCCATAGCGCGTACTCGGCCGGCCCGACCGCGGTCGTGTCGAGGCTGTCGGCAGAGCGGGTGTCCCACGGGATCAAATCAATCCGAGCCTCGTGCTCGGGGCCGAGAACCGTTGGCACGGTGTCGATGAACTGCTGATCGTGGCCGTCTTCGACGGCGTGCATCGAGATCGACGCTGTCGCGATCGCGCCCTTGCTCTGCGTGGCCGCGATCGACAGCGTCGCGAACGAGCGGCCCTCGTGGTGGCGCGTCACCGCGTAGGTGATCGGCTCGTCGGCGCGGCCTTCACGGGGGAACACCGCGTGGATCGATTTGATCGCCTTGTCGGGTGTGGACAGGCAGGCCGCGCGGACGAACTGCCCGAGGATCTGTCCGCCGAAAACCCGGTGGTACTCCAGCGTCTGGTTACGCCCCTCGAACAGGTCGTCGTCGTCAGACGACCGCGGAGCCAGATTCAGGCAATCGAGAAGATCGGTCCACAGGTCGGGCACCTATGCAGTGTAAGTCAAATTCTTGAAAGCGAGAACCCTATTCTCACTTTTGTGCGGCAAAACCGTTCGCGAGGAAGTCCCAGACCTCGTCGGTGGTGATGGGATGGGCGGTCGCTTCGTCGGCTCCGCCACTGGACTGCGCGATGAACATGACCGTCTGCATGGCCATCGCGGCCATGCGTCGCGGATTGACCGTCGAGCGCAATTCGCCTGCGGCGCTGGCGCTTTCCATCAGTTCGGTGAGGAGCGCCAACAGTGGTGCGTGGGCGATCTTCACCTCGGCCGGGTGAGTGACCAGGAGTCGGGGCGCGAAGTCGGTGAACAACGGTCGCTTGGCCGCGGGGTCGGGCCGGCACAGTTCGTAGAGCAGTTCGATGGCGATCTTCAGACGCTGCAGCGGATCTGTCTCGCCTTCGGTGGCGGCCCGGATCTGGTCGGCCGACCGGCTCAAGGCGTCTTCGAACAGCGCCAGCAGCAGTTCATGCTTGCCGTCGAATTGCAGGTAGAAGCTCCGCAGGGACTGACGCGAGCGGTCGACGACCTCCTGGACGGTGAAGTCCGTGCTGCCCTTTTCGATGATGATCGACTGGGCTGCGTCCAGGAATCGTTGGACGCGTTGGGCGGCGCGCAGTTTCGCGGTCTTGATGGAGCGCTCGACCGCGCGTTGCTTCCAGGCCGGATCTTCTGTCGGGCTGGTCATCATGCACCCATGTCATCAGCGGAGAACATGCATGAACTGTACCTGAGAAGGGCCTGGTAGTTGTTCGCCACGGGCCTTCTCATACTCCGTGTCAGAGATTGTAACTGTCCCATGACGAGAATGGTATTCTCCTGCGGGGATTGCCGGAAGGGTTTGTCGAGATGCAGCTGACGTTCGACGCGGAAGTCGAGGCATTTCGGGCGGAGTTCGTCGACTTCCTCGACACGCATCTGCCCCCGGAAGCCGAGTCGATCGAGCGGCCGCGGTCGACCGCGCACATCCCGGACTGGGCGCGTCGCTGGCAGTGCCTGTTGTTCGACAACGGCTGGCTGCTGCCGGGGAATCCGCCGGAGTTCGGTGGGCGCAACGCCACACTGCTGAAGCAGTACGTACATCAGGAGGAGATGTCCAGGCGCCGGATACACCACAGCTTCAATCCGCAGGGTGTCGGCATCATCGCGGCGTCGCTGTTGACGTTCGGTACACCGGATCAGCAGCACCGTTGGGCCGTGCCGATTCTGCGCGCCGAGAAGACGGCAGCGCTGGGCATGAGCGAACCCGGTGCGGGATCCGATCTCGCGTCCCTGTCCACGCGTGCGGTCCGCGACGGGGACCATTTCGTGCTCAACGGGCAGAAGGTCTGGACCTCCGGCGCTCACGACGCCGACGTCATCCTGGCCTTCGTCCGCACCGACCCCGACGCACCCAAGCACAAGGGCATCAGCGTGCTGCTGGTGCCGACCGACACCCCGGGCGTCGTGCGGCGGCCCTTCGCCTCGGCATGTGACGTCGACGATCTGGACTTCAACGAAGTGTTCTTCACCGACGCGCGGGTTCCTGTCGAGAACCTTCTCGGGCCGCTGAACGAGGGCTGGCGGGTCGCCAACGGCTCTCTGGGCCACGAGCGCACGATGTTGTGGATGTCGTTCGCCGACCGCCTGACGGACCTCGTCGCGGATCTCGAACCGACGACCGAGCGCGACCGGTCCCGGTTGGCCACATTGGTCATGGACAACCAGTCGTTGCGGCTGCTCGGTTCTGCCGCGCTGGCGCGCGCCGCACGGGGTGAGGAGGACGTGGCGAGGATGTCAGTGCTGAAACTCCTTGGCTCCGAGGCGGTGCAGACCGCGTCCGAGCTCGCGATGGACATCGCCGGCGCCGACGCGCTCAGCCATCCCGCCATGTCGTCGCCCTATGTGCCACTGAATCTCGACCCGCATGCTGGCAGCTGGTTCGACCGCTACGTCCGCAGCTTCGCCGGCACCATCGCCGGCGGCACCTCGGAAATCCAGCGCAACATCATCGCCCAGCGGGTGCTCGGCCTGCCGAGGTGACCGCCGGGCGACGTTGATCCTGCGGCGCTTGCGATTGAGCGTGCGTCTACGCAGACGACTACTCGAACAAATTCAGCGTCAGTGCACGATCAACGCGCACAAGGCAATTGCTAGTCAGATGCCCAGCATGGGCCACCCGAGGTGATCGCTACAGCTGCGCCAGCCGCGGTGCCGAGCCCCGGGCCCGCAGGCCGCCGCCGGCCTTCTTGGTGAGTTCCCGTGAGCTGCCGAGTAATCCGTCGAGAACCAGCACCCGCTTCATGTGGTGGTGAAAATCGTGTTCCGCGGTGAAACCGATGCCGGCAAGAACCTGCTGACAGTTCTTGGCCGCGGTCAGCGCTGTCTTGCCCGCGGCGGCCTTCGCGAGTAGCGCGACGAGGTCGGGACTGTCGGAAATCGGCAGGGCCAGAGTCGCTTCGGCGCCCTCGATGGCGACGAGGGTCTCGGCGAGCCGGTGCCGGACCGCCTGGAACCCCGCGAGGGGCCGACCGAACTGCACCCGGTCCAATGCATGTTGGCGGGCCAGCGACAGCATGGCCCGGGCCGCGCCGACGAGCCACCAACCCACGGCGATGCGGGCTTCGGCGACCCGAATGGGATAGCCCTCGTCCTCGCGTCGCAGGGGCAGTCCGCCCAGCGTCGAATCGACGCTCTTGGCGCTTCGGTCCCACACCACCCACGTGTTGCCGGTGTACGGCAGCGGCAATTCCACCGTGTCACCGATGGTGTTGCCGGTGGCGTGCAGCACCACATCCATGAGAACCGATGCGTGCGAGCCGGTCTCGCCGAGGAGGCGAAACATCAGCGGTACCGCTACGTCGGCCATGTCGGAGAGCATCTCGGCCCAACCGAGCTCGGTGAGTGCCGAGTCCAACTCCGGACCCGAGCAGGTCAACATCGTCTTGCGCAGCGTTTCTTCCAGCAGCGCGAGCGAGTCGGCGTCAAGGTGGGTGGACATGTCACTCCCTCCCGAGATCGAGCAGTCGGCGGGCGATGATGTTGCGCTGCACTTCGGCGGTGCCGCCGTAGATCGTGGCCGCGCGCGAGTACAGATATTCGGTGCGCCAGGGGGTTTCATCGAGTTCGATGACGCCGGGTAGCAGATCACGCGCCGCGTCGTAGAGCCGTTGTTCGGCACTGGCCAGCAACACTTTGTCGATCGAGGTGTCCGGCCCCAACTTGTGGCCCTCGGCCAGTCGGAGCTGGGTAGCGCGGGAGCGACAGCGCAGTGTATGTAGAGCCAGAAAGACCTCGCCCAGATCCGCATCCACGGGCTGTCCCTCGTTGCGGACCTCGTGGATCAACGCGTCGAATCGCGAGTACAGGTAGGCGATGCGCTGCCAGAAGCAGGTCGAGCGTTCGTAGGGGAGCAGGTCCATCGCGAGCTGCCAACCGTCACCGGGCTTGCCCAGCATCCGGCTCGCATCGACCTCGACGTCGTCGAAGTACACCTCGCAGAACTCGTCGATGTCGTGCATGGTGCGCAGCGGCCGCACCGTGATGCCGGGGGAGTCCATGTCGATGAAGAACGCGGTGATGGCTTGGTGATTCGGAGTGTCGGCGTCGCCGGTGCGGGTCAGCAGGATGCAGCGGTGCGAATACTGCGCGAAGCTCGTCCACACCTTCTGCCCGTTGATGATCCATTTGTCGCCGTGCTGGACGGCGCGGGTGGTCAACGACGCCAGGTCGCTCCCCGAGCCGGGCTCGGAAAACCCTTGGCACCATTGTTCTTCGCCGCTGAGCAGTTTGGGCACCATCTCGGCGGCCAACTCGGGTGACGCGTAGTCGATCATCGTCGGCGCCAGTACTTCGAGCATCGAGTACGGCCCGGGCTCGGCCAGCCGCCGGCCGACGACCTCCTCGCCGACGACGGCCCGCAGCATCGCCGGACCACCGAGCCCACCGGCGTGCTCGGGCCAGCCGTAGCGGCTCCAGGCGGCGTCATACAGCGCCTTCTGCACACGCGCGAACTGGCGTAGGTGCCCCTCGAGCGAGTGGTCGGGTCCTGGGGTCAGATCGTTTTCGTCGAGCCAGGCCGTGAGGCGAGCGCGGAATTCGGAGACGTCGGAGATCACGGGCGGGGGCGACCCACTGCGTGCGGCTTGCCGGAGTCGTGGTCGCCACTGCGCCGGATGAAAGTCATTGCCCTGGTGCGCAATCGCCAGCCGTCGTCGGTACGGACGTAGGTGTCGCGGTAGTAGCCGATCCGCATGTCGTGGCTGGAATGCTCGACGAAGCACAGTGGCTGGGTTCCGGTCGCGCTGTCGCCATCGAGGTCGACGAGTGCGGTGCCCGTCATGAACAGGCCCTTGGGCGCCGCGTCCACCAGTTCGGGAAACCGGTCCAGCGGGTAGGTGTCGCCGAACGCACTGTAGGTGCCGTCGGGCGTGAACACCGACACGAGACCGTCGATGTCGCCCTGGGTGATGGTGACTGCGTACTTGGCGAGGAGCTGCTGTATCGCGACGATTTCGTCAGTTGTTGACATAGACCTTTCCCCCTTTCATCACGAAGCTGACGTGTTGCGTAACGCTGATGTCGGCCAACGGATCCGAGGGCACGGCGATGATGTCGGCCAGCAGTCCTTCGGCGATGCGCCCGCGGTCGGTGACGTTGAGCAGCTCGGCCGCCGTGGTGGTGGCACCCCGCAACACCGCGAGCGGCGGCAGGCCCAACTCGACCAGGGTGACGAGTTCGTCGGCGTTCTTGCCGTGCGGGATGGCCGGTGCATCGGTGCCGACCGCTACCTTCACCCCGGCTTCGTACGCGGCCAGGATCGACTTGCGGGCGATGGGGAACATCTCGGCCGCCTTGGCCTGCAGTTCCGGCGGAGCGTGCGAGACGTCCATCGCGTCGGCCAGGCGCCGGGTGCTGACCAGGAAGGTGCCGTGCTCGACCATCGAGGCGATGGCCTCGTCGTCGATCAGGAAGCCGTGCTCGATGCAGTCGATGCCGGCGTCGACTGCGTGCATCACCGCTTCGGCGCCGTGCGTGTGCGCGGCGACGCGCAGCCCTCGCCGGTGTGCCTCGTCGACGATCGCCCGCAACTCTTCGTCCGAATAGTGCTGTGCCCCAGGCGGACCGGTCATCGACATGACGCCGCCCGAACAGCAGACCTTGATCAACTGGGCCCCGTGCTTGATCTGATAGCGGACCGCCTTACGGATCTCGTCGACGCCGTTCGCGATGCCCTCCTCGATGGTCAGTTCCAGTGTGTTGGGAGCGAACGCCGCGAACATCGTCGGGTCCAGGTGGCCGCCGGTCGGGGTGATGGCGTGACCGGCCGGGACGATCCGCGGCCCGTCGATCCACCCGGCGTCGATCGCCCTGCCCAGGGCGACGTCGAGCAGGTACCCGCCCGTCTTGACGAACAAGCCGAGATTGCGCACCGTGGTGAATCCCGCGCGCAAGGTCCGGCGGGCGTTGCCGACGGCGCGCAGCACGCGCGTCGGCGGATCGTCCTGAACCTGGGACAGGCCGGGGTTTTCGCCCCGGCCGCCCATCAGGAGGTTGACCTCCATGTCCATCAAACCGGGCAGCAGGATCGCATCGCCGAGATCGATCACCTCGCCGTCGACCGGACCACCCACTCCCACGATCCGGTCACCGTCGACGCGGACGATGCCGGGGCGCACGATCTCCCCGGCGTCGACGTCAAGCAGCCCAGCGGCTTTCAGCGTGAGCACCGTCTAGACCACCGGCTCTCGCACCAGTTCGACCCACGCGGCCCCGCTGTCGAGGACACGCGGTTGCTTCCACACCTCGACCGGGAATGACACCATGACGACCGATTGCATCAGATGCATCAACCGCTTGGCGTCATCCGGCATGTCGTGCAACGGGAATCGGGCATCGAGGTAGACCATGACCTCTTCGAGCCGCGCCATGCCGACGTCGTAGAGGTCCTGCATCTCGGCCATGCTGGACGCCAGCCGCTTGGCGTAGCGCTCGGGTTCGGTCGCGAGAATCCAGTCGGAGAATCGCTCGAGATCGGCAAATTCGGCTGGAAGCAAAGGGGTCTCAGACATGCGCAACTCTCCCGTTGGTCTTCACCGACTGCTCGGACTTGTATTCGTCGACATACTTGTGCGCCGTGTGATGCAGGTGGCGCAGCAGAATCTCCTGATCGCACAACGGGAATTCGGTGACCGCCCGCGTGCCGATCTGCGTCTGGGTGGCCTCCAGGGTATTGGCGTCCTGCAGGGCGTACTCCTTGAACGTCACCGCGGCCAGTTCCTGCGACAGTCGTTGCCGCGTGTTCTTCGGCGGGACGAAGTAGAGGTTCGCCTCGAAGATGTGGCTGTCCACGCCTGTCGGCCAGTAGTTGTAGGTGAGGTACCAACCCGGAACCCACAGCAGCAGAGTGAAATTGGGGAAGAACTCGAAAGAGTCCTGGCCCCAGGTCTTCTGCCGGGCGGGGTTGACGGCCGGTGGCAGTTCATCGGGCAGAATGCCCTTGATGTCG
Organism: Mycobacterium sp. 360MFTsu5.1; assembly: GCF_000383495.1. NCBI lineage: Bacteria > Bacillati > Actinomycetota > Actinomycetes > Mycobacteriales > Mycobacteriaceae > Mycobacterium > Mycobacterium sp. 360MFTsu5.1. Next base: position 211,324 of record NZ_KB911469.1, on the reverse strand, counting down.
GGCCGGTCCCACGGACCGAACAGGCCGCTGTGCAGAATCCGTTCGATCGGCTTGACCATATTGAGGTCCTTGGGCGGGCTCATGCCGCCCCAGGACGAAATCATCGAATGGTCGCCCTTGATGTCGTAGTGCAGTGCCTCGAAGCCGACCTTGGCGAGCTTGTCGGCCTCTTCCTTTGTCGCCTGCTTCATGTGCAGGATCGGTGCGTGGTAGAACTCGACGAACGCGTCGATGAACAGCTTCCAGTTCGCCTTGATGTCGGACCGGTAGCTGTAGACCTCGGTCATCTCGTGGAAGGGATAGCCCTCCAGGCCTTTTGCGAAATCGCCGAGGTATTCCTTCAGCGGCGCGGCGTCGTCATCGAAGTTGACGAAGATGAACCCCTCCCACACCTCGCAGCGCACGGGCTTGAGCGGATAGTCGGCCTTGTCGACGTCGAAGAACTCCTGTTCCTGCTGGATGAACGTCAGGTCGCCGTTGAGCGCGTAACGCCAGGCGTGGTACTTGCAGGTGAACTGGCGGCACGAGCCCGAGACCTCTTCGCCGGGATAGTCGTTCCACACCAGCTTGTTTCCGCGGTGCCGGCACATGTTGTAGAACGCGCGGACGGTCTCGTCTTTGTCCTTGACGATGATGATCGAGGTGCCGGCGCCGACCGAGGGCATCTCCCGGGTGAAGTAACTACCTACCTTGGGCAGCCGCTCGACGCGGCCGACGTGCAGCCAGGTCTTGCGGAAGATGGCCTGCTGCTCCAGCTTCCACTGCTCCGGGTCGATGGAGTCGGTGTAGTCGACCGGTGCTGTGCCCAGTTCGGGCCAGTTCTCGGTCCAGCTGCCTGCAGCGGGTTTGGGGAAGTGGGCCATATGTTTACGTCTCCTTGTCCAGCTCTACGCCAAATGTGTTGAAAGCCATAGCCAGTGCCGCATATGACCCGATGGTGAACATCAAATCCATGAGCTGACGCTCTTCGAGCCGCTCGCTCAGCGCTGACCAAGTGGCATCGGAAAGGTTGTATTTCTCGAGCAGTTCGTCGGCCGCGATCAGCACCGCTCGCTCGAAGTCGTCGCCGGCCTCGCCGCGGGTGACCGCGTCGATCTCGTCGTCGGTCAGCCCGACCTGCCGGCCGAGATTGACGTGCTGGGCCCATTCGTACTCACTGCCGGTCTGGTGCGCGACGCGCAGAATGGCGAGTTCGCGGACCCGGTCCGGCAGTGTCGAGGAGTACAGCAGATAGAAGCTGTACCGGAGGTAGGGCCTGGCGAGCTTCGGGTGGCGGGCGAGCGTGCCGATCAGATTGCTCACCTTTTCAGGATCGCGCTGCTCGTCCGATACGAGGCCTGCCAACGCTTTGTCGACCTCGTCGTCCCAGCGGTCTGCGGGAAGCGGGGGGAGGCGCATCAGGCCAGGTCCTCTCGTCGATGAGAATGGGATTCTCATTTCTGACTAATACATTTGCATGTTTCGTCGCCGTGGTCAACGCCGGGCCGAATTTTGGTTGGCGTGTTGCCTGGTCGGCGGGTATTTACGGCCGTAGACGTTGATTCTCGTGTAGCGAGAAGCTAGTTTTCATTTGTAGAGAACTAAGCGGGAGGAAGGCTGGTAATGAAGAAGGAAGACATGATCCTGATCAGCGTGGACGACCACTTGGTCGAACCGCCGGACATGTTCAAGAACCACCTGCCTGCGAAGTACCTCGATGAGGCGCCCCACCTGGTGCACAACGCCGATGGCAGCGACATGTGGAAGTTCCGCGACGTCGTCATTCCGAACGTCGCGCTCAACGCGGTCGCCGGCCGGCCCAAAGAGGAGTACGGACTCGAGCCGCAGGGGCTCGATGAGATCCGGCCGGGCTGCTACAACGTCGACGAACGCGTCAAGGACATGAATGCCGGCGGCATCCTGGGCTCCATCTGCTTCCCGTCGTTTCCCGGGTTCGCCGGCCGGTTGTTCGCGACCGAGGACGAGGATTTCTCGCTGGCGCTGGTTCAGGCCTACAACGACTGGCACATCGATGAGTGGTGTGGCGCCTACCCGGCCCGCTTCATCCCGATGGCCATCCCAGTGATCTGGAGCGCCGAGAAGTGCGCGCAGGAGGTGCGGCGCGTGGCCAAGAAGGGCGTCCACGCGCTGACGTTCACCGAGAATCCGGCTGCCATGGGATATCCCAGCTTCCACGACCCGTACTGGAATCCGCTGTGGGAAGCGCTGTGCGACACCGGAACCGTGATGAACGTCCACATCGGCTCGTCGGGCAAGCTGGTCGTCACCGCGCCGGACGCCCCGATGGACGTCATGATCACCCTGCAGCCCATGAACATCGTGCAGGCCGCCGCGGATCTGCTGTGGTCGCGGCCCATCAAGGAGTACCCGGACCTCAAGATCGCGCTGTCCGAGGGCGGTACCGGGTGGATTCCATACTTCCTCGAGCGCGCGGACCGCACCTACGAGATGCACTCGACGTGGACCAAGCAGGACTTCAAGGGCAAGGTGCCCAGTGACGTGTTCCGTGAGCACTTCCTGACCTGCTTCATCAGTGACCCGGTGGGCGTCGCGCTGCGCAACAACATCGGGATCGACAACATCTGTTGGGAAGCCGACTACCCGCACAGCGACTCGATGTGGCCGGGTGCGCCGGAAGAACTGTGGGATGTGTTGTCCGCCAACAGTGTTCCCGACGACGAGATCAACAAGATCACCCACGAGAACGCGATGCGCTGGTACAACTTCGATCCGTTTCGGCACATTTCACGCGAGCAGGCCACGGTGGGCGCGCTGCGCAAGGCGGCCGAGGGACACGACGTGTCGATCCAGGCACTGAGCCATCACGCCCAGGGCGCTCGGGGTGAAGCGCTGCACGCTGCCGCGGAGGCCAACAGTTGACCCCGTCCGGCATGAACTTCGCGCTGTCCGAGGATCAGGAGCTCATCAGGTCATCGGTGGCGGAGTTGGCGGCCAAGTTCGACGACCACTACTGGATGGAGAAGGACCAGGCGCACGAATTCCCCCAGGAGTTCTACGACGCCATCGCCAAGGGCGGCTGGCTCGGTATGACCATCCCGGAGGAGTACGGCGGCCACGGTCTGGGCATCACCGAGGCGACGCTGTTGCTCGAGGAGGTGGCCCGGTCCGGGGCGGCGATGAACGGCGCCAGCGCCATTCACCTGTCGATCTTCGGCATGCAACCGGTCGTCAAGCACGGCTCGGAGGAGATGAAGCAAGAGACGCTGCCGCGCATCGTCAACGGCGACCTGCACGTCTGCTTCGGTGTCACCGAACCCGGTGCCGGGCTGGATACCTCACGCATCACGACGTTCGCGAAGCGCGAAGGCGACAAGTACCGCATCAACGGCCGAAAAGTGTGGATCTCCAAAGCCATCGAGTCGGAGAAGATCCTGCTGCTGACCCGGACCACGCCGTACGACCAGGTCACCAAGAAGACCGACGGCATGACGCTGTTCCTGACCGACCTCGACCGCAATCACGTGGACATCCGGCCGATCCGCAAGATGGGCCGCAACGCCGTCAGCTCCAACGAGGTCTTCATCGACGACCTCATGGTGCCCGAGGCCCATCGGGTCGGTGAGGAAGGCCAAGGATTCAAGTACATCCTCGACGGGCTCAACCCGGAGCGGATGCTCATCGCTGCTGAGGCTTTGGGCATCGGGCGGGTCGCGCTGGAAAAGGCCGTCAAATACGGCAACGAGCGCACCGTGTTCAACCGCCCCATCGGCATGAATCAGGGCCTGCAGTTCCCGCTGGCCGATTCGCTGGCCCGGCTCGACGCGGCCGAGCTGATCCTGCGCAAGGCAACGTGGCTCTACGACAACGGCAAACCCTGTGGGCGCGAGGCCAATACCGCGAAATATCTCTGTGCCGACGCGGGATTCGCCGCGGCCGACAGGGCCCTGCAATTGCACGGCGGTATGGGCTATTCCGAGGAGTATCACGTGTCGCGGTACTTCCGAGAGTCGCGCCTGATGAAGATCGCGCCGGTGAGCCAGGAGATGATCCTGAACTTCCTGGGCGAACACGTGCTCGGCCTTCCCCGCAGTTATTGAGACGGAGTGTTACTGATGCGGACGTATTTCGACCTGACCGGCCGCTCGGCGCTGGTCACCGGTGCTGCCGGGGGAATCGGCACGGCGGTGGCCGGCGCCTTGGCCGCCGCGGGTGCCGCCGTGCTGGTCACCGATCTGGACAAAGACGCAGCAGCGGCTGTGGCGGAACGTATTTCGGAAGCCGGTGGGCGCGCCGAGTCCGCCGCACTCGACGTGGCGGACCGTGGCTCGGCGGATGCCGCCGCCGCGCAGGCGGCGGCACTGGGTGATGGAAAGCTGCACATCCTGATCAACAACGCGGGCGTCACCAAGCCCGCGATGTTCGAGAAGACGACGCAGGACGCGTTCCGGTTGCTGTTCGACATCCACGTGATGGGCGCGTTCAACGTCACGCAGGCCGCGCTGCCCTACCTGCCGGCGGACGGTACCGGGCGCATCGTCAACGTCACGTCGGCGGCCGGGCTGACCGGGACCCTCGGCCAGGTCAACTATTCGGCGGCCAAGGCCGGCATCATCGGTTTCACCAAATCGCTTGCGCGCGAACTGGCGACGAAGAGCATCACGGTCAACGCGCTGGCCCCGCTGGCAGCCACGCCGATGACCGAGACCATCCGCACCAACGAGAAGTTCGCGGCGAACATGATGAACCGCATCCCGATGAAGCGCTGGGCCGATCCCGACGAGGTCGCCGGTGCGTTCGTCTTCATGGCCTCGGATGCCGCGTCGTACATCACCGGCCAGGTGCTGCCGGTGGACGGCGGAATGGTCATGTGAGCGCACCACTTTCGGGCGTGACGGTGATCGCCCTCGAACAGGCCGTGTCGGCGCCGATGTGCACCCGAACGCTTGCCGACTTCGGTGCGCGGGTGATCAAGGTGGAGAACCCGAACGGCGGGGATTTCGCCCGCGACTACGACGACGTCGTCAATGGTCAAGCGGCGCACTTCGTCTGGGCGAATCGCGGCAAGGAATCGGTGACGCTCGATCTGAAGACGGATGACGGCCTGGCTGTGCTGCACCGGCTCTTGGACCGCGCCGACGTCCTGGTGTCGAATCTGGCGCCGGGAGCGACGGCCCGACTGGGTATTTCACCCGCCGCCCTCGCGCAGTCGCATCCCGACGTGATCGCCGTCGAGATCGATGGTTACGGGTCCGGCGGGCCGCTGTCCCACAAGCGAGCCTATGACCTGCTGGTGCAAGCCGAATCGGGGACCTGCGCGATCACCGGACAGCCCGGAGCACCGGCCAAGCCCGGCCCGCCCGTCGCGGACATCTCGTCGGGGCTGTACTCGGCGCTTTCGATTCTGGCCCTGCTGTTCTCGCGGGACGGGCGGTCGCGCCGCGGCGCGACCGTGAACGTGAGCCTGTTCGACACCATGGCCGAGCTGATGGGGTATCCGCTGACCTATACCCAGCATTCCGGCATCGACCAGCAGCCCCTGGGTATGAGCTCGCCCGCGGTGTCGCCGTACGGGGCCTTCGGCACGGCCGACGGCCAGACCGTGGTGCTGGGCACCACCAACGACCGCGAATGGCAGCGCCTGGCGCGCGACATCATCGCGCGCCCCGATCTCGCCGACGACACGAGGTTCGCCACCAACTCCGGCCGATGTGAACACCGCGATGTGCTGAACGAAGCGATCGGATCATGGTGCGCCGCCAACGATCTGGCCGACATCCAGAAGGTCGCCGACGACGCCGGCATCGGCAACTCCCGCTACAACCTGCCCAGCGAGGTGCTGGTGCACCCGCAACTGTCGGAACGCGACCGCTGGCGCCGGGTCGACACACCGGCGGGCCCGATCCTAGCCATCTTGCCGCCGCCCATCATCGACGGCTTCGAGTTCTCGATGGGTGCGGTGCCCGGTCTCGGGCAGCACACCGAGGCCATCCTGGCCGAATTCGGCTACACCGGCGAGGAGATCGCCGGCATGCACGCGCGCGGTGTCATCTGATGAGTGTGCTGCTGCGCGAAGACCGTGACGGTGTCCGCACGCTGACGCTGAACCGTCCGGAACGCAAGAACGCCATCAACCCGGAACTGTGGGTGCGCTTGGCCGAGGAGTTACATGCCGCGGACCGCGATCCCGGGCTGCGGGCGCTGGTACTCGCCGGTGCCGGGGGAGCCTTCTGCTCAGGGGCGGACATCTCCGAGCCCGAGGACATCCATCCGCTGCGCAAACTGCAGAAGCTCACCGATGTCGCGGTCGCGCTGCACGAGCTGTCGTTGCCCACCATCGCCAAGGTGACGGGCGTCGCCGTCGGCGCGGGGTGGAACCTGGCACTCGGCTGCGACTTCGTCGTCGCGACCCCGGAATCGCGCTTCTCTCAGATCTTTTCGAAGCGCGGCCTGTCACTGGATCTCGGGGGCTCGTGGCTGCTACCCAAGATCGTCGGGCTGCAACAGGCGAAAAGGCTTGCGCTGCTGGCCGAGACCATCGACGCCGACGAAGCTCAGGCGCTCAATCTGGTGACGTGGGTGGTGTCAGGGGCGGAGATCGACGGATTCGTCGATGACCTCGCGGCACGGTTGGCGGCGGGCCCGCCGGTCGCGCTCGGCCAGGCCAAAGCGTTGTTGAACCAGGGCGCCGACGCCACGATGCGGGAAGCGCTGGCCAACGAATCCCGCGCGCAGGTGGTCAATTTCGCCACCACTGATGCTGCGACGGCATATGCGGCCTTTGCCGCGAAACACGAACCGACGTTCACCGGCCGATGGGCCGTGCCCAGATTGGAGTCCTGATGCGCCGCGACCTGTTCACCGAAGACCACGAGGCCTTCCGGAAGTTGGTCCGCGACTTCGTTGCCAAGGAGGTCGAGCCGTACTTCGCCGATTGGGAGAAGGCCGGCCAGATGCCGCGTTCGATCTTCGAGCAGATGGGCGCATTGGGCATGCTCGGGATGGCGATTCCGGAGGAGTACGGCGGCTCCGGACTGCCGGACTACCGCTACAACGTGGTGCTGCAAGAAGAGGCGGCGCGCGCACTGGTGACGCTGTCGACGGTCCGCACGCAGCTCGACGTGATCCTGCCGTACTTCCTGCACTATGCCAACGACGAACAGCGTGCCCGCTGGTTTCCCGGGCTCGCTGACGGCACGCTGCTGACGGCCATCGCGATGACCGAGCCCGGGACGGGCTCCGACCTCGCCGGCGTGCGCACCACCGCGGTCCGCGACGGCGACAGCTATGTCCTCAACGGTGCCAAGACTTTCATCACGGGCGGGCTGCTGGCCGATCTGGTGATCGTGGTGGCCCGCACGTCGACCGATCCGGAGAACCGCCGGCGCGGCCTGTCTCTCGTCGTCGTGGAGGACGGTATGCCGGGCTTCGAGAAGGGCCGGGTTCTGGACAAGATGGGCTGCAAGGAGCAGGACACCGTCGAACTCGCCTTCACCGATGTGCGGGTGCCCGCCGCGAATCTGCTGGGGGAGGAGGGCGAGGCGTTCGTCTACCTCGGCCACAACCTGCCGCAGGAGCGGATGACCGTCGCTGTCGGGTCCGTGTGCCAGGCACGCGCGGCGGTGGCGACGACCATCGATTACGTCAAGGAGCGCAAGGCATTCGGGACGCCTGTCGCATCGTTCCAGAACACCAAGTTCGAACTCGCCGCCATGTCGGCCGAGATCGAGGCGGCCCAGACCATGGTCGACAAGGCCGTCGTCGAGCTGAACGCGGGTGAGTTGTCCGGCGCTGACGCGGCGCGCGTGAAGCTGTTCTGCACCGAGGTCCAAGCTCGCGTGGTCGACCGCTGCGTCCAGTTGTTCGGCGGCTACGGCTACATGCTCGAGTATCCGATCACGCGGCTCTACATGAACGCCCGCGTGGCGCGGATCTACGCGGGTACGAGTGAGGTCATGAAGCTGATCATCGCCAAATCGCTGGGTCTGTAGACAACGCGGTGAACAAATCTCGGTGAGACCCTTGTCACACCGGCCAAACCAACCTACTGTGTGTTCACTAGGTTGGTTCGGTCGAAGGGAGTGGGCGTGACGGAGCCCCGGCCTTACGCCGCACTCTTCGCCAAGGGTGACGATCGTAAGGCTCGGATCCTCGAGGTCGCGCAACGCCTACTTGCCCGAAATGGCTGGCGCAGTACCTCTTTGGCGCAGATCGCCCGCGAGGCGGGAGTAACGCCGGCGGGGCTGCTGCATCACTTCGAATCCAAGGAGCAACTGCTGCATGCAGTGCTCGACGCCCGCGACGCCGACGACGACGCCCATGCCGACCGCAGTGGCGACCTGATCGAAGAGCTCATGACGGTACCCGAGCGGTTCGAGCGATCACCCGAACTCGTGGGCACGTTCGCCGTGCTGCTGATCGAAAACATCCTGCCCGACGCCCCGCTGCACGACCGCATGCTGCTGCGCTACCAGGCCGCGCTGAGAATCCTCGGCGACGGCATCCGGGAAGCCCAGGAAGCGGGCCGATATCGCAGCGACATGGACCCCGCCATCAAGGCGGTACAGATTTTGGCCTTTGTCAACGGAATGGAGACATTGTGGTTGCTCGATCCTTCGATGCCCGTGACGGACGTGTTCAAGGACTACGTCGAGTCATTACGCCGGGAGCTCGCCCCGACAGTCCCCTGACGCGCTACCGCCTCGACGTCGTCGCCGCCACGGTCGCAGAGGCCGTCGAGAATGCCGGCGGCTGGCTGTTCGACCGGGTGACGGCGGGCTGGGATGTCACCGTGCTGATCGCTGACGCCGACGAGGACGACCGCCCGCTGCAGATCCTGGGCGTCCACGCCCAGGACCTCGAGTCGGCATTGGTGGAGGCCAGGAGCCGGCCGCACCCGCAGACGGTGGCCGTCGCGGCGCACCTGTTCGACACTGACGCCCGGGTCCGCGGGGGCGTGCTGGCGGCGCTGGCGGCCGGCCAGACCGAGGTGACGCTTTGGGGCGAGACCTGTCCGGCGGAGTTGCACGGCATCGGTGCCGTCAATCATGAATTGAGCGCTGCAGCAAGGGCATTCAAGTCGCAGGCGCTGGCAGCCTGCGGCGTTCCGCAGGCGGTGAACTCTGTCGAGACTTTCCGCATCGGCATGATGGCCTCGGTCGCCGCCGACCTGGTCCCGGCGAGCTAACCGACGTCGATGAGGACCTTGCCGACGGCCTTGCCGTCGGCAACCAGGCGGAGAGCCTGCGCAGTGTCCTCGAGTCGGTAGACGGCGCCGACGTGGGGCACCACCTGGCCGCCGGCCAGCAGTTCGGCGAGTTCCGTTCGGTTGCGGTCGAATTCGTCGGCTGGAATGTCGCGGAGCTGGAACCCGATGACATGTGCACCCTTGATGAGGACGAGGTTCAGCGGGATGTGGGGGATGACGCCCGAGGCGAAGCCGACGGTGACGAAGCGCCCGCCGGGCCGCAGGGACCGCAGCGCCGGTTCGGAGGCGTCGCCACCAACCGGGTCGATGACCGCGTGCGCTCCATCGGGGGCGACGTCACGCAGGGCGCCACGCAGGTCGGGGCAACGGTGATTCACGAGGTGGGCGGCGCCGTATGACGCTGCGGTGGAGAGCTTTTCCTCCGACGATGCCACTGCGATGACCGTCGCACCCAGCAGGACACCCAGTTGCACCGACGCCAACCCGACGCCGCCGCCGGCGCCCAGCACCACCAGGTCCTGGCCGGGGCCGACCTGCGCCGCCGACCGCAACGCGTGGTAGGCGGTGCCGTGGGCGACGCCGTATGCGGCGGCCGTCCGGTCGTCGACGCCGTCGGGGACTCGGGTCAGGCCGTGGGCGGGCGCCACCACCTCCTCGGCGAACGCGCCGTACAGCGCCGCGCCGGACACCCTGTCACCCACCGCGAAACCGGCTGCGGCATCGGCGACTTCGGTGACGACGCCGGCGAACTCGCTACCGGGCACGAATGGCACGGGCACACTCACCTGATATCGATCGGCGATGAACAGCACGTCGGGAAAGTTCACCGCGGCGACGTGCACCCGGACCCGGACCTGTCCCGCGGACAGCGTGGGCGGCGGCACGTCGTCGATCCGGACCACTTCCGGCGGGCCGTATTCGGGGCAGACGACGGCCTTCACCGGTAGTCGCTGGACTCGGCGAGCTCGGCCGCTTCCCGCATCAGGGCGGTGATCACGGGCCCGTAGGCGAGAAGCTTCTCGTTGTCGCCGGCCCGCTGGAAGCCCTGCTCCAGCACGATGGCCAGCTTCCACTTGGCCAGCACCAGGTAGTAGTCCAAATCGTCCACCTGGCGCCCGGACACCTTGGCGTAGTGGTCGACGACAGCTGTACGCGAGGGCATTCCACGCATGTCGACGTAGTTCATTCCGGTGGAATCCGTGGCTTCTCCAACTTCTGCTCCTCGCGTGCGCGAAGGCCAGCTCTGCACCATCCAGCCCAGATCGAGCTTGGGGTCGCCGACGGTGCCCATCTCCCAGTCGACGATCGCGGCCATGGTCGCCGGTGCGCCGTGCCGGTACATCACGTTGGCAAACTGGTAGTCGCCGTGCATCAGCCCGGGGATGAAGTCGAGCGGCCGGTGGTTGCGCAGCCATTCGGTGGTGACGTCAAGGCCGTCGATCTCGCGGCCTTTGATGCGCTCGAAGAACGAAATCCACCGATCGACCTGGCGTTCGTGGAACCCATCGGGTCGGCCGAGATCGTGCAGTCCCTTGGCTTTCCAGTCGACCTTCGACAGTAGCGCGATGCCCTCGGCCAGTTGATACGACAAACCCGCGCGGGCTTCGATGTCCTCACCGAACGGGTCGGGCCAGACGCCGTGCCGGTCCATGGGTGACCAACCGTCGACGTACCCCATCAGGTAGAACGGCCGGCCGAGCACCGACGCGTCCTCACACACTCCGACCGCGGCGGTGTGCGGCACATCGGTCCCATCGAGGGCTTCGATGATGCGCCATTCGCGCAGGATGCCCTTGTCGCGGTCGGCGGGCGCCTCAGATGGCGGCATGCGGAGCACACATGTGTGGTCGCCGCGGGTGATCCGGTAGATGACGTTCTGGGTGCCGCCGGACAGGTAGTCGGCTTGGAGGGGTTCGCCGGCGCCGGGTAGTTCCGACCGGTCCAGCCAATCGGCAAGGCGCGCAACGTCGATCACAAATACCCCACTCATCCGCCCTTGTGACGCGAGAGCGTCCTCTCAGTCATAGCGCACCCGGGGCGAAATGTTAAGTACTTGAGATCTGTGGCCTCAACCGCGTGCCGGCTTCGGTGCGGCCAGTTCACGCAGGGACGACAGGAACAATTCGTCCATGCGTGGGCTCAACTCGGCGAGCGTGCCGGCGCCGGCATAACTGGCGGACCCGAAGACGCGCTCGAGCGCTTCGGTCTCGCTGGCACCGCCGATCGAAAGGCACAGGCAGGCAACGCCGTCCATGCGCAGTTCTTCCAGCGCCTTGTGAGCGTCGGCTTCGGCGTAGCGGCCTTCATATCCGTCGTCGTACGGGAAGCCGTCGGACAATACAAGGAGCAGCCGATTGGGTGTGCCGGCCTGCTCCTTGAGGATCTCACCCGCACCGCGGATGGCAGCCCCGAGCCGGGTATAGCCGGATGGCTCAAGCTGATTCAGTCGCGCTCGCCCCACCGCGCCGAACCGCTGGCCGAACGGCTTGATGGCGGGCAGGTGGACGGCATGACGGCCCTGTGACCGGAAGCCGTAGACGGCGACGCGGTCGCCGAGCTCTTCGAGGACGGCGGCCATGGTGGCGGCCGCGCGGCGCTGGTGCTCGTGGACGGCGAGACCGTCGGCGTCGGTTTCGGTGGCCGAGCCCGAGGCGTCGACGAGGATGAGCACGCCCAGATTACGAGAGAGCTTGCGCTGCTCCAGATAGACGTGCTCGGGCGGCGAGAAACCGGAGCGCAGGTCGACGAACAGATCGATCAGCGCTTCGATGTCCAGCTCGTCGCCATCGGCCCGGCCACGAAGAACTTTGGGACCGAGCCCGATCCGCGACAAGCGCCGTCGCAGGACATCGTCGTGCGGCACGCCCGCCGCGGAAACGTCGGCGGCGGCGGTGAGCGGAAAATCGATGACCCGGCACCAATCCTCCTTGTATCGGCCCCCGAAGACGTCCCACTCGGGGTACAGGGCGCCGCCGACGCCCAGCGTGGCACCCGGACGGCGGTCGTCGGTGAACCGGATTTGGGTGGGCAGGGGCCGCGCGTCGGGACCAACCTTGGCCACGCGCCGCACGCTCCCGATCTGCATCTCGGCCCCGGCGGCGTCCTCGCCCTTCGACTTCGAACTGCCGAACAGCTTGGAGAGGAAGTCGGATACCGTCCGGGAACCGACCACGGGCGCTTCGAAGAGCTTGAGGATCTTGCTGTCCTCGGATTCCCCGTCGTCGTCCTCGTCGTCGAGTTCCTCGTGCACATCCGGAACCTCGAACTTCAGTTGGAGGTCCTGGTCGGTGGGCCGCGCGCCCGGACTCGCCGGCGCGGCCAGCAGCCGAGAGGGCTTGATGACGCCGAACCAGTCCGGTGCATCGTCGACAGCCCTGCGGCCCTTCGCGATTCGCAGCGATTCGTCGGCGTCGGCGGTGCTCGGCTCGCCGACATCGAGCTCGGCGGCCAGGGGGAGCTCGCGGGCCAGGTACGCGATGACCCGACGGCCCTCCAATGCCAGGTAGCGGCGTGCCACCGCGGTGCGGCCCCGCAAGCCCTTCATCCGGGGTGCATCGAGGCTGCCCGCGCCCAGCAGGGCGCTCTGCACCAGTACCGCGTTGCGCTGTTGTGCCACCGGCACGGCCGAGACGTAGATGACATGGCCGTCGGTCCACGCGGCGTCGCCCGCCCGGGCCTCGGCGATGTCGACCGGCCGGCCTGCGACATGGGTCGCGAGGAGCCGAAACCGCTCCGGCCCGGCGGAATCGGTCACGACCGCGGGAGGACGGCGTCCGCGAGCTCGCCCAGCGCGCGGACGATGTCGTGATCGTCGGAGAGCACCTTGACGACGGCAGACTGCACGGCGCTGCGGATGCTCAGTCCTTCGGCGACGAGTTCGCCGGCAAGGATCAGCATGCGGGTGGATGCCACTTCACGAAGCGGTGAGCCATCGAGGTTGCGGATCGCGTTGCCGAATTTGACCAAGCTGCGGGCGGTTTCGGTATCGATGCCGGCCTCGTGCATCACGATTTCCGTCTCGGCCGCGGCCGGTGGGAAGTCGAGTTCGATGGCGACGAACCGCTGCCGCGTGGATTCCTTGATGTTCTTCAGGACGCTCTGATAGCCGGGGTTGTAGGAGATGACGAGCTGAAAACCCGGTGCTGCGGGCAACGTGACGCCGAGGCGGTCGACAGGCAACTCCCGCCGGTGGTCGGCCAGGGGGTGGATGACGACGGTGGTGTCCTGACGTGCCTCCACGATCTCGTCGAGGTAGCAGATGGCGCCCTCGCGCACCGCACGCGTCAAAGGTCCGTCCACCCAGACGGTTTCACCGCCCTTCAGCAGGAATCGGCCGACGAGGTCCGCGGACGTCATGTCCTCATGGCCGGCGACCGTGATGAGGTCGCGCCCGAGTTCGTGTGCCATTGCCTCGACGAAGCGCGTCTTTCCGCATCCCGTCGGGCCTTTCAGCAGTACCGGCAGACCCCGGCGGGCTGCCGCGTGGAAGACCTGCACCTCGTCGCCGACGGCGCGGTAGAAGGGTGCGTTCGGCACCGGTCTGACAGCTGCGGAAGTGTGGTTCAACACGTCATTTGCCCTTCTCGACAGGAACGACTTTCGGAATGGTGACGCCATCGGGCGTCACCAACTGGCCGTGGATATTGACGTAGCTCGAGTTCTGCAGGGGGATCGGGATCGACGGGTCGGGACAGGCCCGGTCGGTGCCGTCGCCGCATACGCCCATCAAGAAGTACGAGCGCTTCAGCAGATCCTCGGGCCACGGGTCCTGGTGCATGGCGAACCATTGGGCGGGCAGGTTGTACAGCACGAAGAAGAACGCGCTGCAGGCCGCGAAGATCGCCAGGAAACGCGTGATCTGTTGTGTGACAAAGCCACCGCGGACGGTGTCGAGCCCGCGCTCGACGAAGGTGCGGCCGCGGTCGTCGGTGAAGTAGCGCAGGCAGCACAGGCCCGCCTGCACACCGCCCCACATGAGTCCCTCGTAGATCGGCCATTGGTAGTAGGTCCCGGGATTGACCGACAGGGCCCTGATGGCGCCGGGATAGGTGAACAGCCCCATCGGCATGAGGAACAGGCCCTCGATGACGAAGTCGAAGAAGAACGTCCACACGATGACGACGCCGATGAGGCCGAGGGTGTTGATGGTGGGCCACTTCGCCTTTGCCTTGCGCATCACCCAGCAGCCCAGCATCGTGCACAGCAGGACGAAGCAGTAGCCGGGTGCATTCATCAGGAACGGTTCGGCCATCATGCGGCCGGGCTCGCCGAACGACATCCAGCCGGGGACGTCCTGCACCCACGAGCCGCGGTTCCACATCCAGGTGTTGTAGGTGCTCCAGGTGTTGACGTAGTTCAGCAGCGGGTCCTGGAAGAACAACAGGCCGCACGCGATCAACAGCATGCCGTCGAGGGTGATGCGCCGCTCGCGCCGCCAGGGCCGGATGATGAACCACCACACCGCAACTGGCAGCCCGACGATGATCACGCCGGTCCAGGTGAACAGGATGGCCTTCATGTACGTCGGTGGATCGCTCGGACCGGCGGGAACCCGCTCGAAGTTCGGTCCCGTCACCCAGCGGGTCCAGACGTAGAGCTGGAACACCAGGATCGCGCCACCGACCGCGGCCCAGATGCGTACGGGCGTGATCCGCGACGGCGCGGCCAGTGCTGCTCCGCTGAGCGGTTCGGTGACAACCGCCTTCTTCTGCGACAGGTCACTCATGCGGCGTCACTTCCCGACCTGTACGGGAGCGTCTTTGGGCATCTCCTTGCCCGGCGGCAGCACGAGCTTGCCGTCGACATCGATATAGCCGGAGCGCTTGGTCGGTATGGGCAGCACTGGGTTCGGGCACGGCGTGTGTTCGTCGCAGACGCTCTGGCTGAAGTACGAGCGCTTCTGGACGTCCTCGGGCCACGGGTCGGCGTGGAGGCCGAACCACTGCGCGGGGACGTTGTAGAAGAAGAAGAACGCGCCGCTGCAGGCGGCGAAGATCGCCAGGAACCGGACCAGTTGCTGCCGGAAGACGCCGCCGCGGACGTGGTCGAGTCCGCGTTCGACGACGGTGCGGCCGCGGTCGTCGGTGAAGAACCGCAGACAGCACAGCGCGGTCATGACGGCGCCCCACATCAGCCCTTCATAGACGGGCCATTGGTAGTAGGTGCCGGCGTTGAACGACACCGATCGAATCGCGCCGGGATACACGTAGAGGCCGATCGGCAACAGGATCAGCGCTTCCATGACGAAATCGAAGAAGAAGCAGAAAACGTATGTCGCCAGGACCAATCGGAAATTGCTGATATCCGGCCGACGCTGCTTGATCTTCTTCATCGCCCAGCAGCCAACCATCACCGTCACCAGCACCAGGCCGTAGCCGGGCATGTTGATGGGGAGCGGTTCACCGACTTGATGCCCTGGTGATTCCGGCGAGATCCAGCTGGGGATGTTCGACGTCCAGGAGCCCCGGTTCCAGAGCCACATGTTGTAGGTGCACCAGGTGTTGGAGTAGTTCAGCAGCGGGTCCTGGAAGAAGAACAGGGCACACGACACGAAGAGCATGCCGTCGAGCGTGATGCGCCGCTCGCGGAGCCACGGTCTGATGAGGAACCACCACACGGCGGCGGGGAAGCCCACCACCATGAAGGCGCAGTTCACCATCAGCATGGTCTTCATGAACGTGGGCGGGTCGGTGGGACCGGCCGGTACCCGGACGAAATACGGCCCGGTGACCCAACGGGTCCAGACGTAGATCTGGAACAGCAGCAGGGCGCCGCCGAAGAACGCCCAGATCTTGACGGGAGTCGACGGGGCTTGGCTGCCACCGAGATTCGCGGTTCCGCCCAGCGACTCGGTAACAGTGGATTTCTTGCTCAGCATTTCACTCACGAGGCCTCCTCGAGTTCGTGTTGTCTCGAAGATACCCATCGGTATCTCAGTTTCCAATAGGAATCTTGGATTCTGTGGCAGAATTTTTCCATGGTGGAGCGTTGGACGCGGGAGCGGCGACTGGAACACACGCGTTCGCTGCTGCTGGATGCAGCTGAGGACGTCTTCGCTGAAAAGGGCTTCACGCCAGCGACTCTCGACGAGATCGCATCCGTCGCCGGCTACACCAAGGGTGCCATCTACAAGCATTTCGCCACCAAGGAAGACCTGTTCCTCGCGGTCAATGACCGCTACTGGCGCCAGTACTTCGACAAATTCACCGAAGTGATGTCGCGGTCGGAGCGCGTCGGGGCGCATGAGCGGGATGAGATCGCCGAGCGCTGGCTCGAGCTGAGTCGTGGCCGCGGCGCCGAACACGCTGCGCTGGGCTACGAGTTCACGCTCTATCTGCTGCGCAACCCTGAAGTGCGAGACCGCGTGGCGGCCAGGCGATCCGAGGTCGTCGAGGCATTGGCGGGTTTCATCGTCGAGGGCGTCGACCGGCTGGGCGGGACGCTGCTGATACCCGCGTCGACGTTCGCGCAGATTCTGCTGGCCACCAGCGATGCCATCGTCTTGAGCAATGAGCTCGACGGCGTCGACCTGTTCCGGCCGGTCGTCGACATGTACGTCTCGGCGATCAAGTTCGCCTGAAGAACCCCGGCGACATGAATATCAACTACTTGTCATTGGCGCGCGCGGCGGATACCGTCGCCTGTGTAGGCACGTCGATGAGGAGTGCGTCATGGCTCGGTTTCCCAAGCCGCCCGAGGGCAGTTGGACCGAACACTATCCGCGGCTGGGCACCGACCCGGTGTCGTACGAGGACTCGATCAGTCCCGAGCAGTTCGAGATTGAACGCAAGGCGGTGTTCAAGCGGGCGTGGCTGAATGTCGGTCGCGTCGAACAACTTCCGCGCAAGGGTAGTTACTTCACCAAAGAGCTCAAGGTGGTGGGCACCTCGATCATCGTGGTGCGCAACAACGCCGGCGAGGTGAAGGCGTTTCACAACATCTGCCGGCACCGGGGCAACAAGCTGGTGTGGAACGACATGCCGCTGGAGGAGACGAAGGGCTTCTGCAAGCAGTTCACCTGCAAGTACCACGCCTGGCGCTACGACCTCGACGGCAATCTGACGTTCGTGCAGCAGGAGGGTGAGTTCTTCGACCTCGACAAGGAGCGGTACGGCCTGGTGCCCGTGCACTGCGACGTCTGGGAGGGGTTCATCTTCGTCAACTTCGCACCCGAGCCCGAGCAGTCGCTGCGCGACTTCCTCGGCCCGATGATCCTGGGGCTGGAGGGCTATCCGTTCGAGAAGCTGACCTCGAAGTTCACGTATCGCTCTGAGGTCAAAGCGAATTGGAAGCTGTACATGGACGCGTTCCAGGAGTTCTACCACGCGCCCGTGCTGCATGCGAACCAGTCGCCGACCAACTATTCGAAGGCCGCGGCGCAGGCCGGTTTCGAGGCGCCGCACTACCGCATCGACGGACCGCACCGGCTCGTCAGCACTTCCGGGGTGCGGGTGTGGGAGATGGGCGCCGAGATGCGCAAGCCCATGGAGGACATCTGCCAGAGCGGATTGTTCGGGCCGTGGGATTCACCCGACCTGGGGGAGATGCCCGTCGGCCTGAATCCGGCGAAATGTGATCCGTGGGGCCTGGATTCGTTCCAGTTGTTCCCCAACTTCGTCGTGCTGTTCTGGGGGCAGGGCTGGTACCTCACCTACCACTACTGGCCGACGTCGTACAACACCCACACCTTCGAATGCACGCTGTATTTCCCGCCGGCACGTAGTCCGCGCGAGCGCATCGGACAGGAGCTCGCGGCGGTGACGTTCAAGGAATACGGCCTGCAGGACGCCAACACATTGGAGGCCACGCAGTCGATGATCGAGTCCCGCACCGTCAACGAATTCCTGCTGTGCGACCAGGAGGTGCTGATCCGCCACCTGCACCACGAGACCGCCGCCTGGATCGAGGACTACCAGCGCAAGACGGCGGAGGTGTGATCATGGCCGTGACGCTGCCGGCCGAATTCGCCGACCTGGAGCCGTTTTCCGAGTGGTGCCTGCCGACGGAAGCCCAGCGGTATGCCAAGCGGCTCGACAGTTCGATGGCCCAGATGCAGGCGTTCTACGACGCGATCACGCCGCGGGCAGAGGACGCTATCGCGTTCTGCGACAAGTTCAGCCTCGACGACATGCCTGAGGATGTCCTGAACCTCATGCACCTGCTGTACTCCATGATCATGGTGTCGTTCCCCATCGAGTGCTGGAAGCAGCCGCGGGTTCCCGACTCCGGCGCCACAAAGCTCGACTGTGTTTACGAACCGGTGCCATGACGGCACTCACTGTCCTGCGGGCCGCCCGCTGGGCCGATGTAGACACCGGCGAAGTTCGGTCGCCTGCCGTCGTCGTGGTCGAGGGCGACCGCATCAAGGCCGTCAATCCGGTTGAACCCGTGCCGGATTCGGCCACCGTCATCGATCTCGGCGATGTGACGCTACTGCCCGGCTTGATGGACATGGAGCTCAACCTGCTCATCGGTGGACCCGGTGGGCCGGAAGGGCTGCCCAGTCCGATGCACGGCGTGCAGGACGATCCGGCGTATCGGACACTGCGCGGCGCCGTCAACGCCCGCACCACGCTGGACGCCGGGTTCACCACCGTGCGCAACCTCGGGCTGATGGTCAAGACCGGCGGCTACCTGCTGGACGTCGCTCTCATGCGGGCGATCGAGCAGGGCTGGCACGTCGGGCCCCGGATCTACCCGGCCGGGCACGCCGTGACGCCGTACGGAGGTCACCTCGATCCGACGGTGTTCCAGCGCCTGGCGCCGGGCATCATGCCGCTGTCCGTCGGGGAGGGCATCGCCAACGGCGTCGACGAGGTCCGCGCCTGCGTGCGCTATCAGGTCCGGCACGGCGCCAAGCTGATCAAGGTGTCGGCTTCCGGTGGCGTGATGTCGCACAGCACGGCTCCGGGTGCCCAGCAGTATTCCGACGACGAGTTCGCCGCGATCGCCGACGAGGCGCACCGCGCCGGCGTGCGGGTGGCCGCACACGCGGTGGGGGACAGCGCTATTCGGGCCTGCATTCGCGCCGGCATCGACTGCATCGAACACGGCTTCCTGGCGAGCGACGACACCATCAAGCTGATGGCCGACACGGGCACATTCCTGGTGTCGACGACCTACCTCACCGAGGCGATGGCGATCGACCGCATCGCGCCCGAGCTGCGCAAGAAAGCCGAGGTCGTGTTTCCGCAGGCACAGGCGATGTTGCCCAAGGCCATCGCGGCCGGAGTGCGCATCGCCTGCGGAACCGATGCGCCGGCAGTGCCGCACGGGCAGAACGCGAAAGAGCTCTGCGCGCTCGTCTCGCGCGGCATGACGCCGATGCAGGCCATCCGGGCCGCGACCGTCACGAGCGCCGAACTCATCGACGCCGACGACGAACTCGGGCGCCTCGCCCCCGGCTACCTTGCGGACATCGTGGCCGTGCCCGGGGACGTATCCAGCGATATCGCCAGTACGCTGGACGTGCGCTTCGTGATGAAAGCGGGGCAGATCTACAAGCAGGTCGATGGAGGTGCGTAGTGGACCTGGACGAGAACCTCCTCTGGCATCTCAAGCAGGCGTTCTACTTCTCACTGACATCAGTGAACGAAGCCGTCAGTGGCCACGGCGTCAGTACCGCGCAGATCGGTGTGCTGCGCCAACTCGCCAATGAGCCGGGACTGTCCGGCGCCGACCTGGCGCGCCGGCTGCTCATCACCCCGCAGGGCGTGCAGTTGGCGCTCAAGGCGCTCGAGGATCGCGGGCTGGTGCAACGCAAGCCGGATCCGCAGCATGCCCGCATCCTCCAGGCCTTCCTGACCGAGCAGGGACGCAAGACCGCTGCCGCGGTCGTCAGCGACGCAGTCGAGGCACACGAAGCGGTGTTCGGTGTGCTCACCGCCGAGGAGCAGGAGACCCTCAAGCGGCTGCTCACACGCGTCGTCGAGCAGGGCACCGGACACAAGTTGATCGACGATCACGTCGGCGACTGACGGTCCCCGGCCCTGCCGTTGACCCTGTACGCAGGGCGTAAAAGTGCGAGTGGGGTACGCCGTAAGTGCAGAGTCAACAAGTCAATATCAACCACTTGATATCAATGACAAGTACTTGATACTGTCGAGGGGATGGCTGATCTTGTGGACGACTTCGCGTCACTACGCATCAAGCGGGTGGTGCGGGAAACCGGCGACGCCGTGTCGCTGGTTCTCGACATCCCCGAGGACTGCGCGCCCCGATTCCGTTACCAGGCAGGGCAATTCCTGACCCTGCGGGTGCAGCTGGGCGGCGATCAGCACCGCCGGTGCTACTCGATGTCGTCGTCGCCCCATAACGGCGACGACCTGCAGATCACGATCAAACGTGACGGCAGCGGGCTGGTCTCAAACTGGCTGAACGACAGCGCTGAGGTCGGCGGTCACATCGAAGCCGCGCCGCCGGAAGGACGTTTCGTGCTGGGCGACGGGGAGCGTGACCTCGTCGCCTTCGCCGGTGGCAGCGGGATCACGCCGATCCACTCTCTCATCGGGGCCGCGCTGGCAGGAACCGCGCGCCGCATCCGGTTGTTCTATGCCAATCGCAGCAGCGACTCGGTGATCTTCGCCGATTCCCTTGCCGCACTGGCAGAGTCCCATCCCGACCGGCTGACAGTGCGGCACCACTTCGACGATGTCGACGGCATCGTGCAACCGGAGGCCATCGCGTCCTTCATTGCCGAGGCGGGCGACGCGGAGTACTACATCTGCGGACCCGGACCGTTCATGGCCGCAGTGGAATCCGCGGTCATGCAGACCGGGACGCCACGGAGCCGGATTCACCTGGAGCGCTTCGAGGTTGCGACGGTATCGGCCGAGGAGACGGCTGCGTCGGTAACCGAGGAAGTCACCATCGAACTCGACCGCCGCAAGACGACGGTGGAATACCGGGCGGGCAACACGCTGCTGCAGACGGCCCGCATCGCGGGTCTGCGGGCGCCGTCGTCGTGCGAAACCGGTTCCTGCGGAACGTGTATGGCGCGCATCGTCGAAGGCAGTGCGCACATGCTCAACAACGATGCCCTCGACGACGACGAGGTCGCCGACGGCTGGGTGCTGACCTGCCAGTCCCTGCCGACCAGCAGGACCGTTCGAGTGGTTTACGAGTAGGAGTGCGCATGACACGCGTGGCTGTGGTGACCGGCGGTGCGTCGGGTATGGGGGAAGCGACCTGCCATGAATTGGGGCGGCGGGGGCACAAGGTCGCCGTCCTCGACCTCAACGGGGAAGCGGCACAGCGGGTTGCGGAAAATCTGCGCGCCGACGGGGTGGAGGCAGTCGGGATCGCCGCCGACGTCAGCGACCGCGTCTCTGTGGAAGACGCCTTCGCCAAGGTGCGCAGCGAGTTCGGGCCCGTGCACATCCTGGTCACCAGTGCCGGCGTGGTGGACTTTGCGGCTTTCACCGACATCAGCCTGGATTCGTGGCAGCGGCTGATCGACGTCAATCTGACCGGTACGTTCCACTGCTGTCAGGTCGCGATACCCGACATGCTCGCGGCCGGGTGGGGTCGCATCGTGATGATCTCGTCGTCCAGCGCGCAGCGCGGGTCGCCGGGGATGGCGCATTACGCCGCGTCCAAAGGCGCGTTGCTCTCGCTGACGAAATCACTTGCCCGCGAATATGGTCCGGCGGGGATCACGGTGAACAACGTACCGCCGTCGGGCATCGAGACGCCCATGCAGCACCAGTCGCAGGCGGCGGGCAATCTACCGCCCAACGAGCAGATGGCGGCCAGTATCCCGGTTGGCCACCTCGGCACCGGCGACGACATCGCAGCGGCCGTCGGGTTCCTGTGCTCGCCGGAGGCCGGCTTCATCACCGGGCAGACCCTCGGTGTCAACGGCGGGGCCGTGATGTGACGGGAAGCGATGTGACCGAACAACTTCGAGGAGGAGTTCATGGCTAAGTGGCCCAAGCCCGCGGAAGGCAGCTGGACCGAGCACTATCCCGAACTCGGCACCGGGCCGATTTCGTTCCGCGATTCGATCTCGCCGGAGTTCTACGAACTCGAGCGCGAAGCGGTCTTCAAACGCGCGTGGCTCAATGTCGGACGGATCGAGGAGGTGCCCCGGGTCGGCAGCTACTTCACCAAGGAGATCGACGCTGCCAGGACCTCGGTGATCGTGGTGAAGGGCAAGGACGAACAGATCCGCGCCTTCTACAACATCTGCCGCCACCGCGGAAACAAGCTGGTGTGGAACGACTTTCCGAACGAGGAGACCAAGGGCGGGTGCCGGCAGTTCACCTGCAAGTACCACGGCTGGCGCTACGACCTCAAGGGCGACCTGACGTTCGTGCAGCAGGAGGGCGAGTTCTTCGGGCTCGACAGCTCGCGATATGGCCTCAAGCCCGTGCACTGCGATGTGTGGAACGGCTTCATCTTCATCAACTTCGATCCCGAGCCGCAGTGGAGCCTGCGGGAGTTCCTCGGCCCGATGATCACCGCACTCGACGACTACCCGTTCGGGGCGATGACCGAGCGGTACGACTTCGCCGCGGAGAACAACAGCAACTGGAAGATCTTCGCCGACGCGTTCCAGGAGTATTACCACGTACCGTCGCTGCACTCCCAGCAGGTGCCGAGCGCGGTGCGTCAACCCAACGCCTCCTTCGAGTGCGGGCACTTCCAGATCGACGGGCCGCACCGCCTGGTGTCGACCGCCGGTACCCGCCGCTGGAAGCTCGATCCCGACTACATGTACCCCGTCGAGCGGATCACCCGCAGTGGCCTGGTCGGCCCGTGGCGTACCCCGGAGACCCATTTCTCGGCGGGGCTCAACCCGGGTGGTATCGAACCGTGGGGCATCACGAACTTCCAGATCTTCCCCAACCTGGAAATCCTGATCTACCACGGCTGGTATCTGCTGTACCGCTACTGGCCGACGTCGCACAACACCCATAAGTTCGAGGCGTACAACGCCTTTCATCCGGCACGCACGGTGCGCGAGCGCATCGAGCACGAAGTCGCCTCGGTGGTGCTCAAAGAGTTTGCGCTCCAAGACGCCGGCATGCTCGGCGGCACCCAGGCGGCGCTGGAGTACGACGTCGTCGACGACTACCCGCTGTCCGATCAGGAGATCCTGGTTCGGCATCTGCACAAGGTTTCGGTCGACTGGGTCGAGCAGTACAAGGCCCAGCGGGCCCCGGTGGGGGTGTGATCGTGGCGGAAACCAAGCTGCCGAGCGCCTTCGCCGAGTTCGAGCCGTTCGCCGAGAAGTGGTGCCTGGCAACCGAACCCGAACGCTGGGAAATGCGCCTGAACACGCCGATGACCGAGATTCGGGAGTTCTACGACGCGTTCACGCCACGCTTCGAAGAGGCCATCGACTACTGCGACAAGTTCGGCCTCGACGACCTGCCGGATGACGCGCTCAACCTGCTGCACCTCATCTACTCGATGATCATGGTGTCGATGGCCGTCGAAATCTTCGGCACCCAGAAGCCCGCCGACTCCGCCGATGCCGTCATGAATCGCATCGGGGCGCCGGTGCCGTGAGTGTCCTGACCATCAACAAGCTCACGTCATCGGTCGGGGCCGAAGTGTCCGGCATCGATGCCGAACGGCTGGCCGCCGACGATGCGCTCGCCGCGGCAGTACTGGATGCCTTGGAGGACAACGGCGTACTGGTCTTCCCGGGACTGTGGCTCGAGCCGCAGCAGCAGGTCGCGTTCTGCCGCCGGCTCGGGCATGTCGATCACTCGTCGGACGGACACCATTCCGTTGCGGGCATCTACCCGATCACGCTCGACACGTCCAAGAACGCCTCGGCGGCGTATCTGCGGGCGACGTTCGATTGGCACATCGACGGCTGCACACCCATCGAGGACACTTGCCCGCAGCAGGCGACCGTGCTTTCGGCGGTCGCGGTGGCGGCGTCCGGCGGCGAGACCGAGTTTGCGAATTCCTATGGCGCATATGACGGACTGACCGACGACGAACGGGAGCGGTACGGGCAGCTGCGGGTGGTGCATTCGCTCGAGGCATCGCAACGCCGCGTCACACCCGATCCGTCGCCTGAACAGCTCGCCGTGTGGCGGTCGCGGCGGACGCACGAGCATCCGCTGGTCTGGACGCACCGTTCCGGACGCAAGTCACTCGTTCTTGGTGCGTCGGCGGACTACATCGTCGGCATGGAGCCGGACGAGGGACGCGCGCTGCTCGCCGAACTGCTGGAGCGGGCCACTGCCGCAGACAAGGTGTACAGCCACACGTGGTCGGTGGGGGACACCGTCATCTGGGACAACCGCGGGGTGCTGCACCGTGCCGCCCCCTACGACCCGGATTCGCCGCGGGAGATGCTGCGGACGACCGTTCTGGGGGACGAGCCGATCCAGTGATCGGCCGATTGACGTCGGCGGATCACTGTGGAAATGTAATCATCAAAGATGAGAATCACATTCTCATCTGAGCCTGCTTCGAATGGAGGACGCGTGTCGGAAGACCTCACCGCGGTCGATTTCTTCCGGGATGATCGGCTGACCGACGACCCGTACCCGTTTTACGAGGCCCTGCGCAACAAGTGCCCGGTGACCCGTGAAGAGCACTACGGCGTCACGATGGTCACCGGCTGGCAGGAAGCGGTCGATGTCTACAACGACGCCGACACGTTCTCGTCGTGCATCTCGGTGACGGGCCCGTTCCCGGGCTTCCCGGTACCGCTCGAGGGTGACGATGTCAGCGAGCTCATCGAGAAGCACCGTGATGAGATTCCCTACAGCGACCAGCTGCCCACGCTCGATCCGCCGACGCACACCAATCACCGCGCCCTGCTGATGCGGCTGATCACCCCCAAGCGCCTCAAGGAGAACGAGGACGCGATGTGGCGGATCGCCGACGACATGCTGGGTGAGTTCCTGGCGCCCGGCGCGGGCGAGTTCATCAAGGGGTTCGCCGGGCCGTTCACGCTGCGCGTCATCGCGGACCTCCTCGGGGTTCCCGATGAGGATTGCCCCGAACTGCTCGAGCGCCTCGCGAAGGGCACCCATGGGGGCGGGCTCGGTAGTACCGACGAAAAGACGCTCTCCAAAACGCCTTTCGAGTATCTCTACGAGGCCTTCGCGGTCTACGTCGAAGACCGCCGCCGCGAACCCCGCGACGACGTGCTGACGGGCCTGGCGACCGCCACCTTCCCCGACGGCACCATGCCGACGGTGGACGACGTGGTGCGCGTGGCCACGAATGTGTTCTCGGCCGGTCAGGAGACCACCGTCCGACTGCTCAGCACGGCGCTGAAGGTTATCGGCGAGCAACCCGACATGCAGGCCAAGCTCCGCGCGGATCGCAGCCTGCTGCCGAACTTCATCGAGGAGTGCCTACGCATCGAAAGTCCGGTTAAGGGCGACTTCCGGCTCTCGCGTGTGCCGACCACGATCGGTGACGAGGCGATCGGTGCGGGCTGCACGCTGATGGTGATCAATGGTGCGGCCAACCGGGATCCGCGACGCTTCGAGGATCCCGACACCTTCGACGCCGAACGCAAGAACGCGCGTCAACACCTCGCCTTCGGCCGCGGTATCCACAGCTGCCCGGGTGCGCCGCTGGCGCGGGCCGAGACCCGCGTGGCGCTGGAGCGGCTCCTCGACCGGACATCGGATATCAGAATCTCCGAGGCCCACCACGGACCGGCGGGAAATCGCCGGTACCAATACATTCCGACCTACATCCTGCGTGGCATCATCGACCTCCACCTCGAATTCGATCCGGCCGGGAGCGCGTCATGAAGGTTGTTGTCGATGAGGATCGGTGCCGCGGGCACGGCATGTGCCTGACGTTGTGCCCAGATGTCTTCAGCATGACTGACGACGGTTATGCGGTCGCCGACCCCTCGGAGATCGGCCCCGGCCTCGAGGACGCGGTTCGCGATGCCATGACGAACTGTCCGGAACAAGCAATCGTCGAAACGAACGACTAGTCAAGGAGATTCGAGTGGCCAAGGGATATGTGATCCTCACCGAGGACGTCAAGGACCCCGCCGGCATGGCGGAGTACGCCAAGCTGGCCGGCAAGGCGATGTCGTCGGCCACCATCGTGTCGGTGGACCAGAATCCCCAGGTGCTCGAGGGTAGCTGGCACGGCAACCAGACCGTCGTGCTGGAGTTCGAGTCGGTGGATGCCGCCCGAGCTTGGTACGAATCCGACGCCTACCAGGCGGCGGCCAAGGTCCGCCAGTCCGCCGCGGATTGCAACGCCGTGATCCTGTCGGGCTTCGGGGCCTGACGGGGCCTGACACTCAGCGGGCCTCAGCCCGCTGACCACCCGCCGTCGGCTGCCACGATTGCGCCGTTGACGAACGCGGCGGCGTCGGAGGCCAGGAAGACGATCACGTCGGCCATCTGCTCCGGCAGGGCGATGTTGGGCGCGGCAGAGATGATGGGCGTCAGTCGGGCCTGACCGGTCTCGTCGAATCCGCTTATGCTGCCGGTGATTCCGGTCAACGTGGGGCCGGGCAGGATCGCATTGCACCTGATCCCGTCCTTGGCGTAGGACCAGGCGATGTTTCGGGTCAATCCGATGACGCCATGCTTGGAGGCGGTGTACGCGGCGCCCGCCGATCCACCGCGCACGCCGGCGGCCGAGCTGGTGTTGACGATGACGCCGCGCTGCCGGCCGAGCATGTGGGGGAGTACCGCATGCGTCACGATGAAGGTGCCGGTCAGGTTGATCCGGATAACCCGGTCCCATTCGGCGAGCGTGGTATCGGCCGGTAGCGCCATGGTGTCGATGACGCCCGCGTTGTTGGACAGCACGTCGATATGGCCGTAGGCGTCGAGGGCCGCGGTCACCGCACGCGCCACGGACTCCTCGTCGGCGATATCCGCGGCGATGGCGATGGCCGCGTCACCGATCAAGGCTGCGGTTTCGCCGGCCGCATCACCGTTGATGTCGGTGGCGACGACGCGGGCACCCGCCTTGGCGAATGCCAGGGCGGTGGCGCGTACGATGCCCGAGCCCGCGCCGGTGATCAGAGCAACCCTTTCCTCGAATCCTTCTTTCATGCAAGGCCTTTCATGCGGGGCAAGGTCAGTGGCAGGTCGTTGTAGGTGGCGATACCGGCGCGACATCGAAACTCCCCGGGGTCGTTTACGAGGTTGCTCGCCATCGTTTCCGGACCCCGGCGACGGCGCGCCCAGCGATACGATGGGGTTGACCGTTCGCCAGATCGATGATCGAGTCCGCGACCGGCCAGGACATCTTGCCGTCGCTCATCAAGACCAACTGCTCAATGCTCTGGTATGCGGCCATGCCGACGAACATCGCAACGTCACGGTCGGTGGTGGCAGTCTTCTTGGCCTGCCTGGCGACGATTCGGTTCAGCAGCCGCCCGACCGGCGAGGCGGTGAGTTCCTGCAGGGTCGATTGGCGCGTGAAATGTGGACGCGAGGGTGGCGGGACCGCAGCACTCTGTGCAGGCGGCGAGGCCGGTATCAGACGGGTCCCGACGGCTGGAAGGTCGGAGTAACCGACGATGCCGGGCCGCGCCGCGACGACGGCCGGGATGGCGTTAACAACGGGCATCGCCGTGATCACTGAACCGATGCCGACCATCTCGTCCATCGTCATCGAGCCGAACTCGGGTAACACTCCGGCGCGGAGGGTGACGTTGGGGTGGCCGCGGATCTCGATTTCGTAGTCCATCGTGATGTCCCATGCTGGGACGAGGTCCGCGGTGATAGTCCACTTCACCGCGGTCTCCACGACATCGAGACCGCCCGCTGAGCCGATCCAGCGTGCGTAGACCCCCGCGACGGTGCCTGCGCGAACGTCACGTCCGGGGATATCGAGATCTTTGCCTGCGTAGGTGAACTCCACATCGCACCGAATTCCGTCGACGGAGACGTCTAGCAACTCGGCCAGGGCCTCGCAGGCGTCGCCAAACGGGATGGTGGCGTGCTTGATGTCCGCCGCGTGGTTCGGGTCACCCGCAGGACGCCCCCAGCCCAGCTCGTCCTGGTTCGCGTCCCCGGCCCAAGGCCCGATGTCGAACGACTCAAGGATTCTGACGTAGCTGGCGGTACGGCACACGTTGGTCGCGACCGACGCCAGATGCTGCATGTATCCGGGATTGATGCCGCTGCCAAACATGCTGGCACCACCTTCCACGGCGGCGGCCTCGAGCCGCGCTCGCGCCTCCTCGCCATAGGCACGGCCGGTCATGAAGTGCGCAGTCGTCGCGACGTTGATGCCCGCTCGAAGCAGCGTCTCCAGATGTTCGATTTCAGGGTGCAACGGCATGTAGACGACGCAGTCCGGCTGCAGCGCAACGATGTCCTCGATGCGATTGGTCGCCGCGATGCCGAGTGTGCGGTCGAGCCCGCACAGCTCGCCGAGGTCCCTCCCGACCTTGTCAGCGCTATAGGCGAAGACACCGACGAGTTCAAGGCCGGGGCGTTCGAGGATGCCCTTGACCGCTTCGCGCGAGACGTTGCCGGTCGTCCACTGCACCAGACGGATTGGGGGAGAAGTCATTCAGTGCTCCAGGATCTGGCGCGGATGAGGGTGTAAGACCAGCGGCCGGGCTCCGAGGACGAGCCAGGCTGTGGCCGCGGAGCCGCGAGTACCCCGGGTTGTCGACTGAAGCGATGCCCTGCCCCAAGAGGACGGCGGCTTCAATTCCGAGAGCCGATCTGTTGTGCGGCAACGGCTTTGACCGAACTCGCCCCGACGTTGCCGGTCGTCCACTGAACGACGCGGTAGGGCTTCATACGGGATCCTCCGTGATCGATATGGCCTGGCGGGGACATTGGCGAACGGCTTCGGCGATCCGGTCGTGGTTGTCCGGGGTTACCTCGTCCTGCAAGACGTGCAAGTAGTCCTGGTCGTCGAGATGGAACACGTCGGGGATGAGGCCCTCGCAGACGCCATTGCTCTCGCACAGCCCGAAGTCGACGTGTACTTTGCTCACCGCAGCACCCGCACCGGAATGTTCTGCCAGCCCATGACGTTCTGCATGTGGACGCGTTTGCAACCGTCCCAGTCGATTTCATAACGCGGCATGAAGTCCAGCAGGGCCTCCAGTGCGACGGCGCTCTCCATCCGTGCCAGTGCCGCCCCCAGACAACTGTGGATGCCGTACCCGAATCCGAGGTTCTGGGCCTCGGTGTGGTTGCGGTCGATGTCGAAGGCATCAGGGTCGGTCCACGCTTCGGGGTCGCGGTTGGCCGATCCGCCGAGCAGGAAGACCGGCGCACCCTCGGGAATCGTCGTGCCGTGCAGGTGCACGTCTTTCATGCTGCGACGCACGTTGTACTGCGACGGCGCCTCGTACCGCAGCAGTTCCTCGACGGCTGCGGGAATCTTGCCGCGATCGTCCAGCAGCCTCTGCCACTGTTCCGGATACCGGGCGAAGAGGTAGACGGCGTTACCGACCAGCTTGGTCACCGTCTCAGCGCCAGCGCCGCCCAGAAGTGAGGCGAATCCGGCGATCTCGTAATCCTCCAGCTTCGTGACCGTCCCGTCTTCGCGTTCGGTCTCGGCGGCGAGAAGGCGGCTGATCAAATCGTCACCGGGTTCGTCCTTGCGCCGGCGCGCCAGGTCGAAATAGAAAGCCGCGCTGTCGAGGTAGGCCTGGATGCCCTGCTCCGAGGTTTCGACCTGGCCGATCTCGCGGTGCAGCGATTCGTCGATCCAGTACCGGACCTGTTGGGCCTGTTCGTCGGGGACACCCATCATGTTGGTGATCACCTCGACCGGGAACGGTCCGGTGAAGTCCTGCACGGCATCGAATCCATTGGGGTCGAGGCGGTTCAGGTACTTCTCGATCTTCGCCCGGACCATCTCGCGTTGTGACTGGATCGCGCGCGGCGTGAACACCTTGTTCAGCAGACTGCGGATGTGGCGGTGTTCGGGCGGATCCATGAAGATGATCATCCGCATGTTGCCCGGCAACTCGACTCCGGTGCGTACCTGTGCCAAATCCGCGCCGTACGCCGATGAATAGGTCTCGAAGTCGCGGTAGGCGGGAGCGACGTCCTCGTGCCGCGACAGCGCGTAGAAATCGTGTTCCTCGCTGTAGTAGACGGGTGCCTCAGCGCGCATTCGCCGGTAGGTATCCCACGGCCCGTTGAAGAAGTCCTCGGAGAATGGGTCGAACACGAGTTTCGTTGCGGTCATGCGGTATTGCTCCCTCCGGTTGGCGCCAGGCCAACATCGATGACGGCGTCGAGCACGCCCAGTCCGGTGCCCAACTCAGCTGCGGTGGCGCGGACCGTCGCGACATCCTTGGTCAGGAACTCGCCGACGACCGCGCGGAACGACGCGGCAGAACCTGCCCGCGCGACGCTGTCGAGCGCGCGGCCCCCCGCGCTGGCGTGGGGCAGGGCTGCCAGCAGCGTCGATTCCGGAATGCCCAGCTGTTCACCGAGTTCGGCTGCGGCGCTGATCAATCCGATCTGCGCGGCGAACAGTGCATTATTGATCAGTTTGACTCGCTGACCGGCGCCCGGCGGCCCGGCGTGAATGATCGGGTCGCCGTAACACGACAGCACCGGCTTGGCCCGCCCGACCGCGGCGTCGGACCCGCCGACGAACAGCGTCAGCCGGCCCGCCGCGATATCGTGCGGGCCGCCGCTGACCGCGGCATCGACGACGTCCACCCCGCGGGCGGCGATGGCCTCCGTGGTGTGCGGGCTGCCGGTGGTGTGAATGACCAGGACGGCGCCGGGCTGCAGATCAGACGCCAGCGCAGCGGCGACCTCGCGGACCTGTTGGTCGGTGAAGACGCAGATGACGACGGCATCGGCGTCGGCGCACACAGCGGCGAAGTCGGGGACCGGTGTTGCGCCGAGTTCCGTTATGACGGTGCTCTTCTCGGGAGAGCGTGCCAGAACATTCACATGGTCGTCGGCCGCGACGAGCCGGCGGACCATGGCACTGCCCATGCGCCCCGCTCCGACGAAGCCGACCGTGCTCACCGGGTTCGGCCCATCAAACCCAGTGCAGCATCGGCGGATTCGAGCACTGCGCCCGGTGTGGCGCCGGCGGCCTCGGCGAGGTCGGCAATCAGGCTGACGTCCTTCTTCAGTAGGTCCGCGGCCACCGACTTGAGGATGTCGAGGCTGCCGCCGAACTGGGCGATGCGTCCGAGCGCGAAGCTGTTGGCAGAGCCCTGGGTGATCACCTCGGCGAGGCGGTCCACCGAGACACCGAGCGCTTCGCCGAGGTCCAGCGTCGTCTTCGCGGTCGCGATATTGGCGGTGAAGAGCAGGTTGTTCAGCAGTTTGGTCACCTGGCCGGAACCGACACCCCCGAGGTGGACGACCGGTTCGGCGTACGTGGCGAACACTGGCCGACAGCGCTCGACGACGTCGGGGTCGCCGCCGACCATCACCAGGAGCCGGCCGGCGGCCGCCGCGGGGCCACCGCCGCTGACCGGCGCGTCGAGCAATGAAATGCCCTTGGCCGCTGCGGTTTCGGCGAGTTCGCGACAGGTGTCGGGATGTACGGTGCTGTGGATGGCGACGATGCCGCCCGGCGACAGTCCCGCGAAGATACCGGTGTCGCCGTCCAGTACCTGACGGACGTCGTCGTCGCCGACCACGCACACACAGACCAGATCGCTGATGGCAGCCAACGCGGCGGGGGTGTCGACGACTTTGGCCGCGGTGTCGGCGAACGGTTCGACGGAGGCCGCCCGCCGGGCCCACAACGCCAGCGGATATCCGGCCTCCACGATGCGGCGCGCCATCGGCGCCCCCTGGCTGCCGAGACCGATGAATCCGACTCGCACTAACCGACCTCCAATGTGACTGTGGTGCTGCGCTGCCTGGCCAGGCATTCCTCGATGAACGCCAGGACCGTGAGGTGGTACGCCGCGGCTCCCACCGAAACGCTGATGTTGTGGCCCGTGTCGACCTGGCGATGAACCGTCATCCGCGGTGCGGCGGTGAACAATCCGCTGATCTCCGCAACGGCATCCGGGTCCGAGTGCCAGACCCGTTCGTGCTCGGCGACCGTGAAGTGCACTGGCAGCCGGACTTCGGCGGCCAGCGCCGGGAATTCACTGCGGGGCCAATCCTGGACCATCGCGGCCTCGTACCGGGCGCCGCTGCGCGCATTGGGAGTGTTGGTCAGCGGCGGATAGAGATCCGCCGGGTGCCACAGCAGTTCGCGCAGCCCCGGCGGGCGGTGGGTGACCGACGCCGACTTGAGCATCTCCACGGCGGCATCCTGGTAGCGCAGTCCGGTACCGGCCAGCCCGATACCGAAAACCCGCTGCCGCTCGGCTCTTTCGTCGGTGGCCATGCGTAGGACCAGTTCGCACCCGTTGGAGTGGCCGAGCAGGAAGACGCCGGCGCCGCGGTCGCGCGCCCCCAGTATCGCGTCGACCGCACCGTACGCCAGGGCGATCCGTTGTTCCGGCCGAACGACCGCATCGGGATAGGCGTCGGACGCCCCGTATCCGGGGCGATCCAATGCGACAACGGTGTAGCCGAGCGCCGCCGCGGTGCGCATCAGCGACAGTCGTGGGTGCCCGGGGCAATCGAAATACGCTGCGCTGCTGCCACCGCCGTGCGCCGCGACGATGACGGCGCGCGGCGCTTCGGCCTCGGCGAGCAGCCCTGACATCATGATGTCGCCGACGCGGACGATCCGCGGGGTGACCGTCATGAGTCGGTCCGCAGGAGGAGCACCCCGCTGGGGGTGAGGCCGCCGCTGCTGACCACCGCCACACGAGCGTCCGCGACCTGTCGTTCGCCCGCCTCGCCGCGCAGTTGGGTGATCGCCTCGTGGACCAGGCCCATGCCGTGCGTGCGGCCGTGCGACAACTGACCGCCATGTGTGTTGAGCGGTAGCACGCCGTCGCGGGCGATGTTGGCGCCGCCGTCCAGGAAGTCCTTGGCTTCCCCGATACCGCAGAAGCCGAGCGCCTCGATCCAGGACAGACAGTTGAACGTGAACCCGTCGTAGAGCTCGGCGACGTCGACGTCCTTGGGGGTCAAGCTGGTTCGGGTCCACAAGTGTGCGGCCTGGCCGAGCACCTGTGGCTCGTGGGTCAGCGTGCTCTGGTCCCACTCGATCGGTTCGAGGATCTGGGTACCGACGGCTTCGACTCGAATCGGCGGCTTGGCGAGGTCGCGGGCCACGTCGACGGCCGACACGATGACCGCGATCGACGCGTCACACGGCACGTCGCAGTCGTAGAGCCCGAACGGCGTGGTGATGGGCCGAGCGTTGAGGTAGTCGTCCATGGTCATCGGGTCGCGGTAGATCGCCGTCGGGTTCAGTGCGGCATTCGCGCGCTGGTTCAGCGCAATCCAGCCGAGCGTCTCCTTGGTGGTGCCGTAGCGGTGCATGTGGCGTTGCGCGTTCTGCGCCAGCGTGTGTGCGGCGGACGTGGCACCGAACGGGATCTGCCAGCTGGTGGTCCGGGCCCCACCCATCGGCGCGGCCTTGCCCTGCTTCATGAGTTCGTCGTAGGTGGCCTGCCAGAGCGTGCGGAAGCACAACACGTGGCGGGCGAATCCGCCGGCGACGGCCAGCATGGCCGCGATCACCGAGCCGCCGGGCCCGAATGTTTCCGGACCGCCGTTGTACCAGGTCGGCTTGAGTCCCAGAGCGGTCTCCAGCGCGGTCACCCCGCCCTCGCCGAAAGGACCGGGGAGACCGGCGCCCGGCCACGTGGACAGTCCGTCGATGTCGTCGATGGTCAGCCCGGCATCGGCGATGGCGTTCTCGCACGCCTCGATGGTCAGCGAGAGTGGGTCCACCATCAGGCGCCGGCCCATCTGCGAGGCACCGACACCGGTGATGGCCGCCTTGTCTTCGAACTTGTTGGTGGTGATCATCGGCCGGACGTGTTTGGCGAAGTCCTGCGGTTCGATAGCGTCGGCCGGCAGTGGGGCCAGTGCCGGCTGGTCGGCGACCGGCCGGAACAGCGGAAGCCAGACGTCGTCGTGCTGCTCGAAGACGACTTCCATCTGTTGGCCCAGTGCCAGCTGCTTGGGATCGCAGTCGATGATGTTGGTGGTCAGGCGAACTCGCGGGTCTTCGACGAGCGCCACTTGGGCGACCACATAGGGGGCCGGCAGTCCGGGAAGGCTGAATCGTTCGTTGAGTGTGAAGCCGATGAGCGTCGCGAGCCCGGACACCGTGCGGGTGCCCATCTTGCGTTCGCGGCAGTACCGGCAGACCGGTGCCGGGGGATGGATCAGCGCGTTGCAGTTCTCGCATTCGGTGATGCGCAGCACGCCGTCGGCCCCTGCGGTCCAATAGAACTCGTTCTCGGGCGTCACCTGTGGCAGCGGCATGCGGGTCAACGGACAATTCCCCATTCTGCTTCGTTCGCGTCGGTCTCAGGGTGTGGCTCGGGCGCCTCGTCGGCAATCGGCGCGGCGGTGGGCACCGCGATCGGCCCGCCGGTCATTTCGATGATGGCGTGCGCCGGGCAGTCCAGGAGCGCGCGCGTGACGGCGGGCTGGTCCGGTTCAGGGACTTCGCCGTTGCCGACTAGGGCGGCGTACCCCCAGTCGTCGAGGGAGAAGTACGCCGGCGCGTGCTTGGCGCAGATGCCGAACCCATCGCACATCGTCCGGTCCAGGCGGATCCTCATGCCGTCATCACCGCCTCGATTTCGTAGGGCCGCAGGGTGCGGAACTCGCCGGATTGGCATGCTGGGCAACCAGTCTCCAGATGGCGTGCCACTTCGGTGGGGAATTGGTCAAGGAGACTGGCTGCGATGTTGGCGGCGCCGTCCAACGTTCCACATGCGCCACGCCCACGCAGCTCGCGCGACCACCGGCGCAGTCGTGCAAGGTCATCAGCAGTCGCGACGCCGTCGCGCAGCCCCGCTGCGGCCGCCGCCATCGCCGCGGTGCCGTTGAAGCACGAGCCGCACTGCCCGGCGTTCTCCCGGTCGAAGTACGCCAGCACCGACGCGGCCACGGCCACGGGGCAGTCGCCGTTGAGGATGGAGACGGCGCCGCAGCCCAGACCGCTGCCCAGCCCGCGGAGGCTCTCGTGATCCAGCGTCGCGTCCAGCACACCCGGGCCCAGTAAACCGGCGAAGTAGCCGCCCATCAGGGCGCCCGTCGCCATTTCGGTTGGCACACCATGGAGTTCGAGCACATCGGCGAATCTGACGCCGTGCGGCAACTCATAGAGAGCAGACGGCCGGCCGGCTCCGGTGATGGTCGCCAGGAATGAGCCGGGTGACGATGCGGTGCCGACGGACCTGTAGTCCTCGGCGCCGTGCGTCTGGATGTAGGGGAGGTTGGCCAGGGTCTCGACATTGCTGACGAGCGTGGGCAGCGCGCCGATACCCTGCTCGAACGGGCGGGGTGGTTTGTCGGTGGGTTTGGCCGGGCCGCCGTTGATGGCGCGGACCGCGGCGGTCTCCTCGCCGGCGACGTATCCGGGCGCGACGGTCACCACTTCGACGGCAGAACCCGGGCTCCGCTGCGCGACAGCGGCTTCCACGCTGGCCGCGGCCGCCGGGTCCGAGACGTAGACGTACGTCCGCTGGGCGGCGACCATGGCCGCCGCCAGCCGTAAGCCGTCCAGGACCAGGTGGGGGCGGTTGCGCAACAGCCAGCGGTCTTTGATCGACGCGGGCTCACCCTCCTCACCGTTCGCGACGACGACCGCCCCGCCGCGCCTACGGCCGTTGTCGCGGACCGAACGCAATTTGACCGCCATGGGGAATGCGGCGCCGCCGCGGCCGCGCAGTCCCGAGCGTTCCACCTCGTCGAGCAGGCGATCGGGGTCGGTGAGATCGAGGTAGCCCCCGGCCGCTACGTAGTCGTCGTACGTCTCGTCGTCGACCCGCAGCAGTCGCGGGGTGAGGCCCGGCCAGGCGGCCACCGTTAGGCTGACCGGCATGCGCACTGCGGTGGTACGGGTCGATGTCGATCCGGCGGGTGAACTCACGCCTGAGCAGTTAGCGGACGGCATGGCGGCCCTCAAGGAGCTTGCCGCAGCGGCCGGCCAGGACGTGCTCGAGGTGGATCTCGCCGCGATGCCGCCCCGGCGTCGCCAGGTGCTGCTGCTGATCGCCGGCAGCCAGCCGGATACGGGTGTTGCCCTGTGCGCCAAGGCGTTCGGCACCGCGCCGCAGCTCGGCGTCGTGACCTACGTCAGCCGTGGGACCGATGACGACGCACACGGCGTGCTGGCGCGATTCGGGATCACCGGAGAGGTGGCACGCGAACCCGGCTCCGAGGGCTTCGACATCGTCACCGTGACCGTGGCCCGAGTCGATCTGGAACGGATTCCGGAGAGCCGCATCCACACGGCGCTGGAGGCGTCGCTGAATTGTGAGGTGCACATCCGCCCGGTGTGATGTCATCGGCGGAGGAACTCCAGGATCGGCGGAGCGGCCTGCACCCAGGTGTCGAACATGTTGAAGTGCTTGACCTTTCCCGCGGCCCGGGCCTCGTTGGCGCGTTCCCAGGCGTCTTCCGGCCACGGCGGGTCGATCAGTTGCGAACCTTTGATGAGGCAGCTGACTTCCAGTGACGTCCGCTTCGGATGATCGAGGTCGTTCTCGCCGCCGCGGATGATCAGGGTCGGCACCGTGATGTTGTCGAACATCTCGTCCTCGACGCCCGGGATCGTCTGGCCGGGTTTGGGTACGAACGCGTTCAACCATCGGAGCATGAGTTTGAGGTATTCGTCAGCGTCATAGGACTGAATGCGCGCGGCATTCGCCGGGTTGTCAGCGATGCGCTCACGCCACTCATCCACTTGGGCAACCCCTTTCATCCCTGCCCCGCGAACGGCCAGGATGCTCGGCACGATGTAGTACGAGCCCAGCACGAACGAGCCGTAGACACCGCCGACGATGTTCCAGACCACGAGTTTGGTGACGACCTCGGGATAGAGCATCGCGGTGAGCATGGAATCCCGCGCCCCGCCCGATCCGCCGGCGAGGATGCAGGGCCCGATGCCCAGTTTGGAGATGAGCGTGTACAGGGTCTCGGCGCGCATGTGCGATTCGCTCTGGCCGTAGAACTGCACATCGGACTTGCCACAATTGGGCCGGTCCCACAGCAGCACCCGGTAGCCGCCCTTCGCCAGGGCCTGCGCCAGCGGACGCAGACCCGGAATGTCCTTGCTGAACCGGCCGCCGGGCGTGAGGGCGATGAAATCGCCGGTTTTGCCGAGGATTTCGTAGACGACGTTGCCGCCGTTGATCTCGATGGCCTTCTCGCCGCGCTTGAGTTGCGTCATGCCTGTACCAACACCTCGTTGCCGATGACCCGGACCGGGTAGGTCCGGATACTCCATTCGGGCTTCACCGCTGTTGTCCCGGTGGCCAATTCGAAGCCCCACTGATGCCATGGGCAGTAGATGAACTCCAGGTCGCGCACCATCACGGCGTCGCCCGGCACGCTGTCGTCGACGATGGTCCGGCCGCGTGGCCGGCCCGAGCACAACGGACCGCCTTCGTGCGGACAGTAGTTCGCGATGGCGTAGAACGTGCCGCCCACGTTGTACACGCCGACGCCGTGGCGTCCGATGGGCACCAACTTGTGTGTGCCTGGCGGGATTTCGTCGACAGTGGCGACGGCGTGCTCGCGTCCCTGCGCGAGCCGGGGTTCTTTGGGCTCAGTCAATTCAGAACACCCGGACCTGTCCCTCGAGCGCCGGCACCGTGGTCGGAAGCTTGTACGTCTCGATGCCGTTGCGGAACATCACGGCTTCCCGCGCGCGCTCGGGCAGGTGCTTGACGAGCCAGCGGGGGTCGTCGAAGGTCCAGTGCGGGTAGTCCGAACTGAACAGCAGGATCTTCTCGCACTCCATCCACTCGAGGGCCCGGGTGAGTTCGGTCTTGTCCTCGGGGTAGTCCAGCGGCTGCGTGGTGAACTTGATGTGATCTTTGACGTACTCGCTCGGCTTGCGCTTGATGTCGAGCCAAGGCTTGCGCGCCTCATAAATCTTGTCCATGCGCCACATGAGCGGCAGGATCCACGTGAACGCGTGCTCGACGAAAACGATTCGCAGCGTGGGGAATCGATCGAAGAGCCCGTCGAACACCATGCTCATCACCTGGTTGGCTGCGAGCAGCGAATAGGTGACCATGAAGTCGTGGTTGTAGCTCGGCATGCCGACCGGCGGCATGGGGAGCTCTTCGTGATGGCTGCGGGACAGGTGACAGCTCACCGGCATGTCGGCTTTGGTGGCCGCGGCCCAGATCGGGTCGTATTTCGGATCACCCCAAGCTGGTCGCGGCTCGGCCTTGATCAGAATCTGTCCCAGGAACGGGTGGCCGGCCAGCCGGTCGATCTCCGCGGCCGCGGCCAGCGGTTCTTCGATCGCCACGCAGATCGAGCCGCGCCAGCGTTCGTGCCAGTTGTTGTGACTGTCGAGCCAATGGTGGAGCTGCCATTCGTTCAGCGCCACGTTGAGCGCGTGGTTGGCGCCGCCGATACGGGCCGGGTACGCGGCGGGTTCGAGGATCGCGATGTCGGCACCGGCCTGCATGATCAGCTGCTGGAAAGCCAGATGGGGGTCGCTGCAGGCGAATTCACCGTCCGGCGGGAAGGCGTCGGCGCGCATCGCGTACGTGTGCGCGTAGTCGGGGGCGTCGTAGTAGATCTGCTCGCCGACATTGCGGCTCAAGAAGTACCTGGTGCGCCAGGGTTCGGGGATGTATTGGATCAACTCGCCCCGACGTGGGGCCGGGTGGACATCGGAATCGACGCACCGCACGGCGATCCGCTCAGCGGCCGGTTTGCGTTCTGTGACAGTCACACTCATTGCGATCGTTCCTTCCTCACACGCCGACCGGCAGCGTGATGCCGTACAGGTCGGCGGCATTGCGCCAGCAGAGCTTGTCGCGCTGCCCAGTGCTGTAAGAACTCGGCACCGTGAGGTCGTTGAGTTGCCAGTGCGGATAGCTGGACCCGTACATCACCATGTCGTCCTTGCCCGTGAAACCCAGCCATTCGCCGGCGATTTCGGCGTCGTCGGGGCCGTCCAGCGCGCCCTGGACGAAATAGACGTGCCCGGGCAGGTAGTCGCTCGGCATCTTCGGCGCCCACGGTGTCTGCTCGAGGTGCGGCCTGCCGAAACAGTCCATGCGCCACATGAACGGGGTCAACAGATCGGCGGCGCCGTCGGCCCAGACGAACTTCAACTCGGGCATCCGCTCGAACACGCCCTCGGCAATCATGTTCATGAGGTGATAGAGGTAGTTCAGCGCCATGAAGCCGACGTACTGCTCGTAGGTGTTCGGCACGCCCGACGGCGTCGGTGCGGACGCGATGCCGGCGCCGACCTCGATGTGCGCGGCCACCGGCAGCTTCGCGTCGATGGCGGCTTCCCACAACGGCCAGAACTGCGGTTTGCCGAACAGTTCCCGCGACTGCAGCGGAATGCCGAGCTGCACCACGCGGGGGTGGTCCTTGTACTTCTCGATCTCGCGCAGCGCGCCGGGGATGTCGTCGGGATTGACGCGGATCGTGCCGCGGAAGCGGTCGCCGAATTCCGGGTGGTCCAGCCAGCGTGACACCAGCATCTCGTTGTGCGCCGCGGCGAGCGCGCTGCCGAGGTGACGGTCGGGCATGACGCCGCGCGACATCGGATGCAGCACAGCGACATCGACGCCGCGCTGTTCGAACAGGTCTCGGGCGACGACCGCGGGGTCGGAGCCGGGGTACTGGCCGTCAGGCCCCTCGGTACCGGACGCGTACTCGCCGCCGGGCGCGCCGTACCAATCCATTTCGTAGTCCGGGAAGCCCCGGCTCTTGAACGGTTCACGCAGCACGTCGCGCAGGTCCCGGTTCGATCCGAAGAAGATGTGCACGCTGGCATCGATGACGGGGGTACGCGTCCCGTCGCCGTGGTCGATCACTTGGCTGCCCTCCCGAGCTCTCGACCCAGTGTAAATCTTAATTACCTCAAAAGAGAATGCTATTCTCACTTCGCGACCGAATTTAGCCGTAGGAGGCGCTGCATGCTTTTGGAGTTCGACGCTGATCAGCGGTTATGGCAGGAGACGGTCCGCGACGCCGTCACCAAGCAGTGTCCAGCCACCCTGATTCGGGACATTGCAGAGAGGGACGCCGACCCGGCTCCGCTCTGGGGAACGTGGGTCGATGCCGGTTGGACCGAGATGGCCGACCCGGATAACGCCGTCGAATTGGCGATCGTGCTCGAGGAACTGGGCCGCGCGACGGACCCGACGCCGTTCCTGGCCACGATGACCCAGTTCGCGCCGCTGGCCGGCGACCGATTCGATCCGCAGCACGCGGGTGCCGCTGTCTACCAAGGAGTTTCGGCGCGCCGGGACGGCAGCGGCTGGGCGCTGGACGGGACCGCGCGTTACGTGCTCGACGGCGACCGCGCCGAAAGCGTCGCCGTGGTGACCGCGGCCGGCGTCTTCCTCGTCGACGCACGGGCGGTGAGGGTCCGGCGGGACCTGGTGTTCGACCCGGTGCTGCACATCGCGGACCTGTCGTTCGAGGGGGTTCGAGTACCCGATTCGGCACGCCTCGGCACCGACGCCGGACGGGCCCGTCACGTCGCACTGACCGGCATGGCGATCACCATGGTCGGAGCGTGCCAGCGCATCCTCGACCTGGTGTTGGAGTACGTGAAGGAACGCCATCAGTTCGGTGTCCCGATCGGCTCATTCCAGGCCATCCAGCACAAGGCGGCTGACATGCACGTCGCCATCGAGCGGGCCCGGGCGCTGTCCTATTTCGCCGCGCTGACCATCAGCGTCGACGACCCGCGCCGGCGCCTGGCCGCAGCGATGGCCAAGGCATCGGCGGGAGAGTGCCAGGCCCTGGTGTTCCGGCAGGGGCTGCAGTCGTTCGGCGCCATGGGATTCACCTGGGAGAACGACCTGCAGTTCGCGCTCAAGCGCGCCAAGGCCGGCGAACTGATGCTCGGCGGCGCCGCAGAACACCGCGCGATGATCGCAGAGGAGTACCGTGCAACTCTCGTATGACGCCGACGTCGAAGCATTCCGCGCCGAGTTCGCGGCGTTCCTCGACGAGCATCTGCCCACGGAGACAGACACTTTGGAGCGGCCCCGGTCGGTGTCGCACATGCCGCAGTGGGCGCGTGACTGGCAACGGCTGCTGTTCGACAACGGCTGGCTGCTGCCCGCCCAGCCGCCGGAGTTCGGCGGCCGCAACGCCACCGTGGTGCAGCAGTTCGTCCATCTCGATGAGCTGTGCCGCCGCCGGATTTACCACAGCTTCAACCCACAGGGCGTGAACATCATTGCGGCATCGCTGCTCACGTTC
This sequence comes from Mycobacterium sp. 360MFTsu5.1, assembly GCF_000383495.1. Taxonomy (NCBI): domain Bacteria; kingdom Bacillati; phylum Actinomycetota; class Actinomycetes; order Mycobacteriales; family Mycobacteriaceae; genus Mycobacterium; species Mycobacterium sp. 360MFTsu5.1. The sequence continues at coordinate 169,945 of NZ_KB911469.1, read as the reverse complement.
GGCACCGAGGAGCAGAAGCATCGCTGGGCGGTGCCGGTGCTCCGGGGCGAGAAGACCGCGTCGCTCGGCATGAGCGAACCCAGCGCCGGGTCCGATTTGGCGTCATTGCGCACCCGCGCGGTGCGCGATGGTGACCATTTCGTCGTCAACGGTCAGAAGGTCTGGACGTCGGGCGCACATGACGCCGACTTCCTGCTGACGTTCGTCCGCACCGACCCGGATGCGCCAAAGCACAAGGGCATCAGTGTGCTCATCATCCCGACCGATACACCCGGCGTGGTGTGCCGTCCGTTCGCGGACCTGTGCAGTGAAGAGAACCTGGACTTCAACGAGGTGTTCTTCACGGACGCAAGGGTTCCCGCGGAGAACCTGGTCGGTCCGCTCAACGGTGGCTGGGGTGTCGCGAACGGCTCACTCGGTCACGAACGCACCATGATGTGGCTGGGTTTCGCCGACCGGATCGCCAACATGATCGCGGACTTCCGGCCGCGCACGGCACTCGAGCGCGACCAGTACGCCACGACCATCATGGATTACCACGCCCTGCGCGCCATGGGATCCGCGGCGCTGGCCCGGGCCTCGCGCGGCGAGATGGACACCCAGTCGGTGTCGGTGCTCAAACTCCTGGGGTCGGAGGCCGAGCGCACCGCACTCGAAAATGCGTTGTCCGCGGCGGGAATCGAGGGGCTCAACCACCCCGCGACGTCGGGGCGGTATGAGCACATGAACCTCGACCACTACTTCGTCAGCTGGTTCGAACGCTATGCCCGCAGTTTCGGCGGCACCATCGCCGGCGGCACCTCCGAAATTCAGCGCAACATCATCGCCCAGCACGTGCTGGGCCTGCCGCGAGCCCGCTGACGCCGGCGCGGGCCGAACCGGTCAGTTGCCGGTTCGGTCCGCGTTCGCGTGGATGGCCGCGCGGCAGTAGGCCGCAAGGCCTGGGAGCCCGAATGATTCGTCGTAGGTCGCGACGTACCGCGGGTCGCTGACATACATGTCGCCCAGATTGCGGTGGAAGGCCGGCGGGCAGTCGTAGAACCACCGGTTCACGTGGCGCCGGTGCTGCTCGGCCGCATCCATCGCCTCGACCGAGTCGGGCGGGAGCCCGGCGCGAAAAGCATCGGACAACGCCTTCTCGACGGCCTCGCCCTCGGCCTTGATCTGTACCCAGTCCTCTTTGCCGTAGGACTTCGCCCGGCGCTGCGATTCCTTCCACTCCGGCGTTTCGCCCCACTTCTCCTCGGCTTCCGCCTGATAGTCGTCGAACCCGTCCCCGAAGAGCTCGCGCATGTCGTCGTCCGTCATGGGGGTGTTCGTCATCGCCTTCTCCAATGCCTGATCGATGGCCTCGACGAGTGCTTTCATCTCGTCGAGTTGGGTCATGACGCGTTCGCGCTGCCGAATCAGGTGGCTGACCTCGTCGCCCTCATCCAGCAGGCTCGCGATCTCCTCGAGAGGGAATTCGAGCCTGCGGTAGACGATGATCTGCGACAAGCGCGTCAGATCGGTCGGCGTGTACACCCGGTACCCCGAGGCGCCGCGCCGGCTCGGGGTCAACAACCCGATTTCGTCATAGTGGTGGAGCGTCCGGACCGTGATGCCGAAGCGCTGCGCGACTTCGCCCACGGTGAGTCCGTCCACCGGCATCTCCTGCGTCACATCGATCAGGTTGGTGCCTCACGTCGCGTGAGGGTCAAGTCCAAACCTAGACGACGGGCCTAGATGACGGCCGCTTCCTTGCGCTCGGTGATGGGGCGGGCCAGCTCCTGCTCGTTACAGATGTGCTGCAACTTCTCCAGCGTCTCGTCCAGGCCGGGGCCCAGGCGCTTGCCCGGGGTGAAGTGCGCCGGCAGATTTCGCATGCCCTGGATGACGCCGATGCTGTCGTAGTGCACCGTGCCCTCGGGGTCGCACACGTAGTCGGGCATCCGGTCCAGGACCGCCGTCAGCATTGACTTGAACACCGTGCGGGCCACGTTGGATCCGACGCAGCGGTGCACGCCGATGCCGAAGCTGAAGTGCCGGTTGCCTTTCCGGTCCATGATCAGCTCGTTGGGCTTTTCGAACACCGCGGGGTCGCGGTTCGCCATCGCCCACGACAGCCACAGCCGCTCGTACCGCTTGAACCGATGACCTTCGACCTCGACGTCGTCGGAGAACGTGCGGCCGTCGCCGGGGGCGGGGGTGAAGAAGCGGAGGAACTCCTCGGTGGCGGGATTGAGCAGAGTGGCCCGGTCGCGGCTGAGTCGTGCCCGCTCGTCGGGGTGTTCCCCGAGCCATTCCAGGGCATGGGCGGTGAGCGCGGTCGTGGTGTCGAAGCCGCCGCCGATGATGAGCCCCAGATTGCCCAGGATTTCCAGGTCGGGCGCCGGTTCGCCGTCGATCCGCAACTGCAGCATCGCATTCACCAGCCCGGGCCGCGGATGCTGCCGGATCTCCATCATGTTGTTGATGATGTCGATGCCCATCGCGCGGTGCTGTTCGTTGATCTTCTCGCGTTCGGGCGCGTGCTCGGGGGTGTACACCGACGCGTGGGTGGGCTCGCTGTAGACGTTCCACTTCTTCAGCTCGATGCCCATCATCGCCAGTGTGAACACGGCGGGCACCACGTTGGCGAGATGCTCGACGAAGTCGATGCGGCCCGACTCGATGTGTTCATCCAATGCGGCGCGGGTGATCTCGTCGACGAACGGCTCCCAGCGCTTGATCGCGGCGGGGGAGAGATAGGGGTTCAGCGCACCGCGGTAGGTGCTGTGTTCGGGCTCGTCCATCTCGAGGATGCCGCCCCGGACGGCGCTGGCGCGGCTCGCCTTCGGAATGGTGATGCCCTGGAACGGCGTATCTCCGCTGACGTCGTGGTGGTTGGACACGGCGGGGCAGCGCGCCAACTCGAAGACATGCTTGCTGTCGGCGGCGACCCAGTGACCGTTGTAGGTGTCCGTCCAGGCCACCGGGCACTGTGCCTGCATCTCCTCGGTGATCTGCTCGAACTGCAGCCGGTATTCCGGGGTGTGCCTGTCGAAGTGGAAGGTGTCCTTCTTGCGCTCGTCTTGGACGCTCAAAGTTCCTGTCTCCCTGCTGGTCTCATGTGCGGTCTGGCTTCCGCTACTCTTCGATCGTGATGGCCTGTTCGGGGCAGGACTGCGCAGCCTCGCGGACCGCGTCTTCGAGCCCCGGCGCCACGACGTCGTGAACCGGTGACGACGTACCGTCGATGTCGTTGAGTACGAACGCATCCGGCGCGATCATCGCGCACAACGTGTGTCCCTGGCAGCGCTGCCCGTCAACCCAAACCTTCACTGTCACTCCCGATCAGACGTGGTAGTCGTACCACTTGAGGTAGCCGCCGGCGTCGACTCGCAACTGGGTGCCGGTGATGTAGCGAGCCTCGTCCGAGACCAGCCACAGGATGGCGTTGCTGATGTCCTCGGGTTCGACGAAGTTGACCTTCATGGCCTGCTGGACACCGAAGACCGGCTCGGCGTCCTCGCGCGTCGGATTCGGCAGGTCCGGTCGGAACGACTTGTACATCGGCGGGCTCTGCAACATCGCGGTGTTGACGTTGGTCGGGTGCACCACGTTGAGACGGATACCGCGTGGCGACAGCTCGGTGGCGAGATCGTGTGCGTATTGGGACAGAAGGCGTTTCGACGTCATGTAGGCGAAGCCGCCGATGTCGTTGCCGGGGTCCATCTTCAGATGGGTGTCCATCAGAGCGGCCGTGGAGCCGGTGGCGACGATCGCGGCGCCCTCCCGCAGATGGGGCAGACACACCTGGATGGCGTTGATGGTGCCGATCAGGTTGGTGTTGATGGTGTCGATCCAGGCCTGCAGCGGGATATCGCTTTTCATGCCCGCGACGCCCGCCTGCGCGAGGACGATGTCGACCTTGCCGAACTCGGACAGGCCGGCCTCGAGCGCCGTCCGCAGCTGCGTCACCTCGCGGACGTCGGCATGGGCGGTGACGATGCGCTGACCGGTCTTCTCCACGAGGTTCCTGGTCTCGTCGAGATCCTCGGGCGTGGCCATCGGGTATCCGATGGACTCGATGTCTTCACACAGGTCGACGGCGATGATGTCGGCGCCCTCTTCGGCCAGCCGGACTGCGTGGCTGCGGCCCTGGCCGCGTGCCGCGCCGGTGATGAAGGCGACCTTGCCCGCTACCCGTCCCACTGAAGTCATTGAAAAGCTCTCCCTTGCTAGGTGTTTCGTCCGCCGTTGACGCCAAGGATCTGCCCGGTGATGTAACCGGCTTCTTCTGAGATCAAGAACGCACATGCGGCCGCGATGTCCTCGGGGCGGCCGATGCGCCGCACCGGTGTCGCGTCGATGCTCTGCTGGACCCTGAGGTATCCGCGCTCCTCGGACTTGCGCAGCATGGGAGTGTCGATGAAACCGGGCGGGACCGCGTTCACCGTGATGCCCGCGGGCCCGTACTCCAGCGCAAGCGATTTCGTCAGTCCGTTGACGGCCGACTTGGCGGCGACGTACGGCGACATGTACGGCTGCCCGGAGTGGGTGCTCGACGACGAGATGTTGACGATGCGACCCCAGCCCGCGTCCAGCATGTCCGGCAGCACCGCCTGGATGCAGTGGAAGACACCGTTGAGGTTGACGTCGATGACGCGCTGCCAGTCCGCGAATTCGAGGTCGGTGAACCGCTTGAACTTCTCGAGCCCGGCGGAATTGACCAGCACGGTGATCGGCCCGAGCTTCGCGCGGATGCCGTCGAGCGCGGCATCGACCTGAGTGCGGTCGGTGACATCGGCCGTGAAGCCGAAGTCGTCGTCGTCCGACGGGTTGAGATCAAGGGTCGCGACGTTCAGGCCATCGGCCCGCAGGCGTGCCACGATGGCGCGACCGATGCCGGACCCACCTCCGGTAACGACGGCATTCTTCACGACTGGCTACCGATGTAGATCACCTTGAGAAATCTCCCTTCCGATTTTGAGAACGATACTCTCCGCGTTTGGCATCCCGCAATAGAACCGCCGATAGGGGAGTCGACCTGCGCGGACTGTCCGGTCCGCCGCCGCGGGTCGCCAGGCGGCGGTCGGCCTGGATGTCGGATACCCATCGGAAAAGACGTGCTGTGCGAGTAGGATTACCGAAATTGAAGAATGAGCTTTCCCAACAGAGGAGGTCGGATGGGGCCCTTGGATGGTGTCCGAGTCCTGGAGGTCGCGATGTACGGCTTCGTGCCGTCCGGTGGCGCGGTGCTCGGCGAGTGGGGTGCCGACGTGATCAAGGTCGAGCATGCCGTGACGGGCGACCCGCAGCGCGGCCTGCGCCAGACCGGCGTGTTGCGCGTCGAGGGCGACCCCAATCCCAACATCGAGCACGCCAACCGCGGTAAGCGGAGCATCGGGCTCGACATGTCGGTTCCCGAGGGGCGCGAGGTCCTGCTGGAACTGGCGCGGCGCGCCGATGTCTTCCTGACGAGTTTCCTGCCCGGTCATCGCCGGAAGTTCGGCATCGACGTCGACGACATCCGGGCCGTCAACCCGGCGATCATCTACGCGCGCGGTAGCGCGCTCGGCCCGCGCGGGGCGGAGTCCGAAAAGGGCGGCTACGACATGACGGCATTCTGGTGCCGGGCCGGTACTGCCGCGACGATCACGCCGCCGGGTACGCCCGGCATGATCGGGCCGCCGGGACCGGCCTACGGCGACACCATTTCCGGGACCAACCTGGCCGGCGGCATAGCCGCCGCTCTGTTCAAGCGCGAGCGCACCGGTGAGCCGTCGATCGTCGACGTCTCGCTGCTGGGCAGCGGACTGTGGTCGATGGGCCACACCATCGCATTGACGTCCCACCTCGGCCAGTTGATGCAGGCGCCGCCCCCGGGCGTGCACGGTTCGCCCATCAATCCTCTTGTGGGCCTTTATGAAACGGCTGACGGGCACATCATCTCGCTGGTCATGATGCAGCCGACGAAGTTCTGGGCCGACGTGTGCCGGCACATGGAACTGGATCAGTACATCGACGATCCGCGCTTCGCGACGGCGCAGGTCATCGCGTCCAACACCACGGCGGCCGTGGAGATTCTGAGCAAGGCGATGGCGACCAAGACGCTGGCGGAGTGGCGAGAGCGATTCGCCACCCTCTCCGGCCCGTGGGCCCCGGTCCAGGACACGCTGCAGGCTGCCGACGACGCGCAGGTCCGGGCGAACGACTACCTGGTGCAGGCGGGCGAGCTCGAATTGGTCGCCAACCCAGTGCAATTCGACGTGGCCCCGCCGCAGACCGGCCCGGCGCCGGGCTTCGCCGAGCAGACCGAGGAGATCCTGCTGGAACTCGGGTTGGACTGGGACCGGATCATCGAGCTCAAGTCGGCCGGGGCGGTCACCTAGGCCCGCACCGGTCCTCTTGTGGCACTTGCGAATTGGAGACGTCAACTTTCCTTGGCCGTTAGGGAAAGTTGACGTCTCCAGATCGAACATGCCACTGGCAGGCGGTGGGCGGCGGCCACCCCGACGGTGCGCACAGATCGCCTTCCGGCCGCATTTCTTGATCTGTACGCACATTCGCGGTGTCGCCGCCGTCGCCGCAGGCTCAGGCCCTGGCGGCCAATGGGGTGAAGTTGATGTGCAGATCGGTGACGCCGCGCAGGACGAACGTCGGCTCGTAGTTGTAGTGCCGGTCGCCGTCGGCGCCGTGCGCGGTCTCGTCGAGCTGGATGTCACCCAGGCGGTCCAGGATCCGCTCCAGTGACACCCGGCCTTCGACGCGGGCCAGTGGGGCACCAGGGCACGAGTGCACGCCGCGGCTGAAGGCCAGGTGTTCGCGAACGTTCTTGCGGTCCAACTGGAATTCGTGCGGCTGCTCGAACCGGCGCGGATCACGGTTGACCGCGCCCGGGCTGATCATGACGATGGTGCCGGCCGGGGCGTCCATGTCGCCGACCTTCGTAGACTTGCGCGCCAACCGGTGCAATGTCTTGACCGGGCTTTCCATGCGCAGGCATTCCTCGACGAAGTTCGGAATCCGGCTGCGATCCTCGCGCAGCCGCTGCTGCAACTCGGGTTGCTCGCCGAGGAAGCGCATCGCGGCGGTGAGCAGCTTGGCCGTCGTCTCCTGTCCGGCGCCGAAGAGGAACGTCGCGGTCTTGACGACGTCGCTGATCTCCGGAGTGGATCCGTCTTCGTACTTCGCCGTGGCAAGGGAGGTCAGCACGTCGTCGCGCGGATGGCTGCGCCGGTCTTCGAGGTACTGACCGACCTTCTCGTCGGCCCATTCCAGCGGGTTCGACGCCAGCGGTTCGTGGTCGAGCGCGCCGACACGACTGCCGGGGCGCTCGGCGCCGAACGCCTCACGGAACTCCTCGTGGTCCTCTTCGGGGACGCCGAGGAGATCGGCGACGACGAGCAGCGAGAATGGCCGCGCATAGGCGGCCAGAAACTCGCACTTGCCGTCTGCGATGAACTCGTCGATGTGGCGGTCGGCGAGCCGCCACATGAAGTCCTCGTTCTCCTTGAGGCGCTTGGGCGTCAGGAGCCGGGACAGCAGCGAGCGGGCGCGCGTGTGCTCCGGCGGATCCATGGTGATCATGTGCTCGAACATCGGGATGGCGGTGCGATGCTCGGCGAGCTGGGCGCAGATGTCGTCGCCTTCGGGCGTGAACGGCAGCGGGGTGAACGGCCCGGTCACCGCCACGCATGCGGAGAACGAGTCGGCGTCCTTGTAGACCGCGTTGGCCTCTTCCCAGCCGGTGACGGCCACGACACCGTAGTGGTTCTCCCGCGTCACCGGACACTTGCTGCGCAGGTGATCGAAGTACGGGTGCGGGTCGGCTACGAGTGACTGGTCGGTGTAGTAGTCGACCTCGTCGAAGTTCGTCATGTGTGGGCTGGCCTCCAGGCATCGATTTGCAACCAAAGTGCTGGGCACTTGCTTAGCATCTGGATTGTGGCGTGGTCAAGGTCACACGGCGGGATGTGGACAATTACGATCGGCGCGGCAGCGATCGAGAACGGACTGTGACGGCATGGCATCGGAACGAAGGATCGGCGGACCCGAGGCGAAGAACCGCGGGGCCCTACTGGATGCCGCCGAGGCGCTGATGCTCGACGAGGGCTACGCCGCGGTGACCTCCCGCCGGGTCGCCGAAAGAGCCGGTCTCAAGCCGCAACTCGTCCACTACTACTTCCGCACCATGGACGACCTGTTCCTGGCCGCCTTCCGGCGCCGGACCGAGCAGGGGCTGGCGGCCCAGTCGATGATCCTGTTGGCGCCGAACCCGTTGCGGGCGCTGTGGACCTTCCTCATCGAGAACCGCGATACCGCGCTCATCATGGAATATGCCGCACTGGCCAACCATCGCAAGGAACTCGGGTCCGAGATCGCCGGCGCCGCACAGCAATTCCTCGAAGGGCAGGCGGAGTTGGTCGGCTCGGTCCTCGCGCAACACGGCGTCGATGCCGATGAGCTGCCGCCGATCGTCGCGATCTCCTTGATCGTGGGGATGTCACAGCTTCTGACGATGGAGGCCGCGCTCGGGGTCTCCGTCGGCCACGACGAGATTCTCGCCTACTTCGACCGGTACCTGCGCAAGCTCGATCCGGCCGCCGACAACTAGGCCTCCGACCAGTAACCACGGTGAAGTGATTGCGTGTTCGCGCCATATGAGAATAAGATTCTCATGAATCGCGAAGGAGAATTTCATGGGACAACTGTCGCATCGGGTCGATATTCCGTTTCCGCTGTTCGACGCGGACAACCATCTCTACGAGCCGCCCGAGGCACTGACCAAGTACCTGCCCAAGGAGTACAAGGACGTCGTCCAGTACGTCGAGGTCAACGGCCGCACCAAGATCGCGATCCGAGGCCAGATCAGCAACTACATCCCGAACCCCACGTTCTCCGTGGTGGCCCGGCCCGGTGCCTGGGAGGAGTACTTCAAGTACGGCAACCCCGAGGGCAAGACCCGGCGCGAGCTCTTCGGTGAGCCGATGAAGGCCATCCCGGCGTTCTTCGAGCCCGCTCCGCGGCTCGAGCTCATGGACCAACTGGGCCTCGATCGCACACTGATGTTCCCGACGCTTGCCAGCTTGATCGAAGAGCGGCTGCGTGACGACCCGGTCGCCATCCACGTCCTCATCCACTCGCTCAACCAGTGGCTCGACGAAGTGTGGGGGTTCAACTACAAGAACCGGATCTTCACCACGCCGGTGATCACCCTCCCCATCGTGGAGGAGGCCATCGAGGAGCTGGAGTGGTGCGTCAAGCGTGGTGCGCGCGCCATCCTGATCCGGCCGGCGCCGGTGCCCGGTTTCCGTGGTCCCCGGTCGTTCGCGCTGCCCGAGTTCGATCCGTTCTGGCAGAAGTGCGTCGAGTACGACGTCTTCATCGGGATGCACTCCTCCGACAGCGGCTACTCCCGCTACACGTCCGAGTGGGACGGCGCGGCACAGGAGATGCTGCCGTTCCAGACCAACGCAATGGCCATCCTCAACGAATGGCGCCCGATCCAGGATGCGGTGGCTTCGTGGGTGATCCACGGCGCGCTGTTCCGCCACCCGAAGCTGAAGGTCGGCATCGTCGAGGCGGGGTCGAAATGGATGTTCCCGTTGCTCGATCAGATGGCCGAGGTCTATAAGAAGGCCCCGGAGTCCTTCCTCGGAAATCCCATGGAGGAGATCAAGAACCGCATTCACGTCAGCCCCTTCTACGAGGAGGGCATCGACGACCTGATCAACCTGGTCGGTGTCGACCAGGTGCTCTACGGATCCGACTGGCCGCACCCCGAGGGTCTGGCCGAGCCGACGCACTACGTGACCGCGCTGCAGCACCTGCCGGTCGACGATCAGGCAAAGATCATGGGCGGCAATCTCGCCCGGCTCGTCACGGTGTAACTCCGGGCGAACTGCGCAACTCGAGACGAAGAAGGGGCCGCCGGCGATATTGCCGGCGGCCCCTTCTTCGGATCGGAATGTCAGCCGTGGCCGAGGACGCTCTTGGTCTCCACGTACTCGTGGAAACCCGCCTCGCCCCACTCGCGGCCGTTGCCGCTGTGCTTGTAGCCGCCGAACGGCGCGTTCATGTCGAAGGCATGGTTGATCGAAATCCAGCCGGCCCGGATTCTGCGGGCCACCGCACGGGCGGCGTCGATGTCGGCGCCCGAAACATAGCCGGCCAGGCCGTATTCGGTGTCGTTGGCGATGTCGACGGCGTCATCGATATCGTCGTATCCGAGCATGCACAGCACCGGTCCGAAGATCTCCTCGCGGGCAATGGTCATGTCGTTCGTGACATCGGCGAATACCGTTGGGCGGACGTAGAATCCGCGGTCCACGCCATCAGGACGTCCCTCGCCACCGGCGACCAGCTTGGCGCCGCCGGCGACCCCCTTGGCGATGAGGCCCTGGATGCGCTCGAACTGGGCGCGCGAGGCGACCGGCCCGATGGCTCTCGGGTTGTCGACGTCGGCGACCTGCACACTGTCGATGGTCTCCGCGGCGATCGAAATGGCTTCGGCCATCCGGGAGTTCGGCACCAACATGCGTGACGGCGCATTGCAGCTCTGGCCCGAGTTCGGCATCATCGCCGAAACGCCGGCCGCGACGCTGGTGGCGAAGGCGTCGTCGTCCAGCACGATGTTCGGGCTCTTACCGCCGAGCTCCTGGCTGACCCGCTTGACGGTCGGCGCCGCGGACCTTGCGACCTCGATTCCGGCCCGGGTCGAGCCGGTGAAGGACACCATGTCGATGCCGGGATGGCTCGAAATGGCCGCTCCCACACCGGCTCCGTCGCCGTAGACCAGGTTGTACACGCCGGCGGGCACTCCCGCGGCGTCGATGACCTCGGTGAAGATCTGCGCCGAGAACGGGGCGACCTCCGACGGCTTGAGGACCACGGTGCAGCCGGTCGCCAACGCGGGGAACACCTTGACGGCGATCTGGTTGAGCGGCCAGTTCCATGGCGTGATGAGGCCGCAGACACCGATCGGTTCGCTCGTCACCAGCGTCTTGCCGAGCTGACGCGAGAACTCGAAATTCTTGAGCACCTCGATGGCGGTCATCAGATGTCCGATGCCGAGCTGCACCTGCGCACCTGCGGCCAGTGCCGGCGGGGCACCGATCTCCTCGCTCACGGCCGCGGCGAGATCGCCTTGGCGCCTGAGATATTCGGCGCTGATCGCCTGCAGCAGGTCGAGGCGTTCTTCGCGGCTGGTCTGCGACCACGACCCGAACGCACGACGTGCGGCCGCGACCGCCTTGTCCACGTCTGCCGCCGAACCCAGGGCAATGCGGCCCGCAACCTCTTCGGTGGCGGGGTTCTCGACGTCCAGTGGCGACAGCCCGACCGGGTCGACCCACTGTCCGTCGATATAGAACTGCAGATACTCGCGCATTGCCTCTCCTTTACTGTGTGCCCTCGGCGTACCAGGTGCGGAATCGGTCGTACTTGGGCATCTCCTCAGAGTTTGCCTTCGGGTCTATGCACACATGCACCACTCCGACCTTGCCGCTGGCGTAGGCACGCGCAATGGCCGGGCCGATCTCGTCTTCTTTCTCAACGTACTCGCCGTGGCAGCCGAAGCCCTCGGCGATCTTGTCCATCCGGACGTCCTTGCTCCAGTGCACTCCGGGTTGCGGCGACGGCTGTGCGAAGGTCCGCTTGTAGACGCCGACCTCCAGGCCCCACTGATGGTCGACACCAACTACACATACCAGTGGAAGGCCCTCGCGCGCAGCGGTTTCCAACTCCGCGATGTGGAACAGGAACGCCGAGTCGCTCGTCAGTAGCATGACCGGCCGTTGGCGGCCCTCGGCGATCGAGGCGCCGACCGCGTAGGGGAGACCGGTGCCCAGGTGGCCGAAGTTCTGATTCCAGATGACGTCGCGCGGCTTGGACTGGGAATAGGTCCACTGGAAGATCACGGTCGCGCCACCGTCGCGCACCAGGATGCCGTCATCGAGCTCGTTGAACGCCTTGGTCGCCTCGACGACATAACGTGCAGAGTGGATGGGCGCCCGTCCGGTCGGCGCGCGCTCGGCGAGCCCCGCGAGTTCGGCGGCGTCGGACGCGATCAGGGCCTCGAGGTTGGCCGACGGTTCCCGCGGGGTGTCGCGCAGGGCCTCGACGAGCTGCGGGACGACTCCGCGCAGGTCGCCGACCAGCGCCACGTCGAACGAGCGATTGACGCCGATGGCCGTCGGATCCTGTTCGATGTAAACCCATTTGCGATCGGCGTTGCCCGCCGCCCAGTGCTGGGTCCGGCCGTAGTGCATGGGTTCACCGAGTTCGGTGCCCAGCGCGACGCACAGATCGGATTCCTCGACGGCCTGGTTCGCGGCCGGCGAGAACAGGTACGGGAACGTCCGGTCCTGCAGGCCGGGGATGAAGGACGTGCCGCCGGAGGTTTGGATGACGGGGCAGTTCATCAGCTCGGCGAGTTCCTTGACCTCCCGCTGGGTGCGCGAGGTGTGCACGCCGTGACCGACCAGCAGGATCGGGCTCGCGGCCTCCCGGATGAGCTTCGCGGCGTCGGCGACCTCACGCGCGCCCGCGCCCTGGTTGACAAGGCGGTAGGACGCGGGGCTCGGTGCGTCTGCCACCTCGAGTTCGTCGAGGATGACATGCGATGGGAACTCGACGTAGGCCGGTCCCGGGGTGCCCGACATCGCCCGGCGGATTGCCTCGTGGATGATCTCGTCGGTCTGATCGGCGTATTCGATGGAGCTGCTGTACTTCACCGACGGCGCGAAAAGTCCTTCTTGCTGGACGAATTGGATCCGTCCGCGGCGCACCCGGCGTTCGGTGATGCGGGCACGCTGGCCGCCCAGGAAGATGACCGGCGAGTTCTCGACCAGTGCACACATCATCGCGCCCGCGATGTTCGCGACGCCCGGACCGAGTGTGCCGATGCACAGACCCGGTTTCCCCGTCATCCGCGAGGCGGCCTCGGCCATGAAGCCGGCGCTCAATTCGTGGTGTGGCGCCACGACGGACCAGCCGCGGGCCTCGGCTTCGGTGAACATGTGCACGAAGTTCGGGTCCGGGATGCCGAACAACGTGTTGACGCCCTCGGCCTCGAACAGGTCGAGAATCCTCTTGTAGACCGGTACACCCATCTCAAAACTCCTTTATCGGTAGCGCTTGGCCAGTTGTCTGCGATGTGCCGCAGGGGAGCCGAACAATGAACGGTTGAGCGCAGCGCGTTTGAGGTAGACGTGGATGCCGCTTTCCCACGTGTAGCCGATGCCGCCGTGGAGCTGCATGGCCTTGCCCGCGACATCGACGGCCGCACTGCAGGCGTACGCCTTGGCCATCGACGGGACGGAATCCGCCCGGCCCTGCACCACGGATTCGACTGCCGCGCTGACGAGTTGGCGCGCCACCTCGACCTGGACGAGCATGTCCGCGCAGGCATGTTTGACGGCCTGGAACGAGCCGATCGGCCGGCCGAATTGATGGCGTACCTTGGCGTAGTCCACCGTCGCGGCGAGCATCGCTTCGGCGATACCGAGGCTGTCGGCGGCAACCGCCACGGCCGCGCGGTCCCGCAGGCGCCCGACCGGGTCTGCAGAAGCGTCCGCGTAGCGCAAGGTTTCGGCGCGCCGGCCGTCAGTGGTTACGTTCGCCAGCCGACGCGTCTCATCGAGCACGGGTCGGGGCACAGCACGTGAGTCGGCGATGCAGACGCCACTGTCGGTGACGCGCAGGATGCGGTCGGCGCCGTCAGCATCGGGTACGAAGTCGCACGAATCGATCGCCACGGCGAGTCGGATGCTGCCGGCAGCCACGCCGGTCAACAGCTCGTCGCGAAGCGCGCTGGGCGCCAGCATGTTCAGCGCGCCGACGGTCAGCACCGCGCTGCCGAGGTAGGCGGTGGCACTGGCCGCCCGGCCCATCTCCGCGCAGATGACGGCGACTTCGGCGAACGTCGCGCCAGCGCCGCCGAACTCCTCCGGTACCTCCAGCTCCGCCCAGCCGGCCTCGACGACGGCCGGCCACTCGACGTCGCGGCCTTTGGCCAGCAGCTCGCCGGCCACCGACCGCAGTTCGTCATGGAATTCGGTGAATTCGGTCACGGCGCACTCAGTTCCCGCGGCAGCCCGAGGCCCCGTTCGCCGATGATGGTGCGCTGAATCTCGCTTGCCCCGCCGGGAATGGTCCACTCCCACGAGCCGATGAAGTCCAGCAGCCACGAACCCGATTCCCAGCCGCTCGACATCGGTTTCGCCAGGTCGGTGTGGGCGTCGAGGCCGCCGGCCTCGACGCCGAAATCGGTGAGGCGTTGCAGCAGTTCACTGTAGAAGAGTTTGACGATCGACGCGCCGGCCGGTCCCACGGTTCCTTCTTCTGCGTTCTCCACCAGCCGGCGGCACAGACCACGCAGCCCGGTGATCTCGATCTCGAACTGGGCGAGCCGGTCGGCGATCACCGGATCCTCGGCGGCGCAGGACTCGACGAGGCGGCGAAAGCCGTTGTGGAACAGGCGCTCCGACAGCTCCAGCATCGTCAGACCACGCTCTGCGCCCAGCGTCGACTGGGCCACCTGCCAGCCGGCGTTCTCCGGGCCGACGAGATTGGCCGCCGGAATGACCACGTCGGTCAGGAAGATTTCGCAGAAGTGCGAGTCGCCCATCGCGTTGCGGATCGGCCGGACGTCCACGCCCGGGCTGCGCATGTCGAGCAGGAAGTACGAGATGCCCTTGCGTTTCGGGGCATTGGGATCGGTGCGGGCCAACAGCAGGCACCAGTCGGCATGCGCGCCGCCACTGGCCCACAGCTTCTGGCCGTTGACGACGTACGAGTCGCCGGATCGGCGGGCCGAGGTCCGAAGGCTCGCCAGATCGGAGCCTGCCTCGGGCTCGGAGAATCCCTGCACCCAGATTTCGCCGTCGAGAATCGCCGGAAGATGGCGCCGCCGTTGCGCTTCGGTGCCCGCCGCCAGCAAGGTGGCCGCGGCGTGGTGGATGCCGACGAACGCCAGCACCAGCCGCGGTGCGTCGTGCGCGGCCAGCTCCTGGTACAGCACGATCTGGTCGGCGACGCTCATGCCGCCGCCCCACTCGCGGGGCCAGTGCGGGACAGCGAAGCCCGCGGCATGCAGCTCGGCGAACCACGCCTTCTGGAACCTGACGAATTCGGCTTCTGTGACGCCGGTCTGGGTCCGCCGCCAGTCCCGGGGGACATACTCGTCGCACCAACGGCGGACATGGTCGCGGAAGTCGGCGGTCATGACATCCTCCGCGTCAGTTCCGCTTTCGTCGCAGACAGTCCGAGCGGCAGGCGGCGCAGCGGTTGGCTGTAGCGCGACAGCCACGACAGGGTGGTCTCGTCACAGAAGCCGACGGCGCCGTGCAGCTGATGGCAGACCCGGAACACGACATCGGCGGCTTCGATGGCCGACATCCGAAGCGCCAGGGCGTCATTCAGTGCTTCTGACCGGCAAGTCCCGACGCTCCACAGTGCGTGCTTGGCGAGGATGTCCAGTCCACTGCGTTCCACCTCGGCTTCGGTCAGCTGGAACTGCACACCCTGGAATGACGACAGGGGCGCACCGAACTGCTTGCGCATCGTGACATGCGCGATGGTCAGCTCCAGCGCGCGGTCGAGCATGCCCAGCAGGGTCCAGCACGGCAGCATCAAGGCGAGCGCCACATCTGCCGCGCCGCGGTCGTCGACAGCCGACAGCTCGAGGGGAGCCACGAACGCCGGTGCGGCCGGTCCGTGTCCGGCCACCTCGCTGCGGATGCCGGCGACGGTGACGGCCGCCCACCGGCCGTCGAGTCCGGCGACCGGGGCGGCGGGGTTGACGTCGGCCACCACCGACAAGCCGCCGACCTCGAGATCGTCGGGCCGGGAGAGGGTTTCGGCCACCGGATAGGGCAGCGCCCAGTACCCGGCGCTGCGGCAGAGCGCGGCCGCGGCTTCGAGTTCGTCGGCGTCGGATCGCGGGCTCAGGTCCCAGGTGCCCAGCTCGCGGAGCACGCCGTCGGCGAGCTCGGCACGGGTATCCGGCTTGGCCTCCGCCTGCTGCACGAGCGCGTCGCCGCCGGCCGCTTCGAAGGCCCGAAGTGCCTGTCGGCCGAACTCTTTGGCCTGTTCGCCGAGATCGAGGATCATCGTGCCGCCAACAGGGCGCGCGACAGCAGGATTCGCTGCATCTCGATGCTGCCGGACGACACCGTCGACGCCTGCGAATAGCGCCAGTGGTCGGCCACTTCGGCCTGAAACCAGCGCGTGTACGGGGTGTCGTCGGTAACCTCTGCGGCCAGATCGGTCAGCACCTCGGCACTGTCCTGATCCAGCCGGGTGACGGCGATGCGGTAGGCCGCCGCATCGGCAGGCTGCACCTGTCCGTCGGCCTGCAGCGCCACCACCCGGTAGGCCATCAGGCGGGCCCGCCGGCAGTGCGTCACCATGCGCACCCACCGGCTGCGCAACTCGTCGGGTAGTGACCGCCAGCGGTCGCCGAGAGCCGTCGGCGCCGCGGCGAGCAACCGTTCACAGCGCGCATAGCGGGCGATGCCGACCCGCTCGAACGACATCACATCCTGCACGATCGACCAGCCCTCATCCACCGTGCCGAGCACATCGGCCCGGCTGACACGCAGCTCGTCGATGAACACCTCATTGAGATGGTGGGGGCCGAGCATGGTGCGGATGGGCCGCACCTGGATGGACGGATCATCCATCGGCACAAGGAAAATCGTGAGCCCCCGCTGCTTCTTCTCCTGCCGGGACGTCCGGGCCAGCAGGAAGCACCACTGTGCCATGGTGGCGTAGGAGGTCCAGATCTTCTGACCCGTGATCCGCCAGCCGTCGCCGTCGGGACGTGCCGTGGTGCGCAGCGATGCGAGGTCGGATCCGGCTTCGGGCTCGGAGAAACCCTGGCACCAGATCACTTCGCCGCGCGCGATCAGTGGCAGGTGCTGCTGCCGTTGCTGTTGGGTGCCGTGGCGCATGATGATCGGCCCGACCCAGTTGACGCCCATGTACTGTGCCCCGCGCGGTTCGTGGTGCGCCCACATCTCCTCGCGCACCACGGTCTGTTCCCACACCGAGGCACCGCGGCCGCCGAACTCCTCCGGCCAGGCCAGGCACAGCAGGTCGTGCTCGGCGAGGGTGCGGCAGAACCGCTGTGCCACTGCGAGATCCGCCGGATCGTCGGTGAAGGCGCCCAGGAAGTCGTCCGGCACATGCTCTTTCACGAGGTCGCGGAGCTGCTGGCGCAACGCCGTGGCGTCGGCGCCCATCTCGAAGTTCATACTCACAGTTCGCTCAACACCTCATCGGTGTCGGCGCCCAACAACGGTGCCGGACCTGCGACCCGGCCGGGCGTGCGGGAGAACCACGTCGGCACACCCGGAAAGCGCACCGGGCCGTGCGGCGTGTCCACCGTTTCGAACAGGCCCACGGCATTGAGGTGGGGGTCGTCGAACAGGGCGTCGGGGGTGTTCAGCGGTGCGGCCGGAATCTCCAACGTACGGAACAGCGCCAGCCATTCGTCGGTGGTCCGTTCCTTCATGGTCTCGGCCACCAGCCCGTAGACGATGTCGATGTTGCGGGCGCGTTGTTCCAGCGTGGCGTAATGGTCGCCGGCCCATGGCGGTTGCACGGCATCGATGAATGCCTTCCAATGCCGGTCGTTGTAGATCAGCGCGGCGATCTCACCGTCGCTCGTGCGATAGGGGCGGCGGTTGGGTGCCACGGTGCGCGGGTAGACGGCAGGACCCAGGGGAGGGTCGAACATGGCGCCGTTGGCATGTTCGACCAGCATGAAGGAGGCCATGGTCTCGAACATCGCGACCTCGACCTCCTGTCCCTCCCCGGTGCGCTCCCGGTGGAACAGCGCCATGGTGGTGGCGTAGAGCGCGGTCAACCCGGCGATCTTGTCCGCCATGATCGTGCCGACGTAGTCGGCCTGTCCGGTGAGCTGTGCCTGGACGGCAGGCAGCCCGCATTCGGCCTGAATGGTGTCGTCGTATGCGGGACGGTCGCGGTTCGGTCCGCGGCGTCCATAGCCGTAGCAGTTGGTGTAGACGATGTGGGGATTGAGCGCGGCCACATCCTCGTAGCCGAAACCCAGCCGGGCGATCGCTTTGGCCCGCATCGAATGGATGAAAACGTCGGCCGTCTCGCACAGGGCCCGCAGCGCCGTTTTGCCGGCGTCGGTACGCAGATCCAGCACCACGCTGCGCTTGCCGCGGTTGACGTTGACGAACACCCCGCTCATGCCGGGGGCCGGCCCCACCGAGATGAACCGGGTGTCATCCCCTTGCGGCGGTTCGATTTTGACGACGTCGGCGCCCATGTCGGCCATGATCTGCGTGCAGTAGGGCCCCATGACCATGGCGGTGAGGTCGACGACGCGTACTCCTGCCAGCGGCCCGCTAGCCATGAGCGGCCATCGCGAAGCTGTAGCGGATGTGATCGCCGTGTCCGTCGGGGACGACGGGGAAGTTGACCGGATCACCGGCATCGCGGATCGCGGTCGACTGCGCGGCCACGTCCTCGATGGTCCACGACGGCCGGTACACCCCGGGTGTTTCGGTGACCACGACACGCGCCACCCGGCCGGCCAACGCGACGAAGATTTCGCCGGTGACCGAACAGGATTCGTGGGCCAGCCAGCCGACGACAGGTGCGACGAGGTCGGGTGACATCGGCGGATAGGCCGAGGTGTCGATGCCCTCGGCCATGCGGGTGACAGCCGCCGGGACCACGACGTTGCAGGTGACTCCCGCCGAAGCACCTTCGAGGGCAACGACATTCGACAGCCCGATGACGCCGGCTTTTGCCGCTGCATAGTTCGCCACCTGGTGGTTGCCGTATAGCCCGCCGATCGACGACGTCAGTACGACGCGGCCGTAGCCCGCGTCGCACATCACCGGAAATGCCGCTCGCACGACATGAAAGGCGCCGCGTAGGTGCACATCGAGGACCGCGTCGAAATCGTCGGACGTCATCTCCCGCAGCGGAGCCCGCCGGACGTTGCCGGCGTTGTGGATCAGGACGTCGACCCGTCCGTAGTGCCCCAGCGCGGTGTCGATGATTGCCTGACCGCCGTCCGGGGTGGACACCGACTCGGTGCAGCCGACGGCCTGGCCACCGGCTGCGACGATCTCCTGTACGACGTCATGGGCCGGGCCTGCGTCGACCCCGGTGCCGGACAGGGCACCGCCGGAATCATTGATCACCACACGCGCGCCGCGAGATGCCAGTAACCGGGCGTATGCGCGCCCGAGTCCCCGGCCCGCACCGGTGACGATCGCGACGCGACCCTCGAATCTCGAGTCGGGCATCTAGTCTCCCAACTCCAGGCCGTCGAGGTCGCCGGCGTCGCGCCAGGCCTTCAGCAGGTCGTCGAAGGCGTAGAAGCCGGGCGTGTACACCTCGCCCAGGAAGGATCGGGTGGCGGCGCCGAACCCGCGGCCCTCGTTGTTGTAATAGCCAGGCGTGCAACTGTTGTCGAAGGCCGAGTTGTCAAAGGCGAGTTCGCGGATGGTGGCCACCCACGCGTCCTGGCCGGCCTGGCTGGGCTCCACGGTCGCGGCGCCGCGCTTGATGGCCTCGGCGATGATGTAGGCGATGTGCTCGGCCTGCTGCTCGAACATGGCGGTGGTGTTGGCCGACACACCGCCCTGGATGAAGCCGGTGTGGAACTGGTTGGGAAAGCCGCGGCTCGTCATCCCATGGAGCGTCTGGTAGCTGTCACGCCAGTGGTCGAACAGCGACACGCCGCCGCGGCCCTCGATCGTCTCCATCGCGTAGCGGCGGCTGATCTCGGTGGAGATCTCGAAGCCACTGGCGAAGATCACGCAATCCACCTCGTACTCAACGCCATTGGCGACGATTCCGGCCGGGGTGAGTCGCTCCACGCCCTGCGACGCCGAGACGTCGACCAGCGTGACGTTGGCCCGATTGAAACTCGGCAGGTACTCGTCGCTGGACGTCGGCCGCTTGCACATGAATCGGTAGTACGGCTTGAGCGCCTCCGCGGTGCCGGGGTCGTCCACGACGTCGGCGATGCGGCGGCGCAGCCGCTCCATGATCTTGTAGTCCTCTTCCTCGCGCATCGCCATGATCTGTTCGACGCCGAGGGCGGTAGGGTCGGGGCTCGCCGCGATGCGGGCCGTGAGATTGCGGCCCAGCTCGGTCCAGAAATCGCAGACCTGGTCCGGCGCATCGAACACCACGCCTTCGAAGGGTGACCACCGGTGGAAGTTCCGCTTGCGTTCGGTCTGCCAGCCGGGCTGTAGCGACTGCGCCCACGCCGGATCGGTGGGTTGATTGCCGCGGAAGTCCACCGATGAGGGCGTGCGCTGAAAGACATAGAGGTGCCGGGCATCCCGGGCGAGGTGCGGGACCAGCTGCACTCCCGTCGCGCCCGTGCCGACCAGGGCGACGCGCTTGTCGGCGAGCTTGTCGAGCCCACCGCTCGCGTCTCCGCCGGTGTACTGGTAATCCCAACGCGCGGAATGAAAGACGTGCCCTCGAAAGTCTTTGATCCCAGGGATGCCCGGCAGTTTCGGCCGGTTGTACGAGCCCTGCGTCATGACCACGAAACGGGCCCGGATGTCGTCGCCACGATTGGTCGACAGCCGCCACCGCTTGATGTCCTCATCCCAGCGCACGGTGCGCACCTGGGTTGAGAAGAGGGCACCGTCGTAGAGCCCGAAGTGCTTGCCGATGTGCTGGCAGTGCGCGAGGATTTCGGCGCCGTCGGCGAACTTCTTCGACGGCATGAAGCCCAGTTCTTCGAGCAGCGGGATGTAGCAGTAGGCGTCGTTGTCGCACTGGATTCCGGGGAAGCGGTTCCAGTACCACACGCCGCCGAAGTCGCCGCCGGCCTCGATGACGTGGATGTCCTCGACGCCGGCTTTGGTCAGGTAGGCGCCCGCCAGCAGTCCGGCGATCCCGCCGCCCAGGATCGCCACCTCGAGGTCCGCATCGATCGCGGCGCGCGGCGCGACCGGCGTGTGCGGATCCACGTCCGCGAAATCCGCGAAATCGTCTTTGACTTCCAGGTATTGAGCCGAGCCCTCCGGCCGCACGCGCTTCGCGCGCTCGTGCGCGTACTTCTCGCGCATCGCGTCGATGTCGACGTCGTCGGGCGTCTGCGTGGGTCCGCAGGTGTCGAACAACGTCATCGCAGCTCCTGTGGTTCGCCGGTACCCATGTACTTCGACAGCTGGTGGTGCAGGTTCACGGTGCTGCGCTCTCGGTAGGGATTGGGTTTGGTGCCCGGAAAGCCGGCGGATTTCATGCCCTGCTGCACCGCGGCCATGTTCGAGAAGTCCTGCGGCAGCACCGACAGCCAGTTCGGGCTGTCCTTCGGGGTGTACTCCCACTGGGTCTGCGGCTCTTGCCCTTTCGGGTACAGCTCGAACACCGCGACCTCGAAGATGCACTTGTTCGGGTCATAGCTCGGGTCCGGCCGCGCGGTGTAGCACAGCGCGCTGGTCAGGCCCTGACCGATCTGGAAATTCGGGAAGATCTGCCATGCGGTGCCGCTCTGGCCCAGGACGTCGGCGGGGATGGTCGGCCAGATGACGCCGCGCGCCGCGTCGTCGCGCCGCGCCGAGGACAGCCAGTGCTCGAGCACCTTGTCGGCAGGCGTGTCCTCCGGCAATTCGTCAACCAGACGTTTTGCGGCCTCCACCAGCGTCTGCGTGGTGGTCGCATTGGTCTCTTCCATGGTGTAGACCTGCATTTCGGCGGTTGAGACGCGGGGGTCGCCGATGCCCAGCCGGATCTTGGACTTGGTCTCGTCCATGCCCTTGGGGGCGTCGTAGCCGATGTTGCTGTGCCGGCCCTGCGCTTTGGCCCAGCCCTTGAACTCGCCGAACCGGTTGAATTCCGGATGAGTGGTGAACACGTGGTAGGTCTCGTTGAAGGCCTCCATCGCGACTTTCCAATTGCAGTCGAAGTTCAGCCATTTGCGCCACTTGTAGCGCATGTTGTCCAGCCGGAACGGGTCGAGGATCTTCGCGGCGGGAAAGAGGTAGTCCGCCAACGGTTCACAGTCGCTGTCCATGTTGATGAACAGCCAGCCGCCCCACGTGTCGACGCGCACTGGCGCCAGGTGCGTGTTCTCCGGGGTCAGCGCCCCCTGCCAGTCATCCTGTTCGCGAATGTGGGTACAGGCGCCGTCGAGCCCGTAGGTCCAGCCGTGGAATCCGCACACGAAGCTCTTGTGGCTGCGCCCGCAGGCGTTCTTCGCGCCGCCGGGGGTGTCGATCAGCCTGCGTCCGCGGTGCATACAGACGTTGTGGTGGGCGGCGAACTCGTCGGGTCCGGTGCGCACCACGATGATCGAGTCGTCGAGGATGTCGTAGGTCAGGTAGCTGCCGACCTCCGGCAGCTCCTCGACGCGTCCCACCTGCTGCCAGACCTTGCGCCACAGCCGATCCCGTTCGGCACGCGCGTACTCGGGGCTGACATAGGCTTCGACGCCGATCGTGGTCGGCTGTGACAGTTCCTCCATCACATCTCCTTGATCGTCGCGCGGAAGGTCTCGTCTTTGAGGAACAGCGAGGTGTGGTCCGCGCCGAGGTGACTCCACTTGAGGTTCAGGCCGCCGTCGACCAGCAGGGTCTGTCCCGTGATGTAACTCGACAGGTCCGACAGCAGGAAAAGGATTGCGCCCGCCTGTTCTTCGGGTGTGCCGCGGCGTCCCATGGCAATGGCCGCGCGATCGCGTTCCGGGTCGTCATCGACGTAGGTGGCCGAGGCGACGGTCTGCGTGACGCCGGGAGCGACGGCGTTGACGCGGATGCCGTCGGCCGCGAGCTCGACGGCCATGGTCCGGGTCATCGCGACGATGGCGGCCTTGGCTGTGCCGTAGGCGATGTGAAACGGCGCGGTGTTCATGCCGCTGACCGAGGACACGGAGACAATCGACCCGGGACGGCGTGCCGCGCGTAGTTCCCGGCTGACTGCCTGGCTCATGAAGAACGCCGTCTCCAGGTTGCGGCTGAAGAGCTCCCGCCAATCGGCGCGGCTCACCCGCGTCGAGGGCATCCAGGTGTCGGGATCGGCGCCGCCGGCGACGTTCACGAGGCCGTGCAGCGCACCGGCGGTGCGTCGTACCGCGTCGATGATCGCCGCGATGCCGTCGTCGGTCGACGCGTCCGCGGCGACGGGGACGACGGCGAGGCCTGCGGTGGCCAGCGGGGCGACGTGCGCGTCGAGGTTCTCCCGTGAGCGACTGACGGCGACGACCGTGGCTCCGGCTTCCGCGGCCATCCGGGTCACGGCGGTGCCGATGCCTCCGCCGCCGGCGCCGGAGACGACGACCACGCGGCCGTCCAACCTCAGGAGTTCTGTGGCCGACATGCTAATTGTCCGGACAACATAGCGTGTTCTGCATATTGGAGAACACTATTCCGCAGCGAGAATCGGCTAGTCAAGAGGTTCGGCGGGAACGAATCGCCCTATTGTCTGGACTACTGTCGCTTGATACCGTCGCCCGGCATGAGCCGCTACATCGCGACCGAACCGAGCGTTGCGCAGGGCTGGCGTCTGGAGCGGGTGACCGCGTCGAGTCGGCTGTTCGGCGCGAACGGACTACGCACCGGTCCAGACGGACGCATCTATGTCGCGCAGGTGACAGGCAGCCAGATCAGCGCGCTCGATCCGGTTACCGGAGCGCTGGAGACGGTGGCCGCCAAGGGTGGCGACATCATCGCGCCCGACGACGTCGCGTTCGACGGGGCCGGGAACCTGTACGCCACCGAGGTGATGGACGGTCGTGTGAGCGTGCTCGACACGGCCGGCCGGACCCGCGTGCTGCGGGACGACCTGCCCAGTGCCAACGGCATCACCGTGCATCAGGATCGTTTGTTCGTCAACGAATGCCGTGACGGCGGACGGCTGCTGGAACTCGACCGCGCCGGGGGAGTGTCGCGAATCCTGCTGGACGACCTGCCGTCACCGAACGCGATGGAAGTCGGTCCCGACGGCATGCTGTACTTCCCGCTGCTGAGCGCCAATGAGATCTGGCGGATCGATCCGGATGGTGGTGAGCCGCAGCGGGTTGCGGCGGGCCTCGGGGTGCCCGACGCCGTCAAGTTCGACGCCGACGGCTTCCTCGTCTCCACTCAGGTGGCGACCGGCCAGGTACTCCGCATCGATCCGCGCAGCGGTGAGCAGCAGGTGCTGGCGCAGTTGTCGCCGGGCTTGGACAACCTGACGTTTGTCGGAAAGCGTTTGTTCGCATCGAATTTCACCGGTGAGATCACTGAGATCCTCGCTGACGGCTCGACTCGGGCTCTGCTGCCGGGTGGGTTGAATTGGCCGCTGGATCTCGCGGTAGCCGCCGACGGGCGGCTGTATGTCGCCGATGGCACGTACTTCTACGCCGTCGGCGCCGATGGCACGTTGAACACGGTGGGGATGCTGTTCTCGCCGGGCTATCCCGGGTTCATGAGGGGACTGGCGCCGGGTGGCGCCGGGGAGTTCGTGGTCACGACCTCTGGCGGTCAGGTCAGCAGGTATGCGCCCGACCGCGCCGAAACCGAGGTCCTGGCAGAGGGATTCGACCAGCTCTACGGCGTTGCGGTCGATGGCGCCACCGTCGTCGTCGCCGAACTCGGCACCGGGCGGGTGCTGGCGCTGCGCAACGGCTCGGTGGAGGTGCTGGCTACCGGGCTGCTCGACCCGGTGGGTGTGGCGTTCGCGCCCGACGGCGGCGTGCTGGTCGCGGAGTCCGCGGCGGGCCGGGTGCTGAAGCTGGGCGGCTTGTCCCTCGACGTCGTGGCCGACGGACTCAGTGCTCCGCAGGGCATCGCTGTCGCCGGAGGTCTCCTGTACCTCGTCGACGCGGGCGCCAAGGAAGTGCTCGTGATCGACCTGAACGACCTGTCGCGCAACACCATTGCCACGAATTTGCCCATCGGTGCGCCACCCGGTGTCGAGCCGAAACCGCTCAAGGGGTTGCCACCGTTCTCCGGGCCACAGGGCCCGTTCGCGGGCATCGCCGTCGGGCCCGACGGCACGCTCTACGTTTCGGCAGACGGCGATGGCAGCGTGCTGGCCCTGTCTCGGGAGCCCTCATGACCGCCGCCACCACCGAACACCGCTATCTTCAGGTGGCCCGCACCCTGCGGAAGGAGATCGTCGACGGGATCTATCCCGTGGGCTCGCAGCTGCCGACCGAACACGAACTCTGTGAGCGATTCGCGGTGTCCCGCTACACCGTTCGGGAAGCACTGCGGCGACTCCGCGATGACAACCTGGTCGAGTCGAAGCCGCGCGCCGGAACGTTGGTGGTGCCCAGGTCGGTGGCGAACACCTACGCACAGGACGTGATGTCGATCGACGATCTGCTGGCCTTCGCCGAAGGCGCCCAGTTCGAGATCGTGTCCACCACCATGGTCACCATCGACCCCGGCCTCGAGAACAGGACCGGGCTGGTCGCGGGTTCCCAGTGGTTGGCGGTGGACGGCTTTCGCCGTGGTGATGATGCGCCCATCTGCCGGACGGAGTACTACATCAACCGGGAGTTCGCGGCCGTGGGCCGGTTACTGCACCGGCACTCGGGACCGATATTCCCGCTGATCGAGGATCTGTTCGGGGTGAGTATCGCCGAAGTGCACCAGGAGATTTCGGCGGTGGTCGTGACGCCGGAGCTGGCGGCGCAGCTCAAGGTGGAGGCCGGGACCGCGGCGCTGCAGATGCGGCGTACCTACCGGACGTCGGACGGCGACGTCGCCCAGGTCACCGTCAACACGCATCCCGCGGCGCGGTACCGGCATTCGATGACGATGCGGCGGGTCAAGAGCTGAGGCGGTGATGCGCACGATCATCGATGGTCTCCGCACACTCGCGGACGACAACCGGACCGTCCTGGTCGACGGCGCGCACCGCGTCGCCGGCACGGCGTTGCACGACGAGGCCCTCGGGCTTGCCGCTCACCTTGCCGAACGCCTGCCGCGCGGCAGTGTGGTGTCGTTCATGCTGCCGAATTGGTCGGAGGCTGCCGTCGTCTACCTCGGCGCGCTGCTGGCCGGGATGGTGGTGAATCCGATCCTGCCGTCGCTGCGCGACCGTGAGCTGGCATTCATCCTCGCCGATGCGAACTGCCGGATGATCTTCATCCCCAAAGAGTTTCGCGGCCACGACTATATCGCGATGCTCTCGCGAGTGACGGCGGACATGGCTGCGCCACCGGAGATCGTCGTGGTGCGCGACGGCGCACTGCCGGCGGCGGCGCCACGGGAGTTCCCGGCGGTCGTGCCCGAGGACCCTGCGCTGCTGCTCTATACCTCGGGCACCAGCGGGCGAGCCAAAGGCGTGCTGCACAGCCACGATTCGATCGGCGCACTGATCGGGCAACTCCGTGACCACTGGCTCATCGAGCCCGGTGACACGTTCCTGGTCCCGTCGCCGATCGCCCACATCGGCGGTTCCATCTACGCGTTCGAATGCCCGTTGTTGCTGGGTACCACCGCGGTGCTCATGGAACGTTGGGACGCCGACGCGGCAGTCGCGCTGATGACCGCGCAGCACTGCACGCACATCGCCGGCGCGACACCGTTCCTCGAACAGATTCTGGCGGCGGCCGAGCGCGCCGGCACCCGGCTGCCCGATCTGAAGGTCTTCATCTGCGGCGGCGCCTCGGTACCGCCGTCGTTGATCCGCAGAGCCACCGCGTATTTCGCGCACGCCAAGGTCAGCCGCGTCTACGGGTCCACCGAGGTTCCGGTCACCACCGTCGGTGCGCTGGACGATCCCGACGCCGCCGCGGACACCGACGGCCGTGCCGGGATCGCCGACATCAGGCTCGTCGACGGCGAAATCCGAGTGCGGGGTCCCCAGATGCTTCTCGGCTATCGGCACGCCGAGGATGAATCCCGTGATGCCGAAGGGTATTTCCGGACCGGCGACCTCGGCAGGTGGGACCGTGACTGCCTGGTGGTGACGGGTCGGGCGAAAGACATCATCGTCCGCAACGGGGAGAACATCGCGCCCAAGGAAGTCGAGGACATCCTGGTCGGCCACCCGGGCATCGCGGAGGTCGCCGTCGTCGGGTTGCCGGACGAGCGGACGGGGGAGCGCGCGTGCGCGGTGATCGTGCCGGCCGCCGGTTCGGGCCCGGGGATCGCCGATCTGCGAACGTTCCTCACGGCCAAGGGGATTGCCCGATTCAAGATCCCCGAGCAGGTCGAGACGTGGGAGACGTTGCCGAAGAACGATGCGGGCAAGGTACTCAAGCACCAGATCAGAGCGAGGCTGACATGCAGGTAGCGATAGTCACAGGCGCCAGCAGCGGGATCGGATTCGGGTGCGCGACAACGCTCGCCGCGGCCGGCATCGCCGTCCTCGGCACCGGCCGGGACGAGGACCGCCTGGCGGACCTGCAGCGGGCCGACCCGGAGCGCATCGCCACCGTCGCGGTGAACCTCACCGACAACGACGCGCCGTCCCGCATCGTCGAGGCCGCACTGAACCGATGGGGACGCATCGACTTCCTGGTGAACAACGCCGGCGTCGGCAGCCCGAAACCGTTGCACGAGACCGACGACGATGCGCTGGACTATGCGCTCGGCCTGATGCTGCGCGCGCCCTTCCGCCTGGCCCGCGAGGTCATCCCGCACCTGGCTCCCGGATCGGCGATCATCAACGTCACATCGACCTTCGCGGTTGTCGGTGGGTTGCGCGGCGGTGCGTACTCGGCGGCCAAGGGCGGGCTGACCGCGCTGACCACACATATCGCATGCCAGTACGGCGCGCAGGGCATCCGGTGCAACGCGGTGGCGCCGGGGGTGACGGTGACGCCGATGGTCGCCCACCGGCTGGAAGACGACCGGTTCCGCAAGATCAATGTCGAGATGACGCCGCACCAGCGGCTCGGCCGGGTCGAGGACATCGCCGGCACTGTGGCCTTTCTCTGTTCGGAGGCAGGCAGTTTCATCAACGGCCAGACCATCGTCGTCGACGGCGGGTGGAGCGCCACCAAGTACCTGTCGGACCGTGCACTGGACTCGGAGTGGATCGCGCGGTGAACATGTTCGCGCTGCTGGATTCTGCTGCCACCCGATTCGGTGACCGCGGCGCGGTGTATCGCGGACAGTCGCAGCTGTACACCTGGAAGGAGTTGCGGGAGCGCGCGTTACGCCTGGCCGCCGGTCTCGGCCCGCCCGGTGCGCGGATCGCGATCGCCAGCGAGAACCGTCCCGAGATCGTCGAGCTGCTGTTCGCGATCTGGGCCGCGCAGTGTGTGGCGGTCCCCATCAACTACAAACTGCACGCGCGCGAGATGGCGCAAATCCTCGACGACAGCGGCGCATCGCTGGTCTTCGCGTCGCCGGCCATTGCGGCCCGCCTCGAGTGGCCATCGGAAGTCATTGGTGCTGAGGGCTATTCGCGCCGCCTGGCCGCGCCGCCCAGCGCGCCACCGGACACCGACCCGGCAGCATTGGCCTGGCTGTTCTACACCAGCGGCACGACAGGACGCTCGAAAGGCGCGATGCTGTCGCATCGCAACCTGATGGCCATGACGCTCGCCCACCTGGCCGACCTCGACGACCCCGACGAGAACTGCAGCCTGCTGCACGGGGCGCCGATGTCGCACGGATCCGGGCTGTACATACCGCCCTACGTGCTGCGCGGCGCGCGCCAGGTCATCCCCGAGTCCAGCGCGTTCGACCCGGACGAGTTCCTCGACCTCTGCGACCACCACCCCGGCAGCAGTGCGTTTCTCGCTCCGACCATGGTGGCGCGTCTCGTCGACACCGGCCGCGCCCGGCCGCGCAATCTGCGGACCGTCATCTACGGGGGCGGGCCGATGTACCTGGACGGTCTGAAGAAGGCGATGGCCGCGTTCGGTCCGGTGTTCGCGCAGTTGTACGGGCAGGGGGAGGCGCCGATGACGATCACCGGGCTTCGCCGCGTCGACCACGAATCCGGTGACGATGCGATCCTCGGCTCGGTCGGCTACGCCCGTTCCGGTGTCGAGGTGGCTGTGCTGCGGCCGGACGGCAGCCGCGCCGGTACCGGTGAGATCGGTGAAATCGTCTGTCGCGGTGACGTTGTCATGGCCGGCTACTGGCACAACCCCGCGGCCACCGCCGACGCGTTGCGGGGCGGCTGGCTGTACACCGGGGACATAGGTTCGTTCGACGACCGCGGGTACCTGACGCTGCGCGACCGGTCGAAGGACGTCGTGATCAGTGGCGGCAGCAACATCTATCCGCGGGAGGTCG
This sequence comes from Mycobacterium sp. 360MFTsu5.1, assembly GCF_000383495.1. Classification (NCBI taxonomy): domain Bacteria; kingdom Bacillati; phylum Actinomycetota; class Actinomycetes; order Mycobacteriales; family Mycobacteriaceae; genus Mycobacterium; species Mycobacterium sp. 360MFTsu5.1. Next base: position 140,777 of record NZ_KB911469.1, on the reverse strand, counting down.
AGGAAGTGCTGCTGGAGCACCCCGATGTCGCCGAGGCCGCGGTGGTCGGTGCGCCCGATGCGGAGTGGGGTGAGATCGTCGTCGCGTTCATCGTCGGCGCCGCACCGGCCGACGAGCTGGATGCCCACCTGCTCGACCGCATCGCGCGCTTCAAGCGGCCGAAGCGCTACGTGTACCTCGACGAGATGCCCAAGAACAGCTACGGCAAGGTGCTCAAACGTGAACTACGGGCGCAGCTGACGGCCGGTGGCGCGTCAGGCTGAGCGTCCGGCGTCAAGACTCTGCACCGGTTTGGTGCGGTTGTCGACGGCCGCCCAGTGCTCGTCGGCCACCCAGTGCCGAGCGAAGGCGTCGACAGCGTCGGCAGGCGGCAGTCCGCGGACGACGCGCTTGATGTCGCGCACGGGCGCAGCTGTCAGTGCCTGGGCCACCTGGCGCCAGCCGTCTTCGAAGCGTGACCGCTCGAAGACCCTGTCCACCAAGCCGATTCGCTCGGCATCGCCGGCCGTCAGGATTTCTCCGGTGCCCGCGAGCAGCAGCGCCCGGCCGGTGCCCACCAGGGCGGCGAGCCGTTCGGCGCCGCCCCACGCCGGCATGATCTGCAATGTCACCTGGTTGAAGCCGATCTTGATGTCGTCGGCCGCCAGCCGGATGTCGGCAGCGGTGGCGAACTCCGCACCCCCGCCGAGCGCATGACCGTTGAGGGCAGCGATCACCGGGCCGGGAAAACTCACCAGCCGGTCGCAGATCGCGCGCATCCGCCACGCCATCTCGGCGGCGCCGTCGTGCGTCGTGATGGCGGCCAGCTCTTTGAGGTCACCGCCCGAGACGAAGGCGCGCTCACCGGCACCCTTCACCACCAGCACCCGGGCCTCGGCGACGGTGTCCAGCGCGGCATTCAGCTGGTCCATCGTGTCCAGCGAAATGGCGTTGCGGGCGTGCGGCCGGTCGATGGTGAGCACCGCCAACCCGCCGTCGAACTCCACGTTCACGGCACTGTCGCTTCGCTCGCCCTGCATGTGCCACCTAACTGATATTGGCATTCTCTCTTTTGGAGAATAACATCACCAGCGTCATGACTGGTCTCCGCAGCCCCGTAAACCGCACAGTTCCCGCCGGTCTCGTCGCCCGCTACCGAGACAACGGCTGGTGGACCAGCGAGACCGTCGGCGACCTGCTGGCCGCCGGTCTGCGGTCCGCGCCAGACGCCGACTTCCGGATCCACTCGGCCGTCCGGGACTGGTCGGGTACCTACGCCGAGGCCGAGCGGGTGGCCCGCCGGCTCGCGGCAGGCCTGCGGGCCCGTGGCGTGGGCCCGGGCGACGTCGTCGCTTTCCAACTGCCGAACTGGATGGAAGCCGCCGCGGTGTTCTGGGCGTCGGCATTCCTGGGCGCGGTCGTCGTGCCGATCGTGCACTTCTATGGGCGCAAGGAATTGGCCCACATCCTGGCCGATGCCGCGCCGCGCGTCTTCATCACGGCCGACAACGCCGGCCGCCCCGCGTGCCACGCCGACCTGTGCGCCGACGTGCCGATCGTCGCGGTGGTGGGCCGGGACTTCGACGACCTGCTCGCCGACGAACCGATGACGGGCACGTTGGCCGTGGATCCCGCGGCACCGGCGCTCATCGCGTACACCTCCGGCACGACGAGTAATCCGAAAGGCGTCGTGCACAGCCACCAGTCGCTGGTCTGTGAGACGCGCCAGCTCAACGCCGGGTACCCCACCAAGCGCGGCAAGGAGTTGACCGTCGCTCCCGTCGGCCATTTCATCGGCATGGTCGGGGCGTTCCTCATCCCGGTGCTGGAGGGACGGCCCATCAACCTCTGCGACAGCTGGGACGCCGGCCAGGTGCTGGCCTTGATGAAACGCGACGGGCTTTCGGTCGGCGGCGGGCCGCCGTACTTCGTGACGAGTCTGCTCGACCATCCCGACTGCACCGACGAACACCGTTCGCTGCTGAAAACCGTTGGCCTGGGCGGATCGTCGGTGCCGGCGGCCGTGACGCGCCGGCTCTCGGATCTCGGCGTCTTCGTCTACCGCGCCTATGGGAGCACCGAACACCCGTCGATCACCGGTACTCATCCGAGTGCGCCCGAGGACAAGCGCCTCTTCACCGATGGCGATCCCCGGCCCGGCGTGGAGATTCGGCTCAATGAGGACGGCGAGATTTTCAGCCGCGGCCCTGATCTGTGCCTCGGCTACACCGACGACACGCTCACCGCGAAGGCTTTCGACGATGAGGGCTGGTACCGCACCGGTGACATCGGATTCCTCGACGACGACGGATATCTCACCATCACCGACCGCAAATCCGATGTGATCATCCGCGGTGGCGAGAACGTCAGCGCCGTGGAGGTCGAAGAGGTGCTGCTCGGCATGACGGGCATCGCCGATGCGGTGGTCGTGGCGGCGCCCGACGTCCGGCTGGGGGAGCGCGTGGCCGCCGTGGTGCGGGTGCGGCCCGGCCACGTCCTGCCCACGTTGCAGCAGGTGCGCGAACACTTCGCGGCCGCGGGCGTGGCACGCCAGAAGTGGCCCGAAGAACTGCACGAGGTGGCGGACTATCCGCGGACCGCCAGCGGCAAAGTGCAGAAATTCCTGGTGCGCCAAGGACTTCGGTCATGACGTGGCACACGATTCCGGAGATGGCGCTCAGCGCCGCCGACAGGTTCGGCGATGCCGAGGCTCTGGTCGACGGGCCGTTGCGGCTGTCGTATACCGAACTGGCGCAGCGCATCCGGCGAGCGGCGGGGGCCTTCCATACGCTGGGCGTCGACAAGGGTGATCGCGTGGCCATCTGGGCGCCGAACTCCGCTCACTGGGTGATCGCAGCGCTCGGTGTGGTGACCGCGGGCGGGATAGTGGTGCCGGTCAACACGCGGTTCAAGACCGAAGAAGCCGCCGATATCATCACGCGCAGCGGCGCCAAGGCGGTATTGGTCGAGAAGGGTTTCCTCGGACAGGATTTCGCGGTGCCCGCGGGTGTCCCGGCTATCGACCTGAAGTCGGGATTTCTCGACGATGCCGAGCCATTCGAGTGCCGCGACATCGACGGCGATGACATCGCCGACATCATCTACACGTCGGGCACCACCGGCCGTCCCAAGGGCGTGATGATGAACCACCGGCAGACGCTGCGCCAATACGCCGAATGGTGTGACCGGGTCGGTCTCCGCGCCGGTGACCGGTACCTGATCATCAATCCGTTCTTCCATACCTTCGGCTACAAAGCGGGCATCATCGCGGCGATGATCCGCGGCGCGACGATGCTGCCCATGGCCGTATTCGATGCCGATACTGTGGTGGAACTCGTTGAGCGGGAAGGCGTCACGGTACTGCCCGGACCGCCGACGCTGTATCACTCACTGCTCGCCGTACCCGACAAGTCCAGGCTCGCGACATTGCGGGCCGGCGTCACGGGAGCCGCCGACATCCCGGTGGAGTTGGTGCGCCGCGTGCTGCACGAGTTGCCGTTCGAGGCGCTCGCCACCGGGTACGGCCTGACCGAATGCGGCACGGCCACGATGTCACGGCCGGGCGATTCGTTCGAAGACATCGCCACCACGGTGGGCCGGCCGTCGGACGGCGTCGAGGTGCGGATCGCTGATGACGGGGAGGTCCTCGTTCGCGGCTACACCGTGATGGCCGGCTACTTTGACGATCCGATCGCCACTGCGGAGGCCATCGACGCCGATGGTTGGTTGCACACCGGCGATCTCGGATCGTTCGACGGCGGTGGCCGGTTGCGCATCGTCGGCCGCAAGAAGGACATGTTCATCGTCGGCGGCTTCAATGCGTACCCGGCCGAGATCGAGGGCTATCTGCTCGAGCATCCGGCGGTGGATCAGGTCGCGGTCATCGGCGTTCCCGACGACCGACTGGGGCAGGTCGGTATGGCCTTCGTCGTCCCGGCGTCGCCGGTCACCGAGCAGCAGTTGGTGACGTGGAGCCGGCAGCGGATGGCGGGGTTCAAAGCGCCGCGGTTCGTCGAGTTCGTCGCCGAGCTGCCGCAGAACGCCACCGGGAAGGTCACGAAGGATGCCCTGGTTGCGCGGGCCGGGCTGCTGTTGGCGCGTCGTACGACAAGGAGTGTTCATTGAGTCTCGCGATCCTGCTCGACATGGCGGCATCGGCCAATTCGGACCGTGCCGCCGTCGTCTCCGGCGAAACCCGCTGGACCACAGCTGAATTGAACCGCCTCGCCGACGGCGGTGGTGGCGTGGTCGCCGAGTCCGGCGCCGGCAGCGTCGCCTACATCGGGACCGGCGGCGCCATGCTGCCCCTGCTCATCTTCGCCGCGGCGCGGGCGAACCGTCCGCTGACGCCGCTGAACTACCGGCTCAGCCCGGGCGCGTTGCGCGAACTCATCGCACGCCTGCCCGATCCGCTGGTGATCTATGACGAGGAATTCGCCGATGTCGCCGAGACCTTCGGTCGCGCAATGGAATCGAAGGCCTTCGTCGACGCGGCGACCACCGCGGACCCCGCAGCCGAATTCGCGGACCCGGACGACGTCGCCATCGTGCTGTTCACCTCCGGCACGACCAACAAGCCGAAGGCCGTCGAGCTCTCCCATCACAACCTGACGAGTTACATCACCGGGACTGTGGAATTCGATTCTGCAGACGCGCAGGATGCCGCGCTGATCTGCGTGCCGCCGTATCACATCGCCGGCGTGAGCGCGGCGCTGTCGAACCTGTACGCGGGCCGAAAGATGGTGTACCTGACCAAATTCGAGGCCGCCGAATGGCTGCGCCTGGCGAACGCGGAAAGCGTCACGTCGGGCACCGTGGTACCCACGATGCTGGACCGCATCGTCGCCGAACTCGTGCGCGGCGCGCCGGCCCCGAGTTCCCTGCGCAACCTGGCCTACGGCGGATCGAAGGTGCCACTGCCACTGGTCCGGCGAGCGCTCGACCTGTTGCCCGACGTCGGATTCGTCAACGCCTACGGGCTGACCGAGACGAGTTCGACCATCGCCGTCCTGACCCCCGAGGACCACCGCGACGCCCACGAATCACCGGACCCGGACGTCAAGCGGCGCTTGGGTTCGGTCGGCAGGCCGGTGCCGGGTATCGAGGTGGAGATCCGCGCCGAAGACGGTAAGCCGTTGGGCCACGGCGAGATCGGTGAGCTGTTCATCCGGGGTGAGCAGGTGTCGGGCAAGTACACCGGCATCGGGTCGGTGCTCGACGAGAACGGTTGGTTCCCGACGCGCGACCTCGCCTGGCTGGACGCCGAGGGCTTCCTGTTCATCAACGGCCGGTCCGACGACACCATCATCCGCGGAGGAGAGAACATCGCGCCCGCCGAGCTGGAGGACGTCCTCGTCGAACATCCCCACGTGTGCGACGTCGCGGTGGTCGGTGTGCCGGACCCCGAGTGGGGGCAGATCATGGTCGCGGTCGTCGTCCCGGAGGCGGACACCTCACCCGACCCCGAGGAACTACGCGAGTACGTACGGGCGGCTCTGCGTGGCTCCCGCACCCCCGACCGCGTGGTGTTCCGCGACCAGTTGCCGACCTCGCCGACGGGGAAGGTGCTGCGGCGCGAGCTGGCCGGTGAATTGAGCGTCGCCGCGGGCACTGCGTGACGGGGGCTAAGGGGACTCGAACCCCTTGGCTCCACCAGCAGTGCCGAGCTGTGCGGCCCCGGCATCACGAATTGCCTTGGCGCGGTCTGCTTTCCCCGCGGATCTGATGGTGGCTCTGGCCTCGCTCCGCCGTTCGTCGATGAGGCGGCCGAACTCCCGGGACAGTTGGGGCCGGTCGGTGAGCAGGCGCTGGATTTCGTCGTGCTCGATCTGCAGCAGGGTGACTTCGTCGAGGGCGTGCACGTAGGCGAGGTTGGCCTGGTGGGTGAACGCGGCGACGCCGATGAGCGCGCCCTTGTCCAGGCTGCGCACGCCGGCGACTGAACCATCGGCCGTCGGCACGGTCAACCGGACCCGGCCTGACACCACCACGTTGATGGTTTTCGGGACCTCGCCGGGCGCCTGGATGAGCTCGCCGGTGCCGTACCGGATCAGGCGTGCGTACGGGGCGAGAGCCTGCTGGTCGGCCTTGTTCAGCCGGAGTGCGGCCGCCGCCGCCTCCTCGAGCGCTTCGTCGACACGTTTGGGGGTGGAGTAGTCGTCGGCCACACCGTCGAGGTGCAGCTTGTCGCGCCGGGCCGCGTACCAGGCCCAGCGCAGGAAGGTGGCCTGGACGGCGTCGTCGTCCCCGGGCGATTTGAGCCCGATGGTGGTGCGGTACTTGTGATCGCCGATGGGCACCGTGCTGGGCTCGACGTCGTCGCCGCGGTTGGGCAGGGCGGCCGCAATCCGGGTGAGCATCGCGCACACCTGATCGGGCGGGTCAGTGGCGGCGAACGTGGTGGTGACGGTCGTGTGCGAGGTGGCCAGCCGGCTCAGGTTGGTGAACGACGTGCCGGCCAGCACCGAGTTGGGGGTGATCTGCACGCCGGTGCTGGACTCGATGTGCACGGCGCGCCAGTTGACTTCGACGACGCGGCCACGCGCCGCGGCGGTGTCAAGCCAGTCGCCCATCCGGAACGGCTGCTCGAACAACATGAACAACCCGGACACGATCTGCCCGACGGAGTGCTGCAGCATGAGGCCGAGGACCACCGAGCTGACGCCGACCGCGGTGAAGACGCCCTTGACGTTGCTGCCCCAGATATAGCGGGAGATCACCGCCAAGCCCAGGATGATGAGCACCATCCGGGCCACGTCGAGGAAGATGCGGGGGATGCGGCTGCGCCACGAGGTTTCCGGGGCGTTCGCGAACATCGTGTTGCTCAAGCCGGACAGCACCAGCAGCAGCACCAGGAACACCAGGACGGTCGCCACGATCCGGATGGGAACGTCGCGGGCGGGGACGACGGCGACCTTGAGCATCAGCAGCAGCACGGCGATCACCGGCAGCAGATACGTGCGCAGGAGCCCGACGGGCGCGGCGAGCGGGCTGCGCCGGCGGATCAGGGAGCGGCGCCACTCGGTCAGGATGATCAGGCCGACAGGTAGCCCGATGGCGATGGCTGCGACCCACAGGAACCATGACGAACCGGAGGAGTACACGGGTTACCGCCGCCCGGCCAGTCGCCAGATGGGCTCTTCGACGTCGTCGACCGTGTGCTGCCCGGCCGGTGTGAACCGGTGGGTGTCGTGCACGGCGTCGTACACCCGCCCGGTGATGTAGATCCCGGGCTCGGCGCCGCCGGCCTGAATCTGATAGGCCAAATCGACTGCGCTGCCCCACATGTCGTACATCATGGTGGCGCCGCCCACCAGGCCACTGGTGACGGTGCCGGTGTCGATGCCGGCCCGGAAACCGAGCTGCAGATTGTCCTCGTCGTTGAGGCGGGCCACGATGCGCTGCAACTCGATCGCGAAGTTGACGATGCGCTCGACGTTGTCCAGCCGGGGCACGTTCAAACCGCAGCTCGCCGTGTAGCCGTTGCGCAGGATGCGCACCGGCTCGACCCCGCTGCGTTCGGCGGCGTCGTCGAACTGGCGGACCAATTCGTTGACCACGGTGAGGAATTCGTCGGCCGGCAGCGCACTGGAGAGGGCGTCGAGGCCGTCGATGTCGGCGAAGAGCACCGCGACGTCCTGGTGGTTCTCGCTGATGGTCTCCTCGCCGCTGCGATAGCGCTCGATGACCGATTCGGGCATCAGCGAGCGCAGCAGCTGGGCGTTCTCCCGGCGTTCGCGGCGCAGCAGGTCGTCCTTGATGCCGAGCAGCCGGCTCATGTCATTGAATGTCTTGGTCAGATCCCCGAATTCGTCGCGCGTCCGCACCGGGATCATCGCGTCGTAGTCGCCCCTGCTGACCTTCTGGGCACCGGCCTCGAGCCGTCGGATGGGCCGTACGAACAGTTGCGCGAGCGCCATGGCGGCCAGGCAGTCCAGGATGACGATCGCGGTCACGGCGACGCCCATGGTCCGGGTGAAGACACGCTCGGGCGCAAAGGCTTCCGCGGTGTTGATCTTCGCGACGATCGACCAGTTGACGTCGGGACCGACGGTCACGGGCGCATATGACTGCAACGTCTCCTGACCGAGGTAGTCGGTGGCGATGAGGACCCCCGACTGGCCGCGCTGCGCCGCGCGGGTGGCGGGGCCGCCGACGGGCTGTATCAGCGTGGTACCGCCGAGCCGGACGGCCCGCTCCGCCAGCTCGGCCGGTGTCCCGGCCGCGACGACGTCGCGTTGATAGGTCTGCCGATTCTCCTCGAAGACGCGCGAATTCGACCGCATGAGGTCGTCGGTCCCGGCGAGATAGGTTTCGCCAGTGGCGCCCAGACCGTTCGCCTGCCACTTGCCGTTGAAGGTCATCAGGTCATTCAGCCCGGAGATCGGGAACTGCAGTGCCACCACTCCCACGGTGCGCCCGCCCGAAACGACCGGCGCTGCCATCCAGGCGATGGGGTGGTCGGCGGCCGGGTGATAGGTCTGGTAGTCGGTGATGGCGACGTACCCGACGCGGTCGGCGCCCATCGCCTTGGCGTAGGCGTCGTGCAGGTTGCCCTGTTGGTACGGGCCGGACAGGACGTTCGTACCGAGGTCCGCGCGCTTCTTGGCTGAGTAGACGACATTGCCGGCGGCATCGATCAACAGGGCGTCGCCGTAGCCGAACAACCGCACGACCTCTTGGAAGAACAGGTTGTAGCGGTTGGCGGCGGCGCCCCAGGCGGTGGGATCGGGCGGCGGCGGCGGGCCGTTCGGCCGAGCCGCGGCGACGGTGTACCGTGCCTGCAGGTACTTGGCCGCGTTGGACGACGGCAACAGCACGTTGAGGTTCAACTTGGCGCCCGTCGCGCGTTCGACCGGGTTGATCAGTTCCTGGTTGTAGTAATCGACGATTGCGTTCTGCTCAGCGGGATCGATTGTGGCATTGGCCAATTCGTTGAATCCGGTGCTGAAGGCCTGCACGGCTTCGGCCATCGCGGGCCCGCTGGTGTAGATGAGCAGCGCGTTCTTCAGATTGGTGACCTGGACGGCGAACTGCCGGGCCTGCGTCTCACGGACCTGCGTCAACCGGTCGAAGGCGGCGTTGCGCAACGAGGCCTGCCCGGTCTGATATCCGATGAAACCCACGATGGCGGCCGAGACGATGCTCGCGGCCAACAACATCGTGATGAGCTTCGACTGGATGCTGAATCTGCCGCGCACGCGGCGCAACCGGACCTCGGTCGTTGGCGCGTCGCCCGTGGTGGACGGGCTGTCGTCGGCCGCCGTCGCGACCTCTTCGCGGTCCTCCGGTGGAGGGTTGACCATCGGGCCTCCTGTCGTCGGCAGCAAGTACATCACGACGGCCGCCGGTCACCGGCAGGTTATGGCAGGTAGAACCCGAAAAATCGGGGGCGCGCGACGGCGCTTCCGACGGAACTCCGCAGGGTGCGGTCAGCGCACCAGACGGGCGGCGACCTGGGCGTAGATCTCGCCCAGTTTGTGGGGGTCGCGGTGCGTGCGCGAGGGGAACCATCGGCAGACGTCGACGCACAGCGACGAGATCGCCATCACCACGTCGTCGAGGTTGTCGACATGGAATTCGCCTGTCGCCATGCCGGTTTCGATGATGTTGGCGATGACGGCGGTGACCTGGTGCCGCAATGGGGCGATGGTTCGGTAGTGGGCCGGGGTCAGGCCGTGGAGTTCGTATTGCACGACCCTGGCCTGCTTGCTGTTTTCCGCATGCCAGGTGGCGAACGCCGCGACGACCGTGTGGAAGCGCTCCGCGCTCGGTGCGGCGGCATCATCGGTGGCGCGCAGCGTCGCCAGGAGGCTGCCGTGCCCTTCCAGGGCAATGGCGTAGAGCAGTTCTTCTTTCGAGCGGTAGTGCGGGTACATGGCCGTCGCGCTCATGTTGAGGCGTTTGGCGATCTGACGGGTCGAGGTGCCGCCGTAGCCGGACTCCGCGAACGCCTCGATGGCCGCCCGCCGGATGCGCTCGGCTGCGGCCGAGTCGGTCGTCCGGTCGGTCTTCATGTGCACGTGATCGTACACACAGTTGACACAGGCCTGACCGATAGGCGATATTAGCAATCGCTTAGGAAATGAGCGACTGCTAATGTCTGGCTGCATTGGAAGGTAGAACCCAGTGACTGATTTCATGTCTCGGCGCGACCTGGACTTCTTGCTGTACGAGTGGCTTGACGTCGTCGAGCTCACCAAGCACGAGCACTTCGCGGAGCACTCGCGGGACACCTTCGATGCCGTCCTCGATCTGAGCGCCGACATCGCCACCAAGCGCTTCGCGCCGCACAACAAGAAGGCCGACCACAACCCGCCGTTCGTGGACGAGAGCGGCAAGGTCGTGCTGATCGACGAGATCAAGCAGGCGCTGGACGACTTCAACGGCGCGGGCCTGATGGCCAGCTCGTTCGACGAGCGTGTCGGCGGTATGCAGCTGCCCAACGTGGTTGCGCAGTCGTCGGCCGCGTTCTTCCGTGCCGCGAACCCCGCCACTTTCTCGTACGCGTTCCTCACTGTCGGCAACGCGAACCTGCTGACCGAGTACGGCACCGAAGAGCAGATCGACACCTGGGTGCGCCCGATGCTCGAGGGTCGCTACTTCGGCACCATGTGCCTCTCCGAGCCGGACGCCGGCTCGTCGCTCGCCGACATCAGCACCAAGGCCACCAAGGCGGCCGACGGCACCTACCGCGTCACCGGCACCAAGATGTGGATCACCGGTGGTGACCACGAGCTGTCCGAGAACATCGTGCACCTGGTCCTGGCCAAGGTCCCCGGCGGCGGCCCCGGCGTGAAGGGCATCTCGCTGTTCATCGTGCCGAAGTTCCTGACCGACGGCACCCGCAACGACGTCGCGCTCGTCAGCCTCAATCACAAGATGGGCAACCACGGCACCACCAACGCCCTGCTGAACTTCGGTGACGGCAGCCACCAGCCCACCGACGAGCCCGGCGCCGTCGGCTACCTCGTGGGTGAGGAGCACCGCGGTCTGGCCTACATGTTCCACATGATGAACGAGGCCCGCGTGGCTGTCGGCTCCATGGCCACCGCCATCGGCTACGCCGGTTACCTGACGTCGCTGGAGTACGCCAAGGTGCGCACCCAGGGCCGTCCGGTCGGCGACAAGGATCCGTCGCGGGCACAGGTCGCGATCATCGAGCACGCCGACGTCAAGCGCATGCTGCTGGCCCAGAAGTCTTACGTGGAAGGCGCTTTGGCGCTCGGCCTGTACTGCGCACGGCTGGTCGACCAGATCAAGATCTTCACCGGGGCCGAGCGTGACGAGGCCGAGCTGATGCTCGAGGTCCTCACGCCGATCGCCAAGAGCTGGCCGTCGCAGTGGTGCCTGGAAGCCAACAACCTCGGCATCCAGATTCACGGCGGCTACGGCTACACCACCGAGTACGACGTCGAGCAGCAGTACCGCGACAACCGCCTCAACGCCATTCACGAAGGCACGCATGGCATTCACGGCATCGACCTGCTCGGCCGGAAGGTGGTCATGCAGGGCGGCGCCGGCCTGAAGCTGCTGCAGAGCCGGATCGGTGACACCGTCCAGACCGCACTGCAGTCGGAGGCGACGGCCGGCTACGCGCGTGACCTGCAGGCGCAGACCGACCGCCTCGCCGAGGTCACCGCGGTGCTGTGGGCCGCGGGCGATCCCGAGACCACGCTCGCCAACTCGACCGCTTACCTGGAAGCCGCCGGCCACATCGTGATGGCCTGGATCTGGCTGGAGCAGCTGGTTGCCGCCGGCGGCAACACCGGCAACTTCTACGACGGGAAACGTGCTGCCGCGCAGTACTTCTTCCGTTACGAGCTGCCGAAGGTGACGACCCAGCTGGACCTGCTGGCCAGCCTGGACCGCACCACCGTCGAGGCGCAGGTCGACTGGTTCTGATCCGCTGACCCAACGGTAAGCAGACGTCGGACCCGAGGTTTTCCTCGGGTCCGACTGTCGTTTTGGGCTACGGCATGACCGGCGGCGTGCCCCAGAAGTCGTTGAGCGGCGCGGCGTAGGCGTCGTTGTTGGTCAACGGCCCCAATTGCAGTGAATCCTCGATAGTGCGCAGCAGGCTGTAGTGGTTGGCGTAGCTGGTGCTGGTGAAGTTCCCCGAACGCATCCCGGCGTCGACGGCTGCCGGAGATGGGATCACCACGGTGACAACGCGATTGCCGCCGTTGCCGAAGCCGAGCGAGAGGTTGTCGGTGTCTTCGTCGAATGTGACGACGATCGCCGACTTCTGCGTCGGGTCGTTCCAGACCGCCGAATTCAGAATTGTCGGGATGGTCTGCTGAGCGAACTGGTCGGCCGCCTTCACGTTGTACTGGTGGTTGGTGAGCAGCGCCCCGATGTAATTGAGATAGCCGCCGGGGAAGTCGAGCGGCCCTTCACCGTTGTTGGCCTCGTTGGCCGCGAACCACACGAAATTGGGAGTGGTGGCCGACGACGAGAGATCTGTCGCCATCTGGGTCAGTGGGTGCAGATGCGCGGTGGCGCGGGCCTGGTTGTTGTAGATGTCGCTATATGCCAGGAAAGGCAACTGGTCGGGCGCGTAACCGCTTGTCGACACGTAGGGCCCAGCGGCGGACATGCCCTGCGCGTAGCCGGCCCATGTCTTGCCCGCCGATTCGATTCTGTCGGCAAGGTTGGTGGCATCGATGCAGTTGGTCGCGCAGTTGTAGCTGAGGCCGAAGTCGGAGCCGCCGAGGATCGGGTAGTAATTCGGATCGCTCGGGTGCGTCAGCGCGTGGTAGTCGGTCGCGACGCCGTAGGTGTCGATCAGGCTGTTGAGGTACGGCGCGTTGGCGCTGCCGACGATGTCCTTGTAGCCCTTGTTCTCCAGGTAGACCATGAAGATGTGGTCGAGTGCGCCGACCGTCGACTTCGGCGGCGTGGGCGGCGGCGGTGCCGGCAGCGACGCCCCGACGGTGAAGGACAGATCGTCGGCGAACGCGTTGTTGTAGCCGCCGGTCAGCGGGTTCGAGTCCTTGAGCGTGACGACCACCTGCGCGGTTCGGGTGTTGACGGGGATGGTGCCTTCGGTGCTGCGTTCGAGCAATCCGGTCTGGAACCAGCGCTCGAGGGGACCGACCGGTGCCACTTTGCCGACGCCGAGCTGTGTCCCGCCGGCGTCGAAGAACGTGACCTTGATCGACGCGGCCGAAGGATCGATCATGGCGCCGCCCAGGAATCCGCTCAGCTTGAACGGTGTCGTGCCGGCGTCGATGCCCGCCGCGGCGCCGCTGAGATCGACCGTCTGGGTCAGCGTGGAGGTTGCGACGTTGCCGCCGCCGAAGAACTGGGTGTCGCCCGGGGTGGGCCGATCGCTGGGGAAGTTGAAGATGGCCGGGAGCGTCGGCCCCGGCGTCGGCAGACCCAACGGGAGCTGGCGCACGGTGCCGTACTTGATTACGGTCGGCGTGCCGGTGACGGTCCAGCCGGGGATGGACACCGTGCTGCCGCCGGACAGCGACGGATCACCCAGCTCCGCGCCGGGGTTGGTCAGCAGGTTCGGGCTGGTCACATTCCAGGCGGAAACCACATGGGGCGGAAGGAGATTCGTCTCGATCTGCCTGCGCACCCACGCGAGTACCGTCCACAAGGCCGGTGAATTGGCGGGCACGTTCGACGGCAGGACCGACACCAGCGGTTTCAGCGCGATGCTGAGGAGTTGCTTTGCCGCGGTGACGATCTGGCCGATCGGGTTGGGAACAGTCGGGGCCGACACGTTGGGCGTGACGACCGCTGCCAGTGGTGCCGCCGCGGTACGGACTACCGATGCGGTCGCGGGCACGGCCGCGGTTGTGACGATGGCCGGTGTGGGGGAGCGCTTGACCGTGGCGGCGGGCTGCGGCTGACTGATTTTTGTTGTGGCGCCGATGGATTCGCCGGAAGTTGAGGTCGGCCCTGCCTTGACGGCGCTGTCCGCGTGGTGACTGGGGTTCGCGTCACGGCGCTTGTCGGCGGCGTCCGCGCTTCTGCCTTCGCCGCCCTTGTTTTTGGGCTGTCGCTTGGGTTTGTGGGCCGATGGCGCCGGCCCGTCTGATGACGTGGCCGCCGCGGCATCGGGCGCTGCCGCTGTCGCCGGGGCGGGCGCGTGCTTGGGCGCCGGTTTGCCGGGGGTTGCCGCCTCCGCGGCATGCGAAGTGTCTGTCGACGGCGATGACGGCTCGGCGTAGGCGGTCGTCTGTCCGGTCGTGATCGATACGCCGACCCCGAGAAACACTGCCAGAGCGCCGACCCGGCCGATGTACCGTGAGCAACCCATGGTCGTTCCTTCCGCCCGCCCGCTGTTGACCGTCCGCGGTAACGGTAGAAAGAATTGACGTCCGAGTTAGCATTTCTGCCTGGGATGCGGCTGGGAGTTTCCGTACAGTTTCCCGGGATTGTGCTGACCAGTGCTGCGGTCGGCGGCCTGGCAGGCGACCGCCACCCCGTCACTACGACAGGGTGGCGGCCGCTTGTTACTGGCTAGATGCGAATGAACGCACTGCCCTGCATGTCCCAGACGCCCCAAGCGCCCAGGTCAGGGTTCCAGACCACCTGCATACCGGTGGCCCAGTCCGGGAGCGGCGGTGCCGGTGGCGTTCCCATCGGCGGCACGACCGGGACCAGGACCCAGGACGGTGTCGCGGTGAACGGAATGCGGTCCTGCGGCATCGGTCCGCCGTGTCCAGGAGGCGGGAGGTAGCCGTGTCCCGGCGGGAGCGGATTGCCCGGAGTTCCGGCGTTTACGCCAGGTCCGGTCATGCCGGGTACCGGCGGTGGCGGCGGCATCGGGGTATGCGGATCCGCCTGCGCGAGACCGGCCCCGATACCGAGTCCGGCCAGGCCAAGCATGCTGGTTGCGACTGCACGCGCTGCGGTCTTCTTCAAGGTCATGGGTTGAACTCCTTGCGTGTGCTCGTGATGAAAGAGGAATCGCTCTTCCGCGCTGTCCCGCGGCAGAACAACTCCACGACCCCCGCAACACCAGATACCCAGAGGCGGGCTCGCGAAACTACGCAAGTGTCGACAAGCCGACGATTTGAATCTGTGAGATGAAATCCGCGCCCGGCGCGGACGAACTCAGCGGTGCCGACGCGAAGCCGGGTGTCCGTGGTCGGACAGGTCCGGCCAGGGCGGGCGCCGCAGCAGCGTCAGGCAGCCGATCGTCGCGGCCACCAGGCCCGTCACCACGCCGATCAACGCGATCCGGTCGGCATCGACGGCCGGCACCCAGGTCGTTCCGTCGTCGCGGATCACGAAGACGCCCAGTGGTTTTGCCGTCGTTCCGCTGCCGGAATGGCTGACCTTGGCGACGGGAATCACAGTCGATCCATCGGGTGTGTGGTACGGCTCGGCGAACACCCGCCCGGCCGCGTCATCGGCGAACTGGTCGAGAAAAGCTTCCGGATTCTGCAACCTGGCCTCCGCATGCATCGAGCGATAGTCGCCAGCGTAAGTCGATTGCCCCGTGCTGTGCCAGACCTTCGGACGCTATGACTGTTCGGCTCGGCGGTTCAGTTGCCGGATGTGCCCGCACAACACGGTGGCGAAAGCGCACCACAACGGATACAGCGCCAACGGCGCGGCGCGCCCACCGATGGCGTCGGTGGCCCGCCGCGTCAGATCGGCGCTGCTCACCGTCAGCGCGGCGCTGACCGCGGTCGCGGTGCCGAAGCGACGGCGGTTGAAGAACAGCCAGGACCACGCCGCGTTGAGCGCGAGGTTCAGTGCGAGCCCGTTTCGGTAGGCACGGCGCTCGCTGTCGCGGCCGGTCGCCCCCAATTCGTCGATCGCGGCGGCCGACACCACGGCGATGTCGGCGTAGAGCGCCGGCCAGACCACCGGAAACACCTGACGTGGCGGTTGGTAGGCCGGCTTGCGCAACTGCGCATACCAACTCGATCGGACCGCCGGCGCCGTGGCCGCTCCGCCGATCGCCGCGGTGGCAGCAGTCGCAACTCCCGTGATCAGCAAGGTGGTGACACGCATGGAAATCCTTCCCCCGGGTACGGCCGAATCTCGAGCGCTCCGGGCAAATGCCAGGGACGCTCATTCGATGCTGCCATACGCCGCGGTATCGACCTGATTTCCGCGGTGCGCGCGACGTGATCGTGGTTGTTGCGACTCACGTCCGCCCCCGAGCCTGGGGAATTCGTATGAGTTCCGTATTGCGCCGATATGAATATGGCGCCGAGATGGGTGATCGGAAAGTGTGCAATGTGTTCTATTCACTCGTTCGGTGAGTGAATCAGAATTGTAGGGCCGTGTGCGAACTCGTGAAAGTGGTTGTCCAACAATGGAGTTAGCCGCATTCCGGCTGCTGGTGAAATTGACCGAATCGTTTTTCGAATAACGTTCCGGGGTGCGATGTTATCGAAATTTGACAATTCACCCCACTTACAAATTGCGTTAGTGTCGGCGACTGTCAGTAGTTCCACAACGAGGAGATGTGCGAATGTCAATGCAGCACAAGACACGTCAACGCGCAGGGGTCGCATTGCTTGCGATCGCGCTGATGGGTACCGGCGCGGGATTCGGCGCCGCGATTGCCGGCGCGCAGCCGCCCCCGCCGCCCGGTCCGGGCATCCTGCCGCCCGGACCCGGTTTGCCGCCGCCCGGTGGTCCCGGCGTCCCGCCTCCGGGGCCGGACGTTCCGCCGCCGGGTGGTCCGCTCCTGCCGCCTCCGCCGTTCTGATCGGACGCTGAGTCGGCGTAGCGACTCGACCGCCCGGCACGTGCACCGGTTACCGCTGATGTGGACCGGGGGCGCAGCCGGGCGGTCGGCACGTTTCGCTGGCGGCGGTTCAGCCGCGACTCCCGATGGCGTGATATCGCCGAAGTGCTTCGGCGCGTTCGTCGCCGTGGTCGACGATCGGTGACGGGTAACCGGGTGGACGTGGACCCGAGGCGAGGTGAGCGTCCGCGACATCCGCGAGCTCGGGCACCCACCGGCGGATGTACGCCCCCGATGGATCGAACTTCTGCCCTTGCGCCGTGGGGTTGAACACCCGAAAGTACGGAGCGGCGTCAGTACCGCTGCCGGCGGACCACTGCCAGCCGTGCTGATTGTTGGCGATGTCACCGTCGATCAGCTGCTCCAGGAACCAGCGGGCACCCCATTGCCACGGCAGGTGCAGGTCTTTGACCAGAAACGACGCGGCGACCATCCGCAGGCGATTGTGCATGAAACCGGTCTCGCTCAATTGCCGCATGCCGGCATCGATGAACGGGAAGCCCGTCCGGCCCTGCTTCCACGCCTCGAACAATTGGATCGCCCCGGCGTCGGTGTCCATCTCGATCGCGTCGAAATCGCGGTTCCAGTTGTGCCACGCGCTGTCCGGCCAGTGGTGCAGCACCGCGGCGTAGAAATCGCGAAACGCCAACTGCCGCAAATACGCAGCATGACCGCCCTCGCCGAGGTCGAGATCGGCGACCATGGTGCGCGGGTGGATGGTGCCGAACTTCAGGTGCGCGGACAGACCGCTGGTGCCGTCGGCCTCGGGACGGTCTCTTTGTTCGGCGTAGTCCGCGAGTCCCGAGTCGGCGAATCGTCGCCACTGCTGCAACGCCGACGCTTCGCCGCCGGGCAAGTAGAGCGACACACCGGGATTCGGGATATCGGCCGGTTGGGTCGCCGCTGCAGTCAAACCGTCCGGATCCACCCACTGTGCCGACTGAACCCCGGTTCGCGCCGGCCCACGCCAGCCGTGATCGCGCCACCGCCGGAAGAACGGGGTGAACACCCGATAAGGGGTGCCGTCGTCCTTGACGACCCGGCCGGGTGAGACCAGATACGGCGAACCCGTCGGCACCAGCGGTACGTCACCCAGCGCCTCTTGGACCCGCACATCGCGCCGATGCCCGAACGGGGTGAAGTCTGCGGACACATGAACCGCGGAGGCGCTGATCTCCCTGGCGATCAACGGGATTCGTTCTTCCGGCCGACCACGGGTGACCAGCAGTCGGCCGGCCAGATCAGCGTGCAACCGGCTGAGGGAATCTCCCAGGAACTGCAGGCGGCGAGCGCTCGAAGACGCCTCGAGACGGGGGTCGAGGACGAAACAGGCGAGCACCTCACGGTCTTGCTCGACCGCCGCCGACAGTGCGGGCAGATCGCTCAACCGGAGGTCTCGGCGGAACCAGAGCAGGGACGGCACGGTTCCATCCTTACCGACCGCCGGGCCACAACGCCAGCCGGTTCAAGGTCAACGCTGGGGAATTCGTATGGATTCCGTATTGCGCCGATATGAATATGGCGGCGCTCGCGGTGTCCGACGGGCCTCGTGTCGTCAATCGGATTCGATCCCGGTCGCCGTCGGCGGCGGTCGATGAGAGATGAAATGCCTTTCGCACCAGAGTATTAGCCGGACGCGGCGATTATGGGTGTCTGTCCGTGAGTCACGGTTCGCAGCCCATTTCCGGTGCTCTGCCTGCACTTTCGAGAGCTCGGCGCGCGGCACGTCGCTGAGCTATGGTCTGCGGCTGTCAGGATGTTCTGCAACGAGGAGATGGTCTCATGGGCGTGCAGCGCACGACGCGTCGTCGGGCTGGGATCGTGCTGGCGGCCGTCGGGTTGGTAAGTGTCGGAGCAGGATTGGGCGCGGCCGTTGCTGCCATCGTGATTCAGCAGGTCACCGAACCTGCTGCCGAGATCGCTGTCAGGTCCTTGCCCGAGCGGACCCGAACGCAGCCGGGCGGCTGACCTGATCGTCAACCGCCCGGTGCGTCATTCGCTGTTGCGTTGTCCGTCAACCGAATTCTGCGTCGGCGGCTTACTTGACGTCGTACTGCGGCGCGGTCAGGTCGTAGTACGTCGTCCCGTCGAGGGCGGCAGCGGTGAAATTCTGCTTCACCCAGTCGGCGATCTTGGTGCCCTCGGTCGGTGACTTGTCCTTGTCCTGCGGCCCGGGCCCGTCAGGCATCCCGGGTCCACCCGGTCCACGAGACCCGATGAAGTAGTGAATCTGCCCGTCAGCGACGTACTTCTGGAACTGAGCCAGCGTCGGCGACGGGTCACTGCCGATGAATCCGCCGATCGCCATCACAGGCTCGCCAGAAGCCAACTGGTAGTTGGCTGCTTCGTTGGAGCCGTTCGTGGCCGCCGCCCACGTGTACTCGGCGGCGTTCGCCTGCAAGAGCTGTGCCAGGTTGGCGCTGGGCGCCTTGTCGAATCCGGGGAGCGGCCCGGGGGAGTGGCCGCCTGCCACCTGCGGGCCCGCGGTCACGATGCCGCCACTGTGTGACGTGGCCACGGTCTGCACGCAGTACGAGAACGGGCCGGCCAGCGCCGCGACGACGGCGAGGGCGGCAGCCCACGATCCGAATCGGGCGCCGCGCAGGCGGTCCAGCAGCAACAGCGCCGTTGCGGCAATCCCGGCCGCCAGTACGGCCCAGCGCAGCCAGGGCACGAAATCGGGTGTGCGGTTCAGCAGTACCCACGACCAGCCCGTGGTGATCGCGGTCGTCGCGGCCAGCACCAGCCAGATCCAGGTGGTCGATCGGCGGCGCCAGAGATCGGTCGCCCCGATACCGACCAGTGCGGCGACCGCGGGGGACAGTGCCATCGTGTAGTAGTCGTGGTACATCCCCGACATGAAACTGAGCACACCGCCGGTGCCGAGCAGCCAACCGCCCCACACCAGGTACTGAGCGCGTCCGGCGTCTGTGCGGACAGCCTTGCCGCACAGGATGATTCCCACGGCCAGGAAGATCAACGCGGCAGACAGCAGCCAGGAGACCTGGGCCCCGGATTCGCCGGTGAACAGCCGGAGGATGCTCGGCTCCGACCCGAACGGGAATCCGCCGTGCGAGCCACCAGGGGGCGTGGGAAGTCCCGGTGGCGGCTCCGGGAACCCGCCTTTACCGCCGCTGAGGCGGGACATGCCGTTGTAGCCGAACGTCAGATTCAAGAAGCTGTTGTCGGTCGACCCGCCGATGTAGGGCCGGTCGGCGGCGGGGATGAGCTCGACCAGGGCGACCCACCAGCCACCTGCCGCCACCATCGACAGCAGAGCTGCGATCAGTTGGAGCAACCGGGCGCGCAGCCGCGGCGGACCGGCGACCAGATAGGTCAGGGCCAGTCCTGGAACCACCAGCATGACCTGCAATTGCTTTGTCAGAAAACCGAATCCGATGAGCGCACCGCACAGGACCAACCACCGGGTGCGGCCGTCCTCCACCGCCTGCAACAGCGCGCCGACCGCGCCGATCATCAACAGCACCAGCAGCGCGTCGGGATTGTCGTAGCGGAACATCAACGTGGCCACCGGCGTCAAAGCGAGCGCGGCACCGGCGATCAGGCCGGCCACTGCGCCGAATCGCCGTCGCACGATCAGATACAACAGGGCGACGGACGCGACGCCGATCAAGACCTGCGGGAGCAGGATGGACCAGGTGTTGACGCCGAAGATCCTGGCGCTCAACTCCATCGGCCACAGCGACGCGGGTGGCTTGTCCACCGTGATCGCATTGGCGGCGTCCGATGAGCCGAACAGGAAGGCCTTCCAGCTCTGGGTGCCGGCCTGCACCGCAGCGGCGTAAAACGCGTTGGCCCAACCCATCCGGCCCAGCGTCACACTCCAGAACGCGGCGGTGGACACCAGTAGCGCCACGACAGCGGGCCGCGCCCACCTTGGGTCTGTCACTGAGGACCGCGAATGAGCGGTCTGGGGCAGCCGCGCAGGGTGCAAGGTCGGATTCTGCAACATGCTCGCATCTTCTGCGGCCTAGCTGGGTAGTCCGTTGGTTGACTCTGGGGCGCGGCTATGACTATGCGTCGCGTGCCGGGAGCATCACTGTGAATGCAGACCCATTCGGGCTGCTGTCGACTGCGATGGTGCCGCGATGTGCCTTGGCGACGGCTTGCGCGATGGCCAAACCGAGGCCGGTGCTGCCGGCAGCACGCGATCGGGATTCGTCTCCTCGCGCGAAGCGTTCGAAAATGTCCGGCAGCACATCGGCGGGGATGCCGGGCCCGTTGTCGGACACCGTCAACGAGATGGCACCGTCGGCGGTATCGGTGAGCGCAGTGACCACCGTGGTGCCGGCGGGGGTGTGGACGCGGGCGTTCGACAGCAGATTGGTCAGCACCTGTTGCAGCCGCGGCCGGTCGCCGACGGCGATCACCGGGTGATCCGGCAGGTCCAGGGCCCACCGATGTTCGGGGCCGACGGGGTCTCTGGTGCTGATCGACCCGATGAACTCCAGCGTGGCCAGATCCGGAGCCTCCGCCGGGACGGTGATCAGCAGTTGGGTGCGCGGCGAACTGGCGACGTCCCCGCCGCGGGCCGCGATATCCAACACCGCCTCCAGCGCATCCGCGCGGCGCCGGGAAGCCGAGCGCACATCGGGGCTGCCGTCGGGTTCGGGCCGCGGCGCGGACCCTTGTTCGATCGCCGCGATGTATTTGGCGCCGACTTCGGCGTCCAGGTCTGCGCGGATCTGGACCCGCCCGTCGCTGGTGACGCGGTGGTCGGCGGTGTTGATCGACCGGTCCTCGGCGGCCGGCAGGCCACCTTCAGCGGCGGCGACCCGGTTGCCCAACCGGCGGGCGCGTTTGTCGATGTCGGTGGGGGTGGCGCCGGAGAAGAACTGTCCCAACAGATCGGTCACCTGCGCGAACCGGGCTTCTTCGTCTACCTCACCGGGTGCGCGGGCGCGTATGTGGTTGATGCCTTTGACGATCGCATCGACATGCTCCCCGGAGATCGCCCCGTCGGCAGCATGCGCCGCGAGCGTGGGTAACGCCGGCAAGGCGCCCGATACCCGGATAAAGCGCTCGGCCACCGACGGGGCACATCCCAACGTCACTAGCAGCTCCCGCGGCGTCTGCCCCTGCGCGGCGGCCACCCCGCGGCGATCCAGCGCCCCGGTCAGCATCGCTGCCAGATGATCGATCACATTGCGCAGTTTCATCACGCACGTCATCGCCGCCACCGCGTCGTCCCTGGACATGTCGTCGGTGACGGCCACGTCGCGAAGGCGCTCGAGAAGAGCGTTGAGATCCGGCGTGATGCCCATGCCCAATTGTATCGAACATATGTTCGAACAGCAAGGAGTTTTTCGGCCTACATCAGGAGATCGGTGACGGTTCGGCTGTTCGTGGTGAAGGCAGTTGGGCCCTCAAGCTCGGGCCTTGCAACTGCGTAGCGCATCGCGCGAACCGTCCGGAAGGTTGGGCGCCAACTCGGCCGGGTAGCGCATGTGCTCAGCCAGGCTCGCCCGCGCACCGATGTAGCGATACACGTTGACACCCCGACCCGGCGGGCCAACGGCGCTGCGGGATCGGCTCGATCGCAACGCTCACGCAACGCTCACGCGCGCACCACCGACGGCCCTAGTGCCTCATAGCGCGCCGCCTCCGCGGCCGGCAGTTCCGTACCGGTGACGATCGCGTCGAAGTCGGACACGTCGGCGAACCGGCAGAAGCTGGTCTCACCGAATTTGGAATCGGCGGCCACCAGGATGCGGCGCATCGCGACCGACATCGCGGTCTGCTTGACCGCGGCCACCGCGGGATCGGGGGTGGTCAGCCCGTGCTCGGGCGTGATGCCGTTGGTGCCGAGGTAGGCGACGTCGATGACGAGGCTGCGCAACCGCTCAACGGCCCAGTTGTCCACCGTGGCCAGGGTTCGTCCGCGCATTCGTCCGCCGAGCAGCATCACCGTCACGGTCGCGCTGTGGGCCAGCGCTTCCGAGGCCAGCAGCGACGACGTCACGACCGTCAGCTCCTGATCCGCCAGCTGCTCGGCGATCAGCCGCGGAGTGAAACCCTCATCCAGATAAACGGTTTCGGCTCCGTGCAGCAGATCCGCGGCGGCGGCCGCGATCCGGTGTTTCTGGGCCAGGTCGACCTGGCTGCGGTACTCCACCGTCGATTCGAACGCTGCTGTCTCCAGCGGGATGGCGCCACCGTGGACCCGTTTGAGCATGCGGCGCCCGGCCAGCACCTTCAGGTCGCGGCGGATGGTCTCCGACGCCACGTTCAGTTCTTCGGCCAGCGCCAGCACCTCGACCCGCCCGCGGGTGCGGGCGAACTCGACGATCTGGCGCTGGCGGCTGTCTGAATCCACGGATGACATTCTTGCGTCCGTCGTCTACCGCGCTTCGCTCAGCACCGCCCGGACCTCTTCGGCGGTGCTGGCCCGGCGCAGCCGGTCCACCTCGTCCTTGTTCAGGAACACTTGCGCGATCCGCGTGAGCAGCGCCATGTGGTCCTTGCCCGCGCCGGCGATGCCCACCACGAACTCGGCGGGCTTGCCGTTCCAGTCGATGGGCTCGGGATAGCGCACGAACGAAATCCCGGAATGACGGATCGAGCTCTTGGCATCGTTGGTGCCGTGCGGGATCGCCAGGCCGTTGCCCATGTACGTCGACACGGATTTCTCCCGCTCGTGCATGGCGTCGACATAGGAGACGTCGACGGCGTGTGCGGACACCAGCAGGTTGCCGGCCTCGGTGATGGCGGCCTCGGCAGTGGTGGCCGAGCCGGCCAGCACGATCGAGTCGAGCGACAGCACATCGTCGGAATCGGCAGCGGGTTCGCTTGGCGCCGTGGCGGATTCGCCCGACGGCCCTGGTGCGCCGTTGGTACGCCCCAGCAGTTCCAGGATTTCGTCGTAGCGGGGCGAGTTCATGAAGTCGTCGACCGAGACGTGGATCGCCGACGGGGTCTTCTGCCGGGCGCGGTCGGTGAGATCGCGGTGGGTCACGGCCAGCCCGTAGGTGTCGGTGAGATTGGAGATGGCCTGGTTGACGACCGTCACTCCAGTGAAGCCGGCGTCACGGATCTTCTTGCGCAGCACCGAGGCTCCCATCGCGGACGAACCCATGCCGGCATCGCAGGCGAACACGATATTGGTGATGGGAGCGGACGCGGAGCTGCCGACCAGTGCCGAGGCCACGCTGGAACGCTTGCCCTTCAGCGCCTCCATTTCGGCGGTGGCGGCAGCCAGATCGGGCTCGTCGGTGGCGCGGTCGGTCTTGAGTAGCACGGAGGCCACGGCGAACGAGACGGCTGCGGCCCCGAGCACCGACAGCGTGACGCCGAGGTAGCTGCCGGACGCGGTCTGGGCGTAGACGGCGATGATGGAACCGGGTGCGGCGGGTGCGCGCAGGCCGGAGCCGAACAACACATTGATGAAGACGCCGGTCATCCCGCCCAGGATGGTGGCGGCGATCAGCTTCGGCTTCATCAGCACGTACGGGAAGTAGATCTCGTGGATGCCGCCCAGGAACTGGATGATGGCCGCGCCCGGTGCGGATGCCTTGGCGGCGCCGCGGCCGAACACCATGAACGCCAACAGGATTCCCAGGCCAGGTCCCGGATTGGCTTCCAACAGGAACAGCACGGATTTGCCGGTGGCGAGCGCCTGGGTGGTGCCCAGGGGAGTGAGCACGCCATGGTTGATGGCGTTGTTGAGGAAGAGCACCTTGGCAGGCTCGATGAAGATCGAGGTCAGGGGCAGCAGGTCGTGGCCGACGAGGAAGTCGACGCCGTGGCCCGCGCCGCGGGTGAACGCCGATACCACCGGACCGACACCGAAGAACCCGATGACGGCCAGCACCAGGCCGGCGATGCCGGCCGAGAAGTTGTTCACCAGCATCTCGAAGCCGGGGCGGATCTTGCCGTCCCACAACGCATCCAGCTTCTTGATGACCCAGCCGCCCAAGGGCCCCATGATCATTGCGCCCATGAACATCGGAACATCGGATCCGGCGACCACGCCCATGGTGGTGATGGCGCCGACGACGGCTCCACGGGTTCCGTACACCATCCGGCCGCCGGTGGATCCGATGAGGATCGGCAGCAGGTAGGTGATCATCGGCCCGACGATGCCGCCCTTTTCGTAGGCGCCCCAGCCGCCGATGTGGGCCACCCAGCCGTCCGGGTTCTGCAGCGCGTGAAAGAGGCCGGGCAGCCAGCCGGTCTTGATGAACAGCGCGGTGATCAGGCCCCAGGCGATGAAGGCGCCGATATTCGGCATGACCATGTTCGACAGCGCGGTGCCGAGCTGCTGCACCCGCACGCGCAGACTGGCGCGCTGCGGTGTTTCCGTCGTTGCGTTCACTGTGCTGGACCTCCACCTTGACCGGCCGCGAAGGTGATGCCCGTCACATCACCGTGTGTTTATGAGTAAAGCCCACATGTGGGCACGATGGCAAGCAAATGGGCAAAAATGGGCAGAGAAAAGTTTGGATTTATGCCCGAATTGCCGTTAGAGTGGGCACAGAGTGAACCACGACACACTTGCCGGCCAGGCCGGAGAACCGGAAGGAACGCCATGAAAGCGCTGCGCTACTACGCACCCGAGGACGTCCGGCTCGAAGACGTGCCCGAGCCGGTATGCGGACCCGACGAGATCAAGATCCGGGTGCGTAACTGTTCGACCTGCGGGACGGACGTGAAAATCCTGCACAACGGGCACCAGAACCTGACGCCGCCGCGGACCATCGGTCACGAGATCGCCGGCGACATCGTCGAGGTAGGCGCCGATGTGAACACCACCTACGGCACCGAGTGGGCCGAGGGCGACCGGGTGCAGGTGATCGCAGCGGTCCCGTGCGGTGAGTGCCACGAGTGCCGCAAGGGCTGGATGGCGGTCTGCCAGAACCAGACCTCGATGGGCTACCAGTACGACGGCGGGTTCGCCGAGTACATGATCGTGCCCCGCCAGGTACTCAAAGTCGATGGGCTGAACCGGATTCCGGACAACGTCGGCTACGACGAGGCGTCTGCCGCGGAACCGTTCGCGTGCGCCATCAACGCCCAGGATCTGCTCGGCATCGAGCCGGGTGACACCGTCGTGGTGTTCGGTGCCGGCCCCATCGGTTGCATGCACATCCGCATCGCCCGCGGTGTGCACGACTGCGGGCCGGTGTACCTCGTCGACGTCAACGACGCCCGCCTGGCGATGTCCGCCGATGCCGTGCACCCCGATGCGGTGATCAACGCGGCGGAGGTCGACGTCGTCGAGAAGGTCATGGAACTGACCGGCGGCCGCGGCGCCGACGTGGTGATCACCGCGACCGCCGCCAACATCACCCAGGAGCAGGCCATCGCGATGGCCGCGCGCAACGGCCGCATCTCGTTCTTCGGCGGCCTGCCCAAGACCAACCCGACGATCACCTGCGACTCCAACGTGGTGCACTACCGGCAACTGCATATCCACGGCGCCAACGGATCTGCGCCGGAGCACAACAAGCGGGCGCTGCACTACATCTCGACCGGCCAGGTTCCCGTGAAGGACTTGATCACCCGGCACATCGCGCTCGACGAGGTTCTCGATGCGTTCTCGATCGTCCAGAACGGCGAGGCCATCAAGGTGACGGTGGAGCCCAGCGCGGTTCTCGTCTGAGTCTCAGCCGCCGACGGCAGCGATATAGCCGCCGATCGCCAGCCCGCACAGAACGGCACACAACCCCAGCGTGCCGACGGCAAATGGCCAGGCGCGCAGGCGCTTCACCAGCCGGATGACGGTGACGACCGTGCCGGCCAATGCCACCACAATGGCCGCGATGAATCCCGCTGCCATGGCGTTGATCCCGGCGTCGATGTGACACGTCGCCGGCGGACAGTAGTCGGTGAACGCCAGCGCGAACACCGCGAAGAATGCCGCCACGCCGCCGCCGACGTAGGTGAGCACCAGCGCGCTGATCGACGCGGCGAGGTCCCCGCTCGAGAGCGGGGGCTTGGCCGGTGGCGGCGCCGGATAGCCGTAGGTCATGGCGGGATGTTATCCGCGCCGAACGTGAGCGTGTGTGCGAAAAATCGGCAGAAGTTCGCACACACGCTCACGCTCGACGCTCGAATTTGACGCACATGCCAACCCCTGCGGGGCGGATGTGCGTAACCTTCGGAGCTATGCGGCACTACTACACCGCCGAGCAGATCCGCGCGGCCGAGGCGCCGCTGTTGGCTTCCCTACCCGATGGCGTGTTGATGCGCCGCGCGGCCTACGGGCTGGCGACGGCGATTGCCACAGAACTCAAAACCCGCACCGGCGGCGTGAGCGGGCGCAGCGTCTGTGCGGTGGTGGGCTCGGGGGACAACGGCGGCGACGCGCTGTGGGCGGCCACCTTCCTGCGCCGCCGCGGTGCGGCCGCAACAGCGGTGCTCCTGAACCCGGACCGCGCCCACCCGAAGGCGCTCGCAGCATTTCGGAAAGCCGGCGGCCGAGTAGTTGAAAGCATTCCGCCGTCAACCGTTTTGGTGATCGACGGCGTCGTCGGCATCGGCGCCAGCGGGCCGCTCCGGCCCAATGCCGCGGCGGTCTTCGACGCCAACACCGCGCCCGTTGTCGCCGTCGACCTCCCCAGTGGTGTCGACGTCCAGACCGGCGCCGCCGACGGCCCCCATGTGCACGCCGCGCTGACCGTCACCTTCGGCGGACTCAAACCCGTACACGGACTGGCCGACTGCGGACGCGTCGAACTCATCGACATCGGACTCGACCTGCCCGAACCGGCGTTCCTCGGATTCGACGCGCACGACGTCCGCGCCCGCTGGCCGGTGCCGCACCCGTCGGACGACAAGTACAGCCAGGGCGTCAAGGGCGTGCTCGCCGGGTCGGCGACCTATCCGGGTGCGGCGATCCTGAGCACCGGCGCCGCCGTCGCCGCGACCTCCGGCATGGTCCGGTACGCCGGCTCCGCACACGCCGAAGTGGTGTCGCACTGGCCGGAAGTCGTTGCGGCGCCGGATGTGACGGCTGCGGGGCGGGTCCAGGCGTGGGTGGTCGGCCCGGGCCTCGGCACCGACACCGCCGGCGACGATGCGCTGCGGTTCGCGCTGGACACCGACCTGCCGGTGATCGTCGACGCCGATGCGCTGACCTTGTTGGCCGCCGACCTCGACCTGGTCGCGGACCGCGCGGCACCGACGGTCTTGACCCCACATGCCGGTGAATTCGCCCGGCTTGCAGGACATCCGCCCGGAATCGACCGGGTAGCCGCTACCCGCGAACTGGCCGAACGGCTGGGCGCCACCGTCCTGCTGAAGGGCAACGTCACCATCATCGCCGACGCGGACGGCCCCACCTATCTCAATCCCGCCGGCCAATCCTGGGCTGCCACAGCCGGATCCGGCGACGTGCTGTCCGGCATCATCGGCGCGCTGCTGGCCTCGGGCATCGCACCGGGCGAGGCCGCCGCCATGGCGGCCTTCGTCCACGCCCGTGCAGCGGGCCTGTCTGCAGCGGACCCAGGCCCCAACCCCGCGCCCACATCGGCGCACCGCATCCTGGCCCATGTCCGGGCCGCCGTCGCATCGCTCTAACCAAGGGGGAATCAGTATGTCGCGCAAGCATGTTCATGGACCGACCATGAGCCCGGCCTACACCGGGCGGTTGTCCACCGCGCCGGTCCCGTCGCTGCGACTGCCCGACGACCCGCTGGACCCGCAGGCTGCCTACCGCTTCATCCACGACGAGCTCATGCTCGACGGCAGCTCCCGGCTGAACCTCGCGACGTTCGTCACCACGTGGATGGACCCCGAGGCCGAGAAGCTGATGGCCGAGACGTTCGACAAGAACATGATCGACAAGGACGAATACCCGGCGACCGCGGCCATCGAGTCCCGCTGCGTGTCCATGGTGGCCGACCTCTTCCACGCCGAAGACCTGCGCGACGATGACCCGGCGTCGGCCTGCGGGGTCTCGACCATCGGTTCCAGCGAGGCCGTCATGCTGGCCGGCCTGGCTCTCAAATGGCGGTGGCGCGAGAAGGTCGGCGACTGGAAAGGCCGCACCCCCAACCTCGTGATGGGCGCCAACGTCCAGGTGGTGTGGGAGAAGTTCTGCCGCTACTTCGACGTCGAGCCGCGGTACCTGCCGATGGCCGAGGACCGCTACGTCATCACCCCGGAGCAGGTGCTCGCCAATGTCGACGAGGACACCATCGGGGTGGTGGGCATCCTGGGGACCACGTTCACCGGTGAGCTCGAGCCCATCGCTGAGATCTGCGCGGCGCTCGATCAGCTCGCGCAGGAGAAGGGCCTGGACATCCCCGTCCACGTCGACGCCGCCAGCGGCGGTTTCGTGGTGCCGTTCCTGCACCCGGATCTGCACTGGGATTTCCGGCTGCCGCGGGTGGTCTCGATCAACGTCAGCGGCCACAAGTACGGGCTGACGTACCCCGGCATCGGCTTCGTGGTCTGGCGCAGCAAGGAGCACCTGCCCGAGGACCTCGTCTTCCGGGTGAACTACCTGGGCGGCGATATGCCGACCTTCACCCTGAACTTCTCTCGGCCCGGCAATCAGGTGGTCGGCCAGTACTACAACTTCCTGCGCCTCGGCCGGGCCGGCTACACGCAGATCATGCGCTGCCTGTCGGACACCGCCCGGTGGATCGGCGACGAGCTGCGGGGCAGCGAACACTTCGAGGTCATCACCGACGGCTCGGCGATCCCGGTGATCGCGTGCCGGCTCAAGGGCAAACGGCCCTACACCGAATTCGACGTGTCGCACGCGCTGCGTGCCTACGGCTGGCAGGTGCCGGCGTACACCATGCCCGAAGGTGCGACGGACATCGCAGTGCTGCGTGTGGTGGTGCGCGAGGGCTTCTCGGCGGACCTGGCCCGCGCCCTGCGCGACGACCTGATCACCGTGCTGAACAGCCTCGATGAGCTCAAGCCGAAAGGCCAGTTCGACGACGTGCAGCCGTTCGCCCACTAGCGGGCGAACCTGAGCTTGTGTTCCAGATCTCCCGAAATCGTGGTGCACAAGCTCAGGCTCGACGCGCACCGGAGCGCGTCTGGGAGAATCGGAGGCGATATGAGCTCGCCCGATCCTCAACCTGCTGCCCAGGCCGTCATCGACCTGGGCGCAATTGCGCATAACGTGCGGCTTCTGCGGGAACGCGCAAGCAGCGCCGCGGTGATGGCGGTGGTCAAGGCCGACGGTTACGGGCACGGTGCGCCGCAGGTGGCGCGTGCCGCCCTGGCGGCCGGGGCCGCCGAGCTCGGCGTCACCAACATCACCGAGGCACTGGCGCTGCGGCAGGCCGGCATCACGGCGCCCGTGTTGTCGTGGCTGAACCTGCCCGGCACCGACTTCGCCCCCGCGTTGGCCGCCGACGTGCAGGTGGCGGTGGCGTCGGTCCGCCAGTTCGACGACGTGCTCGACGGCGTGCGCCGCAGTGGTGCGCCGGCCACACTCACCGTCAAGGTCGACACCGGTCTGAGCCGCAACGGCGTCAGCCCCGCCGAGTACCCGGCCCTGCTCGACGCCATCGCCCGGGCCGCCGCCGACGGCGCGGTACGCCCCCGCGGCATCATGAGCCACCTCGCCTGCGGCGACGACCCGCAGCACCCGATGAACGACACTCAGGCCGAGCGCCTCACCGCGGCGCGGAAACAGGCTGCGGCGGCCGGCGTGCATTTCGAAGTGGCGCATCTGGCCAACTCGCCCGCGACCCTGACGCGGCCCGATCTGCATTTCGACGTGGTGCGGCCGGGTATCGCGGTCTACGGCCAGACGCCGATCCCCGCGCTCGGCGATTTCGGCCTGCGGCCCGTGATGACGCTGAAATGTCCTGTCACCGCGGTACGTTCGATCAAAGCCGGCGACGGAGTGTCCTACGGACACACGTGGATCGCCGACCGCGACACCACCGTCGGGCTGATCCCGCTCGGCTACGCCGACGGCGTGTTCCGCAACCTGAGCGGACGCATCGACGTCAGCATCAACGGCGCCCGGTACCGCAACATCGGCCGAATCTGTATGGACCAGTTCGTCGTTGACCTCGGACCCGACGGTGCCGGTGTCAAGGTCGGTGACGAGGCGGTGCTGTTCGGCTCGGGCGCCGCCGGTGAGCCGACGGCGCAGGACTGGGCCGAACTGCTGGGCACCATCAACTACGAGGTCGTCACCAGCCCGCGGGGCCGGATCGCCCGGACCTATCGCGAGTCGACGGGCTGACGTCCATGAGCGACAACAGGAATGCCCGGTGGCTGGCGGGCATGGCCGGGCTCACGGCCGTGGGGTCGGTCGCGGGGATCAGTGTCGCCCGCTCGTTGCGCCGCCGTGGTGGTGAAGACCCGTACGCGGGTGAGGATTTCACCACGCTCGACGCCGACCGCGGGTACGTGGTGACGGCCGCCGACGGCGTGCCGCTGGCGGTCCGCGAGGTCGGCCCGAAAGACGCCCGGCTGACGGTGCTCTTCGCGCATGGTTTCTGTAACAGCATGGGCTCCTTCCACTTTCAGCGGGCCCGGCTGGCCGAGCGGTGGGGCGATCAGGTCCGCATGGTGTTCTACGACCAGCGCGGGCACGGCCGGTCCTCGGCCGGTCCGGTCGATTCGTACACCGTCCCGCAACTGGGGCAGGATCTCGAATCGGTCATGCGGGTGATGGCGCCGCGTGGTCCCGTCGTGCTGGTCGGCCACTCGATGGGCGGCATGACGGTGCTGTCCCACGCCCGGCAGTTTCCGCACAACTACCCGGCCCGGGTGTGCGGCGTAGCGATCCTCGCCTCTGCGGCACAAGGGGTTACCCGTTCGCCGTTGGGCGAGGTGCTGCAGAATCCCGCGCTGGAGGCGGCGAAAGCGGCGGTGCGGTTCGCGCCCGGAGCGGTCAGTGCGGGCCGTGGTGCGGCGAAGGCCGTCATCGGCCCCGTGCTCAAGGCCGCGTCGTTCGGCGACGACGCAGTCAGCCCGTCGGTGGCGCGGTACGTCGAGAAGATGACGCACAACACGTCGATCCGCACGACCGTCGAATTCCTGCACGCACTCGAAACCCACGACGAGGCCGGTGCGCTGCCGGTCCTGCAGCACGTGCCGACCCTGATCGCCTGCGGCGACCACGATCTGCTCACCCCGCTGGCCAAGTCCCAGGCGATGGCCCGGCAGTTGCCGAAGTCCGAGCTGGTGATCGTCGAAGGCGCCGGGCACATGGTGCACATGGAGCAACCTGAACTGATCAACGAGGCGCTGGAGCGCTTCGTCGAGCACGCCACGCCGTCACGGCTGGTGGCGCTCACCCGTCATCTGCGTGGAAAGGCCAAGCGCAATGGATGATTCGCACGGCACCGTGCACCTGCCGACCGAGGCCGACACCATGGCCCTCGGCGCCCGGTTCGGCGCCGAGCTCAAGGTCGGTGACGTCGTGGTGCTGACGGGTCCGTTGGGCGCCGGGAAAACCATGCTGGCCAAGGGCATTGCGCAGGGCATGGATGTCGACGGCGCGGTGACGTCGCCGTCGTACGTGCTGGCCCGGGTGCATCCCGCCCGCCGCGCCGGACACCCCGCGATGGTGCACGTCGACAT
Source organism: Mycobacterium sp. 360MFTsu5.1 (assembly GCF_000383495.1). Taxonomy (NCBI): domain Bacteria; kingdom Bacillati; phylum Actinomycetota; class Actinomycetes; order Mycobacteriales; family Mycobacteriaceae; genus Mycobacterium; species Mycobacterium sp. 360MFTsu5.1. The sequence goes on along the minus strand of NZ_KB911469.1, from coordinate 108,541 downwards.
GTACCGACTGCTCGACTCGGGCAGTACCGACCTGCTCGGAGAACTCGACTCGCTCGACCTCGACACCGACCTCGACGACGCCGTGGTGGTCGTCGAGTGGGGCGAGGGTCTGGCCGAGCGACTGTCGGCCAGCCATCTGGACATCCGGTTGGAACGCGCCGACGACGACACCCGTACCGCTGTCTGGCATTGGAGCCGTGGATGATTCTCGCCATCGATACCGCCACCCCGGCCGTCACCGCCGGTGTGGCACGGCGTACCGCAGCCGGCGTCGAGGTGCTGGCCGAACGGATCACCATCGATGCCCGCGCGCACGCCGAGCAGTTGACGCCCAATGTGATTGCGGCCGTTGCCGATGCCGGTATCACGTTCGCCGACCTGGAAGCCGTGGTCGTCGGGTGCGGGCCTGGCCCGTTCACTGGGCTGCGCGTCGGGATGGCCACCGCGGCCGCGTATGGGCAGGCGCTCGGCATCCCCGTGTACGGCGTGTGCAGCCTGGATGCGATCGCCCCGGCCACTCCGGGAGAACTGTTGGTGGTCACCGATGCCCGTCGCCGCGAGGTCTACTGGGCGCGGTACCGCGACGGCGTGCGGGTCGACGGACCGGCGGTGAGCGCCGCCGCCGACGTCGAGCCCGGTTCGGGTTCGGTCGCCGGCCCGGCCGCGCAGGCCGCGCTTTTCCCGTTGCCGTCGCTCGAGGTCGAGTACCCGACGGTGACCGGACTCGTGACCGCCGCCGTCTGGGATCAGCCGCCCGCGGCGCTGGTGCCGCTGTACCTGCGCCGTCCCGACGCGAAAACCCTTGCCGAGCGGGGACTCTCGTGACCATCGAGTACGGGCCCCTGACGGTCGGCGACGCCGACCGGTGCGGCGAGCTGGAGGCGATCCTGTTTCCCGGCGACGACCCGTGGCCGGCAGTCGCCTTCATCCGCGAGCTCGACTCGGCACACAACCACTACGTCGCCGCGCGGGACGGCAAGCTCCTGGTGGGGTATGCCGGCATCAGCCGGCTGGGCCGTAAACCGCCGTTCGAGTACGAGGTACACACCATCGGGGTCGATCCGGCGTACCAGGGCCAGGGCATCGGCCGCGAGCTGCTGGACCGGCTGTTGACCATCGCCGACGGTGGCACCGTGTTCCTGGAGGTGCGCACCGACAACGAGCCGGCGATCGGCCTGTACGAAAGCGTCGGGTTCGTGAAAATGGGCGTGCGCAAACGGTATTACCGGATCAGTGGCGCGGACGCGTACACCATGCGGCGGGACGCACATGTGAGCAGCGTGTCAGGCGACGCGGACGTGAGGAGCGAGTCAGGCTCATGACAATCATCTTGGCCATCGAAAGTTCCTGTGACGAAACAGGTGTCGGCATCTGCGAATTGGCGGACGACGGCACTGTGACGCTGCTGGCCGACGAGGTCGCTTCCAGCGTCGACGAACACACCCGCTATGGCGGCGTGGTCCCCGAGATCGCCTCGCGCGCGCACCTGGAGTCGTTGGGGCCCACCATGAGCCGGGCGCTGGCGACCGCCGGCATCGAGCGGCCCGACGTCGTCGCGGCGACCATCGGGCCCGGCCTGGCCGGGGCGTTGTTGGTGGGGGTTGCTGCGGCCAAGGCGTATTCGGCCGCGTGGGGTGTGCCGTTCTACGGCGTCAACCACCTGGGCGGGCATCTGGCCGCCGACGTCTACGACCACGGCCCGCTGCCCGAGAGCGTCGGTCTTCTGGTGTCCGGTGGCCACACTCATCTGCTGCATGTGCGATCCCTGGGTGAGCCGATCGAGGAGCTCGGCAGCACCGTTGATGACGCGGCGGGCGAGGCCTACGACAAGGTGGCCCGGCTGCTCGGGCTCGGCTACCCCGGTGGCCGCGTGCTCGACGAACTGGCCCGCCAAGGCGATCGGAACGCCATCGCGTTCCCGCGCGGCATGACCGGCCCGCGAGATGACCCGTACGCCTTCAGCTTCTCCGGCCTCAAGACCGCCGTCGCCCGCCACATGGAGAAGCACCCCGACGCGTCGCATGCCGACGTCGCGGCCGGTTTCCAGGAAGCCGTCGCGGATGTGTTGACCCGCAAGGCCGTTGGCGCGGCCACCGACCTGGGCGTGTCCACGCTGCTGATCGCCGGGGGAGTGGCCGCCAATTCGCGGTTGCGTGAGCTGGCCGAAGAACGTTGCGCTGAAGCCGGTTTGACACTTCGGGTGCCGCGGCCGCGACTGTGTACCGACAATGGGGCCATGATCGCCTCGTTCGCGGCGCACCTGATCGCGGCGGGAGCCAAGCCGTCGCGTCTCGACGTGCCGAGCGACCCGGGGCTGCCGGTGGTGAAGGGCCAGATCGCGTGAGCCTGCAGGACGCCGCGGACAAACTGGAGATCACCGAGCTGCTGTACCGGTACGCCGAACTGATCGACGCCGGCGACTTCGACGGCGTGGGAAAACTGCTGGGGCGCGGGAACTTCATGGGCGTTGCCGGCGCCGAGGCCATCGCGGCGCTGTTCGCCAAGACCACCCGTCGTTTCCCTGAGCACGGGAACACCCCGCGCACACGGCATCTGGTGCTCAACCCGATCGTCGAGCTCGACGGCGACACTGCCCGCGCGCGGTCGACGTTCTGCGTGGTGCAGCAGACCGACACGGTGCCGCTGCAGCCCATCGTGGTTGGCCGCTACGCCGATACGTTCGCGCGCGACGAGACGGGTTGGCATTTCACCGAACGTGTTGCGGATGTGCAGATGGTCGGCGACGTGTCCGACCACCTGAACATCTCGCTGCAATGAGCCCCAACCTCACCCGGCATCTGGGCCTGCTGCAGATCTCTGCCGCGAGCGTGTTGTGGGGTACCGGTGGCTTGGTGGTCACCGTCATTCACGACCGGAGCGGCCTGGGCGCGATGACGGCCAGCGCCTGGCGAATGGCACTCGCGACGGTCGCGCTGGTGACTTTCATTGCGGTCACAGGCCTTGCCGGACAAGCGATCACGATGATGCGGTCGCGTCCGGTGGTGCCGATCGTCGTCGGCTGCGGTACCGCCCTTTATCAGGGCCTCTATTTCGCCTCGGTGCTGTCCATCGGGGTGGCGGTCGCCACCGTTGTCGCGCTGGGGCTGTCGCCGATCCTGGCCTCGATCTGGCAGCACATCCAGGCCCGGACCGCACCGTCGCTGCGCGAGATTGCGGTGCTCGCTGCCGCACTCGTCGGGTTGTGCCTGGTCACGTTCGGCGGCGCACCGCTTGAACGTGGCGGCGGTGCAACCAACTTCACGGCCGGGCTACTGCTCGCCATCGCCGCGGGCGCCACCTATGCGGCCACGACGATTCTCGGGCACCGGCTTGCCAGCCGGACCGACCCCGTCGTCATCGCCACGTGCACCACGACTGCCGGCGCGGTGGCGCTGGCACCTCTTTTCCTCGTGGCTTCTCTCAACGGCGAGCCGGTTGTCCCGTCGGACCCGACGTCCCTGGGGCTACTGGTCTATCTCGGCGTTTTCACGCTCGCGCTGTCGTATGGACTTCTCTACGCCGGTCTGCGCACCACGTCGGGGGCAGCCGCGACCGTGGTGACCCTCGTCGAGCCAATCTCGGCTGCGGTACTGGCGGCGGTGCTGCTGGGGCAGCAGCTCACCTGGATGTCGGTGGTCGGCGCGATTCTGATTCTGGGGGCCGTCGTTGGGCTGCCCGCAGGCCGGGACGTCCCTGATGGACGTCCCGACCCGGGCGTTTAGTCGGCCGCTAAGCGTCGTTCGCGGCCGGCGAGAGCGGGATGAGCGGCAGCCGCAGCGCCCCCGGAGCGCCTTCCGGCACAACCGGTTTGATCGGCGCGACAGCGTCCACCCGACGATAGGGCTGCCCCTGCTCGGGGCGCAGATCGTCCTCACCCTTGTTGGGCCACATGGCCGCCGCACGCTCGGCCTGGGCGGTGATGGTCAGCGACGGGTTCACCCCCAGGTTCGCCGATACCGCCGACCCGTCAACAACACTCAGCGTCGGGTAGCCGTAGACCCGGTGGTACGGATCGATCACCGCGTGCTCGGCGTCCGAGCCGATGGCGCAACCGCCGAGGAAATGCGCGGTCATCGGGATGTTGAACAGCTCGCCCCACGTACCGGCCGTCACGCCGTCGATCTTTTGGGCAACCCGGCGGGTCGCGTCGTTTCCGGCCGGGATCCACGTCGGGTTGGGCTCGCCGTGCCCCTGCTTGCTCGACAAGTGCCGGCCGCGCAAACCCCGTTTCGTGAACGTGGTGATCGAGTTGTCCAGGTTCTGCATCACCAGTGAAATCACCGTGCGCTCACTCCAATTGCCCACCGTCAGCACCCGCAGCAGCGCGCGCGGATGCGTCACGGCCAAGCCCAGGGCCTTCAGCCAGCGCGGCCACCGGCCACCGCCATCGGTCATGAGGGTCTGCAACAGGCCCATCGCGTTGGAGCCCTTGCCGTAGCGCACCGACTCGATATGGGTGTCGCTGGTCGGATGGAACGACGACGTGATCGCCACGCCGCGCGTGAGGTCCAGCGCCGGGTCGACCTTGTATTTCATTGCGCCGACGATGGATTCGGAATTGGTGCGGGTGAGCACACCGAGCCGGTCGGACAGTTGGGGCAGGGTGCCGCTGTCCTTCATCTTGTGCAGCAGGTTCTGGGTGCCCCAGGTGCCGGCGGCCAGGACGACGTGCCGCGCCGTGAAGGTACGACGGTTCTTGCGCAGGGTCCGGCCAGTGCGCACGGTGTCGATCTCCCAGATGCCGCTCGGACTCTGCCGCACGGAAGCGACCGTCGTCAGCGGATGCACTGTGGCGCCGGCATTCTCGGCCAGGCCGAGGTAGTTCTTCAGCAGGGTGTTCTTGGCGCCGTAGCGACAGCCCGTCATGCAGCTGCCGCATTCGATGCACCCGGTGCGGTCCGGTCCGACACCGCCGAAGAACGGGTCGGGCACGGTCTTGCCGGGTTCGCCGAAGAACACCCCGACCGGCGTCTGGACGAACGTGTCGCCCACGCCCATGTCCTCGGCGACCGCTTTCATGATCTCGTCGGCCGGGGTCATACTCGGGTTGATCACCACCCCGAGCATGCGCCTGGCCTGGTCGTAGAACGGCGAGAGTTCGTCGGACCAGTCGGTGATGTGGGCCCACTGCGGGTCGTTGAAGAACGTCGCCGGCGGCTTGTAGAGGGTGTTGGCGTAGTTCAGCGACCCGCCACCGACGCCCGCCCCGGCCAGGATGACGACGTCGCGCAGCATGTGGATGCGCTGCACGCCGAAGCACCCCAGCTTGGGCGCCCACACGAACTTCCGGACGTCCCAACTGGTTTTCGGGAACTGGTCGTCGGTGAACCGGCGGCCGGCCTCCAGAACGCCGACGCGGTAGCCCTTCTCGGTCAGACGCAAGGCGGTGACGCTGCCCCCGAACCCGGACCCGACGACGATCACGTCATAGTCGGTGTTGGACATGTACTTCTCCTCAGTTGAAACGGCTGGTTTCGTCGTCGACCATGTCCATCGCGATACGGCGGGCCCGGATCGCGGCCCGGTCGGCCTTGACGTTGATGTCGCGCCGGCGGCCGCCGGGTTCGTCGAGCCGCCGCTGGATCGTCTCCAGGATCGTGGCATTGCGGATGGCCCACTCGTGGAACATGATCCGCAGGTACTCGGTGATGGAGTCCTCGGCGCTGTCGTAGTTGCGGGCCAACTGCAGGAAGACGTGCGTCGCGCCGGGGGATTCGGGCGTGAATCCGTGAATTCGCAAGAGTTCGTACGACTTTCCATCGATGACGTCGATGGCGTAGTGCTGCGTATGCAGCGCGGGTGAGACGAACGTCCCCTCTTCACGCCGGACGGCGACCGTCTCTTCGGGCAATCCGGTGATCGCCGACTCCCACGGTGCCAGGCGACTCGGCTGAGTCACCCGGGTATAGGCCACGGAGCGTTCGGAGATTTCGACCTCGTTGAGCGGCGGCAGCTGCTGAATATCCGGCGGCACCATCTCCGGACGGGTGACGAAGACGTCGGTCAGGTCGAGGTAATGCTCATGCAGCAGAAGGTAATTTGCCTCGACGCGCAGGACCTCGGTGGAGCCGGTCCAGCCGGTCCCGTCCAGGTACCACGGCACGCGTGGCGGTGGACGCAGGGCCGCGGCGCGCGGCTCGCCGAGCCAGATCCAGACGAACGGCGCGGTCTCGACGACCGGGTACGCCGGCACCCGGGCCCCGGGCGGCACGTTCTCCTGCGAGGGCACGTCGGCCAGACAGCCGTCGGGGTTGTAGCTGAAGCCGTGATAGCCGCAGACCACTCGGTCGCCGTCCAGTCGGCCCTCCGACAGGGGATAGGCGCGGTGCACGCAGCGGTCCTCGAGGGCGACGACTTCGCCGGACGCGCGGCGGTACAGGACCACGTGCTTGTCCAGCAGACGCCGGGCGAGCAGTCCTTCGCCGACCTCATCGCTGAGCGCGGCCACGTACCAGCAGTTCAACGGGTAGTTGGTTCTCATAGGTCGAGCACCAGCCTTTCGGACCGGGAGCGCGAGACGCAGATCATGATGGTTTTGTTTTCCGCTTTCTCCGAGTCGTTGAGCACGGAGTCGCGATGATCGCCGATGCCGGCGATGATTTCGCATTCGCAAGTGCCGCAGACGCCTTCCATGCACGACCCCAGCACGTCGAGGCCCGCTTCTTCGGCGACGTCGTAGATCGTCTTGTCCGACGGCACGGTCAGGGTGATGCCGGACCGCTGGCATTCGATCTCGAACGTGTCGAGGGCGTCGGCCGGTTCCTCGATGGTCTTGGCCGAGAAGCGCTCGAGGTGCAGGCTGCCGTCGGGCCAGGACTGGCAGCCCTTCTCGACTGCGTCCAGCAGGCCCTCGGGCCCACAGCAGTAGACCAACGTCTCGTCCTGCGGCGCCGCCAGCACCGCCGCCAGCTTCGTCCGGAAAGCGTCGCCGTGCTCGTCACGCGCACAGACGGTCACGCGGTCGCCGAAGCGCTCCAGCGCATCCAGGTACGCCATCGACGAGCGGGAGCTGCCGCCGTAGATCAACTGCCAGTCGGCGCCCGTGGCCTCGGCGGTCTCGATCATCGGGAGCATCGGCGTGATGCCGATACCGCCCGCGACGAACTGGTAGCGCGGCGAATTCACAAGCGCGAAGTGGTTGCGCGGCCCGCGCACCCGGACCGTGGTGCCCTCGTGCAGCTTGTCGTGGACGTACTGCGAGCCACCTCGGCTGTTGGGGTCGAGCAGGATGCCCACCTGCCACTCGCTGCGGCTGGCGGTGCTGCCGCACAGGGAGTACTGCCGCGTCAGCGACGGCGACATGACCAGGTCGATGTGAGCGCCGGGGGTCCACTCGGGCAGGTCCGCGCCGGACGGGTCGGCGAGAGTCAGCGTGACGACACCGTCTGCTGACTGCTCGCGCCGACGCACCTCCAGGTCGACCTCGACTTCCCGGTATGCAGCGTTACTCACAGTGCCCTCTGTTCTTCGCCCGAGCGGCTCATCGCCGCGCGCCGGACGGGGATCGACTTGTACTGGTTCAGGAACAGCGCCCGCACTCGGGTGGGATCGCCGTCCAGTGTGAGGTCCGGGAACCGGCGGACGGTCTCCTGAATCCACAGCTTCAGTTCGAGGCGCGCCAGGTTGGCGCCGAGGCAGAAGTGCTTGCCGCGGCCGCCGAAGGCCTGGTGCGTGTCCGCCAGCCCCTCGCGGGTGATGTCGAACTCGTGCGGATTCTCGAAGACGGTCTCGTCCCGGTTGGACGCCAGGTACCACAGCAGCAGCCGGTCGCCTTCTTTGATCTGCTTGCCGTGCAGCTCGAAATCGGTGGTCGCGGCCCGGCCCATGAAGGCGAAGGCGGGCGCGTAGCGCAGGCCCTCCTCGACCGTGGGTTCGAGCAGCTCCGGGTTCTCCTGCAGCAGGATCAGCTGATCCGGGTTCTGCATCAGGGCCAGCATCGTCGCGCTGTAGGTGGCGCGCGTCGAGTCGTTGCCGGCGGTCATGAGCAGGGCGAAGAACGTGGCCATCTCGAGTTCCGTGAGCTTCTCGCCGTCCACTTCGGCGTTCATCACCGCGGTGATCAGGTCATCGCGCGGGTTGTCTCGCCGCTGAGCCATCTGGTCGTTGAGGTACGTGATGATCTCGCCGACGATGGCGCCGGCGTCATCCCACTGCTTGCGGATTTCCGGGTCCTCGAACGCGCTGAACACATTGGTCCAGTAGACGAGGCGCTCGTCGTCCTCGGCGGGCGTCCCGAGCATCGAGCCGATCACCCGGGCCGGCACCGGCCGGGCGACGTCGCGGACCAGGTCGAAGCTCTCACGGTCGGCCACGCTGTCGAGGACGTCGTTGATGATCTGCTTGATGGCCTCTTCGTGGGCCGCGACGCGTTCGGGCGTGAACGCCTTGATGACGAGGGCCTTGAGTCGGTCGTGTCGCGGCGGGTCCATCGAAATCAGCTGCAGGCGCTGGATATCCAGCGGTACCCCGATGTCGTCGACGTTGAAGATGCCGCGCTTCTCGGACGAGAACGTGCGATGGTCGCGGCTGACGGTGCGCACGTCGTCGAAGCGGGTGATGGACCAGAAGCCGCCTTCGCCGGGGACAGTGCGCTGCGGGCTGTAGTGCACGGGGTCTTCGCGTTGCATGCGGGCGAACAACTCGTACGGCGGACCGTCGTCCCACACCGCCGGGTCGGCAAGGTCGACGGCGGCGAGGTCCACTTCGGTTGCGGCGGCAGTAGTCACGTTGCCCTCCTCGTTGGTCTGATGTTTACGAAAGCTATTCATCGCGGCCGCCGCGATCGACGTCTCGGGACGACCAACTCTCGGGGCGTTTGCGGAGCGTCGTTGTCGTGCGGCGACAAAGCCCGATTTGCAGCAACTTCGGGGCCTCGTGATCTACGGTCAGTTCATGCCGGAAAGACGCGTCGATGAGGGGAGCGTCGTCGCACGCGCAGCACAGATCATTGGCGCGCTCGACGGCAAGTTGGGCGACATCACACAGTCGATCCAGAAGATTCTTCTGACCGAGATCGCAGAGCTCAGCGACGATGCGCAGCTGCTCGAATTGCAGGCGCACACCGTCGCGGCCAACGTCGAAACGGTCTTCGCCTCCATTCGGCACCGGATTCCGATCCAGGACGTCGTACCGCCGACGGAGTCGCTCGAACACGCGCGGCGGATGGCCCAGCGTGGGGTGTCCGCAAACGCGGTGGTGCGCGCCTACCGGCTGGGCCACCAGGAAGTGATGAACTTCGTGCTCGACGAGATCGCCGACTCGGACATGGATCCGCGGTGGGGCCTCGACGTTTTCAAGTACTTCCAGACCGTCGCGTTCGGTTACATCGACTGGATTTCGCAGCAGGTCCTCATCACCTACCAGCAGGAGTACGACCGCTGGGTGGAGAACCGGAACAGCATGCGGGCGCAGCGGGTTCGGGCCATTCTCACCGCGGCCAGCGGCGATGTCGACGAGCTCACCGAGGAGATCCGCTACCCGCTGCGGCGCGTGCACCTGGCGCTGGCGCTGTGGTACCCCGATGACAACGGCGGCGACGAGCTCGTCCGCATGGAGCGGTTCGCGAACCATCTCGCCACGTCGCTCGGCACCCATGAGCCGCCGTTGTTCCTGTCGGTCGACCACCTCACCGCGTGGGTCTGGCTGCCGTTGTCGGCGCAGGGCGCCGAGGGCGCGTCGGACCGGATCCGGGAATACGCCGCGACACAACAGGATTCGCCATGGATCGCGCTGGGCAATCCGTTGCCCGGCATCGAAGGGTTCCGGCGTTCGCACGAGCAGGCAGTGGACGCCCGCGCGGTCGCGGTCGTGTCGGGCTCGGCCGACCGGCGCATCACCGCGGCGAGCGACCCAGGGCTACCCGTCGCCACGCTGCTCGGCGACAACGTCGGATCCGTCGGCGCCTGGGTGGCCGAAATCCTGGGCCCGCTCGCGAGCGACACCGAGAACGACGAACGGCTGCGCGAGACATTGCGCGTGTTCCTGCGGACTGGGTCGAGTTTCAAGGCCGCCGCCGACGAAATGCACCTGCATTCGAATTCGATCAAGTACCGGGTGAACCGCGCGATCAGTCGCCGGGGCACGCCGATTGTCGACGATCGCATCGAGGTCGAGGTCGCATTGCTGCTCTGCCACTGGTTCGGTCAGGCCGTTCTGAACTGACAATTCGTCGTTGCGGGCCCATTTGTGGACCGTCGACAACGCGTGCCCCGGGTGCGGTACGAACTTTGGCTGTTTGCGACGTAGTTCGCTTGCGCTGCCGTCAGTAGTTTTTGGATCACTGCGAAACGCATATCAGCGAGCCGGTCCTTTGGATAATTACTCGCACAGTCCGACGGAGGCGAATAATGGGCGACGATCCAAAATCCGACAAAGCGCGTGGTGCATCGCCCTCCGACGATCACGGTCAAGATCAAAGCAGTAATCCCTTGGGCGCCATAGTCGATCCGCTCACCAAGCTGGGCATCGACACCGCCCGGGACATCGCGGCCGCCGTGCAATCGACCCGGGCTGCCGCCGGCGATCTGCTCAAGGTCGTCAATATTCTGAGTCGGCTGCCCGGACGCGAGACGCACCCGGCGCCGGCAGCCATTGCGTCGCCTTCGGAAGTCACCGAGGACAGCGACGATATTGACGATGATGACGAAAATGCCGCTGCCGCAACCGCAGTGCTGCCCGTCGTGGCGCCGGACGCAGCGCCGGCCGAGAACCCGGGACTCTTCGGCGGCCTCAAGCGCGCCGCGGAGTCGGCGCTGAATCCGGCCGCCGTCATCGGCGTTGCTGTCACGCCGGTGCGCCGCGTGATGGGCTCCGGCGACGCCGCCAAGAAGAAGCCCGAACACCGCGACGGGGACAAGAAGGCCGAGAAGCACGACAGCGACGCCGACCTGCGCCACTGGGGCGACGACCTGATTGCCAAGTCGCAGAAGCCGACACGTAAACAGGCGCACCGGCATCCGGCATTCGGCCAGATCCTCAGTGAGCTTGCGCCGGACGAGGTTCGGATGCTGCGCTTCCTGGCCGTCGCGGGCACCCAGCCGTCCATCGACATCCGGACGAAGACGATGTTCCAGGTCGGCTCCGAGCGGCTCGTCAGCGGCGTGAACATGATCGCGGACATGGCCGGGTGTCGTTGGCCGGAGTCCGACCAACGCTATCTCGCGAACCTCAATCGTCTTGGCCTGGTGCGCTTTTCGTCTGAGCCAGTGGCCGACTACCGGCGCTATGCGCTGCTCGAGGTGCAACCACGCGCACTCGAGGTGACCGAGGTGATACCCAAGACCATCAGCGTGTACCGCAGCATCTATCTGTCGGAATTCGGCGAACAGTTCTGCGAGGTCTGCATCGACACCGACGGCTACAACGCCGGGGGATGGGCCACTGATGAGCGCGGCGACAAGATCATCGGGAAAGGTCCGCCAGATCTCGCCGCGCACAAACCCAAGCACTGATCCGACCCCGACAAGCCCAGGGATATTTCATGACAACGCTCGCCGCCGGGCCCTTTCTTGATTGGGAGGAGCTCACCGGACAATCGAAATTCGTCGTCGACATCATCAGCGTGCCGATCTTCAGCGCGATCGCCGGCTTGATCACCAACTGGACCGGCGTCATCATGTTGTTCGCGCCCGTCCGGTTCACCGGCTTCTATGTGCCAGGCTTGAAACGGATATTTCCCTTTCTGCCCCGCAAGGTCCAGATTCTGCCGACCTTTGCACCCAACGGAATTCTGGGTTTTCAGGGATTCATCCCGTGTCGCGCCGAGAAGATGGCCAGCCTCATCGTCGACACCTCGATAGCCCGGATCGGCAAGATTTCGGACTTCTACGAACAACTCAATCCCGACAAACTCGCGAAAGCCATTGCGGTGGCAGCCAGGCCGGATATCGGCCGGCTGACCACCGAGATCATCGAGGCCCGACATCCGCAGATGTGGCGGTCGCTCCCGCAGCCGTTGAAGGACGAGGTGCTGCAGACCGTCGACGCCGAGTTGCCGACCATCTCCAAGCGGGCCTTCGCCAAGATCGGCGAGAACATCGACCAGCTGCTGAACGTCAAGCTGATGACCGTCAACTTCCTGCGTCGCAACCCGGAAGTGTTGCGGGACATCATCAAAGGCATGGCGGTGCCCGAGCTGCGCTTCATGGTGCGCGTCGGCGCGCTGGGCTTTCCGTTCGGTGTGCTGCTCGCGCTGTGGCTGTCGCTGATCTACTACTCCAGCGATGAGGCGCGCGAACACGCTGCGGCCCATGGCGGTTTCGCCATCCACCTGCCGGGGTTCCTCGACTCGATCCTGCATTTCCTGCCGACCTGGCTGTGGGTGCTCGGCGGGGCCGCGGTGATCGGCATCGTCGTCAACATCATCGCGATCAAGGTGGTGTTCGAGCCCGGCGAGCCACAGCCACGCTACAAATACCTCTGGAAGCAAGGGCTTTTCGCGAAGCGGCAGCACCAGGCCGCCCACGAACTCGCCACGATGCTGTCGTTACAGGTCCTGACGGTCAAGAACTTCGCGCACGAACTGCTCAACGGTGCCAGCGCGGACAAGACCCGCGCGCTGATCCAGTCCGCGGTCGGAGAAGAAGCCGAGCGCATCCTGGGTCCGTACCTGGTCGTCGCCCGCAACTCGTTCGGAGTCGTCGATGTCGAAGGACTGCAACGTGGCGCCGGGGACAAGCTGGTCGATTTCGCCCCGAGCGTCCTCTACGACCCCGGGTTCAACAAGACCCAGGCCAAGAAGATCGAGACGTTCGCGACGGAGAAGTTCCGGGCGCTGCCGCCGGACAAGTTCGGCGAGATGCTCTATTCGGCCATCGAGCAGGACGCCTGGCTGCTGTACGCCCACGGCGGACTCCTGGGCATCCTCGTCGGCGCCGTCCACATCCTCGTCTTCGGTGCCTGACACCCCGACCGAAAGGGCCGCCATGGCGTCCTATTCCAGAATCGTCGTCGGCACCGATGGGTCCGACGAGGCGACCGACGCGGTCAGCGTCGCCGGCGTGGTGGCGGCCGGCCTCGGTGCGCCGGTCACCGTCGTCACCGCGTGGAAGCCGAGCGTTTCGGTACCGGGCGGACGGGAACAGCCGTGGGCCGATCTGACGGCCGAGGGCGCCGACGTCGATCTCACCGCGCTGGGCGTCACGACGATCGAGAAGATTCCGGTGAAGGGCAGCGCGTTCGACGCCCTCGTCGACGCCGCCGCGCAGACCGAGCGGCCGCTGATCGTGGTCGGTGCGGCGGGTCTCGGCCACACGTCCAGCAGGTTCTGGGGGAGTACCTCGAACGAACTGTCGCACCACAGCCCCGTCGACGTGTTGTTCGTGCGCAAGCCGGTCGCGGCCGTACAGACGATCGCCCTGGCCACCGACGGCTCCGACACCTCGGTGCGTGCGGTCCGTGCCGGGTACGACCTGGCGGCCGCACTCGGCGCCCGGCCGATCCTGGTCACGGTCGCCGGCGACCCCGCTGCGGCCGAGGAGACGCTGAACGCCGTCGAAGGCCTACTGGGAATCACCGGCTCGTTGGAGCGGCTGGCGCTGGTCGGCGACCCGGCTGACGTGCTCGCGGCCGCCGAATACGACGTCGTCGTGATCGGGAACCGGGGCATGGCGGGCTTCGCCCGCGTTCTCGGATCGACGGCCAACACCATCACTCATCGGGCGACGTCCAACCTGCTCCTGGTCAACACGTCACCGGCGGCTGAGTAGCCTGCTGTTTCAGCCCACAGCGAGTTCGCCGAATCCGGCACTGCCCCACCCTTGAGCGCTAGCACTCGCGTGTATAGAGTGCTAGGTGGCACGCGGCCAACCGCGCTCCGGCACCCGCGACGACGGTGTGTGGTCAGGACGCTTGCCGAACAACCTGGCATCCGGGGATTGGCCCTGGATCGACATACCAACCAAGTGGAGGGCTTCCATCGTGGCAGTCAACATCAAGCCACTCGAGGACAAGATCCTCGTTCAGGCCAACGAGGCCGAGACCACGACCGCTTCCGGTCTGGTCATCCCTGACACCGCCAAGGAAAAGCCGCAGGAAGGCACCGTCGTCGCAGTTGGCCCCGGCCGCTGGGATGAGGACGGCGAGAAGCGGATCCCCCTGGACGTTGCCGAGGGCGACACCGTCATCTACAGCAAGTACGGCGGCACCGAGATCAAGTACAACGGCGAGGAGTACCTGATCCTCTCTGCCCGCGACGTGCTGGCTGTCGTTTCCAAGTAAGCATTCGTGTCCCGCCCCGGAAATCCCCGTGCCCGCACGGTGATATCCGGGGCGGTATGCGTATCAGCGAAAGGCTCTAATGAGCAAGCTCATTGAATTCAACGAAGCTGCGCGCCGGGCCATGGAAGCCGGTGTCGACAAGCTCGCCGACGCAGTCCGCGTGACCATCGGCCCGCGCGGCCGGAACGTCGTGCTGGCCAAGGCCTTCGGTGGCCCGCAGGTCACCAACGACGGCGTCACCATCGCCCGCGACATCGACCTGGAAGACCCGTTCGAGAACCTGGGCGCCCAGCTGGTCAAGTCCGTCGCGACCAAGACCAACGACGTCGCCGGCGACGGCACCACCACCGCCACCGTGCTGGCCCAGGCCATCGTGAAGGCCGGTCTGCGCAATGTCGCGGCCGGTGCCAACCCGATCGCGCTCGGCGCGGGCATCTCGAAGGCCGCCGACGCGGTGTCCGAGGCCCTGCTGGCCGCGGCCAAGCCGGTGTCCGACAAGACCGCCATCGCCCAGGTCGCGACCGTTTCGTCGCGCGACGAACTGATCGGTGAGCTGGTCGGTGAGGCCATGACCCGCGTCGGTGCCGACGGCGTCGTCACCGTCGAGGAGTCCTCGACCCTGAACACCGAGCTCGAGGTCACCGAGGGCGTCGGCTTCGACAAGGGCTTCCTTTCGGCGTACTTCGTCACCGACTTCGACTCCCAGGAAGCCGTCCTCGAGGACGCGCTGGTGCTGCTGCACCGCGACAAGATCAGCTCGCTGCCAGACCTGCTGCCGCTGCTGGAGAAGGTCGCTCAGGCCGGCAAGCCGCTGCTGATCATCGCCGAGGACATTGAGGGCGAGGCCCTGTCGACCCTGGTCGTCAACGCCATCCGCAAGACCCTCAAGGCCGTCGCGGTCAAGGCGCCGTTCTTCGGTGACCGCCGCAAGGCGTTCCTGGAGGACCTCGCCGTCGTCACCGGTGGCCAGGTCGTCAACCCCGACGTGGGTCTGACGCTCCGTGAGGCGGGCCTCGACGTGCTGGGCACCGCCCGCCGCGTCGTCGTCACCAAGGACAGCACCGTGATCGTCGACGGTGGCGGCACCGCCGAGGCCATCGACGGCCGCAAGGCGCAGCTGCGCAGCGAGATCGAGGCCTCGGACTCGGATTGGGACCGCGAGAAGCTCGAAGAGCGCCTCGCCAAGCTGGCCGGCGGCGTGGCCGTCATCAAGGTCGGCGCTGCCACCGAGACCGACCTGAAGAAGCGCAAGGAAGCCGTCGAGGACGCCGTCGCCGCCGCCAAGGCTGCGGTGGAAGAGGGCATCGTCACCGGTGGTGGCGCCGCTCTGGTCCAGGCTCGCACCGCTCTGGACGGCCTGCGTGGCTCGCTGTCCGGCGACGAGCTGATCGGCCTCGAGGTCTTCTCCTCGGCACTGTCGGCCCCGCTGTACTGGATCGCCACCAACGCCGGCCTGGACGGTTCGGTCGTGGTGAACAAGGTGTCCGAGCTGCCCCTCGGGCAGGGCTTCAACGCCGCCACCTTGACCTACGGTGACCTGCTGGCCGACGGCATCGTCGACCCGGCCAAGGTAACCCGGTCCGCGGTGCTCAACGCCGCTTCGGTGGCCCGGATGATCCTGACGACCGAGACGGCCGTCGTGGAGAAGCCGGCCGAGGAAGCCGATCACGGGCACGGCCACCACGGTCACGCCCACTAGGTAGTTGCAACGAAACGCCCCCGGTCCTGTTGGGCCGGGGGCGTTTTCGTGTTTTGGGGCGGTCTCTGCGAATAAGCCTCGCTCCGCACAACTTGCGCCGACCTTGAACGCCTCGGCTGCGTGATGCGGGTTGTAGGTCGACGCGAGCGTTTCGCCGGCCCACGCCGCCATCTCGTGGTTATTGCTGTACAGCCACCAGGACGGCTTCCCAGCCTGGGTGCTTGACAAGTAACCAAATCAACTGCGCTGCAAAAGGTTACGCACTTGGGCGACGCGGTCTGTTTTCAACAGGCGGAGCCGAATCGGCGGGCTGTGCGCCATAGCCTGGCAGGAGCGTCAGGGCGACGTCTATAGTCCCAATCGCGTCTCCTGTTGCGGCTTTTCCGCTTGTGCTGCAGGGCCTTCTGTTTGCCGGTAATTTCTGTGAAGTTCCGTGCCAGCCACTCGCGTGCCTGTCACAATCTCGTCGTGGCATGTGGGGGAGTGGCGCGTGGGTAGCTGGGAAGTACCGACGTTTGTGGTCACGACGGCGAGCGCCGTTATCGCGTACCTAGCTTGGCAGCACCCAGTTTCGCCGGAGAAGCCGACTCCGGCGGCTTCAAGCCAGACCGCGCAGGCCGCGCCAAATAGTTGGCCGGCGTCGCCTCCGCCGCTGGTAACGGGGGCGGACATTAGCCAATCTCACCAGACCTGCGACAACGGATATTCGAACGGCGGCGTGCGGGCTGGTCGAGGCACCGTCGAGACCTCGTGTCAGTTCGTCAGGAACGTACTCAACACGTATGTGTCGACGGGTGGGCTGTCGACGAGCTATCGAACGCTATCGGTACCGGGCGCCGTCAGCTGTACCACTGTTCCTGGCGCAGTGTGCGACGGTGAGAACTTCCGTATGAACTGCCAAAGTGACCAACAGTGGGTCTCGTGCAGGGGTGGGCGCAATGCGATCGTCTGGCTCTGGTGACCAGTCCCGGTTGCTGATCAGGTGATCGCAGTAGCTCCAGCTCACAGCGCACCACTTCGATGGCTTCCAACGCCTTCGGATCATCCGGGTCCATGCCTTAGGCGCGGATCGCTTCGCGTTCGATTTCGTCCGTGCGGATTTAGAAGAGGCCTGAGCGTCGTGGACAAGGCGGCTGAGGAAGCCGATCACGGGCACGGCCACCACGGTTACGCCCACTAGGTAGTTGCAACGAAACGCTTCCGGTCCTGTTGGGCCGGGGGCGTTTTCGTGCAAGCGCCGGCCGACGGAGCGCTGTCAGCCGAAGACAAGTTGTCGCTGCCCGAGCGCGGCGACGCCGTCATGTGCGAAACCCGCCCAGAGGAAACGCATCTGACGCCCGAGGTTCTCGTCGACGGTGCGCGGCTCAGGGCCGAGCATCGGAGCGTCCGTCCACGCGCCCACTGCGCCCAGGAGTAGCGGAAGCTCGATGCAATGGCAGGCGCCCAGTGGCGCTCGCGGTGGTGCCCAGTCGACTCGGAAGGTCGCCGATCGTCCACCCGCTCGCTGCCAGGTCTGCGCCAGATCGATTGCCGGCCTGCCGAATTCGGTGCGGGTCAGGTTGCGCGCGATCACCGCGGCGAGCGCCGTGCCGAGCGGTCCGAACCGTTGGAGGCGGGCGCCGCGCGGATCCATCGACACGAAAGGCCGGCCGTCGTCGCGGGTGTAGCCGACCAGGATTTCGACACGCCTAGCTGCGTCGGCGATCTGCGGTTCGAACTGTTCGGCGGAAACCAGCGGTGCGTGACCGAGAATCGGTGCGTAGGCCATCATGCCGAGCCGGCCGAACGGCTGGGCGGCCACCAGTGCGGCAACCTGCGCCTCGAGCAGCTGCTGAATGTCGGCCTCCATGGCCGGGACGCCCGCCAACGACGCCAGCGCCGCGTTCGTCATGGCAGCGGCCAGGGCGGACCGCTCACGCGGCAGGCCGAGCGGTGCGCTCTGCAGGATGGCCCGGGTGAACAGGCCGGCTGTCTCCGGGCACAACATCAGTGACATGACGGAATCTCCGCCGGCTGATTGGCCGAACACCGTGACGCGCTGGGGATCGCCGCCGAACGCCGAGACGTTGTCGCGAACCCATTGCAGCGCGCAGATCTGGTCACGCAGCCCGAGGTTCTGTGTGTGCGGGTCGTGGATGTTCAAGTACCCGAAGATGCCGAGCCGGTAGGTGACGGTCACGACGACGACCCGACCCTCGGCCACCAGCGCCAGCGGGTCGTACTTCGGGGATTCACCGCCTCCCGACACGTAGGCACCGCCGTGGAACCACACCATCACCGGCAGTCTTTCGGCATCCGCCGGTGCGAAGACGCTGAGCACTTGGCACTGCTCGCTGACCGGGAGGCAGTCGACCACAGGGCCGGTGACGGGCTGCAGACGCGATGGCAGTTGAGGACACGCGGGCCCGCGCTCGGTTCCGTCGATCACCTCCGCGCCGGGAGAGACCACTTCCGGGTCGGCGAACCGGTCGGCGCGGGCATAGGGGATGCCGCGCGCGACGACCATGCCGTCGTTTTCGATCGCCTGCAGGGTGGTGCCGCCGATGTCGATGCGCTTGGCCGCCATCGGCTCACAATATGAAGGACCCCCGATCCGTGCGGATCGGGGGTCCTTGGTCGGCCGGTCAGAACGCCTGGTCGACGAAACCGTTGCTGGTGTTGGCGTTGTCGTGGTTGTCGACGCTGTAGTGGGGACCGATCGGGGTTCCGGTGGTGGCCTGCGCGGGGACGGCCAGACCCAGGACGGCGGCGGTCATGCTGGATGCGATCAGAGTGGCAAAGCCGAACTTCTTCATTTTGAACCCCTTTTTCGGTTGTTGTGGTGCTCTGATGGTTGAAACCGGTTGTGCGGCAGTGCCATTCCGATCGGCAGGATTTGATGCACGGTTGGCAGAATTAAGTCTTTTGTGACGGACGCGGTAGCCGTAGAGAGAATATCTGCGATTTGCCTGCACCGTCCTCACCGCCGGCGCGATGCTCTGCGTCAGAGGAGGGCGACATGACCGAGACGCCGCCATCGCTGTACCGGCGGCTGGGCGGCTACGACGTGATCGCGGCGATTATCGACGACATGTTCGCCTTGTTGCGAGCGGACCCGGCATTCGCGCGTTTCGGGTCGGGCCGCAGTACCGATTCCCACCTGCGGACCCGGCAGTTGCTCGTTGATCAGATGTGCGAGCTGACCGGCGGGCCGTGCCACTACATCGGCCGTGACATGGTGACCTCCCATGCGGGACTGGCGATCTCGGCCGCGGAATGGGACGCCAACATGAAGCACGCCGACGCCGCGTTGCTCAAGAACGGCGTGCCCGACGCCGAAAGAGCGGAATTCCTGGCGCTTTTCGAGCGCTACCGCGGCGACATCGTCGAATAGCGACTGGGCGGCTGGGGTCGTCCGCGCATCCTGACACAGTGTCCTGCTGAGAGCGTCCTCGAGGCTATATACGCTCAGCGACGCTCTCAGAGTGACGTTGTGATCGAGCCACGATCTCCTTCCGGCGGAACTCAGTTACGGCAGGCCCGAGTCTCCGCTATTTTCGCCCAATGGACGCGCAAGTGGTGCGGTGCTGGGTGCAGCAGCGGCATGCCCAGCTTCATATGCGCAAGTGGATGCTGGAGTTCGACGACGCAGACTCCGAACGCGAATTTCGGGCACACGACGACGCGAACGGCCTGCGGGCGGCGACCTTCGCTCAAGTGGTCGGCGTCCTGTTCACCATCGTGTACGCGGGCGTGGACTTCCTTGTCCTGCACGGTTTCGTCCCAGGAGCCCTCATCGTCCGCGCGGTCACCATCGGCATCTTCCTGCTGGGGATCGTGGCGGTCCGCCGGATGCGGACGCTCCAGGACCATCTGCAGGTCGCCGCTGTCGTACAGCTGACGATCGTCCAGGTGCTGCTCGTACCGGTGCTCGCCAGTGTCGGAGATTTCCCGACCCAGTACCTGATGACCTCGGCCACCGTCACGCTGCTGGGCGCAGTCGGCCTGTTGCGGCTGCGGATGCACGCCGCGCTGGCCAACACCGTGGTGTTCGTCGTGGTGTGCCTGGAACTGCCGAGTGCCCGGGGGAACCTGGACGAGCTCGGCACGATGGCGCCGCAGATCGCCGGTCTGGCCGCGATCAGCGTGCTGATCGCCTTTGCGCTGGAGCGGCTGCGGCGCATCGACTTCCTCCGGCAGCGTGAGGTCGAACAGGAGCGAGCCCGGACCGAGGAGCTGCTCTACAACGTGCTGCCGGCACCGATCGCGGACCGGCTGCGCGACGGCGCGCTGACGATCGCCGACTCGGCGCCCAGTGTCAGCGTGTTGTTCTCCGACATCGTGGGCTTCACGCCGCTGTCCGAGACACTGACACCCGAGGCGCTGGTTCAGCTGCTGGACACGATGTTCCGTGCCTTCGACGAGCTCTGCGACCGCCGCGGCATCGAGAAGATCAAGACGGTCGGTGACGCCTACATGGCGGTGGCGGGCCTGCCCAATCCCGACGAGGACCACGCCGCCTCGATGGCCGAGCTGGCCCTCGATATGCAACGCACCGTCACGGGGCTGTCATCGAACTGGCCGAGTCCTATCTCGATGCGAATCGGCATCTCGTCGGGTCCGGTGGTCGCGGGCGTGATCGGGCAGCGCAAGTTCATCTACGACCTGTGGGGCGACACCGTGAACACGGCGAGCCGCATGGAGTCCAGTGGCCGCCCGCACCGCATCCAGGTATCCGCGTCCACGCACGCGCTGCTGGCGCACCGCTACGCATTCAGCGACCCGCAGGTGGTCGAGGTCAAGGGCAAGGGACGCATGACGACGTACTTTCTGGAGGGTGCTCGCTGATGAGTGAACCGCTGCTGCTTCACCACCGCGATGACCGTGGTGTCGTGACGCTGACGCTGAACCGTCCACAGGCCTTCAACGCCCTGTCCGAAGTGATGCTCACGGAACTGGGGGAGGCCTTCGCCGCGCTGGCAGGCGACGCGACGGTGCGGGCCGTCGTGCTCGGGGCATCCGGCAGGGCTTTCTGCGCCGGTCACGACCTCAAGGAAATGCGCGCCGAACCGTCGCTCGAGTACTACCAGGACCTGTTCGCCCAGTGCACGGCGGTGATGCTGGCGATCCAGCGGTTGCCGGTCCCGGTGATCGCGCGGGTTCAGGGCCTGGCGACCGCGGCCGGCTGTCAGCTCGTCGCGATGTGCGATCTCGCGGTGGCAAGCCACGACGCCCGCTTCGCCGTCAGCGGCATCAACGTCGGATTGTTCTGTGCCACACCGGGAGTCGCGCTGTCGCGCAACGTCCCGCGGAAGGCCGCCTTCGAGATGTTGGTGACCGGGGAGTTCATCTCGGCGGACGAAGCCAAAGTCCTCGGACTGGTCAACCGGGTGGCGGCCCCGGAGGCACTCGACGACGAGGTCGAGGCGATCGTCGCGAGCATTGTCGCCAAGCCTGCCGTTGCCGTCGCGATGGGCAAGTCGTTGTTCTACCGCCAGCTCGAAGTCGGGATCGAAGCCGCCTATACGGACGCCGGAAACACGATGGCCTGCAACATGATGGACCCGAGCGCACTCGAAGGCGTGCTGGCGTTCATCGAGAAACGCCCAACCAAGTAGTTGACGGCTCGGCCGCCCGCGGCGCACTGTGATGTGAGTCATATTTCTATCTGGACACATCGGGGCAGAGAGGCGGCCGCTCGTGACCACGAAGGACAAGTACACGGAAGTGCCCACGCCGTACTCCTGGGACGTCGCGAGCGGCGGGGACGCACGCTTCACCTGGGAATATGACGATGGCCGTGGGCGCCTGCTGAACCTGTACCAGAAGGGCAAGGACAAGCAGTGGGACGCGCAGTCGCGTATCGACTGGTCGCTGGATGTCGATCCGATGAACCCGATCGGCCTGCCCGACGAGTTCCATCCGCTGTTCGGCAGCCCGATGTGGGAAGCGGCCGACGAGAAACGCCGCGCCGAGATGAAGCGCCACTCGCAAGCCTGGCAGTTCTCGCAGTTCCTGCACGGCGAGCAGGGGGCGATGGTGTGTGCGGCGAAGATCGTCGAGGTCGTCCCCGATCTCGATGCGAAGTTCTACGCGGCCACGCAGACCATGGACGAGGCCCGGCACGTCGAGACGTTCTCCCGGTTCCTGCAGGAGAAGGTCGGTCTCGTCTACCCGATGAACAAGAATCTGAACCTACTGCTGGAGGACACCCTGCGGGATTCGCGCTGGGACATGCCCTACCTCGGTATGCAGGTGCTCATCGAAGGACTCGCGCTCGCCGCGTTCGGGGTACAGCGCGACTTGGCGGCGCCCGGGTCGTTGGCCAAGCAGGTACTGGCCTACGTGATGCAGGACGAGGCCCGGCATGTGGCGTTCGGCCGAATCTCGTTGAAGGACTACTACTCCGGGATCACCGAAGCGGAGCGGAGCGAACGCGAAGAGTTCGTCGTCGACGCCTGCTATCTGATGCGGGACCGGTTCCGCGGCGAAGAGGTCTTCGAGACCCTCGGGCTCGACGTCAAGGCGTGTGCCGAGTGGGTCGATACCTCGGCGCCCATGATGAAGCAGTTCCGCGCGCATCTGTTCAGCCGAATCGTGCCCATTGTCAAGGACATTGGGCTGTGGGGGCCTAAGGTGCAGCAGGCGTTCGCCGATATGGGCGTGCTGGACATGGCCGGCTTCGACATCGAGTCGATGATGAAGGCCGACGAGGATCAGGCCGAGGCGCTCGACAAGGCCCACGCCGAAATGGCTGTCCGGGCAGCCGAAGTCGACGAGATCATCACGCAGGCAGCGAGCTAGCCGGCCGCAACGACGTGGTGACGTGCACCGACGAGGTCAACGTCCGGTGCACGGGACAGCGTTCGGCGATGGCGAGCAGCTTCTCCCGCTGATCGTCGTCGAGGTCGCCGATCAACTGGATGTCACGATCGATGTGGTCGACCATGCCCTGTTGCGTCTCGCACTCGGCGCAGTCCTTGGCGTGAATTCGCGAGTGCTGCAACGACACCCGCACCTGCTCGAGCGGCAGTTCCTTCTTGTCGGCGTACATCCGGATGGTCATGGATGTGCACGCGCCCAGGGCGGACAGCAGGAGGTCATAGGGCGACGGTCCCGCGTCGTCACCGAACGGACGTGGCTCGTCGGCGATCAATCGGTGCCCGCCGGCGATGATCTCCTGCGTGTACTTCCCCGCGCCGCTCTCGGCGACGGTGACGGTGCCTTCGGGCGATGGTGTTGTCATGCCGACAAGGCTAACGGGCGGCCTCGGACAGCGGGGCCAGGATCAAGCGGCAGGCCAGCTGAATTTCGTCTTCGGTCTCGTCGGCGGAGATTCGCCCGTTCATGCTGGACTGCAGGATGCCGTGCCACGTGTGCTGGACCAGTCGCATCAACGAAATATCTTGTGGCCCTGGATCGTCCACGCCGCAGATGGTCAGCAGCATGCTGCGGACCTGGCGGTCGATGTGCCCCACCTCGGCCACGGCCGTCGCATCGGCGGTGTTCAGTGAATTGAGCATGGCTGCGGTCAGGTGCGGTTGGCGCAGCATCGGACGGGTGGCGCGCGACAGCACGTCGAACACGCGGTCGGCCGCGGTGCCGGCCGGGGCCTTCCGACGGTCGATACCCTCCTGCATCCGGTCCACCCGGTCGGCCATGAGGCCGACGAACAAGTGGGTCTTGGACGGGAAGTAGCGGTACAGCGTGCCGAGGGCGACCCCGGCCGCGCGGGCGACTTCGTTCATCTGAACCTGGTCGGCGGGCTTCTGCGCGGCCAGGGCCGCGGTGGCCTTGAGGATCGCGTCGCGCCGCTGCTGCTGCACGGCGGAGCTGGGCTCGGCGGCCGGGCGGGGTTCGGCGATTCTTGCCAAGGTGCAGCTCCTTTTTGGGTCTGGAGCGAATTCTAGTTGTTCGGTAGAGTCCCGAAACTGAAATTGATTCTAGTTATCTTGGAGGTCTGGACATGCCACGCTTCACCCGCGACGAGCTGATGGCCGCGCTCGATCGCTACACCAAGGTCGTCGAGGTCTGTTCGAGCACGGGGGACTGGGCGCCGTTCGCCGATCTGTTCACCG
The DNA here is from genome assembly GCF_000383495.1 of Mycobacterium sp. 360MFTsu5.1. Classification (NCBI taxonomy): domain Bacteria; kingdom Bacillati; phylum Actinomycetota; class Actinomycetes; order Mycobacteriales; family Mycobacteriaceae; genus Mycobacterium; species Mycobacterium sp. 360MFTsu5.1. Next base: position 84,568 of record NZ_KB911469.1, on the reverse strand, counting down.
AGGACGTCCACTACATCGAGCACGCCTACGGCGAGATGCACGGCCGCGAGGCGGTGCGCGAATGGATCGTCGGTGTCATGAAGCCGTTCCCGCACATGCGATTCCCGCACACCTGGGTCGCGATCGATGAGGAGAACGGCGCGATCGTCACCGAGATCATCAACGCCCTCGACCACCCGACCGAGCCGGACAAGGTGTTCGGTTTCCCCAACATCACCCGCCTCGTCTACGCCGGGGACAACCTGTTCTCCTCGGAGGAGGACGTCTACAACCCGGTCCGGGACGCGCCGCGTGCCGTCGGCGAGTGGCTGCAGGCCGGCGGTGTCATGCAGGCCGAGCCGATGGCCGCCAAGCATGGCTGACGCCGTGAAGCTCATCTACGCCCTGTGGGGCTCGGGTCTGGACACCGCCCTGCATTCGACGCAATTGCACGTGCTGTTGCAGGCGGCGGGTGTGAACCGGTTGCAGATCAACGTCGACGATGCCGACGTGGAGGCCGCCATGTTGCGCATCACCACCTTCGACAACCCGGTCCCGGCGGTGGTCAGCGTGTGGACCGATGCCGGCGTCGATCCGGACCCCATCTCCGATCTGCTGGCCGCGATCTCTCAGCGCAGCGCCGGCTGGGAGGTCGAGGAGACGGTGCGGCTGGAACCGCCCGTCGTGGAAAACGGTGTCCGGACAACGGCCTTGGCGCAGCTCGGCTTCCTGCGCATCCCGGCGGACCTCGACCCGGCCGACTGGCTGCAGATCTGGCAGGGGCAGCACACCAGCGTCGCCATCGACACGCAGGACACGTTCGGCTACGTGCAGAACCGCGTCCTGCGGACGGTGCATGGCAGCGAGCGGGTCGACGCCGTCGTCGAGGAACTGTTCCACATGGCGGCCATGACGGATGTGCACGCGTTCTACGGCAGCGGGGGAGACGACGAGGAACTGCAGCGGCGGATGACGCTCATGGTCGAGAGCGTGATGCGCTTCGGCGCCCACACCAACCTCGACTCGGTGCCGACGAGCAGGTACTGCTACGCGCTCTAGGCGCCGTGTATGAGGTCGCGGATGTCGCCGTCGACGGATTCGTCTGCCACGAAAAGCAATTCGTCGCCGTCCTCGAAGTGATCGCCGGATTTGGGCACGATGATCCTGCTGCCGCGCTGCACCGTCACCAACAGTGTGTTCGGCGGCAGGGTCATGTCCCCGATGGTGCGTCCGATCAGCGGGCTGTCCGGCGGCAGCGTGAACTTCGTCAGGTTCGCGTGCCCCTGACGTAGCCCCATCAGCCGTACCAGGTGGCCGACGTCGATGGCGCCCTCGACGCCGGCGGCCATCGCGTGCGGTGTGGACACCGCGACGTCGACACCCCAGTCGTCGGTGAACAACCACTCGTTGGCGACGTTGTTCACGCGCGCCACCACCCGCGGGACGCTGAACTCGGTTTTCGCCAACAGCGCCATCGCGAGGTTCGCCTTGTCATCACCCGTCGCGGCGATCACGACGTCGCACATCTCGATGCCGCATTCCTCGAGCGAGGCCACCTCGCAGGCGTCGGCCCACAGCCAATCGGCCTCGGGCACCGTGTTCGGCTCGTATTTGCGGATATCGCGTTCGATCAGGAGAACCTTGTGCCCGTTCGCGACGAGTTCTTGTGCCACCGACCGGCCCACCGCGCCGGCGCCGCCGATCGCCACGCGCATGCCCCGGGTGCTCACGCAGTCATTGTCGCCTACCGTCGCCTCCAGCGAGTTCCCAGATACATTTGCTTCGGCCGCACACCGGAATGGGGGATTGATGACGCTCGAGCAGCTGAACCGGGTGCTGCTCGTCGGAGCGCTGGTGCTGTTGGCGAGCATCGTCGCCACGCGGCTTGCGACCCGCGTCGGCCTGCCCAGTCTGCTGCTGTTCCTCGGCCTCGGTGTGCTGGTCGGGGAAGACGGCATCGGGCTGCGATTCGACGACGTCGCCCTGGTCCGGGACCTCGGGACCGCGGCGCTGGCGATCATCCTCATCGAAGGTGGTCTGACCACCAAGTTCAGCGACGTCCGCAAGAGTTTGGCGCCGGCCGCGGTCATGGCCACCGTCGGCGTGGCCGTCAGCACGGCCGTCACCGCCGCCGGCGCGCATCTGCTGTTGGGCATGGACTGGCAGCTGGCGCTGCTGCTGGGGGCCATCGTGTCGTCGACCGACGCCGCCGCGGTGTTCTCCGTGCTGCGCGTGCTGCCGTTGCCCCGGCGGCTGGCGGGTCTCCTGGAAGCCGAGTCCGGTCTGAACGACGCACCCGCCGTCATCCTCGTCCTGATGTTCAGCGTGGTTCCGCTGGCCTTCCATCCGGTGCACGGGCTGCTCGATCTGGTCTACGAGCTGGCGGTCGGTGCGGCGATCGGCCTGCTGTGCGGCTACCTCGGGGCCGTCACACTGCGCCGCATCGCGCTCCCGGCGTCCGGGCTGTATCCGCTCGCCACGTTCGGGCTGGGCACGGTGGCCTTCGCGGCCTGCGGGGTTACGCACGCCAGCGGATTCCTCGCGGCCTACCTGACCGGCCTGGTGCTCGCGAATTCCGGGCTGCCGCACCGCGCGGCCACCCGGTCATTCGCCGAAGGGCTGGGTTGGCTGGCCCAGATCGGGCTGTTCGTCCTGCTCGGCCTGTTGGTCACGCCCAGCCAGCTCGGTGACGATCTGGTGCCGGCCGTCGTCATCGGCCTGGTTCTGCTGTTGTTGGCCCGGCCGTTGTCGGTGGTGTTGTCGCTGATCGGCTTCCGGGTGCCCTGGCGGGAACAGGCATTCCTGTCGTGGGCCGGGCTGCGCGGCGCCGTGCCGATCGTGCTGGCCACCTACCCGATCGTCACCGGAGTGCCGGACAGTCAGCGGCTGCTGAACATCGTGTTCGTGCTGGTGGTGGTGTTCACGCTGGTGCAGGGGCCGAGTCTGAAGCCGATCGCGCATCGGCTCGGGCTGATCCGTCGCGACGTCACCCGCGAGATTCAGGTGGAAGCGGCGCCGCTGGACGTGCTCGACGCGGAGCTGTTGACGCTCACGGTGCTGCCGCAGTCGCGGCTGCACAACGTGACGGTGCTGGAACTGCGGCTGCCTGATCCGAGCGTGATCACCCTGATCATCCGTAAGGGCAATACCTTTGTGCCGCAGCCCGACACGCGTCTGGAAGCCGGTGATGAGTTACTGATCGTCAGCACCAGCACAACGCGCGAGGCCACCGAGCGCAGACTGCGCGCGGTGAGCCGTCGCGGGAAACTTGCCTATTGGTTCGATGAATACGGTGAGCCGGACTGACGGCTGCGATTACTGCGCCGAAAACCGCATTCCAGCAGCGATAGTTCGGGGAACGCCCCGCTGGGATGCGGCTTCGGTGGATATGGACTACGACGCGCGGCGGATGCCCCGCTTCAGCAACAGTTCGCGCTCACCTTCGCTGAGCCCGCCCCAGATGCCATACGGTTCGCCGACGGCCAGGGCGTGCGACCGGCATTGAGTGATCACCGGGCAGGCCCGGCACATTTCCTTGGCGCGCATTTCACGCTGGGCCCGAGCCCGGCCACGCTCGCCATCGGGATGAAAAAACACCGCTGAGTCGACGCCACGGCAAACGCCGTGCATCTGCCAATCCCACATATCGGCGTTGGGTCCGGGAAGCTGCTGAGGCTGTGGCATTGGGAACGACTCCTCCCCGCGCATCCATTTTGGAAATCTGTGGATACGCGTTGATCTGCAAATGACCCGAGAACTTGTCGCCGATGACAACTCGTGCACACAAAGTAGAAGGATTCGGCAAATTCCGTCAATAGCCGCGCTCTGTGCGAAACCCCATAAGCGCAGGTCAAGAATTTACATCACGTTCATCTGCGCGATGCCTTGGAAACGAAACAGGTGGTGGCGATATTGGCGGAACCCACCTGTTTCGGCAGTTCGCGATAGTTCGCCACGTCTGTCAATATGTGGCGGAATTGGAAGTCGTTGACATGCTGTTAACACGGCCAGCATTAATTATTAACCAAAGCTCCCGAGCTCGCACGGCGAGAGAAGGCGGCCATGCGAAGGTGCGGCATTGATACCGTGCTGACTCGATGACCGCAACCGGTACCAGCACGGGCACTGTCGACCCGCCAGCCGTCCATCTGTATGACGCCGCTTTTGGCAACAACCTGCCGTGTTGGCCGCTGCCCGCGGCCCATTCGGCCGACGAACTGTGGCTGCGTGCCGTGGCCGCCGGCGGTCAGGGTCGGTACGCCGCCGCCACCGCCGATCTCGACGCCGTCGCGCGGCGCGGTCGCGGTCCGTTGCTGTCGCTGGCGCACAGCACCCGCGCGTCGTTTCTCCGGCAGCTCGGTTGGCATCGCGTCGCTCGGGTTGCCGACGGTCGGGCGTGGGCCCTGGTCGGCCATCAGCCCGATGCCGCCGAGGCACGGGCCGACGCCCTCGTCGGCCTGGCCGCCGACGCTCTTGGCATCGGCCGCTTCGCGGTGGCGCAGCGGTTGCTCGAGCGGGCCGCGGGTGACACCGACAACAGCGGGGTACCGCGTCAACGGGTTCGGCTGGCCTGGGTGAGCGCCGAGTTGGCCATGGTCAGTGGTCGGGGCGACGACTCCGTCGCCCACGCCGAACGTGCCCGCGAGCTCGTCGGCGACCTCGGCTCGCCGCGCCACGCCGTGAAAACCGACGTCGTGTATTCGGCGGCACTGTGCAGCGCCGGCCGGTTCGACGAGTCCCGCCGCATCGCCGACGCCGCCCTGGAACGCACCCAGCAGTTCGGGTTGGTGCCGCTGACCTGGGCATTGGGCTGTTTGTTGAGCGATATCGGGAGCGCCGGGCACAGCCCGGAGGCGATGGCAGAGATCCGTGACGCGGCGGCCGCCACCGTGCGCGACCGCGGCGGGCGATGGGCGGGATGAATCTGGTAGCCCACACCAGTCATTACTGTTGTCCTGACATACCAACCACGGCACTGCCTCGTCCGTAACGCTGGAGATTGCGCCCACGATGACATTTTCGGGAGATGGTCTCGATGCTGTCGTTGCTGATGCAGTTGCCGGCAATCGCGACGCGCTCCGCAAGGTGCTGGAAACCATCCGCCCGATCGTCGTTCGGTACTGCCGTGCGCGCTTCGGGGTCGGCGAGCGACAGGGTGTTTCCGCAGACGATGTGGCTCAGGAGGTGTGTTTAGCTGTGATCACGGCGCTGCCGCGGTACAAGGACCAGGGACGGCCGTTCCTGGCTTTCGTGTACGGCATTGCCGCTCACAAGGTTGCTGACGCGCATCGTGCCGCCGGCCGCAACCGCGCTGAAGCCACCGACAATCTGCCGGACCGCCCCTCGACCGAGCTGGGCCCCGAACAGCTGGCCATCGACGCCGACTCGGCGGCCCGGATGAACCGCCTGCTGGCCGTGCTGCCCGAGAAGCAGCGCGAAATCCTGATCCTGCGCGTCGTCGTCGGCATGAGCGCCGAGGAGACCGCCGAGGCCGTCGGCAGCACCGCCGGCGCGGTCCGCGTCGCGCAGCACCGCGCGTTGGCGCGGTTGAAGACCGAGATCGGTTCGACGGAGCGCGGCCATGCCTGACTCCGGACAATGGCCGCCGGGCGGCGGCGACCCCTCGCTCAACGAGATTCGACGCGTCGACCGATTCTTCGACGCGCTCGCCGCCGACCAGCACGCGTACTCGACGGATTCCACCGAAGCCGAGCTGGCGTTCCTGCTCGCCGACTGGCGCGACAGCATCCGCGAACCCGCGGTGACGACGCCCGTCACGGCCCGCGACGCGGTCGCGGCGCTGCAGAACGGGTTGCACCGCAAGGAATCTCGGACATCGCTGACGATCGTCGGCTCGGTCGCGGCCGCGCTGCTGTGCCTGGGTGGCTTCGGCACCGCGATCTACGCTGCCGGCCCGAACTCGTCGCTCTACGGCCTGCACACGGCGATGTTCGGCGCCGAAAAGGCCAGCCGCGACGACCAGGTGATGCTGGCCGCGCAGACCGAGATGCAGCAGGTGCAGCAGCTGATCGACAACGGCCAGTGGCAGCAGGCGCAGGAGAAGCTCCAGGCGCTGAGCCCGACCGTGCAGAGCGTCGACGCCCCGGAGCACAAGCAACAGCTGATCCAGCAGTGGAATGCCTTGACCTACAAGGTGGTCGAGCAGAACCCCGCGGCGACGCTGCCGCCGCCGGGAGAGCCGATGCCGGTCCTGCCGTCCTCGCCGCTGACCCTGTTGCCGGTGCCGGTGGTGGAGACGACGTCGTCTTCGACTTCGTCGTCCAGCACGTCGACGACCACCTCGTCGACCACTTCGTCCACGACGGCCACCTCGACCGACACGTCCACGACGTCGAGCAGTACGTCGACCTCGCCGTCGGAGTCGACGAGCACGTCTTCTTCTACGAGTGCGGCGTCCCCGACAGAGACGGCCGGTTCTTCGTCGGCGAGCAGCTCGTCCGTCACCTCGGCGACGTCGTCCTCGGTGTCGACGGCCACCTCGGCGTCGGTGCCGTCGTCGACCGCGACGGCGACAGCGACAGGGACTTCGCCCGCCACAGTGCCCTCGAGCGAGCCCGTCGTCACCAAGCCGCCCACGGCGACTGCCACACAGACGGCCACGGTCGCGCCGTCGACGCAGAACCCGGCGCCCGCGCAGACCGTCACGACCGTTGCCCCGACTGTCGAAGTGCCCTCGGTGACCACACCTGCACCGACAGCCCCAGCTGTGCAGCCCACCGTGGCGCCGACAACGAAGGAAGCGCAGCCCGAGCCGACGCGGGAGCGGTCCGTCGTGACGACGACGCAGGCCCCGTCAGGATCGGGACGCGGAGAGCACTGAGGTTGTTCGGCCGTTGACTCTGTAGTCACGGCTCTGTCTACTCGGCCTTTTGTGCCCTGAGTGCAGGGTCAACGGAATTCGGCCGGGTTCGGCTGTTGAGCCTGTAGTGGGGGTGCTGGTTACTCGGCCATTTGTGCCGTCAGCGCGGACTCAACGGAATTCGCCGGGCCTCGGCCGTTGACTCTGTAGCCACGGCTCCGCCTACTCGGCTTTTTCGCCCTCAGCGCAACTTCAACGTGGCCAGACGTGACATCCAGCACGTCAACAGAAAAAATCAGCGGTAGCCGTCGTGCTCCGAGGTCGCCTCGTTGAGCGAGGCATCGGCATAACCGCGGCAGTAGTCCCACGTCACGTAAGCATCAGGCTCGGGATCGTAGGCCGGCTCGTGGGGACGGACGGTGCCGTCGACCAGCAGCTGCAGCAGGTTCGCCCGCAGCATGTCCCAGTCGTGGTAATGGTCCTGCTGACACTCGTCGCAACAGACGACGAGGCCGCGAATGCCTTTGTGTGCCAACAGTGTTTCGTACACTGCCAGATCGGCGAGATCGGCCTCGACGGCCATGCGTTCCTGCGGGTCCAGGGGTTGTCCGGGCTCCAGCGCATCCAGAACGGCCGACGGGTCCATGGGATCGTCGGCGAACGGGTCGGGTGGCAAGCCCGGCGGCAGGTGGTCACGCACAGGTCCACCCTACTTATCACCCCCGACGATGCGCCAGCCGTTACCCCGGCGAGCCGCCACAGAGTGGAGTTCGTTGCACGCAGTCTGGGCCGATAGGATGGCTTTTTAGTTCCACGACTGTGTCTGCCCTGGAGGCCCCACCCATGTCGATCGCTGAAAGCAGCGTTCCCATCTCCGTTCCGGTGCCGACCGGCGGTGACGATCCGACCAAGGTCGCGATGCTCGGGCTGACCTTCGACGACGTCCTTCTGCTGCCCGCGGCGTCCGACATCATCCCGGCCACCGCCGATACGTCCAGCCAGTTGACGCGCAACATCCGGCTGCGGGTGCCGCTCGTCAGCTCGGCCATGGACACCGTTACCGAGTCGCGGATGGCCATCGCGATGGCTCGTGCCGGCGGCATGGGCGTGCTGCACCGCAACCTGCCGCTGAGCGAGCAGGCCGCACAGGTCGAGACCGTCAAGCGGTCCGAGGCCGGCATGGTCACCGACCCGGTCACCTGCTCGCCGAGCAACACCCTGGCCGAGGTCGACGCCATGTGCGCCCGCTTCCGGATCTCCGGCCTGCCCGTCGTGGACACGACAGGGCAGCTCGTCGGCATCATCACGAACCGCGACATGCGCTTCGAGGTCGACCAGGACAAGGCCGTCGCCGAGGTGATGACCAAGGCTCCGCTGATCACCGCCCAGGAGGGCGTCTCGGCCGAGGCCGCGCTGGGCCTGCTGCGCCGGCACAAGATCGAGAAGCTGCCGATCGTCGACGGACACGGCAAGCTCACCGGGCTGATCACCGTCAAGGACTTCGTCAAGACCGAGCAGTTCCCGCTGGCCACCAAGGACAGCGACGGCCGTCTGCTGGTCGGTGCCGCGGTCGGTGTCGGTGACGACGCCTGGACGCGCGCCATGACGCTGGCCGACGCCGGTGTCGACGTCCTGATCGTCGACACCGCGCACGCCCACAACCGTGGCGTGCTGGACATGGTCGCCCGCCTCAAGAAGGCCGTGGGCGAGAAGATCGAGGTCGTGGGCGGAAACGTCGCCACCCGGTCCGCCGCTGCCGCGCTGTGCGAGGCCGGCGCCGACGCCGTCAAGGTGGGCGTCGGGCCCGGCTCCATCTGCACCACCCGCGTCATCGCCGGTGTCGGCGCTCCGCAGATCACCGCGATCCTCGAGGCGACGGCCGCGTGCCGGCCCTACGGCGTGCCGGTGATCGCCGACGGCGGCCTGCAGTACTCGGGCGACATCGCCAAGGCCCTGGCCGCGGGCGCGTCGACCGCCATGCTCGGCTCGCTGTTGGCCGGTACCGCCGAATCGCCGGGTGACCTCATCTTCGTCAACGGCAAGCAGTTCAAGAGCTACCGCGGCATGGGGTCGCTCGGCGCCATGCAGGGCCGCGGTCAGGGCAAGTCCTACTCCAAGGACCGCTACTTCCAGGACGACGTGCTGTCCGAGGACAAGCTGGTGCCCGAGGGCATCGAGGGGCGGGTGCCGTTCCGCGGTCCGCTGTCCACCGTCATTCACCAGCTCACCGGCGGTCTGCGGGCTGCCATGGGCTACACCGGTTCGGCCACCATCGAGCAACTGCAGCAGGCGCAGTTCGTGCAGATCACGGCGGCGGGCTTGAAGGAAAGCCACCCGCACGACATCACGATGACCGTCGAAGCACCGAACTATTCCTCGCGCTAACTGACAGGGAAGTCAAAGAACACATGCGTGACATGGTCGAAATCGGCATGGGCCGGACCGCTCGTCGTACCTACGAGCTGGACGACATCAACATCGTGCCGTCTCGGCGCACCCGCTCCAGCCAGGACGTTTCGACGGCCTGGCAGCTGGACGCCTACCGGTTCGAGATTCCGGTCCTGGCGCACCCGACCGACTCGCTGGTGTCGCCCGAATTCGCCATCGAGATGGGCCGCCTCGGTGGCCTCGGCGTGCTCAACGGTGAAGGCCTGATCGGCCGTCACCGCGATGTCGAGGACAAGCTCGCTCAGGTGGTCGAACTGGCGGCCAAGGAAGACGACCCGTCGGCAGCCGTCCGGCTGCTGCAGCAGCTCCACGCGGCCCCGCTGGATCCGGAGCTGCTCGGCGCCGCCGTGGCGCGCGTCCGGGAAGCAGGCGTCACCACCGCGGTGCGGGTGAGCCCGCAGAACGCCCAGGCCCTGACGCCGACGCTGGTCGCGGCCGGGATCGACCTGCTGGTCATCCAAGGCACCATCATCTCGGCCGAGCGCGTCGCCTCCGACGGTGAGCCGCTCAACCTCAAGACCTTCATCTCCGAGCTGGACGTGCCGGTGGTCGCCGGCGGCGTGCTCGATCACCGCACCGCGCTGCACCTCATGCGCACCGGCGCGGCCGGCGTCATCGTCGGCTACGGCTCGACCTATGGCGCGACGACCAGCGACGAGGTCCTGGGCATCAGCGTGCCGATGGCGACCGCCATCGCCGACGCCGCCGCCGCGCGCCGCGAGTACCTCGACGAGACCGGCGGCCGCTACGTGCACGTGCTGGCCGACGGCGACATCCACACCTCGGGTGACCTGGCCAAGGCCATCGCCTGCGGCGCCGACGCCGTCCTGCTGGGCACCCCGTTGGCCGCTGCCGCCGAAGCGCCTGGTGACGGCTGGTTCTGGCCGGCCGCGGCGGCGCATCCGTCGCTGCCGCGCGGCGCGCTGCTGCAGGTCGCGCTGGGTGAGCGGCCGTCGCTCGACCAGGTCCTCAATGGCCCGTCCGACGACCCGTTCGGCTCGGTCAACCTGGTCGGTGGCCTGCGCCGTTCGATGGCCAAGGCCGGGTACTGCGACCTCAAGGAGTTCCAGAAGGTGGGCCTCACCGTCGGTAGCTAGTACCGGCGGTAGCGAGTTAGGCATACCTTGGTAGCTGGTTACCGAGCGGTAGGTCCATACTTCTGCCATGGAGCCTGACTACGACGTCTTGATCATCGGCTCGGGTTTCGGAGGCAGCGTCAGCGCCCTCCGGCTCACCGAGAAGGGTTACCGCGTTGGAGTGTTGGAAGCCGGCCCCCGGTATTCCGACGCCGACTTCGCAAAGACCTCGTGGGACCTGCGAAAGTTCTTGTGGGCCCCCAAGTTCGGTATGTACGGCATCCAGCGGATCCACCTCCTGCGCAACGTCATGATCCTGGCCGGTGCGGGTGTCGGCGGTGGTTCGCTGAACTACGCCAACACCCTCTACATCCCGCCGGACCCGTTCTTCAACGACCCGCAGTGGAAGAACATCACCGACTGGCGCGCCGAACTGATGCCGCACTACGAGCAGGCGCAGCGCATGCTCGGTGTGGTCAAGAACCCGACGTTCACCGACGCGGACAAGATCATCAAAGAGGTCGCCGAGGACATGGGGTGCGCCGACACCTTCGTCGCGACGCCCGTCGGTGTGTTCTTCGGACCGGACGGCGAGAAGACGCCCGGCAAGACGGTCCCGGATCCCTACTTCGGTGGGGCGGGCCCGGCCCGCACCGGCTGCATCGAGTGCGGTGAATGCATGACCGGCTGCCGGCACGGTGCCAAGAACACCCTGGTGAAGAACTACCTCGGCTTGGCGGAAAAGGCTGGGGCACAAGTACATCCGCTCACCACGGTCACCAGCTTCGAGCAGCGCGGCGACGGGCTGTGGGAGGTGTCGACCCGACGCACCAACGGCAAGGTGCGGCGCGGCAAGCGGACCTTCACCGCCAAGTACCTCATCGTGGCGGCCGGCACCTACAACACCCAGAAGCTGCTGTTCAAGGTGCGCGACACCGGCAAGCTGACCAAGCTGTCGGACAAGCTCGGCGTGCTGACCCGGACCAACTCCGAGTCGATCGTGGGCGCCCAGACCCGCGAAGTGCCCACGGACATGGATCTGACGCACGGCGTGGCCATCACGTCGTCGATCCACCCGACGCCCGACACCCACATCGAACCCGTGCGGTACGGCAAGGGCTCCAACGCCATGGGCATGCTGCAGACGCTCATGACGGACGGCGCCGGCCCGCAGGGCACCGACGTGCCGCGGTGGAAGCAGTTCCTGGACCAGGCCGGCGAGGACCCGCGTGAGCTGATCCGGCTGCTCAACCCCAAGCGGTGGAGCGAGCGCACCGTGATCGCGCTGGTGATGCAGCACCTCGACAACTCGATCACCACGTTCACCAAGCGCGGACCCGGTGGCATCCGCATCATGTCGTCCAAGCAGGGCCACGGCGAGCCCAACCCGACCTGGATCCCGGTCGGCAACGAGGCGACCCGGCGGATGGCCGAGAAGGTCGGCGGCATCGCCGGCGGCACCTGGGGCGAGCTGTTCAACATCCCGCTGACTGCCCACTTCCTGGGCGGCGCGGCGATCGGCGACAGCGCCCAGACGGGCGTCATCGATCCCTACCACCGCGTCTACAACTACCCGACGCTGTTCGTCACCGACGGTGCCGCGATTTCCGCGAATCTCGGTGTGAATCCATCACTTTCGATCGCGGCGCAGGCCGAGCGCGCGGCGTCGCTGTGGCCGAACAAGGGGCAGGACGACGCACGTCCGGCACAGGGTGAACCCTACCGGCGGATCGAACCGATCGTGCCGGACCGTCCCGTCGTCCCTGCCGATGCTCCCGGCGCGCTGCGCCGGCTCCCGATCACCCCGGTTTAGCAGGGATTTGTGCACGATTTTCCGCGCTGACCGCGGAAAATCGTGCACAAATCCCCGGGGCTCAGGCGGTGTTGAACCGCCGGTGTGTGGGCGCCCGGCCCGGTGGTTGCGGCGGTGGGGGCAGTAGCGACTGCCGCGGCGTGACGTCGACGACGGTCGGCTCGCGCGTACTCAGTGTGAGGTCGGCGCCGGCATGCCGGATGGCCAGGGTGGAGTCGGGGCCGTCGCGCAGGGTGTACGTCACCTCGCTGTGCGTCGCATCGACAGTGATCCGAAATTCCCTCCATCGCAACCGAAACCGGAGCCGGGCCAGGCTGTCCGGCAGCTGGGGGTCGAGGGCGAGGACGCCTTCGTCGTCGCGCAGACCACCGAAACCCGCGACCAGCGCGATCCAGGCACCGGCGAGCGACGCCATGTGCAGCCCGTCGCGGGTGTTGTGGTGCAGATCGCGGAGATCGATCAACGCCGCCTCGTAGGCATAGTCGTGCGCCAGTTCCAGGTGGCCGACCTCGGCGCACATCACCGCCTGCGTGCACGCGGAGAGCGACGAATCGCGGACCGTGCGCCGCTCGTAGTAGTCGACGTTGTGCGCCTTCTGCTGGGCGGTGAAGGCGTGGCCCTGCCACTGCATCGCCAGCACCAGGTCGGCCTGCTTGATCACCTGCGCCGGATACAGCCGCACGTACGGGTGGTGCAGAAAGAGGGGATAGGCAGTGTCGGACGAGAACTCCCATTCGGCGAAGGTGGTGAAGCCCTCGCACTGCGGATGCACGGCGAGCTCGTCGTCGTACGGGATGTGCGCGGCGGCTGCGGCGTCACGCCAGGCGGCGGTCTCCTCGTTGGTCACGCCCATGGCGTAGGCGTTGTCGGGGTGCCGCGTGCATGCATCGGCGGCGACTCGCAAGTTGTGCGCCGCCATCAGATTGGTGAAGACGTTGTCGCGCACCATCGCGGTGTATTCGTCGGGACCGGTGACGCCGTCGAGATGCCAGATGCCGTGTCGGTCGTGGTGTCCCAACGACATCCACAATCGCGCCGTCTCGACCAGCACGGTCAGGCCGCAGTCGAGTTCAAGGGATTCGTCCCCGGTGGCGTTGCGGTAGCGCTCGAACGCCATCGCGATGTCGGCGTTGACGTGCCACGCCGCGGTACCAGCCGGCCAGTAGGCCGAGCACTCGGGCCCGGATATGGTGCGCCACGGGAAGCTCGCGCCGCGCAAACCCAGTTCGGCCGCACGGCTTTTCGCCAACTCCAGGGTCGAGGCGCGCCAGCGCAGCGCGTCGGCGACGGTATGCGGTTTCGTGTACGTGAGCACCGGGAGCACGAAACCTTCGGTGTCCCAGAAGGCGTGACCGTCATAGCCGGTTCCGGTCAGCCCCTTGCCGGCGATGCCGCGGCATTCGGCGCGCGCACTGGCCTGCAGCACGTGGAACAGCCCGAACCGCACGGCCTGCTGGCAGTCGGGGTCACCGTCGACCTCGACGTCGGCGCTGTCCCAGAAATCGTCGAGGTAGGCGCGCTGCAGATCCAGCAGACCCTGCCACCCGCTGTAGTGCGCGCCGGCCAGCGCACCGGCGACCTGGTCGCGCAGCGCGGGCCGGGACCGCAGACTGGACCAGCCGTACGCCAGGTATTTCACGATGCGCAGTTGTTGCCCCGGTCGCAGCCCGCAGATCACGGTGGTACGCGCCAGATCTGGGCGTGCGTCGGTGCTCACCTCGACACGGCCCGGGACCTCGATCTCGTGGTCCATCGCGGCGGCCATCATCAGGCCGCTGCGCTTGGTCTGGTGGATCAGCAGGGCGCTGTGTTGGTTGTGCTCGTGGTGGATCGGCTGCAGTGGATTGGCAAGGGCCGACGCGACGCGGGGATCCCCGGACGTCTGCGGCTGGTCCTCATTGGCGACCAACTCCGATTGCACTGTGACACGGGCGAATTCGTCGATGGCCTCGACGATGTACTCGATGGCCGCGACGCTGCGCTGGGCCAGTGAGACCAGCCGAACCGACGTGACCCGCACCTGTTTTCCGGCCGGTGACCGCCAGTGCACGGTGCGTGAGAGAGTGCCGGCACGCAGATCCAGGATTCTCTCGTGGTCGATGAGTTCGCCGTATCGGACGTCGAATGGCTCGTCGTCGACCAGCAGGCGGATGATCTTGCCGTTGGTGACGTCGACGATGGTCTCACCGCCCTGCGGGTAGCCGAATCCGCTTTCGGCGTACGGCAGCGGCCGGGTTTCGTAGAACGAGTTGAGGTAGGTGCCGGGCAGTCCGTGCGGTTCCCCTTCGTCGAGATTTCCGCGAAAGCCGATGTGCCCGTTGGACAATGCGAACACCGACTCCGACTGCGCCAGCAGGTCGAGGTCCAGTTGGGTCTCGCGGACCTGCCATGGCTCGACGGGAAATGATTCCTGGGTGATCATCGGCGGCCTACAGCAGCTCGGCCAGGTCGCGGACCACGACGTCTGCGCCGCTGCTGCGTAGCTGCGCGGCTTGATCGGCTCTGTCCACTCCGACGACGTAGCCGAATCGGCCGTTTCTGCCCGCCGCGACACCGGCCAGCGCGTCTTCGAAGACGGCGGCCGCCGCCGGTTCGACGCCCAATAGTTGTGCCGCCCGCAGGAACGAGTCCGGTGCCGGTTTTCCTGCGATGTGCTCGTCGCGCAGGGTCACGCCGTCGACCCGCTGCTGGACGAACCGGGACAGGCCGGTGACGTCGAGCACCTGACGGGTGTTGGCGCTCGACGACACGACCGCGACGCCGAGCCCGGCGGCGGCAACCGCCTCCAGATATCGCCGGGACCCGCTGAACGCCTCGATACCGTCGTCGTGCAGGACCTTTTGGAACATCTCGTTCTTGCGGTTGCCCAGACCGGCGACGGTCTCGGCGTCCGGCGGGTCGTCCGGGTTGCCGTCGGGGAGGTCGATGCCGCGGCTGCGCAGGAACGAGCGGACGCCGTCCTGGCGCGGCTTGCCGTCGACGTACTGCAGGTAGTCGTCGTGGCTGTCGAACGGGACGAACGGTTCGCCGTCACGTTCGGCGCGGTGCCGCAGGTAGTCGTCGAACATCGAGTTCCAGGCCTTTTTGTGCACGCTCGCGGTGTCGGTCAGGACGCCGTCGAGGTCGAACAGGCAGGCGTGCACGGCGTCGGGGAGACCCAGCATGGTTGCTCTTTCGGTCGGGAGCGGTTCTGCTGTGTCCTTTCCCGCTTTTCGGCGCGGTTATGCCTCGTCGCTATGCCGCACTGATGATGCGGCTGGGCGTGCCGTGGATGTCGACAGGGACGTCGCCGGTCAGCGTGACGCGGTGCATCAGCCGGTGCTGGCCGTCGTAGTCGTCGACGGCGCGGTGCTGGGTGGCCCGGTTGTCCCACATCGCGACGTCGCCGGGCTGCCAGTTCCAGCGAACGGTGTTCTCTGTCATGGTGATTCGTCGCTGCAGCAGTTCCAGCAGGGCAGCCGACTCGTAGCTGTCCAGGCCGACGAAGCCGCGCACGAACTGCCCGGCCACCAGGGCGCGTTCACCTGTCTCCGGGTGGACGCGCACCACCGGGTGCTCGGTGCGGAAGTCGGGCTTCTGGAACTCGGCCTGGTAGCCCTTCTGCTCGTCGGTCAGGTGGGTCGTATCCACGGTGACGTCCTTGAGGTAGTCGAACCGGTTGGAGTGCACGGCCCGCAGGTTCTCCACCAGCGCCTTGAGCGGCGCGGGCAACGCCTCGTAGGCCGCGACGGTGGAGGCCCACAGGGTGGAACCGCCGTAGGTCGGCAGCGTGACGGCCCGGAGCACCGATGCCGAGGGGTAGTCGGGCATGAACGTCACGTCGGTGTGCCACCGGTTGGCCTTGCCGTACTCCGAGTCGATCGGGGTGATCTTGGGTGCACCGGCGCGCTTCATCGAATGATGGCCGACCAGATCACCCATCAGTTCCCCGAAGGCCTGCTGCTGCGCGTCGTCGAGGTGGTCCTGGCCACGGAAGAAGATGACCTTGTGTTCCAGCAGCGCGGCGCGAATCTCGGCGACGGTCTCGGGGGACAGGTCACCGCCCAGCCGCACGCCGTCGATGACGGCACCGATCTTGCTGGTCAGTTTGGTGGCGTTGAGCATGACGTTCCTTTCGGGCAAGACGGCTGTAGTCAACTGACTACAGCACGTGGACGCTAGTGTAGCCACATGACTACAGGTGTGCCAGTGGGTCGCGACGAGGTTGTCGCGGCCGTTCTCGAGGCCGCATCGGAGCTGTTCGCCGCGCGCGGTCCCGCGGCCACGTCGATCCGGGACATCGCCGCGAAGTCGAACGTCAACCACGGGCTGGTGTTCCGGCACCTCGGCTCCAAGGAAAAGCTGGTCGGAGCGGTGCTGGACCACCTGGGGCAACGGCTCAAAGAGCTGATCGACACCGATGCACCGGCCGACGTGATCGACGCGGCGGTGGACCGGCAGCTGCGGGTGATCGCCCGGGCCGCGCTCGACGGGTACCCGGTCGGGGAGCTGCAGACCACGTTTCCGAACATGGCGCGCCTGCTCGACGAATTTCTGCCCCGGTACGCCGACGAGAATCAGGCCCGGCTCGCGGTGGGCAACATCATCGCGCTGCAACTCGGATGGCGCCTGCTCGGGCCATTCCTGCGGTCCGCGCTGGGGCTCGGCGAGATGACCGACGACGACGTCCGCACCGCGGTCGGCGCGGCCGCCGAGCGGCTGGCAGAGCCGCCGGCCGCCCACCACTAGACTGAGCGGGTGCAAACACCAGCTTCACAGCCCGTTCTGGTCATCGACTTCGGTGCGCAGTACGCGCAGCTGATCGCCCGCCGGGTCCGCGAGGCTCGGGTGTTCTCCGAGGTGCTGCCGCATACCGCGACGGTCGAGGACATCAAGGCCAAGAACCCGCAGGCCATCGTGCTGTCCGGTGGCCCGTCCAGCGTCTACGAGGAAGGTGCGCCGCAACTGGACGCGGCGATCTTCGATCTCGGCGTTCCGGTGTTCGGCATCTGCTACGGGTTCCAGGCCATGGCGCAGGCGCTCGGCGGCACCGTCGCGCACACCGGCACCAGTGAGTACGGCCGGACCGAACTGAAAGTCGCCGGCGGCGAACTGCATTCGGGCCTGCCCGCCACGCAGCCGGTGTGGATGAGCCACGGCGACGCGGTCACCGCGGCGCCCGCCGGTTTCGACGTCGTGGCCACCAGCCCGGGCGCGCCGGTCGCCGCCTTCGAGGACCGGGCCCGCAAGCTCGCCGGCGTCCAGTACCACCCCGAGGTGATGCACTCCCCGCACGGCCAGCAGGTGCTCAGCCGGTTCCTGCACGACTTCGCCGGCATTGGCGCGACCTGGACCGCGGCCAACATCGCCGACCAGCTGGTCGAGCAGGTGCGCGAGCAGATCGGCGACGGCCAGGCCATCTGCGGCCTGTCCGGCGGCGTCGACTCGGCGGTGGCGGCCGCGCTGGTGCAGCGCGCCATCGGTGACCGGCTGACCTGTGTGTTCGTGGACCACGGCCTGCTGCGCGCCGGCGAGCGGGAGCAGGTCGAACGCGACTTCGTCGCCGCGACCGGTGCCAAGCTCGTCACCGTCGACGAAGCCGACCGCTTCCTCGACGCCCTGTCCGGGGTGACCAACCCCGAAGGCAAGCGCAAGATCATCGGCCGCGAGTTCATCCGGGCGTTCGAGGGCGCGGTGCGCGACACCCTGGGATCCAGCGAGTCCGAGATCGAATTCCTGGTGCAGGGCACGCTCTACCCGGACGTCGTCGAATCCGGGGGCGGCACTGGTACCGCCAACATCAAGAGCCACCACAACGTCGGCGGCCTGCCCGAGGACCTGAAGTTCAAGCTTGTCGAGCCGCTGCGCCTGCTGTTCAAGGATGAGGTGCGTGCCGTCGGCCGCGAGCTCGGCCTGCCCGAGGAAATCGTTGGGCGCCAACCCTTCCCGGGGCCGGGTCTGGGTATCCGGATCGTCGGCGAGGTGACGGGTTCGCGGCTGGACACGCTGCGCCGCGCCGACTCGATCGCCCGCGAGGAGCTCACCGCGGCCGGTCAGGATCAGAGCATCTGGCAGTGCCCCGTGGTGCTGCTCGCCGATGTGCGCTCGGTGGGTGTGCAGGGTGACGGGCGGACCTACGGGCACCCGATCGTGCTGCGTCCGGTGTCCAGCGAGGACGCCATGACGGCCGACTGGACCCGCGTGCCTTACGAAGTGCTGGAACGCATTTCGACCCGCATCACCAACGAGGTGCCCGAGGTGAACCGCGTGGTGCTGGACATCACCAGCAAGCCGCCGGGCACCATCGAGTGGGAGTGATCTCCCTCCGCTGACGGGTGAGGCTCAGCGCGCCGGGTCGCCCCGCCACGCGAAGCTGTTGACGTACTGGCCCATGTCGAGGGCCAGCTGCAGGCCGACCGCGGACGGCTTCCCGGAGCCGAAGTCCGGTCCGAAGCGGTGGTACGGACCTGAGGCCGCGGCGATCAGTGCCAGGTCGTTCTTGACGGCGACGAGCACCAGCAGCCGCATCCGGGAGTACTGGCGGCTCGCGCCCTGCGGATACCAGTCGGCGACGATGCCGTAGCCCGTCTGGTAGCCGACCATGGCGTTCGGAATCTCGTACGCGGTCTTGGCATCCGGATAGGTCGCCTTGACCAGTTCGGCCGCAATGTCTTTCGGTTGACGTCCGGTCGCGGGCCGGCTGAACAGCTGCAGCATCCCGCCGTCGCCGGCGAGCAGTTTGGCCAGCACGCCGTGGTCGTCCTTGGTCACTTCGTACGCCGATCCGGTCGCCGGGTAGGCGACGCTGAACGAGCCGTCGGGTGCGGTGAACCGGGGGTTGATGGTCACCGGCTGGCCCATGGGCGGATGGCCGCATTCCGGCGGGCACACGTACCGTACGGCCGGCTTCTCCAAGAGCCCGGACACCCCGACCAAGAGTGCGGCCACCACCACCGCGGCGAGGACGAAGATCAGTGTCACCTGAACGCGTTTCGTGGTCCGGGTCGGCGTCGTCGCGTAGGCAGGGGCGTGCAGCGAGTAGCCGGGGAGGAGTCCCACCGTCAAGCTGTCGGCGGGTGCCGGGCGGTCGGTGCGCTGGCTCTGCCGCGCGGCCCGTGACGATGCCCGGGTGGCGGCGCCGCAGGCCGCACAGAACGGGGCGTCGGGCACCACGTGGCCGCACTGGGTGCACAGCAGCGGCTCGTCCATGTTGTAGTCGTCGTGGGCCTCGTGCAGCAGCGCCAGGTGCAAACCGACGCGCAACGCCAGCAGCGCCACGAGGGTGAGCCCGAAATACATTGCCAGCTGGACGAACTGGGGCAGCTGGACCGCGTCGATCAGGCCGAGCAGGGCATAGACCACGGCGACGATCACCGCGATCAGGGTCAGCGTCAGCCGGACGTAGCCGCGATGTTGGTGCGCCTTGTTCGGTGGCCGGGTGAACCACAGCGCCGCACCGATGAGGCCGCCGACGGTGGCGGCGATGATGGGGGTGGCCAGGCCGCGGATGCCGGCCTCGACCAACAGGCCCTGCAGCGGGCGGTCGCGGTTGACCATGCCGGTGCCGAACTGTGGGGCCAGCCGGGTAAGGGTTGCCGCCGCGGTGAAATAGATGGCTGCGTGGGCGCCAATGGCATAGCCGTGCAAGGCTTCTCGATGGCCGGGCCGGACCAGGCGGATCACCAGTGTGGGCACCTGCATCAGCAGTAGGCCACCGAGCGTGGCGCCGAGGCCGGTCCGCAGCATGCGGGCCGCCGCGATACCCGCGCCAAGTGGGATGCCGTACGACCGGGCGGCCACCGCTCCGGTGAGTAGCGCCCACCCGACGCCCAGGGCGACGGCGAGACCGGCGGTCAGCCAGAGGTTGCCCCGCGGTGCGTCCTGGTTGAATTCGGATTCCCGGAGATAGATTCCGAAGATCACGGGCAGCCCGAGGACGGCGACCGCGACGAGCGCGCCGGGCAGGCGGAGCATCGCGGTGGCGACCAGGGCGAGCACCAGGGCGACGAGCCCGAGCATGAACGACGTGCGCGACCGCGGGGACAGGTGCGGGAACAGCGAGCTGGTGATCGACAGGCGAAGCAGATGCTGGCCGGGGGCGGCGCTGAACGACCGCGCGCGCAACCAATGCGGTCCGTCGTGGCGGTGTTCGCTCAGCGGCGCGCCGCACAGCCCGCAGTACTCGCCGGCCGGGACGTCCAGCTGGCAGACCTCGCACTCCATCATCGGCCGGTCTTCGAGCTGGGTGGTCATTGCGTCACCTTCTGCAGCAACAACAGGTTTTCCGCCAGGTTCTCCACGTTCGGGGTGCCGAGGCCGCTGACCAGGTCGTAGCCCGGGCCCGCGGTGTCAACGGCGTTGCCGCCCAAGGTGATATCGCGGAATGCCGGTCGTGGGGCGCCGGTGGCGATCCGATACAGCAGCGGGTTGAGCGCACCGATCGGACGTCCGCCGTTGGCGGTGAGGTATTGCGTCATGACGGCCGTCAGCCCGGCCCAGATCGGTGCGGACTGCGAGGTGCCGCCGCCGACGACCACCTCCTTGTCCACCACGATCCGTACGCCGGTGTAGGGATCGGCGACGGCCGAGATGTCCGGCGTCATGCGCTTTCCGGCGCTGCGCTTCGGGTCGACCTGGTTCGCCGCGGCCGCCTGCCAGCGTGGCTGCTCGAACAGTGTGGAAACCCCGCCGCCGGTGCCCTGGGAGAGCGGGACGTTGAACCAGGCCTGTTCGTCCACCCACCTGCCGTCGGCGTCGGTGGACAGGGTGCTGCCGCCGACGTTGGTCATCTCGGGCAGCGACGCCACCGAATCCAGCCCGATGTCGGCCGGGCCGGGAGGAGAGTCCCAGTCGTCGCCGCCCTTGCACTCCAGTCCGGCCAGGTCGCCGCTGGCGTCAAATGCCGAGGTGCCGTGCGATTCTGCGGCGGCCAACGCCGAGCGGACGGGTGCGAGGTCGGCCGCGGTGGTCAGTTTGTCGCAGCCCCAGCCGATCGACAGGCTCCAGATCGCGCCGGGGAAATCACGGTCGGTCTGCTCGAACAGCTCACCGATCTTCACGTACGCGCCGTCGCCGGTGACCGTCGGACGGGCGTTGACCACGACCAGTCGGGCGTCGGGGGCGATGGCATGGATCACCTCGAGGTCCATGGTGGTCTCGCCGCGCTCGTCGCCGGGTTGCCCGCCGATGAGGGTCGGAGTGAACTTGGGTAGGCCGAAGGTGGTGGAGAACTGGTCCAGGTCGGCTTGGTCGTAGCCGTTGAAGGCGAAGACCACCACCGTGGTGCCCTTGCCCGTGTGGCCGGCGGCGCTCAACTTGTCGGCGTGGTAGGCGCTGAGCAGGTGGCTCGGGGTCAGGCCGCGTTCCGGGACACCCTGCGGCGGGTCCTGCGGTGCCGAATCGTGGTGCGGGGTGTAGCTGAGGATCCGGCCCAATTCGGCGACCGTGCCTTGTAGTTCGGTGGGGAGCTGGGGTTGCTGCGGCGCGGCGTAGAACTCCTGTCCACGCCGGCCGCGATAGTCGTGCACCTCGACCCCGAAAGCGGCGCCCATCCGGTCGGGGGCGCCTTCGACGACGGCCCAGTTGTCGCCGGGGCGCCAGCGCACCGAAAGGCGTTGCAGCTCAGCCCAATTGATCAGCGCGTCCGGTCGATGGTTCGCATCGAGCGTGGCGGTGAGCTGGACGCGCTGCGGATGGGCGGGCCCAAGATCTGTCGAGGAGGCGAGCAGCGACGCAAAGGGACCGTCGATGGTGCCCGACGGTTGGTCCGGCGCCGCGGTCGGCCGGCCCGGGGTGGGCAGGTTGATGACCACCAGCGTCAGCGTGGCGGCAAGTACCAGGGCAACCAGCCATCGCCGGTGTGGTGTCCGATTCGGCGGTGGCATGTACCAACGGTAGCGCGAACTCGGATTCTGCTGGGCCGGTAGGCAACCCGGGCCAGTTGTCAGTTGCGGTGCGTGCCCGGTGTGGCGGTGGGCGCCGGGTTGGCGGTGACCGACGGGGTGAACAGGTTGCCGCCGCCCGGGCTGATCGACTTCTCGGTCGGGGTGACCGCCGATGTGGTCGTGGTGGTGGTGGTGGTCGACGACGGCGTCTCGGGGGCCTTCTTCTCCTCGCCGCAGCCGGCGGTGAGGCCGATCATCGCGATGAGTGCGGTGCCTCCCGCTGCGGCGGTGACGCGGTGGACCAGACGATTCGAACGCATGATGCATGCCTTCCACTAGCGCAGCGGTCCACCAAGCCCCGAGCGGGATTTCCGGACCTATTCCAGTTACGAGCGTACAGGTCAGAACGCTGCGATGGCGGTGTTGTGGGTCACCGGCGGCTTGACCGTGTCGGTGGGTGGGTGTTTACTCACGGTATCGAACAAATATTCGAATATTGACAGTGTCCGATGGTGCGGGAGGTGTTGTTGTGGCGGCTGTGACCAGTCTGGCGAATAGCCGGATTGACCGCGCTGACCAGCTGGAACAACTCCGGCGCAAGATCGCCGAGATGTCGGGACCGGCGGGTTTGCGCGGCCGGGACCGGGGGCGGACCGAGCCGGCTCCGAAGGTTCCCGAAAGTTTGCTGGAACCATCGGATCCGCAGTCTGAGCTGCTGCCTGACGTGTTGCCCCGCGGCACGGTCGCGGTGCTCTCGGGGGCCCGCTCGCTGCCGTTGCGGATGGTGGCCACGGTGACGGCGGCCGGTGGGTATGCGGCCATCGTCGGTCAGCCCAAGGTCGGGCTGCTGGCCGCGGTGGAGATGGGGGCCGACCTGGAACGCATCGCGCTCATCCCGGACCCGGGGCCGGACCCGGTGGAGGTGGCCGCGGTGCTCATGGACGGGCTCGACCTGGTGCTGCTCGGCCTGGGCGGCAAGTCCGTTCCGGCCGGCCGGGCGCGGGTGGTGGCGTCCCGGGCCCGGCAGCGCGAGTGCACCCTGCTGGTCACCGACGGCGACTGGCCCGGGGCGACGGCCCGGCTGGAGGCCAGGGTCCGCGGGTACGAGGTGGTCGGCGCGGGCGCCGGGGATCCGGTGCCGGGGTGCGGACGGATCGGCCGGGTGCGGCTGGACACCCGGGCCCGCGGCCGCCCGCTGCGAGCGGTGGGTGGCTGAGATGTCCCGGGTACTGGCCATCTGGTGCATGGACTGGCCCGCCGTGGCGGCGGCAGTGGCGGCCGGGTTGCCGGTGACCGAACCGGTGGCCGTCACTCTGGCGAACCGGGTGGCGGCCTGTTCGGCGTCGGCCCGGGCATCGGGCGTCCGAAGGGGATTGCGGCGCAGGGAGGCTCAGGCCCGCTGCCCCCAATTGCACGTCGCCACCGCCGATCCGGCGCGGGACGCCCGTCATTTCGAGGGGGTGACGGCCGCGGTCGACGAGGTCGTGCCGCGCGCGGAGGTGCTGCGGCCGGGGCTGCTGGTGTTGCCGGTGCGTGGCGCGGCCCGGTATTTCGGATCGGAGCAGACCGCGGCCGAGCGATTGGTCGACGCGGTGGGTGCAGCGGGGGTCGAATGCCAGGTGGGCATCGCCGACCAGCTGCCCACGGCGGTCTTCGCGGCCCGGGCGGGACGCATTCTCGCGCCGGGTGAGGATGCGCAGTTTCTCGCCGGATTGTCCATCCGGCAGCTGGCCACCGAACCGAGCCTGTCCGGCGAGGGCCGGGAAGAACTGGCGGACTTGTTGTGGCGCATGGGTATCCGAACCATCGGGCATTTCGCCGCGCTGTCGCGGACCGACGTGGCGTCCCGGTTCGGTACCGATGCCGTGGTCGCGCACCGGTTTTCGCGGGGTGAACCGGCGCGCCGCCCGTCCGGGCCGGAGACACCGGCGGATCTCGATGCCGTGATGGACTGCGACCCGCCGATCGACCGGGTGGACGCGGCGGCATTCGCCGGACGCTCGCTGGCGGGCCAGTTGCACCGCAGCCTGGAGTCCGCCGGGGTGGGGTGCACCCGGCTGGCCATCGATGCGGTGACCGCCAACGGTGAGGAACTGCAACGGGTCTGGCGGTGCGCCGAACCGCTGACCGAGGACGCCACCGCGGACCGGGTGCGGTGGCAGCTGGACGGTTGGCTGACCAGGCGGGGACTGGGCGGCGTCGGACCCACCGGTCCCATCACGGTGTTGCGGCTGCATCCGGTCGAGGTGGTCTCCGCCGCGGCGTTGCAGTTGCCGTTGTGGGGATCGTCCGGGGATGACGACCGGATGCGCGCCCGGCGGGCGCTGGTGCGGGTCCAGGGTCTGCTCGGGCCGGAGGCGGTGCAGGTGCCGGTGCTCAGTGGTGGGCGAGGGCCGGCCGAGCGCATCACGCTGACCCCGCTGGGGGATGAGGTGGTGCCGCTGAATGATCCGACCCAGCCGTGGCCGGGGCGCCTGCCGGAGCCGGCTCCGGTGGTCCTGCTGGATGATCCGGTGGAACTTGTTGACGTACGCGGTGATTCGGTTCGGGTGACGGACCGGGGCATGTTCTCCACCGATCCGGTGGGGCTGACGGGTTCGGGGTATCGCGGGGCGCTGCGCTGGTGGGCGGGGCCGTGGCCGGTCGACGAACGCTGGTGGGACCCGGAGCGGGGGAAGGGCCGCACGGCACGGGCTCAGGTGTTGATCGGGGACGACGGGGAGAGTCGTGCGCTGCTGCTGTGCTACCGGCAGCGGCGGTGGTACGTGGAGGGGGTTTATGAATAGGCCGCGCTGCAGTTCGAACCATGGAGTTCCTGGGCGGGGCAGCACCCAGTGGTCGCCGATCGCTTCCTATGACGAATGTGCAGGTTTCGTTCGATATTTCGCAGGTCCACCGTCCGAAGCTGCACATTCGCCGTAGCACCCCTCAGGGACGGGTGGACTGTGGCGCCGCCGGAAGTACCCGAACCAAGCGGCATCTTCGAGGCCTGCTGGAAGAACAAAAAAATTATGGTTGTGCACAACTGAATTGTGGGCTACAGTTCTTCACGTGGACGCACTCACCTTGGATCGCCAACTCTGCTTCGCCTTGTACTCGGCGTCGCGAGCGATGACGGCGGCCTACCGGCCGATCCTGACCGAGCTGAACCTCACCTACCCGCAGTACCTCGTGCTGCTAGTGCTGTGGGAAGAGGATCGGGTCACGGTCGGGCGCCTGGGTGAGCGGCTGCAGCTGGATTCGGGGACTCTCTCACCGCTATTGAAACGGTTGGAAGCCAATGGATTCATCCGTCGTGAACGGTCGCTGCAGGACGAGCGTCAGGTCGAGGTGACCCTGACTCCGGCCGGCCGCAAGCTCGAAGGAAAGGCCCAGTGCATTCCCCAACAGCTGGGCGCCCGGATGGGCATCACCGAGCGGGAAGCAACAGACCTGCGCGATGCGATTCACCGATTGACCGATGCGCTCACCGCATCGCACTGATTTGCCGACGCAACCCGCGTCACTGGCACCAACCACCACAAGGAGATCGACATGAAGACGCTGTACACCGCAGAAGCCCTGGCCACCGGCGAAGGTCGCGACGGCCACGGCCGCACCTCCGACGGCAAGCTGGACCTGGACCTGGCCATCCCGAAGGAGATGGGTGGCAGCGGCAACGGCACCAACCCCGAGCAGCTGTTCGCCATCGGCTACGCCGCCTGCTACCACTCGGCGCTGCGTCTGGTCGCCCGCGAAGCCAAGGCTGATGTCACCGATTCGTCTGTGGGGGCCCGGGTTTCGCTCGGACAGCTGGACAACGGCGGATTCGGCCTGGCGGTCGAGCTGGAGATCACCCTGCCCAACCTGGAGCACGACGCCGCGCAGGAGCTGGCGGACAAGGCCCACCAGGTCTGCCCCTACTCCAACGCCACCCGCGGCAACATCGACGTCAAGATCACCGTCACGGACGACTGAACTTCCGCCGCCGACACATTCGCGAGCAGACGTAAAACTGTCGAATTCCGTTGGAAAATGACAGTTTTACGTCTGCTCGCGGAGTCGTCTGAACACCCCTCATAGCTTGGACGCGAAGGCCCCGACCCGCTCGATGAACCGATCGAAGAACGCCACCGGGTCGACCTCGATGCCGATGTGGGCATTGGGCTGGCGTCCCCAGTGCCCGCGCCAGTCGGCGACCGTCATGCCGCGCGTCAGCGTGCCCAGCAGTTCCACATCGACCGTCGCCTGCTGGTACCGGACGATGTCCGGGTCCAGCGCGACGGCCGCCGCGAGCGGATCGTGCAGGTGTGCCAGATAACCCTCGCCCTGGTCGAAATGGAACTCGAAGTAGAACCGCATGGCGTCTTCCAGCACCCGGATCAACGGGTTGGACGACGATGACCGCGTCCCACGATCGTCCAGCACGCTCATCGGGGACGACGGTCCGCCCGCTGCGGTCGCCAGCCGGCTCAGCAGTGACGGCGTCATCGCAACGTTCTCGGTCAGGTTGAGCCCCAGCACAATTGGCAGGTGGGCCGGGTCCTCCAGACCCCACGCCGCGCCCCAGACCGAGAACACCTCAGCCGCGGCCTCCGGGTCGACGCTGATGTTCCACTCGGACACCGGCGTGGTGTTGCCGCGGTAGTCGAAGGCCCCGCCCATGATCACCAGGCGTCGCAGCAGCCGGGGGAGCGACGGTTCCTGCCGCAGCGCCAGCGCGAAGTTGGTCAGCGGGCCCGTGACGAGACCGATCAACTCGCCGGGGTATTCGCGGGCGGCCTGAATCCAGGCCTTGGCGGCGTCGTACTCGGTGAGCACGCCACCGGTCTCGGACTCGGCACTGGGCTCGGGCAGTTCCGCATAGCCCAGCCCCTGCGGACCGTGGGTGTCCTCGGCGGTGCGCAACGGCGCGACCAGCGGGACGCTCGAGCCCCTGGAAACCGGGATGGGGCCGACACCGCACAGCTGCAGCAACCCCAGGTTGTTGACGCATACCTGGTCGACGGGGACGTTGCCCGCGGTGGACGCAATGCCCACCAGCTCGGCGTCGGCGCTGGCCAGCAGGTAGGCCAGTGCCATCGCGTCGTCTACGCCGGTGTCGACATCGGCAAAAACCGGCTGCACCCTGGCCTGGCCGGCGGGTAGTAAGCCCCCTGTCATGTCGCCAACCCTAAATGGCCGCGCGGGAACGGGCAGTCCGATCGCGGGCTCAGGGACTGTTATCTATATCGCGCCATCGGGGAATGCGATGACCGACACAAAACGGATCGGCAGCCGGATCAGCCGGGTCGGTCCGTGGACGCCCTCGCCGTCGAACTGCAGTGAATCGCCGGGCTCGAGCCGGTACTCGGAATGGCCATGGCCGTAGTCCATGACGCCGTCGAGCATGTAGATGAATTCGGTCCCGGGATGCTGGAACAGCGGGTAGACCTCACTGTCCTCGTTGAGCGTCACCATCAGGCATTCCAGGCGCTTGTGCTCGCCGCGCAGCCCGCCCAGCAGTTCGTATTCGTGGCCGGCCTGTGAGCCGCTGCGGACGATCGGGGTGCCCTTGCCGGCTTTGACGAACGACGCGGGCCGTTCGGTGTCGGCGCCGCGGAACAGGTATGTCACCGGTACGTCGAAACCCTTCGACAGCAGCGCAAGGGTGCTCAGCGAGCAGGATGTCTGGGCGTTCTCCACCTTGGAGAGCATGGCCTTGGAGATGCCGATGCGGGCCGCCATCTCGCCGACCGACAGACCCGAATTGTGGCGCAGCTGACGAACATTGCGCGCGATGGCGACCTCGAGCTCGAGTTCTTCGACCTTGTCGTCGGGCCGTCGGTTACGGGTGGTGCCCGCATTGCGAAGTAGCGTTTCGTCGTTCTCCACCTGTCAACCGTAACGCATCAACGTCCACTGTCAGTAGACGACGCGCGTTGGGATCCGTCCGCGCCGACTGGGTCTGGAGGAGATGCTGCAGGCTGTCGGCCAGGGCGACCGAGCCGGCCTCGGCGTCGGTGCTCTCGACAGCTTCGGAGGGCGCGTGGGAGACGCCGGTTGGGTTGCGCACGAACAACATTGCGGTGCTCACATGGTCCTTCAAGACCCCGGCATCATGCCCCGCGCCGGTGCCCAGTATCGGTGCGTCATCGAGCGTGGCGCTCAACCCGTCACGCAACGATGAATCGAAATCAACAGTGGCGCTGAATGATTCCTCGGTCATGGTGACACTGCAGCCTTCGCCGAGGGCGGCGGCGTTGGCGGCCTCCGCGATCTCGTGCACCAGGAACTTGGTCACCGCGTCCTCTGGGTGACGTACGTCCAGCCAGAGGTCCACGCGGGAGGCGATGACGTTGGTACCACCGGGCACCGGGACGATCCGGCCGACGGTGGCGCGAGCGCCGTTGATGGCCCGCGCCTGTGTCTGGACTGCCGTGATCAGCCGGGCGGCGGCCACCATGGGGTCGGCCCGGTCCGCCATGAGCGTCGTGCCGGCGTGGTTGCCCTCGCCGGTGAACGACAGCCGCCACCGGCCGTGGCCGAGGATGGACGACGCGACGGCCACCGGCCTGCCCAGGTCGATCAGCCCGCGGCCCTGTTCGACGTGGAGTTCGATGAATGTTCTGATCCGCCCGAGCGACTCGGGGTCGGGCCCGAGATGCGCCGGATCGATTCCGGCGCAACGACTTGCCTCGGCGAATGTGGTTCCGCTGCTGTCGGTCAGTGATCGGGCCCGGTCCGGGTCGATCGCTCCGGTCAGCAGCCGCGAGCCCAGGCACGCGACGCCGAACCGGGAACCCTCCTCCTCGGGGAACACCGCGATGGCCCGCCGCCCGCCGACACCGCGGGCGGCCAGTAGATCGAAGGCGACCAACGCCGACGCCACCCCGAGCGGCCCGTCGTAGGCGCCGCCGCCGGGCACGGAATCCAGGTGACTGCCGGTGACGACGGCGTCGTCCCCGACGCCGCCCGACCAGGCCCAGATGATCCCGTTGCGGTCGGTCTCGATGTCCAGGCCGCGCTTCGCCGCGTGCGCGATAAACCACGACCGCAGGTCGAGCTCGGCGGTCGAATAGACGGGCCGGGTGTAGCCGCCGCGCTGGTTGTCGACGCCGGTGCCGGCGATCTCGGCAAGCAACGAGGTGACGGTGTCAGGCATGAAAGATCCTTCTTGACAGAGAGATTCAGGGTGACGTGATCAGCGCATCTCGCCCGCACCGACGTACGGGTGCAGGCTGTTGAGCGGCTTGCCTTCGGCGAACCGTTCCAGCCGGAAGTCCGTGGCCGGGATGTCGGGATCGGTGCTGTCACCCTCGAACACCAGGTCCGCAACCAGCTCGCCGACCGCCGGGCTGATCTTGAATCCGTGGCCGGCGAAACCGGCCGCCAGGAGCAACCCGTCGACCCCGCCGATCGGCGCGATCACCGGATTCCAGTCCGGCGGAACGTCATACACGCCGGCGTACGTGTGGGTCACCGCCGGCTCGGGGAAGCCGGGGAACCGGTGCATCACCTTCTCGCCGTAGGCCAGGACGGATGCCTCAGCCGCGACATTCGAGTAGTTGTCCGGGTCGACGAACTTCTTCTGAAAGTCAGCGTGGTCGCTGTTGCCGACCAGGAACTGGCCGGAGCCTTCGACGCGGCAGTACTGCAGGCTGATCAGGTCGGAGATCACCGGCAGGTCCGGCAGTGGTGTGCCGGCGTCGACGATCAGCAGTTCCGATCGATACGCCTCGATGGGAAAGTCGATGCCCATGGCGGCCAACAGCTTTGCCGACCACCAGCCGTTGGCCACGATCACCAGATCGGCGTCGATGAGGTCACCGTTCTCCAGCATGACCCCGGTGACCTTGTCGCCGGCTGTCACGACGCGGGCGACGGGCGTGTTCTGCCGAATCCTGGCGCCCGCCGCGCGGGCCGTCTGTCCGAAGTGCAGTGCCAGCTGGGTGGCGTCGGCGAATCCGCCACGTGGCTCGTAGGAGGCCAGTGCCACATCGGAGGTTTCGAGCATCGGCCACAGCTTCTGCAGGGTGTCGGTGTCGATCAGTTCGACCTCGACGCCCAGCGATTGGTGCATGGCCGTGTTCGCACTCAGCGCATCGACGTTGTCCTCACCGACCAGCACCGCGTAGCCGACCTGACGGAACCCGACGGCGTCTCCCATCTGTTCGATCACCGGCAGGCTGCGCCAGGCCATTGCGGCGATCGATGGCACACCGTAGTGGGCGCGAACGATGCCCGATGATTTTCCGGTTCCGCCGCTGGCCAGCTGATGCCGTTCCAGCACAAGGACATCCGTGAGCCCGCGCTGGGTGAGGGAGTTCGCGATGGACAGACCGATGAGGCCGCCGCCGATGATCACGGCTTTCGACGCCATCAGAAACCACCTGCCGCGGAGTGGCCCGGAATCCACGACGTCCCGGCCAGCGGCACCCGTGCCATGGCGGCGGCTTCGATGGACACGGCGACCATGTCTTCGGGCTCCAGGTGGGTGACGTGCGCCTTGCCGCAGGCGCGTGCGATGGTCTGTGCCTCCATGGTCAGCACCCGCAGGTAGTTGGCGACGCGGCGGCCGCCGTCGACCGGATCCAGTGCCTGCTGCAGCACCGGGTCCTGCGTCGTGATGCCGGCCGGGTCCTGGCCATCCTGGAAATCGTCGAAAAAGCCTGCCGCCGAGCCGAGTTGGGCGTACGCGGCCTCGTACCTGGGGTGGTTGTCGCCGAGCGCGATCAGTGCGGCGGTGCCGATCGCGACGGCGTCGGCGCCGAGCGCCAGCGCTTTCGCGACGTCGGCGCCGGTGCGGATACCGCCCGAGACGATCAATTGCACGCCGTCGGGCTTGCGGTGCACGCCGAGCTCCTGCAGGGCCTGCACCGCTTGCGGTACCGCGGCCAGGGTCGGGATGCCGACGTGTTCGATGAAGACCTCCTGGGTGGCCGCGGTGCCGCCCTGCATCCCGTCGACCACCACGACGTCCGCGCCGGCGTGTACCGCGAGTTTGACGTCGTAGTACGTGCGCGACGCGCCGACCTTCACGTAGATCGGCTTCTCCCAGTCGGTGATCTCACGGAGCTCGTTGATCTTGATGGTCAGGTCATCGGGGCCGGTCCAGTCGGGGTGCCGCGACGCCGAGCGCTGGTCGATGCCCTGCGGCAGATCGCGCATCCCGGCGACGCGTTCGGAGACCTTCTGGCCCAACAGCATTCCGCCACCGCCGGGCTTTGCGCCCTGGCCGAGCACCACCTCGATGGCGTCGGCGCGGCGTAGGTCATCCGGATTCATCCCGTACCGGTTCGGCAGGTATTGGTAGACAAGGTGTTTGGAGTGGCCGCGTTCCTCAGGCGTCATGCCGCCGTCGCCTGTGGTGGTGGACGTACCCACTTCTGAGGCACCGCGCCCGAGCGCCTCCTTGGCCCGTCCGGACAGCGCCCCGAACGACATGCCGGCGATGGTGACCGGGATATCCAGGTGCAGTGGGTATTTGGCATTCCGTGCGCCCAGCACCACGTCGGTACCGCACTTCTCCCGATAGCCCTCGAGGGGGTAGCGCGACATCGAGGCGCCGAGGAAGAGGAGGTCGTCGAAGTGGGGGAGTGCGCGCTTGGCGCCCCAGCCGCGGATGTCGTAGATGCCGGTCTCCGCTGCCCGGTGGATGGCGGCGATGGTGGCGCGGTCGAAGGTCGCGGACTCACGTAGACCGCGGTTGGCGCGGTCGTCTGCCGAGAAGGTCATGAGCTGGCCTCAATCAGTAGGAGTTGTGTACTTGGAAGTGATAGAGGTTGCGTGCCGAGCCGTAGCGCCGGTACGTGGCCGGGTCGTCGTCGTAGCCGGCCGCCTTGAGCAGGCCCGCGAGCTCCTCGAGGTGTTCGGCCTCCATCGGCTTCTCGATGCAGTCCGCACCAAGGGATTTCACTTCTCCTCGGACGTACAGCCGGGCCTCGTAGATCGAGTCACCGAGGGCGTCACCGGCATCACCGCGGATGACGATGCGGCCCTTCTGCGCCATGAACGCGCTCATATGGCCCACCGAGCCACCGACGACGATGTCCAGCCCCTTCAGCGAGATGCCGCACCGGGCGGCGGCATTGCCGTCGATGACGAGCAGGCCGCCACGCCCCGTGGCGCCCGCCGATTGCGATGCGTCGCCGGTGACGTGGACGACACCGCTCATCATGTTCTCGGCCAGACCTTGTCCGGCATTGCCGTTGACGGTGATCTCGGCCTTCTGGTTCATGCCGGCGGCGTAGTAACCGACGTGGCCGTGGACCGTGATCTCGACCGGCGAGTTGACCCCGACGGCGACGTTGTGGGCGCCCTGGGGATTGGTGATGACGAACTGGCCGTCGATGCCGTCGGCGTGCAGGGCCGCATTCACGTCACGCAGACTCACGGCCGAAAGGTCGAAAGTTGTTGGTGCGTCGCTCATGCCGGCACCGCCTCTCGGCTCCAGGCGTAGACCACTTCGGGTTCGGGCTCCCAGATGCGGGCGTCCTCGATCCCCGGAAGATGCGCCAGGGCGCGGAATTCCGATGCCATGGCCACCCAGTCCGTGGTTTCGGCGATCACCGCGGGCTTGCACGCGATGGCGTCGCGCACGATGGCGAAGCTGTCGCTGTTCGAGACCAGCAGCGTGTAGAAGCCGTCGAATGTTGTTGTCAGATCGGTCAGTGCCTGCTCGACATCGGAGCCCGCGGCCAGCTCGTGGGCCACGAAGCGGGCACCGACCTCGGTGTCGTTCTCGGAATCGAATTCGACGCCGGCGGCGCGCAGGTCGCGCCGGATACCGGCATGGTTGGCGAACGAACCGTTGTGCACCAGGCACTGATCCGGGCCCACCGCGTACGGATGTGCCCCACTGGGCGTCACCGCCGATTCGGTGGCCATCCGGGTATGACCGACGCCCTGCCAGCCCTGTGCACCGGCCAGCCCCCAATTCCCGACCAGCGAGGTGGGCGTGCCGACGCCCTTGAGCACCGCCACATCGGTGCCGAATCCCCCGACGAGGGCATGCGGGTACACCGCCTTGGCCGCCGCGAGTAGTGCCTCGGGTGTCGTGGACGCCGACACCAGATACGTCACATCGCGCGCGATGACGGTGATTTCGGCGCCCAGGCGGGCGCCGAGTGCTTCCGCGACCTGTTCGCGTGACTCGCCGACCTCGATCAGCGAGATGGTGCTCTGCCCCGGCGGTGACCACTGGGGGTCGCCATACACGGCGATCCCCGCGGAGTCGGCGCCGCGCGCCTCCATGGCGGTCAGCATGCCGGCCAACAGTTCACCCAGCCTGGGATAGAGCTCGGGGTTGCGCAGGTGCAACCCGACGATTCCGCACATGGTTGTACTGGTCCTTTCTCGTCGCGGCCCGATGTTGTTGGCCGACAGAGGTTTTGTTGCCGTGCTCAGAAAGCGGTGAGGTAACGCTCGTGTTCCCACGCGCCGACCGCGGAATGCCAGTCCCAGAACTCGGTCTTCTTCAGACGGGCGAAATAGGCGGCGACACTGGGGATATCGGTGTTGGGCGGGATGGCGGCATCCAGCGCGCCGGTCATCACCTCGTCGGTCTCCAGGCGTTCGATCGCGTGCAACAGGGTGGCGGGGAGGCGTTCCTGTTTGGGTCCCGTGCCCAGGGCGCCGGGGTCGGCGGCCCGTTTGATGCCGTCCAGTCCGGCGGCGAGTGCGACGGCCGCCGCCAGGTACGGGTTGGCCGAACCGTCGGCTCCGCGCATTTCGATGCGACTGCTGTCCGGGACGCGCACGTAGTGGGTGCGGTCGTTGCCGCCATAGGTCGGAAAGCGCGGCGCCCAGGACGCACCCGACGCCGTCGAGATGGCGCCGGTTCGCTTGTAGGAGTTGACCGTTGGCGCGATCACCGCTTGCATGGCGCATGCGTGATCGAGGATGCCGGCGATGAACGAGTACGCGGTCGCGGACATCGCGAGGCCGCGGTCGTCCTCGTGGGGCTCCGTGGGGAACACCGGGGTGCCGCCACTGGTGAGTGACATGTGCATGTGCAGGCCGGATCCGGTCTTGTTCGCGAACGGTTTCGGCATGAACGTGGCGATCATGCCGCGCTCAGCGGCCATCACGTTGAGCAGGTAACGCAGGGTGATGACGCGGTCACAGGTGGTCAGCGCCTCGGCGTAATTGAAGTTCTGTTCGAACTGGCCGGACCCGTCCTCGTGGTCGTTGGCATAGTTGCCCCAGCCCAGACCGTTGATGGCAGTGCTGATCGATGACAGGTGGTCGTACATCCGGGTGACACTGCGGGCGTCGTAACACGGTTGGGCCGCGGTGTCCTGGTCATCGGCCGGAACCAACGCGCCGTCGGCGTTCCGCTTGAGTAGGAAGTACTCGACCTCGGCGCCGATCCACGGTTCGAATCCGGCGTCGGCGGCCTGCTGGATCATGGCCTTGAGGATGTTGCGCGGCGCGAACGGCCACGGCTCGCCGTTGACATGCGGATCGCAATGCACAAGGGCCAGGCCCTCTTTGACGAAGGGGATCGGCGTGAACGACGCAGGATCGGGCATGGCGACCAGATCGGGGTCCTTCGGCTCCTGGCCGATCGCGCCGACCGCGTAGCCGGCGAACCCGACTCCGTCGGCGGCGAGTTCGTCGACCGCTTCGACCGGCACCAGCTTGGCGCACGGCTTGCCGTTCAGGTCGACGAAGAGCGCGAGGATGAACTTGGTTCCCGCCTCTGCGGCCAATTCCGCAAGTGTGTTGGGCTTCGTCATGCCAACTCCCGACTACTGATAGGAATCATCGTTTCTTAATAGTAGACACGGCGGCGTTGGGGATTGCAACAGCAGCTACGTAACTTCGGCGTTACGAGGTCGTTCACAAGTTTGTTACCCGCACCATATCGTCTACGCAAAGAAAACATTGTCTACTGAGCAGAGACGGGCATAGCGTGTGCCCACGAACCTGCGAGGAGGCGAAATGGACACCGGAACAACAGCATTCATGCTCTGTTGCATCATTGGGCTCACGATCATGATCCCTGGGCTGGCCCTGTTCTACGGCGGCATGGTCAGTGTGAAGAGCTCGACCAACATGATGATGATGACGTACGGCGCCGTGGCGGTCGTCGGAGTGCTGTGGGTGTTGTTCGGCTTCTCGATGACATTCGGTACTTCCTACGGTGGATTCGTCGGGAGCTTCACCGAATTCGCGGGGATGAAGAACCTCCTGGACCCGATGACCACCATCAACGGGCTGCCCGTCAGCTTGTTCGCGCTGTTCCAGGCGCTCTTCGCGGCGCTGACCGTGGCCATCGTCTCGGGTGCCGCGGCCGACCGGATGAAGTTCGCCGCCTGGATGACCTTCGCGACGGCGTGGGCGATTCTGGTCTATTTCCCGGTCGCCCATTGGGTTTTCGCGGTCGACGGCGTCGTCACGAGTGACGCCAAGGGTGGCTGGATCGCCAACAAGCTGCACGCCATCGACTTCGCCGGCGGCACGGCGGTCCACATCAACGCGGGCGCGGCCGCGCTCGCGGTCGCGCTGGTGCTCGGCCGGTCGGCCACCTGGTCGTCACGTAAGCCCCACAACGTGCCGCTCATCCTGCTCGGTGCAGGTCTGCTGTGGGCCGGTTGGTACGCGTTCAACGGTGGATCGGCGCTGTCCGCCGGCAAGCCGGCGGCGATCGTGATGGTCACGTCGTTCGTCGCGACGTGCGCGGCCACGCTGGGCTGGCTCCTGGTGGAGAAGTTCAAGGACGGCCACGTCACCGGCATCGGCGCTGCCTCCGGCGCCATCACCGGTCTGGTCGCCATCACTCCCGCGTGTGGCGCCGTCACCCCGGTCGGCGCCATCTTCGTCGGCTTCATCCCGGCGGTGATCTGCCCGTTCGCCATCGGGCTCAAGCACAAGTTCGGCTATGACGACTCGACCGACGTCGTCGGTGTCCACCTCGTCGGTGGCATCGTCGGCACGCTGCTGATCGGCTTCTTCGCCAGCTCGGGTATGCCCAACGGCGTCAACGGACTGCTGTACGGCGGCGGCGCAGACCTGCTGCTCAAGCAGGCCGTCGCCGCGGGGTCGGTCCTGGCCTACTCGTTCACGGTGGCCCTCGTCATCGCGCTTGTCATCAAGAAGATGATGGGGCTGCGTATCTCGGCGGAAGAGGAGGAAGAGGGCATCGACTCGACGCTGCACCGGGACCCGGCGTACGAATTGGTCTGACCTCGATACCGCGACACCTGGTCCGAGCCCCGTTGCTGGGACCAGGTGTCGCTGTCTGTGCGGTACCTACCAATGCACACCCGGGATCAGCCGCACCGCGGTCTTGACCGGCCGGGGCACCCGGACCTTGCCGGCCGCGAGGGGCCGCTTGGGCCGGCGCGGGTTGCGTGGGCGTTCCGGACGATCAACCGGCGGCGGGGTCTCGGTGACACCGCGGGCCGCCGCCGAATCCGGGTAGCCCAGGTACAACTGGTGCAGCACGCGGCGAGACAGCTTGGGCGTGAAGTAGTTTCCGAGATCGCCCAGTGTGCCCATCGGGGTGTCGATGCGGGCCGGCTTGTCCACCAAACCGCGCACCACCATCGCCGCCGCGTGTTCGGCGGTGATCGGCGGCACGGGATTAAGCCGCTTCGACGGCGCGATCATCGGAGTCTGGACCAACGGCATGTGGATGTTGGTGAACGTGATGTGGTCCGAAAGAGTCTCGGTGCCAACGACTTCCGAGAACGCGTCCAGAGCTGCCTTGCTCGGCAGGTACGCGCTGTACTTCGGGCTGTTGGCCTGCACCCCGGCGCTCGACACGTTGACCACGTGACCGAACCGGCGTTCGCGCCAGTGCGGCAGCAGAGCCAGCGTCATCCGGACCGCGCCGAAGTAGTTGACCGCCATCACGCGCTCGTAGTCGTGGAAGCGGTCGGTCGAGTTGACCACCGAACGACGGATCGAGCGGCCGGCGTTGTTCACCAGATAGTCGACGTGGCCGAACTGGCCGAGGATGTCCTTGACGGTGTGCTCCACCGAACTGCCGTCGGCGACATCGCACGTGAAAGCGTAGGCCTCGCCGCCGAATTGGCGAATCTCCGTAACCAGCTCGTCGAGGGCGTCAGCGCTACGGGCCAAGGCGAACACCCGCCCACCGCGCTCGGCGACCGCGACGGCCGAGGCCCGGCCGATACCGCTCGAGGCACCCGTGATGATCACGTTGCGCCCGACCAGCGGGCCGCGCGGATCGTCCCGGCGAGCCCGGTCCGGGTCCAGGTGCTCGGCCCAGTAACGCCACAGCTTCGGTGCGTACGAAGCGAATTCGGGCAGCACGATGCCGGTGCCCTGCAATGCCGCCACAGTGGCTTCGGAGGCGAACGACGGCGCCAGATCGACGACGTCGAGCACCTCACCCGGGATGCCCAACTGGATGGCCGCCATGTTGCGCAGGACCTTGGCCCGCCCAGTGGCCTTGAGCACCGGGGCGGCCGTCGCCTTCGGCAACGTGCCGCGCAGCGGTGGCAGCCCGGCTTCACGCGCGACGCCGCGATAGATGTCTTTGAGCCCAATGGGATTCGGAGACGTCAGATGGAACGTCTGACCGTCGCGGCCGTCCGCATGCATCAGCGCCACCAGGGCGTCGACGACGTAGTCCACCGGCACGATGTTGGTGCGGCCGGTGTCGGGCACCATCATCGGCGTGAACCTCGGCAGCGCCGCCAGTCGCGACAGCACGCCGAAGAAGTAGTACGGCCCGTCGACCTTGTCCATCTCGCCGGTCTGGGAGTCGCCGACCACGACGGCCGGCCGGTAGATCCGGTGCCGCAGCCCGGGGGTGGTGCGCACCAGCTGCTCGGCTTCGAACTTGGTCTGGTGGTAGGGCGTCGGCAGCTCCTGAGAGACGTCGAAGTCATCCTCCGTGAAAATCCCCCGGTAGTTGCCGGCCACCGCGATCGACGACACGTGGTGCAGCGTGGCACCGAGACCGCGCGCCAACTCGATCACCGCGCGGGTGCCTTCGACGTTGGCGGCCTGCTGGGTAGCGGCGTCGACGGTCATGTCATAGATCGCGGCGCAGTGCACCACGTGGTCGATCGGACCCAGATCGGCCAGATCGGCCAGGCCCAGACCCGCGGAGGTGAGGTCGCCGACCAGGGGTTTTGCCCGGTCACCCCAGTCCGCGGCCAGTTCTTCGAAGCGGGCCAACGACGCCCGACGGACGAGAACGAACACTTCGGCTTCGTCGTACTGAGCCAGAATCCGGCTGACGACGCGGCGGCCAATAAACCCGGTACCGCCGGTAACGACATATCGCATGCGAGTCATCGTGACCCTCTCGCGGGCCGAGGTCAATAGCGCGTATGGTCCGAATTTGTCACACCCACCTCTGAGGGAGAACCGCCGAATGCCGATCAACCCCAATGCCATCGGAGCCAAGACCGCACCGCAGCCCTTCGAATGGACCGAACGCGACACCCTGCTCTATGCGCTCGGAGTGGGTTGCGGGACGAAGGATTTGGCGTTCACCACGGAGAACAGCCATGGCATCGACCAGCAGGTGTTGCCCACCTACGCGGTGATCTGCTGCCCGGCCTGGGGTGCCGTCGGGGAGGTCGGCAGCTTCAACTTCGGCAAGCTGCTGCACGGCAGCCAGCAGATTCGGCTGCACGCGCCGCTGCCGCCTTCGGGCCGACTCAACGTCAGCTCCGAGGTGGTCGACATCCAGGACAAGGGCGAGGGCAAGAACGCCATCCTGACGTTCAAGGGCACCGCCACCGACGACAGCGGGAACGTGATCGCCGAATCCTGGTCGACCGCGGTGATCCGCGGCGAGGGCGGCTTCGGCGGGCAGCCAGGGGAGCGGGCGGCGGCGCCGGAGATCCCAGATCGTCCGGCCGACGCCGTCGTCGCGCTACCCACCACCGAGGATCAGCCGCTGATCTACCGGCTCTCCGGCGACCGAAACCCGCTGCACAGCGACCCGTGGTTCGCGCAGACCCTCGCCGGCTTCCCGAAGCCGATCCTGCACGGCCTGTGCACCTACGGCGTCGCCGGCCGCGTCCTGGTCGCCGAGCTCGCCGGCGGTGACGCCGCCAAGATCAAGGCCGTCGGGGCGCGCTTCACATCTCCGGTGTTCCCCGGCGAGACGTTGACGACCTCGGTGTGGCGCACCGAGCCGGGGCGCGCGGTGTTCCGTACCGAGGCCGCCGGGGCCGACGGCAGCAACGCCCGGCTGGTGCTCGAAGACGGCACCGCGGAGTACAGCGACTGACGGTTGCGAGGCGCGTCAGCCGCACATGCGGCGTAGCGTCATGGGTAGAGCCGCGTCAGATGTTGCTTGGCGGCTCCGCTCGAAGTCATTGGCAGCGTGGTCTCTACGTGATTCTGCCGGTGGGTGATCGCGGCACCGACCGTTAGGACTTTTCATGGGATGGCGCACCAGTCGGCTTCAGCACGTAGTGGCGACCTGATGGCGTACATCGCGCAACGAACCCGCGTCGACAAACCCGTTCGGCTGTGCCTGTCCGACACGCTCGGTCGCCGAATCGACGGGGCCTGGTGGCCGTACACGGGAGTCCTGGCCGACGAATTCGCGGGCCTGATAGCGGTTCTGGATGACCGTCTCGGGAAGATCGTGGAGGTCGGCATCAACTGGTCGCCCCTGCACAATCCGCCGAACCTCAATTGGCAAGCGTGGCGTGGACGTGCGCAGCACATCATGACCGTGGAAGGGTGTGACGCCACCGCGACCCTGTTGATCGTGCCCAGCACGACCAACAACACGCTCGCCGGCATGGTGCTGCGCCGCGCCGCTGGTCAGTCCGTGGACCCACGTCGCGGCGAGGACGCGATGCTGGAGACCGCCGAAGAAATCTTGACAGCCGCTCGGCGGCAACGTGTTTCGGGAAAGGTTCTGGACTGACGCGGATCGCGTCAGTCCAG
This sequence comes from Mycobacterium sp. 360MFTsu5.1, assembly GCF_000383495.1. NCBI lineage: Bacteria > Bacillati > Actinomycetota > Actinomycetes > Mycobacteriales > Mycobacteriaceae > Mycobacterium > Mycobacterium sp. 360MFTsu5.1. The sequence continues at coordinate 44,713 of NZ_KB911469.1, read as the reverse complement.
AATTTCCGCGGGATCAGAGCGTGGTGACGCCGACGGCCTGCGGGCCTTTGTTGCCCTGGGTGACATCGAACTTCACTCGCTGATTCTCCTCGAGCGAGCGGAAGCCGGCGCCCAGGATTTCGGTGTGGTGCACGAAAACATCGGGCGCACCGCCGTCGGGGGAGATGAAGCCGAAGCCCTTAGCGTCGTTGAACCACTTCACGGTTCCTTCGGTCATGTGACTACTACTTTCTTTTTGAACATGGATGCGAACGTCCGCATCCAAATCTGTTGTGATTCAGCGCAAGAAGCGAAGAATCGCTAGTCCGCGTGCTGCGCTGCCGCGAGAATGCCCGACACCGTCGTGTGGTCGTTGGGCTGTGCGGCGTTCATGAGTGCGCAATGGGCTTCTGCCGGGTCCGTGTTGACGGGCACCGTCAGGAGCACGATCCGGTCGCGGTCGAGTCCAACCACTTCAACGGTGTTGATCGGCTGGCGCTGGTAACCGTCGAGGCGTACCCGCCGTCCGCCTGCCGCGAGTTTGGTGGGGGCGGAGGACCACTCGTGCACGTTGTAGAGCACCCGGTCGATCCGTCCGAGGCGCACCGACAGCACGGCCAACAGGTCGGGCAGTTCGGTGCTCAGGTTGCTGCTGTGCGGCCACCACGCCCCGTCGACGTATCCGCTGTGGGGAGCCTTGGGCTTCAACCGCAATCGTGGAGTCTGCGTCGGCGACGTGCGTTGAATTGGGGACGTGCGGTCATGTTGCGGCGTCATTGCGACGCTCCTGCCTTGACCGCGAATCGGTCAAACTACTTCGAATCGGCGACGGCGTGGCTTTGAACCGCCACGCGACGAAGTACCGCCGATGGATCAAGCATACGCGGGAAACGCGCAGGACCAAATCAGACAGGAGGTGCCCCGTCGAGCCGACGCAATGAACAGCACGCTACGCAGGTGACACCCGCGAGTCGAAACCGGGGTCGGCGAGCCGACGACCGCCCCGCCCTCTGCGCGACAAATACGTTGCTGTGCAACATTTTCTCGCGCAGAGGGAGTGGCGTGCGTCTTAGCCGGTGACGGCGCGGTCGAGAGCGGCGAGCGACTCCTCGATGAACCCGAGCGGGAACGGCGGCATGCCGCCGATCTGATCGCGGAAGGCCTGCGGTGTCTCGGTCCAGTCGTACGTGAGGGTGACATCGGTGCCGTCGCTGTTCGGGGCCAGGTCGTAGCGCCACCACCAACCGCCGGGGAGGTGCTGTCCCGACTCGTCCAGACTGCCGGTCGCCCAGCCGACGGTCTTATCAGGCTCGAAATCCGTCACCAGGTTGTACGTGACGTAGTCGCCGCCGGCCTGGTCCAGGTACATGTTCATGGCGAAGACCTGGCCGGTACCGGTGATCGGTGCGGTGTCCACGGCGTCGCGAACCCAGTCCCCGGGCTCGGTTTCCTTGTGCCGCGCCGGGTTGGCCAGCACCGCGAAGACCGCGGCGGGCGGCGCGGCGATGGTGCGGGTGGCGACGAAGCGTTCCTGGGCAACTGAGCTGCTGGTCATCGGTTTTGTCCCTTCTGTCCGTTGGTTCCGTATGCGCGGGCAATGTCCTGCGAACTGGCCCATTTGGAGTACGTCGGCGACTGCGGCCAGCCTTCAGGCGAATCCTGCCACTGCTCCTGGCGGCCGTAGGGCAGAACGTCGATCAACGCGAAACTGTGGCCCAGCTGTTCGCAGCCGCGACCGTCGGTATGCCAGGTGCGGTAGACCGTATCGCCATGTCGCAGAAACACATTGACGGCAAAGCCGGCGCCGGGCGGGGCGCCCATGTCCGACCCGAAACTGCTCTCCGACGACGAGTACCAATCCATCTTGTTGCCCACTTTGGCCTTGTAGGCCAGGGCTTCCTCGATGGGCCCGTTGGTGACGATGACGAACCGGGCGTCGTAGTTGGCCAGGAAATCCAGGCGCGTGAATTGAGAGGTGAAGCCGGTGCATCCGGGGCACTGCCACTCGGCGCCGTCGGTCCACATGTGGTTGTAGACGATCAGTTGCGACCGGCCGTCGAAGATGTCGGTCAAGCGGGTCGGACCATCGGCGCCGATCAAGGTGTATTCGGGCAGCTCGACCATCGGCAGCCGGCGCCGTTGTGCGGCGATGGCGTCGAGTTCGCGCGTCGCGGCCTTTTCGCGGCGGCGCAGGTCGTCGAGGGCGGTCCGCCAGGTGTCCTGGTCGACCACCGGCGGCAGGGCGGTCTGCTCGGTCATAGTGCCTCCTGAAAGTTGCGTCCATTGGATAGACCGATGCGGGCGCGAATACTCATCGCGGATCGCCGAACCAATACGTCAGCGCCTCCCTCAGCCCCGCATCCGAGGCGCCGGCCCACGCGATGTGTGCGTCCGGGCGGATCAGCAGAGCGTCGGTTTGGCGACTGATGATGTCGACGCGGTCCGCCCACGGCGCCGCGACATCGCACAGCTCCGCCGGCCCGACGAACACGGCTCGCGCCGCGCGCAGCGGTGCCGCGACGTCGTCGGACAGGTGCGAGGCGAACGTCCCGGCCAGCGGGTGTGACTCCGCGCCGGGCATCGGATACCGGACGTCGGACGCGGCGATCATCGCGCCGACACGCGCGAGAGCAGGCGCGTCGGAGAGCAGCTCGCTGAACACTTTTCGCAGCGCCTCATCTGCGGGGTCGTAGCCGCGCCGCAACGACACCTGGGCCTGCGCGTGCAGCAGCAGGCGTTCGCCGGCGAGGTGCCGTTCGGAGTGGTAGGTCTCGAGCAGGCAGGGCGGTGCCCAGCCCCGGAGTGTCGCGGCGAGCTTCCAGGCCACGTTCACCCCGTCGAGCATCCCGGCCGATACCGCGACACCGCCCGTCGGAATCTGATGCGCCGTGTCACCGGCCAGCAGCACCCGTCCCGCCACGTAGCGCTCGGTGTGCCGGGCCGCGTACGTGAACCGGGTGAGCCGTCGCGGTTCGCCGAGCGGGAGATCCACCCCGAGCACGCGGCGGACGCTGGCGCGGAATTCGTCCAACGTCATCGGGTCGTCGTCGTCGTAGTCGTGATCGGGCGCCTCGCTGGTGTACAGGCCCAGCCATCCGGGCTCCGACGACGCGATGGCGAAGATGCCGCCCTCGGTCTGGCTGTAGCCCCACGGCAGGCGGCCATAGCCCGGCGCGTCGTAGTCGCCGTTGTCGCGGACGGTGATCTCGCGCGGCCACGTGACGGTGGCCATCCGGTGGATCTCGGGGTAAACGATGCCCGGGAAGCCGATTCCGGCCAGCTCCCGCACCCGGCTGCGCACGCCGTCGCAGCCCACGACGTACTGGGCGCTGATGCGGTACGGGCCGTCCGGACCGCGGACCTCGAGGTGCACAGCGTCGTCGTCCTGCTGTAGACCGGTCACCTCGTGGCCGCGCCGGACCTCGACGCCGAGGCTGCGTGCGTAGTGCTGCAGGAGTGCTTCGAGCTGAGGCTGGGGGAGCCGCTGCACCTGCATCGGCGACTCGTCCAGCTGAGTGAGATCGACGTGGATGCCGCCGAACGGAAGTTTGGCGGTGACGGGCGGGCCGGCAGCGTCGTCGAGCAGGTCACCGAGTTCCCGGTAGCGCAGCAGGTTGAGGATCTGGCCGCCGATGCCGCCGGCTTTGGCGACCTCGCGGATGTCGGTGAGCCGTTCCAGGACAAGCGGTTTGATCCCGGTCAGGCAGAGTTCAGTGGCGAGCGTCAGGCCGGTCGGTCCCGCGCCCACGATGATCACGTCAATATTCGTCATGCGTCCCCCTCAAGACGATCCAGCTGCAGTTACGTTGCAGCCCAGCGATTCTGGAGCGTGAGGGGGGTCTTGCCACAAGCCCCCAGGTGCGCTATATGTTGAAAGTGGAGGGTGTCACTTCTCAATCTGCGTGGCAAATTCTCATTTGAGATGGCACAACTTGGCAAAATTGCCAACTCGATGAGAGGTCGCGTTGGCCCGGCGCCCGGCCCGCGCTGGATTTCTGGCTGCGGAACGCATACGGCCCCACGTTCTCGACAGCTTGGATGTCGCAGAATGAGGCTCTTCGTCGTCTAGCGCGACCGGACCGGCGGCCTGCCGATACCTCGGCAGCTATGAATATCCCAGTGTGGCAGCGCTATTGGTGCTGACTCTGACTGCGTGTTCAGGTTATCGATACCCGACATAGGTGGCCGTTATCGGCGTGGTGAGTGGACGTATCGTATAACGCCGGATCTTGTCCAGGGGTGCTGTGGTTCACGTGTGCCGGCGTTAGACGACGGAGAGTCGGTGTGCGTGGCGCTGGCGGCAAGACCGCGTGGTCAAGGTTCGCAGAATTCCGCCACCTCGTCGAATCCGCATCTCTGCGTTGGGGAACGCCGAAATGCGCGGGCGGCAACGCGGTAGTGATGCCCCGCGCTGCCGCACCAGTTCGCCGCTAGCCGATGACGACGAGGCCTTCTGTGGGCACAATTCCGAAAGTGCTTATCGAACAGGCGATTTGGGCATTCGCAGCAGTTCGGCGAGCCTGGCGACGCCGAGGGTGCCGACGACATCGCGCCCTTCGACATGCCGGAAGTCAGCGATATCGCCGATAGCGTCTTCGATCTGGCGCAGTGCGGCCGACGGGACACTGCCGCGCCGCTCAGAGTCCCAGCTCCAGTGTGGATCACACCACGCCAACGGGTCTGTGGTCTGGGCCTGGTGGGAGAGGATTTCACCGGTGCCGTCCCAACGTAGCCACGGTCCAGTGTTGTTGAGAAACGGTGCGATTCGCTCTGCGGGGCTATCCTCGCCGATCACGTTGTCGCAGAGCTGAGCGGCACTTAGCAGGAACTTGCGGTACGACGAATCAAACATCGGCGGCCAGGGCACCTCGGCGCGATTGCGGGTGATTCTCCCGAGAAGAGGGGAACGCACCGCAGCAATATCGGGGTGGTAGCCGAGAAGGTTGCTTAGCCCATCGAGCAGTTCAGGTGACTCGCCGTGCTCAGCCGAGCCCAACCTCACCAATTGCTGCGCCGTGACCGCCAGCATTGGGTTGATCTCGAACTTTGTCCGGGCAAGCCCCAGCACGCTGGGAGCCACGTCGAGCTCGCCCGCGCTGATGCCCGCAAAGAGCGCTTCGACCACACGTGCGTCCCTGGCATCGGACTGCCATGGTCGCGACAACGGACTCATCTGAACCGCCATCTGACAGGCGCGTGCCCCGGCGTCGCCGTTCGGCAGAAAAGCCAACGTCTGCCAGCCCGGCGAGAGCCAAATGGTCTGGTCGGTCAGCACGATGTCTTCACGACCCGGCTCCTGGTGGGGCTGTGTACGCAGGATTTACAGGCCTGGCGCTAACAGAGTCGCTTTGCCGGCGATGTCGTTACCGCCGAGAACCCAGCGCGAATCCCATTCGTGCACTCGCTCAAGGCGGCTGTCGAGGAGTTCGATGCTGTCGACAAGAAGTTTCGGGCCGTCATCATTGTTGCGCAGGACCACTACCAGCCCGGCTGCATCGCGGTCAGACCGGATAGCGCCGCTGAGCCATTCGGCGAATGTACTGTGGTCGGGTGGCGAGCTCGCTGCTAGTGGCGCCACGGTCGGGAAATCTACGCTGATCTCGCGGTGGACTTCTTCGTCAGGCCCAATGGTGAGCATTACTGATTCCTCTTCGCCGCCGGCCGACGCGTGGACTTCGTAAACTCCTTCGGCACAGTGATATTCAGGTAGTCCCAGCCGGCGCAAATGGAACGCACCTGGCTATCGATCACCTCGAGCCAGGTGCCGGGAAGCGCGCCGGTCAGCACGAGCAGGCTGGTGCCCGCAGTCGATGGCTCAAAGCTGGACATGGGTGTCTCCGATTACGGCGAACCGTCCGTCGTCCTGGAATGCGGAGCCGCTCATTGTTGAGACCTCGACCACGCCATAGAGGCCATCGGGCCCCGTCATCGGCCAGGGCGTGGGGCCGTTCGCCCACTTATGACGCTTTCCGGTAGGGTCGCGCAGCTCCACCTCGCGGGCAAACGCCGGAGGAATACTAATCGTCGCCTGATTCATTGGAATTGTGGTTGGCGCGCCGAAACGGATCGGGTACCCCTGATCGGAGGTCGGTGTCGTTACGTGCTGAGGTATGGGTTTGTGGCTGGTGGTGTGCCGGACCGCGAACTGCACGTACGTCGCCAAGGTCTGTCCGGTGATGACGCCTTCGGCTAGGTCGATCTGTGCGCCACCACGTAGGCCTCGCAGCAGCGCCTGAGTGAAATACCCGCGCCGCTCGTTTGCGGGGGTCTGAGCTTCTTTTTGGTCATAGGCGGGAGTGCCTGGGGCACAGGCATATCCACCCATGGTGAACACTGTCGGACATGTCCCATCAGTCAAGTCGAAGGGCGGAACACTGGGCGGGGTTTTATCGAATCGGTTTCGGCAGCAGTCAGTGAAGAAGACGATCTCCTTGAAAATGCCGCCGTGATAGTGATACCAATTCACGTACTGGCTGACTTCGAAATTCTCGTGACGCCCTTGGCGCGTGTTGGCCAGCAACAGTGCGCTTTCGCCGCCTCGGGGAATGATGCCGTGCCCTGCCAAGAAGACATAGAGACGCGACTGGTGCCACAGCGCGGGGTCGTGTGCGGTGTCGGCCTCAATTTTGTCGTGAAGGCGCTCCATTGCGTCATCGAGCTGGCCTTTGACCGGTTGGGCAGCGCCAGGAGTCGGCGCGCCGATCGGGGTCGTCAGCTGTTCAATGTTCTTTACAGGAACACCGCCCTCGTTTTCGAGCCAGTCGCGAAAGGCGTTGGCATCGTTTACCGGACCGGCAAGGGCCTTGAGGCTCGAGTAGTTCGGGTAGTTGGTGATTCCGACCCCGATCGCGTAGTGATAGCGGTTCATCGCCACTCCCTGATCATTTCTTGTACGCTGTTTAACACGAGTGCGTCGTCGTCGAAATCGCCATGTGTGTTGGCGGCGGCGGCGCGACCGGGCGCAGCGCCAGCGGCGGTCGGCGAGAGCACAACGCGGCCCGCCAAATAGTCGCGCGTTCCAACGAGCGACCTCGGCTTTTTAGACGTTGCATCGAGGTAGCGCGCAAGGCCGGTCAATGGCGCCACGATCGAGCCGCCCGATTGGTCGCGTTCGAGCACGCCCGAGACAAAGTAAAGCAACGAACGCGGGTAAAACGCGCCGGCGAGCCGGTCCTGTTGTTCAGCATCATCGGGCATTGTGAACATCCGCAGGTATTCGATATACCGGTCAGCGGTGGCCAGCGTCGACGCGAAAGAGGTGTAGGTGTTGGCAGGCGCGAGCAGCGCTACCCGGAACCGCGGCGACTCGGGCCACTGCCGGTAGCCACGGGTGTGCCCGCGCGCTAGTTCAGCGATGAAGTTGTCGATGAATACGCCGCCGGCGCTGTGCCCGACGAGCATGATCCGCGGATAGCTCGAGTCGTCCTCCGCGGCGGCGATGCCGTCGAAGAGCAGCCGCGCGCCGCGATCCTCGCCTAACGCCGCGGCCGTCTGATCCTTCATCGCCGCCCAGATGGATCCGTCGACGTTGCCCAGATAGAACGCGCGCAGAATTTCCTCGACAACTGTCGGATAGACGCCGTGGTCGGTCTTTCGGCGGAATCGCGTGACGACCTGCGCGAGAATGTCGACGAGCTTGTTTGCGAACAGCAGCGTCGAGACGATCCCGCGCTCGTCAGGATCGACGGTGTCTGCATCGATTTCGGACAGCACTGCGGGATCGATCAGGCTGGGTGTTGGCGTCGTTGTCGGCGCCGCGCCGCGGGCGCCGTCGGTTGCCACGTGCTGATCGGGCAGGACGGATTCGACCGCCACGCGCAAGTTAGAGTCCTTTTAGGCTCAAAATGCCATAAAGACAAGGTGTTTGGGGTTGACGGTAGGCCCGCCGGCCGGGCAGGTGACCTCGGGTCTGCACAACCGTACCGTTACGGCTTTTTGCCAGCTGGATGAGAAAAACCTACTTGCCGACTCGATGAGACGTCACGTCGGCAGCCTGCCTACCCGCATACCCGACTGAGCGCCGGTGCCTGTTGCCTCGGTGTAGCCGGCCCGGGCATCGCGTAGGGGCTTCCGCATAATGTGGTGCAACAACGGGCCTGGACGTTGCTGTCTTGGGCTATGAATAGCTCAGTGCATCAGCATTATTGGCATTGACGCGGCTTGTCTTGATCAAGCCGCGAGGGCGGCCGGCCGGGTTAATGGATACTCGTCGGTTAGGCTCGGTGGTGCCCGATCATGTCGGCACAGGAGCGTCGCCGTCGACAATGGCCATGGCAGCGGAAAGTCCCGCCTGCAGTGCTTGTTGTTGTGAATGGCTGCCGGGAACCATCGCGCGCGCCACTGTTACCGCGCCGACCATCAGGGCGACGAGGCTCCATGCGCTTTGTTGAGCCTGCTGACGTTCGCCGCCGAGGGCGTTGGCGATTCGAGTGGCAAAGGCGGTGGCCTGGCGATCGTAGACTTCTTGGGCGGCTGGGTGTCTGGCCACGTCTTCGCTCAATGCTGGCATTACGCAACCTCTTTCGACATCCATACAGTGCGTGTTGCCGATGTAGTAGGCCAGGAAGTCCTTCAACCCGTCTATGTCGTCCTGCGGCGAGTCGGGTGCGTCTGAGAACTGGCCGAGGTACGTCTCGATGATCGCGGTGAGCAACCCAGCCTTGTTGGTGAAGTTTGAGTAGACGGCCCCAGAGGTGACGCCGGCGGCGCTGGCGATGCCGTCAACGCCGATCCCCATGAAGCCGTTGACCTTCATCTGTTCAACTGCGGCTTCCAGCAGCGCAGCGCGGAGCTTCTCTTTGTGGTCCGGTGGATACCGCACAATCAGCACCTCTTTGTCGATTGACATGCCGTCTTCACTAGCATAACGTACGTTACCATAACGATCGCTATTGAAGCGGCGCGGGACGGATCTTCGCCCGTTCCCTGACCTGTCGACGTGTCGACGAGAGAAGAGATTGAAAAATGCCTTCTGTTTTGGTTACCGGCGCCGGGAGAGGCATCGGGTTGGCGATCGCCGAGAGCATGAGTTCGCGTGGCTGGGACGTATATGCCACCGCTCGCTCTGATGCTGCGCTGCACAGCCTGAGTCGATTGCCGAATGTGCATCCGATCCCGCTGGACATCACAGACCGTTCCGATATCGCCGCGCTGCCCGCTCGGCTGCCGGCGGGTCTGGATGGCCTGGTCAACAACGCGGGGATCATCGTGAACGGGCCGGTGGAGGGGCTGTCGCTGGATGACCTGACTGGTCAGCTCGACGTCAACGTGATCTCCCAGATCGCGGTGACCCAGGCGGTGCTGCCGAAAATCCGTGAAGCCGGTGGGCGGTTGGTGTTCATGTCTTCGGTTAGCGGGCTCATCACAACTCCGGGCACCGGCGCGTACAACGCGTCGAAGTATGCGATCGAATCGTTGGCTGATGCGCTGCGAATGGAGTTGCGCCCGTGGAAGATTCCGGTCTCGCTTATCGAGCCCGGCCCGATCCGCACCGATATGTGGGGCAGCGCACTCGACGACTACGACCGCATGACCAATCAGCTGTCCGAGGCGAATCGCCAGCTATACGCGGCGCATCTGGCCGGTAGCCGGAAGCTGATGGGCCGTATGCAGAAACTTGCCGCCGACCCCAAGCGAGTCACCAAGGCGGTCCATCACGCGCTGACATCCAGGCATCCCAAACGTCGCTACCTGCTCGACACCCTCAGTCGCACTCAGAAGCTCACCTTCGCGGTCACCCCGGCCGCGGTCACCGACGCGATCCTGGCCGCCGCAACGACATCGAAATGAGGAACATGAACATGGAGTACCCGCGCGCGGTGTCGCAACCTGGCAATGGTCGGAGTCGTCGTGGGCTGCAGTGGACTCTCGCGGCGCTGACGGTGATACCGATGGCCAGCGCGGTCGGTGAGATCGCTCGTGGCGCTCAGGGTGTGCCAGGGGGATCTCCGGAAGTGCCGCCCACAGTGGACAGTTCGCTTCGATATGCCAATGTGTTCAAGTTCGCGATGGCGCTCATGATGTGGCCCCAGCTCGGACGTGTCGAGCGGTCGCGGACAGTGACGTTCTCGTTGTCAACCACGTTCATTGGTGGCCTGGCCCGAATCCGTTCGTGGCAACAACGCGGACGACCGCACCCGGTTGCGGTGGCAGCGATAGCACTGGAGACCATCGGGGTGGCGAGTCTCCTGGCGTGGCAGCGGTCGCTGTCTTCCAGCAGCGCCTGATTCGCTTGCGCGGCTGGCGAAGTCATTTGATCCCGAGGTGCTGTTGAAGGGGATTCCGATCAACGAGTTCGCGCATCTTCGGCAGACGGCTCCGGTCTGGTGGAACGAGCAGCCTGAATCGATCTTTGACGATGGCGGCTACTGGGTGGTGAGCCGGCACGAGCACATCAAGGCGATCTCCCGCGACGGCGACCTGTGGTCAACCAACCGCAAGGGAGCGGTGATGCGCCTGCCTGATGGCGTGACTGCCGATCAACTGGAACTCACCAAAGCGCTGTTGATCAATCACGATGCACCCGAGCACACACGGCTGCGCAAGTTGGTCTCACGGCTGTTCACTCCGCGCGCTATCGTGACGCTGGAAAGCAAGCTCGCCGCCGCCGCGCACGACATAGTCGCCGAGGCCGCTGCGAAGGACACCGGTGATTTCGTCCATGACATCGCGATGAAGTTGCCGCTCTTGGCAATTGCGGATCTCATCGGGGTGCCCGAGGCTGACCGCGAGAAGCTGTTCGACTGGACCAACGCGATCATGAACACCGATGACCCGGAGTTCGCCGGCGATCCGACGGCCGCAAACGCCGAGATCATGGGTTACGCATACAGCATGGCTGAAGACCGCCGTCGGTGCCCGGCCGACGACATCGTCACACGGCTGATCGAAGCCGACGTTGACGGCGAGGCGTTGGGCGAGGTCGAGTTCGCTTTCTTCGTCATCTTGCTTGCCGTCGCCGGCAACGAAACCACCCGAAATGCCATGACGCACGGCATCAATGCCTTCTTCGAGCACCCGGATCAGTGGGAGCTGTTCAAAGAACAGCGCCCCGACACCGCCGTTGACGAGATCATCCGATGGGCGACGCCGGTGCACTGCTTCCAGCGCACGGCCAGTGCGGACGTCGAACTCGGCGGCGCACACATCAAGGCGGGTCAGCGGGTCGGTCTGTTCTACAGTTCTGCGAACTTCGACGAGGACGTCTTCGACAAGCCGTTCGAGTTCAACATTCTCCGTAACCCCAATCCACACTTGGCATTCGGAGGAAACGGCGCGCATTACTGCATCGGCGCGAACCTTGCCCGGATGGAAATCAAGCTCATCTTCGACGAGATCGCCAACCAGATTCCCAACATCGCCAAGCTCGGCGAGCCCGAACGGTTGCGCTCGGGCTGGATCAACGGCGTCAAGCGACTCGACGTCACCTACTCGTAGCCCCCGGCATCCTCAAACCGTTTCGGTCAAATCGGTCGGGCCGCACGCACGTCTACAGCGACGTGCGTGCGGCCCACCGTCGAGCTCAATCGCGAGCCAATGCGGCGGCAATCAGCTCGTGGCGCGACACCAGCTTCGAACGGTGACGGCCGGCGGCTCGGCCCCGCTCGCACTCCGACGCGTCGATGGCACGCCAGCCGTCCCAATCGAGTCGTATCACACCGCGCTCGGTCAGCAGGCTGCGTAACACGTCCCGCTGCAGGACATCTCGACCCAGAGTGCCGGAATCGAAGTCGTCCCACAGCGATGCCACCGTCTCCGCCGCGCATACGCGATTGCTACCGATCACGCCGCGCGGACCCCGCTTGATCCAGCCGGTGACATACACCCCGGGAACCGGCGCATCCGAATCGTCGACAACCCGACCCTGGTTGTTGGGCACCACGCCCCGTGCCGGGTCGAAGGGCACACCGTCAATCGGGATGCCGCGATAGCCGATCGACCGCAGCAGCAGCGACGTCTCCAGGACCTCCCCGTCATCGAGGACCAGCGCCGTAACGTGCTGGGAACCAACGATTTCAACCGGTCTGGCGCCGAATCTGAACACGATCCGCTTATGTCCCGGGGTGATGGGACACGCTGCGTACTCGCGGGCGATGGCAATCTTGTTCGCGGAATCGAAGTCAACTGCGGCATCCTCATCAATGGGGTCGCCTTCAATGACAACGTCCACGTCTGGCAGATGGCCCAGAGCCAGGAACTCGCTGACCGAGAACGCGGCATCGGCAAGCCCGCGACGCGCCAGGATCACCACCTCGTCGATGCTGCTGGCATGCAGGGCGTCGAGCGCATGTTCCGCAATATCGGTGCCGGCAAGCTCGACCGGACCCATCGTGAGTACGCGAGCGACATCCAGCGCGACGTTTCCGTTGCCGATCACCACCGCGCGCCGGCCGGTCAGCTCGAAGTGGTGGGACGAATGGTCGGGGTGGCCGTTGTACCAACCGACGAAGTCCGCGGCCGGGTGGCTGCCGGCAAGGTCCTCGCCGGGGAGCCCGAGGGCACGGGTGTCCGATGCGCCCACCGCATAGATGACCGCATGGTGTGAGGCCAAGAGTTCGTCGTGAGTGACATCCCGTTCGACTTCAACATTGAAGTGGCAGCTCACGCGGTCGTTGGCGAGAACCGAATCAAACAGGCGCACTACCGATTTCGTGCGCTGGTGATCGGGCGCGACGCCGGCCCGGATCAGTCCGAATGGTGTGGGCAACCGCTCGAACATGTCAATTTCCACGCCGTCGGTGCCGATCAGTTCGGCTGCGGCGTAGCAGGCCGCCGGGCCGGCGCCAACTACTGCCACACGCAACGCGCCCGGTCGCACCGGCGAGTGGCGCGCCGGTTCGGGTGTGGGATCGGCCTGTAGCGGGTGCAGGGCGAAATAGTCGGCACTGAGCTGCTTGAAGCGCTCCAGGTGCGGCGGCAGATCGTCGTCGTAATGGATTGCGTCGACCGGGCATTCGTCAAAGCAGGCGCCGCAGTCGATGCAGCTGTCCGGGTCGATGTACAGCATCTCGGCGGCGTCGAATCCTCCGCCGCTGGGCGCCGGGCGGATGCAGTCGACCGGGCACACCGGAATGCAGCTCGCGTCCTTGCAGCAGTTCTGCGTGATGACGTATGCCACGATCCCACCTCTCCAGACCAGCTCAGTGAACGAAGACAATGATACTGGACAAGTGTCTGATTTGGTGAGGCTGTGTCGGCACCTAATTGACAGCGCCTGTGGATATTGATTGCCGCCTCCGCGTGAAAGAGTCAGCTGTATCGCCGTTTTTCCGCAGCTGTTGCCGCTTCTGGTTCCGTCGGATAGGCTGGACACATGTCCAGTATCGCGGTGCTACCCGGAGTGTTCCGGCGGGATCCGGATCGGCAGCGAGTCCTGACGCGGCGTCGTGTGTTGGGTGCGGCCACCGCCTTGGCCGATCAGGCTTCGGGGTCCGAGGGCGCCCCTACAGTGCCGGAACTGGCGACGCACGCGCGGATCACACCGACGGCACTGCGCGCACACTTTCCGTCGATCGACGCGGTGTTTGCCAATGTCTATCTGGACCGCATTAGACACCTGCCGCTGAACGTGGACCCGTCGATTCCCGCAGCCAGCCGCGTCAGTGAACAGCTGCGATTGATCACCGAGATTTTCGACGACGAAGCCCAGTTGGCAGTCGTGTGCACCCGCGCCCTGCTGGGGGAGGACGGCAACGTGGCCGAAATCCGGACGCGCATCGGCGAGGAACTGCACCGGCGCGTCACCGCGTCGCTGGGCGCGGGCGCCTGGCCGGAAGTTGTCACCACCCTGGAGACCGTGTTCTGGGGTGCGCTACTTCAAATGAAGACTGGAACGCTGGGCCGCCGAACGATGGCCGCACACCTAGAAACGATGGCCGCGGTCATCATTGCTGACAGCTGAGCTGTCCGAGGTCCTACAGCACAAGTGTGAGTTGGGAGCTGGAATTGATTTCGCCACAAGAAAGTTCGTGGCAGCACCGATGATCACCTGGGCGTTAACCGGTGGGCTGTGCGCCGCCGTCGTTACGCAGCGACAGGTTGGTGCAGAACGGCTCTGGATCGAAGAGCGTGTCGCATCCTGTTAGCGAGGGCGGTCGGCACGCCGACGCCGCGGTGCGCTGTCATGCTGTGCGGCACGCAGATGATCGGACATCAGTTGTGCCATGGCCTGTCGTTGCGGTTCTGTGGGTAGGGGCACCTCGGTTACCATTTGGCCGACCATGAGGCCGACCGGCGCCGCCCACAGGAGGTCTGCGATCGCGCTGGCGTGGGGCGAGCGTGCGCCGATAAGTTGTGCGATGCGTTGCAGTCCCGGTTGAAGCTTCGCGAGTTGTTCTATGCCCAGGGTCGACCGCAGTGATCTGGTGGCGATGAGGATTTCCATGGCCGTCATGCTGGCCGGGTTGAGGAAGGTCTTCCAGGCAGCGTCGGCGAGCGCAATCATGCGTTCGTCGGTTTCGGCAATTCCTTCGACTTCGTCAGCGAGATCGTTCACCGAGCTCACGAGGGAGGTGATGGCGTGGTCAACGACGGCGGTAAGCAGCCCGTCCCGATCGCCAAAGTGATATTGGACGACCCCGGTGCTCACCCCGGCTCGTTCGATGATGTGCCTGGTGCTGGCAGCGGCAAATCCTTCTTCGCGGATGCACCGGATCGTCTCTTCAATGACGAGTTCCCGCGTGCGCTCGGCACGTTCTTGACTGCGATGTCGGGATTGCCGTGGCGTGATGCGGTTTTGGGGTCCGGCTGTCATCGGTGCGCAATCCCGGGTATCCGACTGCTGGGGGAGCAGTGTCGGTGCATGGCGACGTGGGGTTCTGTCACGTTGCGCCGTGATCGTCGAGACGGCGCAACACCTGCGGTGATCGGTGGCTGCACACGTCGATCCTATGCGGGTGCCGCAATGCGATGACTGAACGTCGTGGCAGTGCATTCATGTTTGTTGCCGCGGTGCCCGCATGAGGTCAATCCAACTCTCAGTGGGCAGGCGCTTGCTGTCGTCGACAACAAATACGCCGATGCCCCCGGTGTGGTCTTGGAAGAGCCCGTTCGCCGAGTCGTACGTGGCGAGTTGAGGCCGCATGGGATCGGGCGATCGACCTTCCCCCGAATTCGGCACCCCGGCGGGCCGCCAGCCTGTCGGGGCGTTGGCGTTCGGTTCTTGTTGAGTCTGCGGCGGTTGCTGACCGTACGGCGGAACGTGTTGATCTGCTGGAGGGTCGTAGGGCAGTGGCACGGGCGGAGGGCCGGGTGTGGCCGGGGGAACCGGTAGGGGGTAGGGAGCGTACTCGGCGGGCCCAGGCCCCGGCGCCACCCCGGGTGGCAGCTGTGTGACGGGAGGACCCGGGTCGTAGTCGGCGCCGGGCGGAATATTCGGATATTTATTGGGGGGCAATATGTTCCGCGGGTCGGTGATCGGTGTGTCTTCGGGTACGGCCGGTCCACGCCAGGCTTGATTGCCGATCGGTACGTAGCCCTGAGGATCGCGGCAGAGAGCTATCGTGGGCGCGCGTTTGCCGGGGAATTCTTGGCAAGGGTAGTTGCGGGCGCCGCGCACCACCACCGACGAGCTCTGGGGCACTTTGCAGTAGAGATCTTTTGGTAGGTCGCGCAGAGTCTGATCCCCGGGGGATCGGATGAGCGTCGGTGGGATGAAGCCGACGTTGCACGGCGGCGGGTCGCCCAGTCCCAGTTTGAAGTCGACTTTGACGCCTTCATCGGCGGGTAGCTGTTCTGCGGCGCTGATGAGTACGGCGGTAACGGCGGGAAGGACGACCAGTGTCTGCTCGATCGATTTGTGGTAGATGACCCCGATGCGGCCGAAGTTGGCGAGGTTGGCTGCCAGCATGGGGAACGACGGCCGGATGCCGTCAAATGTGCTTGTGGCCGCAGTTGCGGCTGCCGGCGCGATGTCGAGCAATGATCGCAGTTGCGGGTCGGCCGTGCGCACGTTGGTGGTGAAGCGGGCCAACCGGTCGGCTAGCGCTGTGATGTTTGCGCCGCTGCGGATCTGAGCGTCAAGGAACGGGCCCATGCGGTCGATCAGGACGGTGGTGTCCTCGCCGTGGGCGCTGAGCTGATCGAGCAGAGTGCTGGCGGTATTGACGAGGCGTGCGAGGTCGGGGCCGGCGCCGTTGAACGCGGCGGCGGTTTCGCGCAGCAGGTCCTTGAGTTTGCTTTGGTCCAGGGAGTCGACCAGACCCTGTGCTTGGCGGAGCAGTCCCGCAATGTCGCCGCTGAGCGCGGTGTGAGAACGGTCGATGATCGATCCGTCGTGCAGTACCGAGCCGAGCGGGCTGCCGGATACCGGCATGAGATCGACGTATTGTTCGCCGATCGCCGAGACGCTCTTGGCTGAAGCGGTGACATTGGCAGGTATGGCGATACCGGAGTTGAGACGCATGTGCACGTCGACGCTGAGTTTGTCGGTCAGGTCTACCGAGGTGACGCGGCCGACGGTGGTTCCGCGGTAGGTGACGTTGGCGTTGGGATACAGTCCGCCGCTGGCTGCGAAGTCTGCCGTGACGTCGTAGTGTCCGATGCCCAGCGCCTCGGGCACGCGCAGGTAAAAGATGGCCACCGCGCCGACCGCGAAGATCGAAACGACGACAAAGATGGTCAATTGCCATCGAATGAGCCGGGTGAGCATCAGCGCGTGCCGGCCGTGGCGGGATCGGGTGCGGCGGGTATGGCGAAAGGGTCAGCGGCCTGTCCGGACAGGTTGGCTTGTTCGCCCATCAAAAAGTCAGGGGCATTGAGGATTTCGTCCAGGTGCTTCATGTTCGGGTCCAGCGGCGAGGTGGTGAAGATGTTCTCGCCCATGCGTCGTTGGGTCAGGTCCAACGTGGCGATCGCGTTGAGGTAGTCCCCGCGCACCGCTTGCTTGATGCCGGTCTGCGGAAACGGGTAGGTCGCGGTGATGGGTAGGGCGTCGATGAGTTCCTGCGCATGGTCAGCAAGCGGCTTGATCACGGCGTAGGAGTGGGTGAGGTCGGCGGTGATGTCGGCTTTGGTTTGGGTCAGGATTTGCGAGGCGGACTCGCTGAAACGCCGCAGCGCGGCGAAGGTGTCGATGATCCGCCCAGCGTTGGCGTTGAGGGTCTGGGTTGCTTCGGGCAGGGCCGCCAATGCGGCGGTCACCGTCGGCGCGTTGGCAGCGAATTTGGCTGCCACCCTGTTGGTCGATTCGATCGCGTCGACGATGTTGTGTCGTTGTCGGTCGACGGCGGCGGTGAGTGTCGCCAGTTGTGGGAGCAGGTTGGCGAATTGGCCGGCATGCCCGGCGACTGCGGCGTAGGCCTCGTCAGTGATGTCTTGTAGTGCACCGAGATTGCCCTTGTTGACGACCACGCCCAGGGTGGAAAGTACTTCTTCGGTGCTGGGGTAACGACCGGCCCGTTGCGCCGGGATGGTGGCGCCGTTGCTGAGCACGCCCACCGGTGGCTCAGTCGATGGCGCGGCAAGTTCGACGTGTTGAGATCCCAGCAGTGAGGTTTGACCGAGGGTAACGGTCGCGTTGGCCGGCAGGTGCACCGCCGAGCTCAGCGATAGCTGTAGAGCGGCGTAGAACGTGCCGTCGGGCCGTTGCGCGACGCGTTGTCCGGAGACGCTGCCGATGGTGACGTCATCGACGAGGACGGGCGAGTTCTGCGGGAGGGCGGACACGTCGGGCAGCTCGACGGTGACGGTGAATGATCCGGCGTCGTGGCCGAGTGTTCCCGGCATGTCGAGCGAGTTGAGCCCTCCGAATTCGCATCCGCTGACCGCAAGGACGATGGATCCGAGTGCCGCGAGCAGCCGCACCGGGCGGCGTCGGGCCGCGGCGGTGCTCATTGGTGCGGTCCCGGTACCGGCGGGGTGGCGGAGAACGGCTGATCGGGTACCGCCGGCATGGCCGCGCCGCCGGGGGCGGCGGTGGTCATGTCGCCACCTGGCGCTGGAGGTGCCGTTGGGTTGGGCAGGAGCAGGGTGGAGAGGTCGGTCGCCGCGGACGTGGTCGGCATGGTCGGGCCGGGTAGCGGCTGCCATTGCAATTGCGATACTGGCGTTTGGGCCTTGGCTTCGGTGGCTGGGGTGTCGTAGGTGATTTGGCCCTTGTACGCGGTGATGGTGTTGATCGGATGGAACAGCACGGGCGGGAAGTTCATCATGATCCGTCTCAGAACCGGGGCCATGCGTTGCCGGCAGATCTCGGTGCGCTTGTAGTAGTCGGGTGTCCCGCCGGCGTCGAAAACCCCGGCGCACAGGAACTGGACGGGATTGGCGAAGTTCGGCAGGGACAAAATGGCGCCGATCGAGCCTTGTGCGGGGTTGTAGATGTTGTAGAAGTTCGCCAGTGCGTTGGGCGCGACATGCAGCACCTGTTCGATGTCTTGGTCGTGTTGGGTCAGCAGTGAGGTGAAGTCGGTCAACTTGGCCACCTGGCCGCTGATGGCCGAATTATTCTTGGCCAGAAAGGATTTGACCTGGGTGAGGGCGCCGCTGAGTGCGTCCAGCGATCGGGCGACATCGGTAGAGCTGTCGGCGAAAACCTGTGACAGGGAGGCGACGTGGTCGGTGAACTGCACGATCTGTTCGTTGCTGCCTGACAATGCGTCGACCAGCGTGCGCAGATTCTTGATGGTGCCGACGAGATCGAAACGCGAATCGCCCAGGCGCCCTGCCGTTTGGGACAGTTCGCGCACCGCGTTGCGAAACGATAGGCCGTTGTCATCGAAGGTGTTCGCAGCCTGGTCGATCGCTTCACGCAGCGGCCCTTGCAGGGTGCCGTTTTCTGGGCCCAGCCGCGACGCCAGTTGGGTCAGTTGATCTTTGACATCGTCCCATTCGACTGGGACCGCGGTGCGCGCGATAGGAATGGTGGTCCGGTCGGCCAGTTTCGGGCCGGTGGTGTAGACGGGCGCCAACTCGAGTGTGCGTGCTGACAGCAGATTTGGCGCCATGATCACCGCGGTGACGTCGGCGGGCACGGGAACGCCGGCACGGACGGTGAATGTCACCACCGCGTGGTCGGGCCCGGGTTCGATGCTGGTGACCGATCCTACTGGCACGCCGAGGATTTCGACCTCGTCGCCGGGATACAGGCCCACCGTCGATGCGAAGTAGCCGGTGATGGTCAGCGGTGCGGTCCTGGAGCACTGCATCGCCAGCGCGCCTGTGGCCGAGCCGAGCAGCACGACGACCAGAGCGATCACCGCAGAGCGACGGCGCAGGGCGGCATTGAGTCTGCTCACGGTGATTTCGGCCTCACGATAGTGCGGTCGGTGATGAATCCACGCAAGAAGTCGGCCAAGCTGGCGGGGAGTTTTCCGGGTTGGAAGTAGGAGTCCAACAAGACGGCACCGAGTGTGGGGGCGGAACACCAAAGACGTTGGCTTGAAAGCCGGGACCGGATCCGACCACTTCCCCCAGCGCGGTGGCGTAAGCGGGCAGCCGCGTCAACGCCTGGGAGATGTGTTGGCGCCGCTCGTTGAGATTGTCCAGAACAAGGTTCAGCTTGACCAAAGCGGGCCCCAGGGACTGTTGGTTGTCTTTGACGAAGCCGGACAGTTGGTCAGCAAGACTTTTGATGCCCGAGATGAGCTGGTCGATGGCGTCGCGCCGGCTGGCCAGTTCCGCGAATAGGGCGTTGCCGTCGGTGATCAGCTGGTTGATTTGGCCCGCGCGTTCGGCCACCACGTGGGACAGGGACACGGCATGGCGCAGCAGCTGTTGCACCTTGTCGTCTCGCGCGTTGACGCTGCTGGCGAGGGCGGTGATGCCTTCGAGTGCGGCATGGACCTGGGGGGTGGCGTCGCGCATGGCGGCGGTCAAGGTGTGCAGTGCTTCAACGAATTTGGGTTGGTCGAGCTCGCCGACGTTGTGCCCAAGGTCTTGTAAGGCGTTGTTGAGGGTGTAGGGCGTGTTGGTGCGCGCCAGCGGGATAAGGGTCATGAGTCCCGAGCCGCGGGGCGTCAGCTCGATCGAGCGTTGCCCGAGCACCGTGTCGGTCTTGATGGCAACCAAGGATTGATCACCGACGCGGATTTTGCGGTCCACGGTGAAACCGACCTTGGCGGCCTGGCCGGCAACGTCGAGTTCAATGGCATCCACGTGTCCCACGGTGTATCCGTAGACCTGTACCGGATTGCCGTCCGCGATGCCGGCGGCATGAGCGAAGTAGGCGGTGTAGTGACGGCCTTGGGGCCAGAACGGCAGCCCGGTGTAACCGAAGGACACCAGCACCAAGCACGTGACGATAGCGATGCCGAAAACGCCGGTACGCAACGGATCTCGGCCACCGGGATCATTTGGCAAAGTCACACCTTCCGTGATCCGATGCTGGTGGTTTGACGGCGGGCAGCAGAATGTCGCTGCCTGCCGGGCCATTGATCTTGATCTTGACCGAACAGAAGTAGATGTTGAAGAACGAGCCGTAGGCGCCTAATGCGCTGAGTCGCAGATAGTCTTCAGCCAGCGGTTCAATGGTGGCATTGACGTCCTTCTTGCGGTCATCGAGTGCCGTTGCCAGTGGACCGGAGGCATCGATGATGGCCCGGAAAGGGCGCCTTGCAGTGCTGAGCACATCGGTGAGGTCGCGTTGGGCATCGGCCAACGGCGGCAATGCGTTTGTGATTGGGTCGCGCCCGCGGTTGAGTGCGGTGATCAGCTGCTGAAGCTGGTCGACACTGGTGCTCAGTTCGTTGCTTTTCTGATCAGCGGCCGACAGCACAGAGGTTAGGTTGTCGATGGCCTGCTCGATGAGCTGATCGTGGCTCGTGATGGTCTGGGTGAATTCGGCGGTGTTGGCCAGCACGGTCGACAGCGTCGCGCCCTTGCCCTGAAGCAGTTCGATCAGTGCGTTACTGACTTGGTTGAGCTTGGCTCCGTTGAGGCCTTTGAGCACGGGGCGCAGACCGCCGAGCAATGCGTCAAGGTCCAGTGCTGGTTCGGTGTTGCTCCGCGGGATCGTTCCTCCGGCACGCAGCTTCCGTAGTTCTCCCGGGCCGGCGAGGACCTCGAGATATCGGTCACCGGTCAAGTTCTGGTAGCGGATCGCTGCGCGCGTGGAGCTGTACAGCTGTTGCCGCCTGTCCACGGTAAAGGTGACGGTGGCGTGGTCGCCGTCGATCGCGATGTTCTTGACCGTGCCCACGGCGATGCCGGCGATACGCACGTCTTGACCGGTCTTGAGGCGCGACACCGACGCAAACTCTGCGTGAAAGGTGTTGGCGGAGCCGAATCGAAACTGGCCGAAGGTGACAATCAGACCGGCCATCACCAGCAGCATGACGGCGGTGAAGATGCCGACTTTCAGAGCGGTTCGTTGCGTAGTCATCAGTACCGGTCTCGTTCGGCGTAGGCACCATTGAACAGAAACTGCAGCGTGGAGGGAGCGTCAAACTGCAGCTCGGTGTTGGGTTGATAGGGAACGTAGGCGTTGTCCGTCACCAGGAACGGTGGTCGATACCAGGATCCAGCTCCCTGTTTGGTCGGAAGATCAGGCAGGCCACGGCAGTTGGGGCCTCCCGAGGCATTGACCAGCGGCAGACTCTCCGGATACGTGTAGGCCGGTGACCCCGGGATGAAACCGGCGTTGACGAACAGGGCTGGTTGAGTGCCGCCGATGTAGGGACCGAATTTCTTGTATGCCTTGGCCAAAGAGGTTATGAGGCATCCATATTCGGGTGAGTACTGGCTCATGACCCCCAGCGGAGCGCGCAGCCGCTGAATAGCAGCGATCAGGTCGGCCGCGGCAGGGGTGAGGGTGTCCGCGCCGGCATCCGCCAGGCCGGTGGCCGCAAGCAACGTGGCGCTGAGTTGGTCGCGCTCGTCGGCGATGGTGTGGCTGATCGGCGCAATGTTGCCCAGGGTGGATACCAGATCGTTAGCTGCCGCGTTGTAGACGTCGCCCACGGTGCTCGCCTTCGGCACGTCGTCTTCGAGTGTCGGCAGGTGTGGATTGATCGTCCCTAGGTATTGGTCGAGAGTCGCGACGGCGTCACCGATGCGCTTGCCGTTGCCGCGCAGGCCATTTCCGAGCGCGGTCAGTGTTGTGTTGAGTTGAACCGGATCGATCTTGTCGAGGGTGTTGACCAGTGTTTGAAACAGGGTGTTGACCTCAACGCTGACGTCGGCGGCCTGCAAATGCGCTTGCGGCGCGAGTCGGCTTCTTGCCGGTTGAGCCGGTGGAAGCAGTTCGACCGACTTGGCGCCGAAGATCGTGCTGCTGGCAATCCGGGCGGTGACGTTGGCTGGAACTTTGGACAACTCGTCGGTCCGGATGGCAAGGGTCAGTTGAGCCGACGCGCCGTCGTACGAGATCTGGGAGACCTTGCCGATCTGTACGCCGAGGAACTTCACCTTGGCGTCACGGTCCATCACCAAGCCGGCTCGCGGTGATGTCAAGGTCACGTTGACGGTGGGTGTGAATGTTCCCCGGTACGACAGGTAGGTGATGCCTACGGTTGCCACGAAAGAGGCCGCCAAGGCCGCTGCGGCCAATCGCACCTTCGCTCGTCGACCGAACGAAATCTGCACTTCGAGCCCCCTTTCGAGGTAGGTCGGTCCACGTAGCAGGCCGTGCGGTCGCCGGCAATCAGCGTTGTCACCCAGACGCCCGAACCGGCAGGAAAACCCTAACACGTGTTATAACATCACGGATGATATAAAACTAGAGTCGGGTGCCTCTGTAAGTCACGCAAGGTTTTTCACACGGCGGCGACGGCAGCCCACGGCGCCGGGTTCACATCGTCTACCGTCCCCTCAACGTGGAGGCCCGTTCATGACAGACACGATCCGACACCATGGCATCCGACGCGCATCCAGCCACCGCGGCTTCTCGTCGCTGCAGAAGGCGTTGTTCGGAGTACTGGCGTTCTTCTTCGCCGTACACCCGGTGTTCTGGTACTTGGAATTTCACGCCGGATTGCCGCATGAGGTCGCTTCGACGGCGATGGTGCTCGTCGTCATCGGCTGCTTCGTGACCGCGCTGGTCCTGCCGTGGATCGCCTTCGCCGACCAGCGGGCGCGGACACGAGCTGAACGATTCGGCGCCATGGTGATCGTGTGGGTGTTCATCGCCCTGATCCCACGCTTCATTTGGGAACTGCCGTGGCTACTGCTCTTCGACCAGATCCGGGCAGGAGTAGAGAACGGATCAATCTGGACCTACATGTGGTCGCCCATCCTGCTCGGGGGTGACGCACGCTACCTCAACGCAGATCCGCTGATCGTCTGCCTGGAATGGATCGCCCTATTCGTCGGGCTGTTCGAAGCCTATGCGCTCCTCCAGTTTTTCCGAAATGGCAAGCGGTTCAGCAGCATCCAATTGTCGTTGATCATGGCCGGCATGATCGTGGAGGTCACGCTTCCAGCGGTCTACTTCGGCGTCGAGATCGCGCACAACTTCCAAAGTATGTCGTCGCCATTGCAGATGTGGGTGAAATTCGTCCTGATCAACGTCCTGTGGTGCACCATGCCCCTAGTGACCTACTTCTGGGGCGTCCGCAGACTAGTCGCCCAAGACCTCGCAGTGCGCTTCTGACGCGTCCGCGACTCGCTAGGCTGACCTGGCGTTACGTCAGTAGGCATGAACATATGTCAGCAACGCTATTGGCGTTGGAATTGCGCGGTTTCTGGCTGCACGTCGCGCTAACCGGCTGTCGGCAGCCCTAGGGAGAAGCCGTCCCATGCTTGGCGGCGCACGGCATGCGGGTTGTGGTCGACGCGTGATTCGCGGTCGAAGACCATGGCGGCACGCTCATCTGCGCGATAGTGAGGCCAGTCGTGGCCCGGAACTCCTGACCGACTGAAGGCCAGCCACCGTCGTTGCATCTCGTCGCTGACACGAAGCGCTGCGGATCGGTCGGCCCCCGCGGTCAGTAGTTTGCCGACGGGGCTGCGGTACGCGTCGAAAACCGCGAACAGCTCGGTGGCATGTGTGGCACCTAGACCCGTCCAGCGGAGCACCCGGGGTGCGTAGTCGAACTGATATAGGAAGGTGGGGGCGTGGCTGCTGTGTGCCTCAGCGATCTGCCAGGCGGCTGAGCCGAAGACCAGGTCGCCTCCAAGCTGGACGCACGCCGCCGGATGGGGATAGTCGGGATAGGCCGCAGTGATCCTTTCTTTGTGATCGGGTTCGATGTCGGAAAGTAGCTGTTCGATCGAATTTGGTTTCAGCGGAAGGAGTTTGACGATCCGGTCGAACAACTTCCCCTCCTCGGCATTGGTGCCGACAATCAGTGGTACGCGCGACGCAATGCCAGATCGCATGGCCTCGACCGGTTCGACGGGCAGGAAGTCGGTGCCGTAAGTGGGACCAAACGGGAACGCACCCAACTCGGTGGTCTGGTCGGTCAACGACAGTTGTGCGGCCACCAGCTGATCGGGTCCGGCGTCCATGAGTGCAGGAGCCGCATCGGTAACCCGTAGGCCCAACGATTCCGCATAGCGCGAGGCGAACTCAGCGGCGACGGCCGGCGTTCGGCTCAGCACACTTGCCGGACTCTCAGAAATGGCCCGCGCAAATAGCCCGTGTGCAGCAGGGACGGCGAGCAGCGTGGCGACGGTATGTGCGCCCGCACTTTCGCCGAAGATGGTCACGTTGCCCGCGTCGCCCCCGAACTCCGCAATGTTGTCGCGCACCCAGGTCAATGCCAACACCACGTCGCGCAGGTACAGGTTGTCCTCGATGGTGATATCGGCAGTCGACAAGGACGACAGATCGAGGCAGCCCAGCGCGCCGAGGCGGTAATTGACCGACACAAAGACGCATCCTTGGCGCGCGAGGGCGGCGCCGTCGTAGAGCGGTGTGGCGGAACTGCCGAGCATGTAAGCGCCGCCGTGGATGAAGACCATCACCGGTAGCGGCTGGTCGCCCGACCCCTCCGGGGCCGTCACGTTGAGCGTCAGACAGTCCTCGCTCATCGACTGGTATCTGCCGAGTCCCACCATCGTGTACTTGCGCTCTTGATATGCACAGTGTCGAAACTCGTGGCACTCGCGAACTCCGCGCCACGATTCCGCCGGCTGTGGAGCACGCCATCGCAGTGGGCCGATGGGTGGGCGGGCGTACGGGATCGACCGCCAGCGGTGCACCCCATCTTGAGTGAAGCCTTCGACGGTCCCGGAGGTGATCGTGGTTGTGACGGTGCTTTTCGCCATAACTTGACGCTAGTCAAAAATGGCCTCTTGGGCTGAGTGCACCCGGGAGGAGATGGCTCATGCCCGCGCAGCGGGTGGCGGGGAACGGCATCGGCAACTCCATCGACGTCAGCGGGAATTATGGAGATCGGCCCCTTCGCGCCTGCAAACCGCCAGGTCATGTGGTCGATGAGGCGATCCAGTGTGCCCATGTGATCCCAGCACTCCGGGAGTCGGAAGTGGGAGCTACCGCGCATCGCGGCGGTGGGGTCGCGTTCACCACAGCCATCGCGCGGCGCCATGAATGTCGAATGGCAGCGGGGGAGTACTCGGGATATCAATGCGATCGGACTGATGATCACCCCAGAGGCACTCCACTCGCTCCGATTGGAAGCGTTCAAGCCTGCTATTGCTCGCCACACCGCCGTGCTGTGCGTGGTCACGGCCGGGGGAGGGAGCGGTCGTTTAGCGGTACCGCTTGAGCCGTCTGAAATCGCATGCAGCGCTGACTTAGTGATTGCCTTGGGCCGGATCGCTGGCTGCGGGTGGCCGACGGAACTCCTTCTCGACGGCAGGGAGACCACAAAAGGTCGTTCGTTCGCGGTCAGACGCAACCCGAGATTGACCTGGGTTTGCCTAGGCTGCACTGATGTCCCAGTGCAGCAATATCATTCGCTACCACTAGTGGCGTTGTGATCAGGGCTAGGATTGGACTGACTCGTCGTGGGCATTATCGGCAGTAGCCCACGGTGGTCGGCGGCTCTGGGGCGAGAACAGATTGCGTTCTAACGGCGACCATCGATTTGTCTGTCAGCAGCCGGCCCTCTTTAGCTCTTCAAGGTACTGTCCAGCCTGCGTCACAAGCTTTTCCATGATGTCGAGGCACGGACGTCGCTCGCCGGTGTTTGGTATCTCGATCTCCTCCAGGAATGCCGCACTAGCCCATATCGATCCAATTCTGTGTCTGAGGGGCTGTCCGGGTGGAGTCATCCTGCGGCGAATGGTGATGTCTTTCTCGATGATTCCACCGGGGAGAACCCGGATTTCGCCTTCGGCCGTGATGTCGAGGTTGTTATCGCCGAGTGCCAGGCCGGCAATGTTGATTGGGATATCGAGCACCGCGCGGTGTTTATCGCGATTCGCCAAACCGCTGAGGACGGACAGGCCGTGCCAACCGGGGGCTTCGGTTCCGTTGAAAGGTTGGTTCTTCTCAATCACGTCCAGCACGGCAGGGGCCAAAAGGTCCTGCAGCACTTCACGTATTCCCTTCCGCGATGGCTTTACGTTGCCATCGGGGGTCGTGGTTTCCGGGGTGCTTTCCCACTCAGCGCTCGACGTGCTCATGGGGTGATACAGATTTTTGCGTCGCTCTGAGTTGAGCGTCTGTCGGCTCATCGCGTGGCCGTAGACCGCGTGGTCGAGCGCAGCCCGCAGGTTGGTCAGAATGTCTCCAATTATGAGGCTCCACTCCGAGGGTGCGCGCATCTGTACGCGCAGTGTCAGTATGCCCCGAGGGTCGCGATCCCCGAAGGGATAGGACATCCGAAACGACAGTTCATTGTCCAGATCGGCGCCGCGGAACCTGTCGACCGATGCGCGCAGCTCATCCAATTGCACTTGGGCGCGTTCATATTTGGCATAGGCACTTTCCATACTTGTGCATGGTATGGCCGCAAGGCCGAGGAAGACGGTATTGCGGATTCGTCAGCTGTATGCACCGCGATCCAGCGCACCTACGGTCAGCTCAACGGTCCGTCGTGAACGACTCTCATCAGTTTGGCACGCGTATATTACTGACAAGCCACTGAATCGATTAAATGTCAATAGTGTTGCACGGCAGTGTGAATCGTTCGATCGGTCTGGCTCGGTA
The DNA here is from genome assembly GCF_000383495.1 of Mycobacterium sp. 360MFTsu5.1. Lineage (NCBI taxonomy): Bacteria > Bacillati > Actinomycetota > Actinomycetes > Mycobacteriales > Mycobacteriaceae > Mycobacterium > Mycobacterium sp. 360MFTsu5.1. The sequence continues at coordinate 17,742 of NZ_KB911469.1, read as the reverse complement.
CCGCAGTAGCAGCGAAGAATGGCCAGTCGGTGCTGCCTGGGCGGGGCACCCTAATGAACTGGACAACCGTACCGTTACCGTTTTGCCAGCTGGATGAGAAAAACCTGCTTGCCAACTCGATGAGAATCCCTCGAAACCCCAGATAGGGGAGTCGCGGTTTGCCACGCAGTTTGAGAAGTGACAGGAGGGTGTCACTTCTCAATCTGGGTGGCAAATTCTCATTTGAGATGGCACAACTTGGCAAAATTGCCAACTCGATGAGAGGCCGCGTTGGCCCGGCGCCCGGCGCGCGCTGGATTTCTGGCTGCGGAACGCATACGGTCCCACGTTCTCGACAGCTTGGATGTCGCAGAATGAGGCTCTTCGTCGTCTAGCGCGACTGACCCGGGCGGCCTGCCGATACCTCGGCAGCTATGAATATTCCAGTGCGGCAGCGCTATTGGTGCTGACTCTGACGGTGTGTTCAGGTTATCGATACCCGACATAGGTGGCCATGATCGGCGGTTGACCGATGATCTCTGCTAGCCGCTGCCAGACTTGAGGGCGGAGTCGATGTCGACGACGAACGGCGATGCCCCGGATGAGATCTAACGGCCGAACGGAGTGAAGTAGCCCGAACCGACGATCAAATGCACGTCGTGCTCTGGTCTCGCTATCGCGACGTAGCGGGGTCCACCGAGGCTCCTCCGTCTCCTTTGGGGTCGGATCACGAAAGCCATTGGCGCCTTTCACTTGACGCGGGACAATGCCTTTCACCAACCCCGCGAGGACGACCGTATGGAATTCCCGACCCGTGCGCTGTGATGGGTCGTGACACCACATCTCGAGCGACTACCGCGTATCGAGCCACGTCGACCATCACAAGTTGTTCTCCGCAACGACTCGCGACACCTCACCAGTCGCCGTGGTGTTGTCTTCGTCCGGGTGCCGCGCAGCGATGGCGCCAAGTTCGTGGTTGTTCGCTAGGTTATCGGGCTATTCGGTCGCTGAACTTTCTGGCTCGTAGACGACATCGGGTGGGTCGAGCGCCGCTTGTAGCGTGCGTACCAGTGAGAACCGTGTTGTAGGCGGAGTCACCCGAGTGCGGTGAGTACGCGCGGCCCCGCCTCGGTGATGGCGACGGTGTGCTCGGAATGTGCGGTGTTGGAGCCGTCGGCTGACCGCAAGGTCCAGCCGTCGGCGTCTTTGACCAACCGGTTCGATCCGCGCGACCACCACGGTTCGAGCGCGAGGCACATGCCCGGTTGAAGCCGGAGCCCGCGACCGCGCTTACCGCGATTGGGCACGTGCGGGTCCTCGTGCATGGTGCGACCGATGCCGTGGCCGCCGTAATCGGTGTTGACGGCGTATCCGCAGGCAGAGGCGACATCGGAGATGGCCGCCGAGATGTCGCCGAGGTGGCCACCGGGAACCGCGGCCGCGACAGCCGCGCTGAGGGCCCGTCTCGTGGATTCCACAAGTGCGGTGTCGGCGTCGTCGGCGTTGTCACCGACGATGACAGTGACGGCGGAGTCAGCGGCCCACCCGTCGATGGACACTGCGAAGTCCATCTTGAGCAGATCGCCATCACGCAGCACGTAGTCGTGCGGAAGTCCGTGCAGCACACCGTCATTGACCGACAGGCAGATCACGTTGCGGAACGGGCCGCGGCCGAACGACGGTGCGTAGTCCCAATAGCAACTCGTCGCGCCGCGGTCGGCGACCAGCGCTCTGGCCCGACGCTCGAGCTGCATCAGATTCACGCCAGGTTCGGCTGCGCGCGCCAGCGTCGCGAGTGTCTGCGCGACGAATTCACCGGTGACCGCCATCTTGTCGATCTCGTTGGCGGTCTTCAGTTCGATCATGCGTGGACTCCATCTCGACGCGGTATTTTTATACCATGCGCGACGGTACCAGCAGTGGTATTTGAATACCACTATGCTGTCCACATGGTGCGTATACCGCTCAGTCCCGAACAGATCCGAGCCGGGCAGCGCCTCGGTGCGTTGATCAGGACTGCGCGCGCCGGCCGTGCGCCCGAGGTGATCGCCCGGAACGCGGGCATCTCACCGGAGACGCTGCGCAAGATCGAAGTCGGCAGGCTGCCCAGCCCCAGCTTCGGTACGGTGGTCGGCCTGTGCGATGCGCTGGGCTTGTCACTGGATAAGGCCGTGGCGGTCTGGCGCGGTGACGGTGACAATCAGATCGCGATCTGAAGCGGTCGGCGACGATCAGAGTTTCGTCGCGCACCGATTCACGCCATTGTCGCCTGCTGCGTGTCACCGACCTGATCGCACACCATCACTGTCACAGCGCGAGCAGGTGGTCTGTCATGCGAGTGGGAACGTCGTCATCTGCCCAGTTCAGATGATCAGGGCTGACAAGCATTTCAAGAACTGACCACCGCCTCGCTGTCGCTGGAGAGATTGGCGAGGCGCTCTGGCGCCAAGATCTGCCGGAGCTGCTGTTCGCCGAGGTAGCCGCGCTCGAGGACGATGTCGGCGACGCTGCGGTGGCTGTCCAGTGCTTCGCGCGCTACGTCGGTGGTCTTCGCGTAGCCGAGGTAGGGGTTGAGCGCGGTGGCAAGGCCGATCGAGTGGTGCACGTGTGCGGCCATCGTGGAGACGTTGGCGGTGATGCCCCGCACGCATCGGGTGGTCAGCGTCTGGCACGCCGCGGTGAGTTGGGCGATGCTCTCGAACAGCGATCGGGCGATGATCGGCTCGAACGCGTTGAGCTGCAGTTGGCCTGCCTCGGCGGCCATGGTGATCGTCAGGTCGTTGCCGATCACCGAATAGCACACCTGAGTGACGACCTCGGGGATGACGGGGTTTACTTTTCCGGGCATGATGCTCGAACCGGCTTGGACTGCAGGCAGATTGATCTCGTGGAGGCCGGCACGAGGGCCTGAGGACAGCAGCCGCAGATCGTTGCAGATTTTGGACAGCTTGACCGCGATCCGCCTGAGTATGCCCGACACATGGACGAACGCGCCGGGGTCCTGTGTCGCCTCGATCAGATTCTCGGCAGTCGCCAAAGGGAGTTCAGTCAGTGCGCGCAGGTGCTTACACACCGCGTCGACGTAGCCTGGCGGCGCGTTGAGCCGGGTTCCGATGGCCGTTGCGCCCATATTGATTTCGTGCAGCAGCGCAGTCGACTCGGCCAGCCGCTGGCGGTCCTCACTGATGGTGACCGCATAGCCGCGCATCTCCTGGCCCAGCGTCATCGGCACGGCGTCCTGCAGCTGCGTCCGGCCCATCTTTATGACCCGATCGAACTCCGTGGCTTTGTCGTCAAACGCCGAAATCAGCTGCGCCATTGCGGCATCCAGGCCGTCACACGAGGTAATCGTGGCGATGTTGAGCGCTGTCGGATAGACATCGTTGGTGGATTGGCTCATGTTCACATGGTCAGCGGGATGCAGGTACTGATACTGGCCGATTTCGTGGCCCATGATCTGCAGCGCACGGTTGCCGATCACCTCGTTGGCGTTCATGTTCGTCGACGTCCCGGCTCCGCCCTGGATGACGTCGACGATGAATTGGTCGGCCAACTGGCCTGCGCGGATCTCGTTGCAGGCCTGGTCGATGGCCGCGGCCCGTTCGTCGCTGAGCAATCCGAGGTCGGCGTTGGTGCGTGCCGCGGCTTGTTTCACCACGGCAAGCGCGCAGATCAGGTGCTCGTACCGGCCGATGGTGGTACCGGTGATCGGGAAGTTTTCGACCGCGCGTGCGGTGTGTACGCCCCAATAGGCCTGGGCCGGTACCTCTTTGGCGCCCAGAAGGTCATGTTCGATGCGGGTATTCATTTCTCTCAATCCACTTGTGGGTTGGCGATGACGGGGAACTCGCCGGTATAGCCGAGGCGTTCTTGCGCGACGGCTCGCACGCGCCCTCGCACCAGATACCAGCCGGCGATCAGCATTGGGATGAGCACAACGAGTGTCCCGACCGTCCAGGTGCCCACCGGTGCGTCGCAGGCCATCAAGACCAGCACGGCGACGAGGAACGCCAGGGTGAGGTAGCCGCTGTAGGGGGTGAATGGCATCCGGAACTTTGGTCGTTTCATGGTGCCGGCGTTGGCCATCTTGACCAGTCGCAGTTGGCACAACACGATCGTGCCCCACGAGGCGATGATGCCCAGAGCGGCCATATTCAGGACGATCTCGAAGGCTTGACCGGGGTTGAACGCGTTGAGCACCACACCGAAAAGGCAGATCGCACAGGTCAACAGGATGCCGCCGTAGGGTACGCCCCGTTTGGACATCCGTGCGGTGAACTTCGGGGCGCTGCCATTCATTGCCATGGACCGCAGGATGCGGCCGGTTGAGTAGAGGCCGGCGTTGAGGCTGGAGAACGCGGCGGTGAGCACGACGATGTTCATGATGTCGCCGGCGCCGCCGAAGCCAATCTTGGAAAAGAACGTCACGAAAGGACTTTCGCCGGCCTTATAGGCGGTGTAAGGCAGCAGTAATGCCAGCAGCGACACCGATCCGACGTAGAAGATCGCGATACGAGCGACGACTGAGTTGATGGCGCGCGGCATGATCTTCTCGGGCTCAGCTGTCTCACCGGCGGCGGTGCCCACCAATTCAACTGCGGCATAGGCGAATACCACCCCCGAGGTGACAATGAGCAGTGGGAGCGCGCCGGTGGGAAACAGCCCGCCTTGATGTGACCAGATGCTGAATCCCGTGCTCTGGCCGTCGATCTTGAAGCGTCCGGCCAGGAAGATGGTTCCTGCGACCAGGAACGCCATCAGCGCTATCACCTTGATCAGCGCCGCCCAGAATTCCATCTCGCCGAACCATTTGACCGAAATCATGTTGACCGACAGCACGATCACGAGCGCGATTAGCGCCACCGCCCATTGCGGCACGACGTCGAACGCCTTCCAGAAATGGAAATACGTGGCGATCGCGGTGGTGTCGACGATGGCGGTCATCGCCCAGTTGAGGAAATACATCCAGCCGACGACGTAGGCGGCTTTCTCGCCGAAGAATTCACGCGCATAGGAGACGAACGAGCCCGATGACGGCCGATGCAACACCAGTTCGCCGAGGGCGCGCAGGATCAGGAACACGAAGATGCCGCACACCCCGTATGCCAGGAAGAGGCCCGGTCCTGCGGAGTGCAGTCGGCCGCCCGCCCCGAGGAACAGGCCAGTCCCGATGGCGCCGCCTATCGCGATCATTTGCAGCTGCCGCGGCTTGAGGCCCTTGTGATAGCCCTCATCCTCGCGGGTCAGGTTGACAGCTTTTCGGCGCGCTGTCGGGTCGGTGGTGGTTGGCACCGTCGCCATCGGACTCCCATTCGATATGTGGTCCAGCTGCCAGGCTGTCAGACAGCTTTCCAGCTGAGTGTGGCATGGGTCACTGTCCGCGTCAATAGGAAGTCAGCGGTCGCGACGGCCGTGACTTGGAGGACTCAGGCGGGCGTGTCTCCGGCGAGTTCGGTGACGGCTTGCTCCACCTTGTCGAGATGCCGGCGCATGCATTCGCTGGCGTCGGCGTAGTCACCAGCGGCGATGGCCTGGAGGATCCTGCCGTGTTCGGCGTTGGATGCAGATCTGCGTTCAGCGAAGGCGGCGTTGAGGATGCGGGACTGCTGGCCAAGTGCGTCACGGATCGCTGCGACGACGGTGGTGAACACTTCGTTGCCCGAGGTCTGGGCGATGGCGAGGTGGAATTCGGTGTCGAGCTGAACCCACAGCGCTGGGTCGGTCTCGGCTTGCATCGCGTCGTTGATGCGCGTCAGGTTGGCCAGTTGGGCGTCGGTGCGCCGACGCGCGGCCCAGCCGGCGGCGGGCACTTCGATGTAGGGACGCGCTTCGATGAGGTCCCGTGCCGAGAACTTGCCGTAACGCGGTGAGGCCGCATGCGACGCTACGACCACGGTTCCGGAGCCGGTCTTCGTCGAGGTCAAGCCCAGGGTTTGGCAGGAGCGCAACGCTTCGCGGATTACAGAGCGGCTGACCCCGTAGCGCTCGGCGAGCGCGGCTTCCGGTGGCAGCTTGGCTCCGATGGGCAGGTCGCCGGCTTCGATGGCCGTGCACAGATCCTCGAGCACTGCTTCGGTTGCGTTGCGCCGCACGATCGTCGCGGGCCGATCTGTCCAGCTATAAGGCAGATTCACGCCTCTTAGGGTGCGCGCGCTGATCGGACGCTGTCAACGCGGCGCGACGGGGTCGCGGGCTTCGGCGAAGGCGTCGACCATCTGGTCTCGCTCGGCGCCGCAGGCCAGCAGCGCGGCCAGCTGGATGCGAGCCTGCGCTGCCCGTAGCCACGGAGAGGCGATTGCGCCGGCGGCAATCAGGTCGTGACCGCCACCGCTACCCCCGTAGACGGGTTCGACGACACCATCGGGCACCCGACTGGTGACCACGACGGCGACACCACGCAGGATGCAATCGCTCACGGCGCCAAGGATATTCGGGTTGGCATTGCCTGAACCCATCGAATCGAGGACGATCCCACGCGCGCCGGCCGACACGCTGGCATCGATGTGCGTTCGGTCGACGCCCGGATACAGGGCGACGATGTCGACGCGTTGTTGGCCGATTGTTGGGTGCCAAGGTAACGCCGCGGGACGCTGAGCGGCCGGTGCGTACTGCCGATAGGCATCGAGCTGGGTGGTGTGAGCCTTGCGCGCGCCCCGGGCGGCTAGAAGCTGGCCACCAAACGCAATCAGCACTCCTTGCTCGCGCGAGTCGGCGCTGCGCGCAGCCTGTATTGCAAACGAGATGTTGTGCGGCCCGTCGGGGTCGGGATGGTCGGCAGGCCGCTGCGCGCCGGTCACCACCACCGGACGGGGATCGTCGTGGAAGAGATCGAGGAACATTGCGGTCTCCTCGAGGGTGTCAGTGCCATGCAAAATCACCACCGCATCGGTGTCCGGATCATCGAGCACCTCGGTAACGGCGTTGCGGAGGGAGGTCATCCGCTGTAACGACATCGTCGAGGAGTCGATCGCCATGACGTCGCGCACCAAAACATCCGGACCGATGAGGTGGCTGATCGCGCCCCGCGCCAACGGAGAGATACGGCCATCACAGCTGCGACCGCTGGCGATTGTGCCACCGGTGGTCAGCACTGCAACTGGCACTGTCGTCTCCTCCAGATCCGGCCCAAAGCGCCATTTGTACCACGAGCATGCCAAATCTGTCAGACAGATTATTGCGGAGGTGGGAATCCTCCTCGACGGCGGTGGCTGCCGTCAGGCAAGACGGGGACTCAGCCCGCTAGAGCACGCAGGGTCCGCTGGGGACTGACCAGTCTCACGAACGTGTCTGTCGTGTAACGGAATAACCGCTCACAGTTGTCGTCGGGGTCACGCGGGCACCTCGGCGTCGATCGTGCCGGGCGCGTGCTGGGCGATGGCATGGGCGGCGATGAGGTCGGCGACCCGACGGTGCGCGACTTCGTTGAGCACGTCGTGCGCGGCACCCTCGATGACCTCGACCCGCAGCCGCAGCAGTCGGTCGCGCCAGCCCAGGATTGCGGTCGGCGGCGCGATGGTGTCGTGCTCGCCGTGTACAGCGAGGATTGGTAGCTGTAGCTCCGGCAGCTCGGCCTCGAGGCGCCGCCACGCTGGCGGGAAGAGCCGGGATAGGAGGCCCACTACGTCGGCACCGGTGAATGCCAGCGGGTCGTTGACGAGTTCGTCGCGGTAGGTGGGGTCGGCGGACAGCGCGTCGAGTTCCAACTCGAACGGCTGCGCCGAGTCGGCCTCGTTGAGCCACTGCAGTGGATCGAGTGCCGCTCCACTGACCACCACGGCGCGGTACCGGTTGGTGTCCTCGAGTGCGGTGAGCAGCGCGCCTACGCTGCCGAGCGAGTGCCCGGCGATCACCAACGGGACGTCGGGGCCCTGTTGGACGGCCAGTGCGGTGAGCGTGCGGGCGTTGGAGACCACGTCGGTGAAGTCGCCGACGTCGCCCCGGGTGCCGTCGGACAGTCCGTGGCCGGGCTGGTCGAGTGCCCATAGATCGATGCCGTGGCGGCCGAGCTCGGCGGCGAACCGGTGGTAGAGACCGGAGTGCTCGCCGAACCCGTGCAAGAAGACCAGTGCTGCGGCTGGCTCTTCGGTGAAGGTCCAGTGTCGGTAGAAGACCCGTCCGGCGGCGCCGTCGAAGAAGGGCATGTGGGCTCCGTATCGGTGGTGAATTGTGTATTCGATTGCCACCGTGGCCGATTCGCCGCCGCCGGCCCACCGTTTGAACCTGCTGGATTCGAAAGTCGCCGTGCGCGACGTGTCGGGCCGGTGCCCTAAAGGCGGCGCCCGGCCTCGTCGAGAACGTTGCGCAGGATGTCGTAGATCGCGTCGAACTCCTTCTGCCCGCTGATCAGCGGCGGAGCCAGCTGGATCACTGGGTCGCCACGATCGTCCGCGCGGCAGTACAGACCCGCCTCCCACAGTGCGGGGGTGAGGAAGCCGCGCAGCAGGCGCTCAGACTCTTCTGCGTTGAAGGTCTCCCTGGTGGCCTTTTCTTTCACGAGTTCGATGCCGTAGAAGAATCCCTCGCCGCGGACATCGCCGACGATGGGCAGGTCGTACAGCTTCTCCAGGGTGGCCCGGAACGCCGGCGCGGTCTCCTTGACGTGAGTGTTGATGCCCTCACGCTCGAAGATATCGAGGTTGGCCAGCGCCACCGCGGACGACACCGGGTGTCCGCCGAAGGTATAGCCGTGCGCGAACATCGTCTTGCCGTCGTTGAAGGGTTCGAACAGGCGATCGCTGGCGATCATCGCGCCGATCGGGGAGTAGCCGGACGTCAAACCCTTTGCGCTGGTGATGATGTCGGGAATGTAGCCGAAATCGTCGCAGGCGAACATCGAGCCGATGCGGCCGTAGGCGCAGATCACCTCGTCGGACACCAGGAGTACGTCGTACTGGTCGCAGATCTCACGCACGCGCTGGAAGTATCCCGGCGGCGGTGGGAAGCACCCGCCGGCGTTCTGCACTGGCTCGAGGAACACGGCGGCGACGGTATCGGGACCCTCGAATTCGATGGCCTCGGCGATGCGGTCGGCGCAGTACCGGCCGAATGCCTCCGGGTCGTGTGCATAGGCATCGGGCGCCCGGTAGAAGTTGGTGTTCGGTGCGCGAAAGCCGCCAGGGGTGAGCGGTTCGAACGGCGCCTTGAAAGCCGGGATACCGGTGATCGCCAGTGCGCCCTGAGGGGTTCCGTGATACGCGATGGAACGCGAAATCACCTTGTGCTTACCGGGTTTTCCGGTCAACTTGAAGAACTGCTTGGCCAGCTTCCACGCACTCTCGACCGCTTCGCCGCCGCCGGTGGTGAAGAAGACCCGGTTCAGGTCGCCCGGCGCATAGTTGGCGATACGCTCGGCCAGTTCGATCGCGGTCGGCGTTGCGTAGGACCACAACGGGAAGAAGGACAGCTGCTCGGCCTGGCGGGCAGCTGCCGCCGCGAGTTCTTCGCGGCCGTGCCCGACCTGCACGACGAACAGGCCCGAAAGCCCGTCGATGTAGCTCTTGCCCCGATCATCGAAGATGGTGACACCCTCGCCGCGGGTGATGATGGGCGGGGTGATGTCGGCGCCGTGGCGGGCGAAGTGCCCCCACAGGTGCCGCTTGGCCTTGGCGGCCAGGTCGGTTGAAAGTGTTTGTGCTGCATTGATTGTTGTCATCGCGTGCCCCAGTTGTATTGCTGTTTGACGAGTTTGAGATAGACGAGCGTTTCGGTGGACAGCACCCCCGGCACCGCTCGAATCTTGCTGTTGAGCAGGTCGAGCAGGTGGCTGTCGTCTTCGCAGACGACTTCGATGATGATGTCGAAGGTTCCGGCGGTCAGCACGACGTAGTCGACGGACGCAATGGCGGCAAGTTCGTCGGCGACCTTGGTGGTGTCGCCCGTGCAGCGAACGCCGATCAAGGCCTGGCGTCCGAAGCCCATTTGAACGGGGTCCGTCACGGCGACGATCTGCATGACGCCGCAGTCGATCATGCGCTGGACCCGTTGTCGCACGGCCGCTTCCGACAGCTCGACCGCTTTACCGATGGCGGCGTAGGACTGCCTGCCATCCTGCTGCAGTTGCTCGATGATCTCTTTCGAGAGTTCGTCGAGCTGGAATGCGGTGCCGCCCCGAGATTGGCCGCTGCGCGTAGGCATCGCAGCGGCATCGGGCGGTGCATCTGGGATGGCCATGGCGTCAATTGTGCACGGATTTCGTCGTCTTGCACAACATGTTCGACGGAATCAGTCGAAGAACACGTGATTTCAAGTGGAATCCGCAGCAGTGTTGAGGTAGCGTTCAGGATCGTGAGCGCAGGTGTAGGCCAGGTCGTCGCAGGTAGCTTCATCAACGGAAAGACTGTGACGACGGACGGGAGTCCGTTCGAGATCGTCAATCCGGCGACGGGTGCTGTCGTGGCGTCGTACGCGCTGGCGACGCCCGCCGATGTAGACGCCGCAGTGGCCGCGGCCCGCGCCGCACAGCCGAGCTGGGCCCGGGCCACTCCGGCCGAACGGGCCACGGTTCTGGCACGGTTGGCCCGACTGGCCGCCGAGAACGCTGACGAGCTGGTAGATCAGGAGGTCAGCCAGACCGGTAAACCGGTCCGGCTGGCGGCAAACTTCGACGTCCCCGGCAGCGTCGACAACATCGACTTTTTCGCCGGTGCCGCCCGACACCTCGAGGGCAAGGCCACTGCCGAGTACTCGGCCGACCACACGTCGAGCATCCGGCGCGAGGCGGTCGGCGTGGTCGCCACCATCACGCCGTGGAACTACCCGCTGCAGATGGCGGTCTGGAAGGCGTTGCCCGCGTTGGCGGCTGGTTGTGCCGTGGTGATCAAGCCTGCCGAGATCACCCCGCTGACCACGCTCACGCTGGCCCGGTTGGCGGCCGAAGCGGGGCTGCCCGAAGGTGTGTTCAATGTCGTGACCGGTCTGGGCGCGGACGTCGGCGCGGCCCTTGCCGGGCATCGTGACGTCGACATGGTGACGTTCACCGGCTCGACGGCGGTCGGGCGACGGGTGATGACAGCTGCGGCGGTCCACGGCCACCGCACGCAACTCGAACTCGGCGGCAAGGCTCCGTTCGTGGTCTTCGATGACGCCGACTTGGATGCCGCGATCCATGGTGCGGTGGCGGCATCCCTGATCAACACCGGCCAGGATTGCACTGCGGCGACCCGCGCCATCGTGGCGCAACCGTTGTACGACGACTTTGTTGCCGGCGTTGCCGAACTGTTCGGCAAGGTCGTCACCGGAGACCCGCATGACCCGAATACCGATCTGGGACCGGTGATCTCGACGCCACACCGGATCAAGGTCGCCGGCATGGTGGAACGGGCGCAGCAGCACGGTGGGAGGATCGTGACGGGCGGCACACTGCCCGAGGGTTCCGGCACGTTCTACCCGCCGACACTGATTGCGGATGTAGCGGAAGACTCCGAGATCTACCGTGATGAGATTTTCGGTCCCGTGCTGACCGTGCGGCCCTTCGTTGACGACGACGACGCACTGCGGCAGGCCAACGACACCGAGTACGGCCTGGCGGCCTCGGCATGGACTCGCGACGTGTATCGAGCTCAGCGGGCATCGCGCGAAATCCAGGCCGGCTGCGTGTGGATCAATGACCACATTCCGATCATCTCCGAAATGCCACATGGCGGTTTCGGTGCTTCCGGGTTCGGTAAAGACATGAGCGCCTATTCGTTCGAGGAATACCTGACCATCAAACATGTGATGAGCGATATCACCTCGGTTGCCGAGAAAGACTGGCATCGAATCATCTTCGCCAAGAGGTAATAGTCCGCGGGATCGCAGATGTTGATCCCAGGTGTCAAAGCCCTGTGAAGTGCTCAATTCGGCACTGTCGAAGAAATTCAGGGCTCGCCAAACCAACGTCGACCATGTTCCACGCAGATTCACGTTGCATGCGCGTATAAGTTTGTGCTGCAACACTATTCAGTGCAACGGTCCCTCATCGCCGACCGGCTCCCGAATTCCAGAACCCAGGCTTTCTTTCAAGATTTCGCGACGCGAGCGTATATCGACGACGCTGATCTCTGGCTCTGATTCCGCGTTCCCTGGTGTGGGGATATGTGGACTCATGGTGTGAGCGGTGGCACCTTCGGTAATGCTTCGTTTCAGGAAACGCGGCGGCCGAAATAATGACGAATGCACTCAATGCTGACCAGACATGACTGGCTTCTGTGACGACCGTCATGGCTGACAGTGGATTTTGTTGGCGCTTTTAACATTCGTTGTCACTACCGGTAACAAGCCGACCCTAAAGTTGGCCGCGGATGGTGGACCGAAAGCGGTTGTCCCGCTGGGTCAATTCACCCAATACACACGTCAGCCGCCGGCACCGCAGCCGGCAGGCGGTCCGCGCCGTGGTCGCGGGCCGACCAATCGCCATTGAGGAGACCGATCAATGCCGTCTATATCCAATGTCGAGCGGCTCGAGGAAGTCAGAGATGCCCAGGAGAACGCGGGCACCGGACTCGCGGCCGCCAGCATGAGCGGTGTCGAGCTCGTCGCGCAGTCGACCGCCGGCATCGCGCCAAGTGCCGTGATGGTTTCCGGCGCAACGCTTGTGGCGGCCAGCGCCAGCGCAGGCACCTTGTATTCCTACGCCGTCTCCTTGTGCGTGCTGCTCTTGGTGGGCTGGTGCGTGTCCCGGGCGGCACGGTTGCGGCCGGGAGAGGACCTGCTCTCACATATCACCGCCGCGTTCGGTAGAGCGGTCGGGTTCGTCGGGTCGACCGGTCTCGCCTTCGGGTACCTGCTCATCTCCGTCGGCTGCGTCGCCCAGTTCTCGCAGTACGCCAAACCCCTTCTCGGAGTGGCTCCACCGGCGAGCGCCGGCGCGCCCGCTACTTCGATCTCGGTAATGGTGATCCTCGAAGTTGTGTGCGTGGTCTGCGCAGCATGGATGATGATCCGCGGCGTCCGGATCTCCGCCTGGACCGGTGTGGTACTCGAGGTGCTCTCTATCGGAGCAATTCTGTTGGTGCTCACCATGGTTTTGATTCGGCATGGGGTCAGTCTCGCGCCGCTGATGCCCACGGGAATCACGGTGCAACAGGTGGTCAGCGGCATGGTGCTGGCGACCCTGGGTTTCGTCGGGTTCGAGTCAGCCGCTTGTTTGTCGGTCGAGGCCAAGGACCCACAACGGACAATCCCACGTGCCGTCACGGGCAGTGCGCTACTGGCCGGCGCGCTCTACCTGTATGGGTCTTACGCGCAGATCGTCGGTTTCGGTGGTGCCGACAACCTGGCCGCCGACGCAACGCCTTTGAACACATTGGCCGACGGCCTTGGCATGCACTGGCTTGGGCTGTCCATCGATCTGGGTGCGGTGGCTTCCAACTTCGCCTGTGTGGCCGGCTCACTGACAGCGGCCAGCCGCGTACTGCGCTCGATGGGTGAGTCGCAGTTGGTGCACAGCAAGCTCGCCGCGACGCATCCCATCCGCAAGACGCCGCATGTGGCGATCATCTTGCTCAGTGCGGCCGCCCTGGTCGCGGCACTCGGATTGGGACTCAGCGGAATCAACGAGCTCGACGTGTACTCCTACACCGGCACCATGGGAACCTTCGGCTACATGATCGCCTACATGCTGATGGGGCTGGGTATCCCGATTCTGGTGCGGCGCCTGGCGCCACAGACCAGCGTTGGCATCGCCGCCATCATTGGGCTGACCGTCACGTGCTGCCTCGCGTACGTCTTCTACCGCAACGTGTATCCGGTCCCGGCCTGGCCGACAGCCGTGATCCCGTGGATCTTCCTGGCAGTGCTGCTCGCCGCGGCGGCGTGGTATGTCGCGGGACCGGCCCGCGTCGCACGCAGGCAGACCCGCGAATCGTCGGTGGCCGCGGAGCCGGCGCCCGAGCCGGCGAGGTGAGGGTGAGGGCGCCCGCATCGGCACGTAACCAAGCGGGCGTCATGCCACCGGCTTAACCCACTCCAAAGCCCCGGAACGGACCGGAGTCAAGGCGGCGAAGCCGCAACCGATGTCCGCCAACTCAGCGCTACACCTTTTGGTGTGGCGCTGTTTTGGCGTTCATCGGGTAACGAGCGTGACGATGGTCTGTTCCGTGGCGTGGTTACCTTCGCCCATCGACCTCGCGCAATTTCCCATGCCGTGCCGGGCTTACGGCGAGGACAAGTCAATTCGGAAACCAGGGATAGCCATAGTCGGCTCTCATTACGTCGATACGGATTTCCCAGAGTGGACGGCTACCTTTTGCCAAAGGCAGCAGTCAATCGAGGGAGGTCCGCGCCACATGACGCTCACACTGATCACACGAGGCGCCATCATTTCAGCCACTGCGCTTGCGGTTTCGGTGGCTGGCGCCGGCGTTGCGCAGGCGTCTCCCGACACCGTCAACCAGGACAATCACGCCGGCCAGTCGCGTTCGGGCAAGACCGCACGCAACAACACCAACGGCCTTGACTGGGGCGACGATTGGAGTCTGGGCGGCTTTCCGCCGATCAACCTGTCGAGCTTGCCGGCGCCCAACGTGAACCTGTCGGTTCCGCTGTCTTTGGGCTTGCCCGGCTTGTCCCTACCAAGCCTCAACCTCAATCTTTTTCACTGACTTCGCCGCGCCTCTGAGCCCGTCAGACCGCAGGCCTGCGGAGCAAGGGGTGGGCTTGTGTTTGCAGCGACTGCACTCGTCTGACCCGGTGGCACCCGGATGAGTCACCTGCGAGCGTCAGATCCCTTGTCAAATCGAGGATTCCGCGATTGCCTGTCAGCCGGCAAGTAGTCTGTCTGTAATCAGCAGCTCGAAAGCACTCACGATGGCCGGGAGATTCTCGGCAGGGCCAACTGCCGTCGGATAAGAGGCGATACCGCACAGAACCGCGACCATCGCTTCGGCGGCGTCCGCGATATTGGTTTCAGAGCTGAGTTCGTCGCGGTCGACAGCCTCGCGCATTGCCGACGAGATGAACGTCCGGGCAGCACGCAGCACCGAGTGGTCGGTGACGATCAACTTTGCGTCGCGTACCGATTCACGCACTGCGGCGGCGACGAGCTGGGCGTTGCACTGGTCGGGATTGTCGGCGCCCAGTGCCGCTGAAAAGAAGCTCACGAGCTGGGAAGTCAAGGTTTCCGAGTTTCGGGCCGTAGCGGCCGCTTCTGCAATCACAGCGGCCGCCGGACGGTCGATGGCGTCGCGGTACAACTGTGGCTTGTTGGCAAAATGATAATGAAGTGCCGGTCGGGACAAGCCTGCCCGGGCTGCGATGACCTCGAACGTCGTTGTTGTGTAACCGAATTCAATGAACGACTCGCGCGCCGCACGCAGGATGCGCTGGCGGTTGGCAGTAGTTGTTTCCGCCGACGGGCGGCCCGGCTTGCGACGCGCTATCGGTGCCATCGCTCCATTATGTGTTGATACAACCGCTGTCACGCCTCGCCGGCAATATGCGTTTTCTGTCAATTGCCACTGTGGTAACTATTAGCCCGAAGGCGACATGCGGAGGCGAGCGTCACGTGAAGCAGGCTCGAATGAAATATCCATATTCCCAATCGAACTGCAGCTCCGAATGCATATGGATATCACAGGACAGTGAAGCGTTACGCATTGCATGTTGGATTACAGTCGTTGCAGGACAACATAATTGATGCAAGAAGGGAGCTACATGTCCAGCTCAGTCACACGCCGGCCCAAATTCGTCGGCGCCGCCATTTTCGTCACCGGACTTGGATTGACCGCCAGCCTGCTGGGTGCCGGGGTCGCCAACGCTGATCCGCCCCCGCCGCCGCCAGGACAGTGCGCACCGCCCCCTGCTCCATGCCCTCCTCCGCCGCCCCCTCCGCGGTGATCAAGAAGGGTCGCTGACCAAATCCAGGCGGCGCGGCGTGCGATCAATTGCGCGCCGCGCCGTCGCCATTTTCTTCACGTCCCACCTTAAGACGTTGTCCTACAAATTGATTGCTGCATCCGACAAGCATTGCGATCGCGGTCGTCCGGTGGCACAGATAATCCCGGAGCTCGTTCCGAAGAGTGCCGCGCGGAGAGGCCGCCCTGGCATATGGTGCATGTGAGTGCGGCGCTCGGACACGTCACATACGCAGTTCCTAGCCGCGCGACAGTTTGCTCATAACGGGTGGGCATACGCTCGAAAAGCCAGCGGCCCCGCGACAGCCAGTTGGTAACGATGATGTCCGACGACATCGTCTCAGTTATGCGACACGCGAGCGATCACTCCTCCCGATCGCTCGCGTGTCGCGCCTGTGCGGAGGCCAGGAATGCTGTGCGGCAGCCATTTTCACTAGTTCAGCAGACCGGAACACTCTGGGATATGGTCTGCTGCTGTGGGGTTGTTCCACGGCGAAGAAGCGGTTACCGGGCGCGAGACGGAGACGGGTTGCGCCCGCCGCGGGTCGGTCACTGCGGACCGCGTATGAGCGGTCTTGGGCGCGGCTATGTCTGTATTTCGCGTGCCGGGAGCGTCACTGTGAATGCAGACCCATTCGGGCTGCTGTCGACTGCGATGGTGCCGCGATGTGCCTTGGCGACGGCTTGCGCGATGGCCAAACCGAGGCCGGTGCTGCCGGCAGCACGCGATCGGGATTCGTCTCCTCGCGCGAAGCGTTCGAAAATGTCCGGCAGCACATCGGCGGGGATGCCGGGCCCGTTGTCGGACACCGTCAACGAGATGGCACCGTCGGCGGTATCGGTGAGCGCAGTGACCACTGTGGTGCCGGCGGGGGTGTGGACGCGGGCGTTCGAGAGCAGGTTGGTCAGTACCTGTTGCAGCCGCGGCCGGTCGCCGACGGCGATCACCGGGTGATCCGGCAGGTCCAGGGCCCACCGATGTTCGGGGCCGGCCATGTGGGCGTCGCTCACCGCGTCGATCACCATCTGGGACAGGTCGACTTCGTCATGGGCCAAGGGCCGGCCGGCGTCGAGTCGGGCCAGCAGCAGCATGTCCTCGACCAGTTGACTCATTCGGCGGGACTCGGCATGGACGCGGGTCAGCGCATAGACCAGATCGTCGCGTGACGCATCGGTCGCGTCCCCGGGTATTCCCGTGACCAGGCGGCGGGCCACCTCGGTGTATCCCTGTATCGAGGCCAGCGGGGTGCGCAACTCGTGGCTCGCGTCGGCGACGAACTGGCGTACCCGGGTCTCGCTGGCATGGCGGGTGGCCAGCCCGTCGGCGACGCGGTCGACCATGCTGTTGAGAGCGGTGCCGAGCCGGCCCACCTCGGTATGCGCGGTATCGGCGGACACCGGCTCGATCTGCGCCGGCAATCGCACCTCGCCTTCGTGCAGCGGCAGCCCGGCAACGTGTTGCGCCGCTTCGGACATCCGTGACAGCGGAACGAGTTCCCTGCGGATCATCACGGTGCCCGCGGCAATCGCCGCGGCCAGCGCCAGCGCGGAGAACCCGCCGATCATCCAGGTGACGGATCGCAGCGTCTGTTGCACCCCGGACAGCGGCAGACCCGCCACCACGACCCCGTCATTCGATGACTCCGCCACGAGCCGGTAGGGCCCCAGGCCGTCGAGGTCGACACTGACGGTACGTTCCTCGGGAACCTGCTCCAGCTGTTTCAGTGCCGCAGAACTGACCGACCGGCGGTCGCCACTGGTCAGGATGACTGCCGCCTGGCTCTGCCCGGGCTGCGCGACAACCGCGCCGACGGTGCCCGCTGATTGGCCTGGCCCATCGAGGAACATCGGTCCGGGGCCGGAGAATCGCACGAACGGTGGTGGTCCGATCTCGTAGAACGCCATGGACCGGGATTGGGCATCGAACACCTGG
>NZ_KB911468.1:0-405743 GCF_000383495.1 Mycobacterium sp. 360MFTsu5.1 | reverse complement strand
GGCGTGTTGTTTGAGAACTCAATAGTGTGTTTGGTGGTTTTTGTTTGTTGTTTTTTGACTGCACCTCGTGTTTTCCCGTTTGTGGGGTGTGGTTGTTTTTTTGATGCCAGTTTTTGGTGTCTTTTGTTTAGGTCAGATTGTTCTGAACTGGATTCTGCCCTGTCTTTGGATGGGGAGTTTTTGTTTGGAGAGTTTGATCCTGGCTCAGGACGAACGCTGGCGGCGTGCTTAACACATGCAAGTCGAACGGAAAGGCCCTTCGGGGTACTCGAGTGGCGAACGGGTGAGTAACACGTGGGTGATCTGCCCTGCACTTTGGGATAAGCCTGGGAAACTGGGTCTAATACCGAATAGGACCACGCGCTTCATGGTGTGTGGTGGAAAGCTTTTGCGGTGTGGGATGGGCCCGCGGCCTATCAGCTTGTTGGTGGGGTAATGGCCTACCAAGGCGACGACGGGTAGCCGGCCTGAGAGGGTGACCGGCCACACTGGGACTGAGATACGGCCCAGACTCCTACGGGAGGCAGCAGTGGGGAATATTGCACAATGGGCGCAAGCCTGATGCAGCGACGCCGCGTGAGGGATGACGGCCTTCGGGTTGTAAACCTCTTTCACCAGGGACGAAGCGCAAGTGACGGTACCTGGAGAAGAAGCACCGGCCAACTACGTGCCAGCAGCCGCGGTAATACGTAGGGTGCGAGCGTTGTCCGGAATTACTGGGCGTAAAGAGCTCGTAGGTGGTTTGTCGCGTTGTTCGTGAAAACTCACAGCTTAACTGTGGGCGTGCGGGCGATACGGGCAGACTAGAGTACTGCAGGGGAGACTGGAATTCCTGGTGTAGCGGTGGAATGCGCAGATATCAGGAGGAACACCGGTGGCGAAGGCGGGTCTCTGGGCAGTAACTGACGCTGAGGAGCGAAAGCGTGGGGAGCGAACAGGATTAGATACCCTGGTAGTCCACGCCGTAAACGGTGGGTACTAGGTGTGGGTTCCTTCCTTGGGATCCGTGCCGTAGCTAACGCATTAAGTACCCCGCCTGGGGAGTACGGCCGCAAGGCTAAAACTCAAAGGAATTGACGGGGGCCCGCACAAGCGGCGGAGCATGTGGATTAATTCGATGCAACGCGAAGAACCTTACCTGGGTTTGACATGCACAGGACGCCGGCAGAGATGTCGGTTCCCTTGTGGCCTGTGTGCAGGTGGTGCATGGCTGTCGTCAGCTCGTGTCGTGAGATGTTGGGTTAAGTCCCGCAACGAGCGCAACCCTTGTCCTATGTTGCCAGCGGGTTATGCCGGGGACTCGTAGGAGACTGCCGGGGTCAACTCGGAGGAAGGTGGGGATGACGTCAAGTCATCATGCCCCTTATGTCCAGGGCTTCACACATGCTACAATGGCCGGTACAAAGGGCTGCGATGCCGTGAGGTGGAGCGAATCCTTTCAAAGCCGGTCTCAGTTCGGATCGGGGTCTGCAACTCGACCCCGTGAAGTCGGAGTCGCTAGTAATCGCAGATCAGCAACGCTGCGGTGAATACGTTCCCGGGCCTTGTACACACCGCCCGTCACGTCATGAAAGTCGGTAACACCCGAAGCCGGTGGCCTAACCCTTGTGGAGGGAGCCGTCGAAGGTGGGATCGGCGATTGGGACGAAGTCGTAACAAGGTAGCCGTACCGGAAGGTGCGGCTGGATCACCTCCTTTCTAAGGAGCACCATTTACATGCCCTGATCCAGGGTTTCCCCCATGCCGGCAACCGTGCCGGGGTTCATGGTTGGGATTGTCGCCGGCGCCTGTAGTGGGCTTGTCCGGCGGGTGCATATGACAACAAACGTTCGGCCGGCTGGAAAGCGTTGGTCGTAAAGAATTGCCAGACACACTGTTGGGTCCTGAGACAACAGGCCCGTTCGCTCCCCTCCATACGGGGTGGGAGACACCGCTCCGTTGGGGGTGGTGGGGGTTGTTGTTGCCTCACCGGTTTTGGTGGTGGGGTGTGGTGTTTGATTCGTGGATAGTGGTTGCGAGCATCTAATGCACGCAGAATATGTCGCCTACGGCTTCGGTCGTGGGTGTATGTGTCTGTGGTGTGTTGATGTGCAATTTTGATTCTTGTTTTCAATTGGTTTTTTGTGTCGTAAGTGTTTAAGGGCGCATGGTGGATGCCTTGGCATCAGAGGCCGATGAAGGACGTAGGAGGCTGCGATAAGCCTCGGGGAGCTGCCAACCGAGCGTTGATCCGAGGATGTCCGAATGGGGAAACCCAGCACGAGTGATGTCGTGTTACCCACGCCTGAATATATAGGGTGTGGGAGGTAACGCGGGGAAGTGAAACATCTCAGTACCCGTAGGAAGAGAAAACAATTGTGATTCCGTGAGTAGTGGCGAGCGAAAGCGGATGAGGCTAAACCGTATGCATGTGATACCGGGTAGGGGTTGTGTGTGCGGGGTTGTGGGACCTATCTTTCCAGGGCTATCCCTCTGGAGGGCAGTAAGAAAATGTCGTGGTTAACGGAAGTGGCTTGGGATGGCCTGCCGTAGAGGGTGAGAGTCCCGTACGTGAAAACCCGATGTCTGCCTTGATGGTGTTCCCGAGTAGCAGCGGGCCCGTGAAATCTGCTGTGAATCTGCCGAGACCACTCGGTAAGCCTAAATACCTTCTGATGACCGATAGCGGATTAGTACCGTGAGGGAATGGTGAAAAGTACCCCGGGAGGGGAGTGAAATAGTACCTGAAACCGTGTGCCTACAATCCGTCAGAGCCCTCGTTTACGTGGGGTGATGGCGTGCCTTTTGAAGAATGAGCCTGCGAGTCAGGGACATGTCGCGAGGTTAACCCGTGGGGGGTAGCCGTAGCGAAAGCGAGTCTGAATAGGGCGTATCCACGCAAGTGGTGTAGTGGCATGTTCTGGACCCGAAGCGGAGTGATCTACCCATGGCCAGGGTGAAGCGCGGGTAAGACCGCGTGGAGGCCCGAACCCACTTAGGTTGAAGACTGAGGGGATGAGCTGTGGGTAGGGGTGAAAGGCCAATCAAACTCCGTGATAGCTGGTTCTCCCCGAAATGCATTTAGGTGCAGCGTTGCGTGTTTCTTGCCGGAGGTAGAGCTACTGGATGGCCGATGGGCCTCACCAGGTTACTGACGTCAGCCAAACTCCGAATGCCGGTAAGACAAAAGCGTGGCAGTGAGACGGCGGGGGATAAGCTCCGTGCGTCGAGAGGGAAACAGCCCAGATCGCCGACTAAGGCCCCTAAGCGTGTGCTAAGTGGAAAAGGATGTGCAGTCGCGAAGACAACCAGGAGGTTGGCTTAGAAGCAGCCACCCTTGAAAGAGTGCGTAATAGCTCACTGGTCAAGTGATTGTGCGCCGATAATGTAGCGGGGCTCAAGCACACCGCCGAAGTCGCGGCATCCGCAAGGATGGGTAGGGGAGCGTCCTGCATCCGGTGAAGCAGCCGAGTGATCGAGTTGTGGAGGGTGTGGGAGTGAGAATGCAGGCATGAGTAGCGAATAGGCAAGTGAGAACCTTGCCCGCCGAAAGACCAAGGGTTCCTGGGGCAGGCCAGTCCGCCCAGGGTGAGTCGGGACCTAAGGCGAGGCCGACAGGCGTAGTCGATGGACAACGGGTTGATATTCCCGTACCCGTGTGTGTGCGTCCGTGATGAATCCATTGTGCTAACCATCCAAATGGCACGTGATGATCCTTTCGGGGATCACGTGTTGCCGGCTGCGTGGGACCCTGGTGGGTAGTAGTCAAGCGATGGGGTGACGCAGGAAGGTAGCCGTACCGGTCAGTGGTAATACCGGGGTAAGCCTGTAGGACGAACGATAGGCAAATCCGTCGTTCATGTGTCTGAGAGGTGATGCATAGCCGAGTGAGGCGAATTCGGTGATCCTATGCTGCCAAGAAAAGCCTCTAGCGAGTGCACACATGGCCCGTACCCCAAACCAACACAGGTGGTCAGGTAGAGAATACTAAGGCGTACGAGTTAACTATGGTTAAGGAACTCGGCAAAATGCCCCCGTAACTTCGGGAGAAGGGGGACCTCCATACCGTCAACACCCTTGCGGTGGGTAGCGGGAGGGGGTGGCACAAACCAGTGAGAAGCGACTGTTTACTAAAAACACAGGTCCGTGCGAAGTCGCAAGACGATGTATACGGACTGACGCCTGCCCGGTGCTGGAAGGTTAAGAGGACCTGTTAACTCCTTCGGGGGTGAAGCGGAGAATTTAAGCCCCAGTAAACGGCGGTGGTAACTATAACCATCCTAAGGTAGCGAAATTCCTTGTCGGGTAAGTTCCGACCTGCACGAATGGCGTAACGACTTCTCAACTGTCTCAACCATAGACTCGGCGAAATTGCACTACGAGTAAAGATGCTCGTTACGCGCGGCAGGACGAAAAGACCCCGGGACCTTCACTACAACTTGGTATTGGAGTTCGGTACGGTTTGTGTAGGATAGGTGGGAGACTGTGAAGCGCACACGCCAGTGTGTGTGGAGTCGTTGTTGAAATACCACTCTGATCGTATTGGGCTTCTAACCTCGGACCGTATATCCGGTCCAGGGACAGTGCCTGGTGGGTAGTTTAACTGGGGCGGTTGCCTCCTAAAATGTAACGGAGGCGCCCAAAGGTTCCCTCAACCTGGACGGCAATCAGGTGTTGAGTGTAAGTGCACAAGGGAGCTTGACTGCGAGACCTACAAGTCGAGCAGGGACGAAAGTCGGGACTAGTGATCCGGCACCCCCGAGTGGAAGGGGTGTCGCTCAACGGATAAAAGGTACCCCGGGGATAACAGGCTGATCTTCCCCAAGAGTCCATATCGACGGGATGGTTTGGCACCTCGATGTCGGCTCGTCGCATCCTGGGGCTGGAGCAGGTCCCAAGGGTTGGGCTGTTCGCCCATTAAAGCGGCACGCGAGCTGGGTTTAGAACGTCGTGAGACAGTTCGGTCTCTATCCGCCGCGCGCGTCAGAAACTTGAGGAAACCTGTCCCTAGTACGAGAGGACCGGGACGGACGAACCTCTGGTCTACCAGTTGTCCCACCAGGGGCACCGCTGGATAGCTACGTTCGGACAGGATAACCGCTGAAAGCATCTAAGCGGGAAACCTCTTCCAAGACCAGGTTTCTCACCCTTTTAGAGGGATAAGGCCCCCCGCAGACCACGGGATCGATAGACCAGACCTGCACACCCAGCAATGGGTTTAGGGAACTGGCACTAACCGGCCGAAAACTTACACACACCCAAAAAACCCATGTGTGTAAACAAGACGCACAACATTGCACATCAACCGTGCCCGCAACCACACCACAAAAAGAATCAAACAGACCACACCCCACCACCAAATAACACCCCCAAAGGTGCCAACAGGCTGGTGGAGGCGTAAAATGAATAGAGTTACGGCGGCAACAGCGGCAGGGAAACGCCCGGTCCCATCCCGAACCCGGAAGCTAAGCCTGCCAGCGCCGATGATACTGCCCTGCACGGGCGGAAAAGTAGGACACCGCCGAACACAAATTACCTCAGCCCCCCGATGAAAATCGGGGGGCTGAGGCATTTTGCGTTCAGGACGCTTTTGCATTTCGGCGCCGCGACAATATACGGCGCCGAAATGCCATTCCGTCAGTCGAACAGCGTCGGCTCTTCGGCTCCTGATCGGCTCTTTTCCAGATCGAGCAGCAGCTTCTTACGGCCCAATCCGCCGCCATATCCGGTCAGGCTGCCATTGGCCCCGATTACCCGATGGCACGGGACGATGATGCCGACGGGATTGTGCCCATTCGCCAATCCGACGGCCCGAGAAGCGCCCGGTGATCCGACCTGCAAGGCGATTTCGCCATACGAACGCGTTTCGCCGTAGGGAATGGTCAACAACGCACCCCAGACACGGCGCTGGAATTCGGTGCCGACGAGGTCGAGCTCCAGATCGAATTCCTGGAGTTCGCCGGCGAAGTACGCGGTGAGTTGATCGACGGCCTCCGGAAACGCCGACTCATCGGGTTCCCAGCCGTCATGGCTCGGCTCATACGTCTGATCGTCCATCCGCAGGTGCCGGATGCGCCCGTCGCGACCGGCGATCGTGATGGTTCCGACCGGACTCTGCATGGTCCTGGTCTGCAACGTGGCGGTCATGCCTGCTCCTGTTGTGGTGATTGCGTTGAGCTGGTGGTCAGCGGCGGCCACTGGTTGACCGCGTGATCCAGAGAGGTCCACAGGTGTTGGGTGGCGTAGGCGCGCCATGGGCGCCAGTGCGCACTGTGCTCGATCAATCGACGTGAATTATCCGGCAGCCCAGCTTGTTTGGCCGCGGCCTGAACGCCGAGGTCGCTGGCCGGAAAGGCATCGGGATCGCCGAGTCCCCGCATCGCGATCACCTCGGCAGTCCATGGTCCGATGCCCGGTAGTTCGGCCAACTGAGCTCGGGCCTGCAACCAATCCGATCCGGCGTCGAGCTCCAGGGTGCCGGCAGCGAGTGCGTCGATCAGCGTGACAAGCGTGCGTCGGCGGGACTCGGGGAAGGCCAGGTGGCTCGGATCGATCTCGGCCAATTGCGTGACGGACGGGAAGACATGCGTGAGGGTTTCCGCCGGGTCGTTGATCGTCGTGCCGTATGCCAGCGCCAACCGGCGTGTGTGCGTCGCTGCGGCCTTCATGGACACCTGCTGGCCGATCACCACTCGTAGTGCCAACTCGTTCTCGTCGACCGTGCGCGGGATGCGTTGCCCGGGCGCTTTGGCGACGATGGGCGCCAGGTGCTGGTCGGTCTTGAGGACGTCGATGACGGCCTCGGGGTCGGCATCGAGGTCGAGGAGCCGCCGGCACCGGGCGATGGCGGTGGCCAGATCGCGGAAGTCGTCGAGGATCAGCGTGCACTGCACATGGTCCACACTCGGCGAGAGCCCGACGATGCCGGTGCCGTTGGGGAGCCGCAGGGTACGTCGGAACGTGCCGTCGCATACCTCTTCGACGCCGGGCACCGCGCCGGCCGCCAGGTGGCCGAACACCCCCTCGTAGGCGAAAGGCGTACGCACGGGCAGCCGGACGGAAAGCGTTCCGGTGCCGGGGGATTCGTTGGGTTCGAAGCGCGCCTGTGCCCGTTGCCGGAGTTCGGTCGGTGTGAGTGCGCAAACTTCACGAATGGTGTCGTTGAACTGGCGGATGCTGGAAAAGCCCGCGGCGAACGCGACATCACCGAACGGCAGTGTGGTGGTCTCGATGAGTACCCGCGCGGTCTGGCTCCGCTGGGCTCGGGCGAGCGCCAACGGGTTCGCGCCCACCTCGGCCTGGAGCAGTCGCTCGAGTTGCCGGGTGGTGTAGCCGAGCCTGGCGGCCAGCCCCGTGACTCCCTCGCGGTCGACGGTGCCGTCGGCGATCAGTCGCATGGCACGGGCGACGACGTCGGTGCGGATGTTCCACTCCGGTGACCCCGGCGATGCGTCGGGCCGACAGCGTTTGCAGGCCCGGAAGCCGGCCCGCTGCGCTGCTGCGGCGGTCGGGTAGAAGCGGACGTTGCGGGCGAACGGAGGCCGGACAGGGCAACTGGGGCGGCAATAGATGCCCGTGGTGAGGACGGCCGTGACGAACCAACCGTCGAACCGGGCGTCCTTGGATTGGACTGCCCGGTAGCAGCGGTCGAAGTCGTCGTACATGTCTTCGACAATGGCATGCGGCAGACCCGAGCACTAGCGGAAAATCGACATCAACGTGGCCGGCGAGACATATTTAATCATTTGTCTCGTAAATGGCTGACGTGCGACCGTTGCCCTGTTATAACTGGAACGCGTTCTAGTCGGGGTTCAGGGGAGTCACATGCCAATCAGCGGTCGTGAGCAGTTGTCAACTGGCGCAGCCAGATTCGTCGGCCGGGTGGGTACGTTGGCGGTCGCCCTGGGGATCGGCGTGGCGGTGGCGAGTAGCCCCGGCATCGCCTTCGCCGCACCGAGTGACGCCGCGGGGGCGTCGTCGGACAGTCATCCCAAGAGCGAGAGCCCGGCCAAGAGCGACCGGGACAAGGCCGACACGAACAAGCCGAAGAAGGACAAAGGCACCAAGCGCTCGGGCGTGAACCCGGGGAAGAAGTCGTCGAAGCGGCCCGCGGCGCAGACGGACACGGAGAAGCCGTCGGCTGCCAAGGACACGGCCGACACCGGCAAGGCATCCGAGCCCGACACCAAGCCCACGACCAAGACGGTCGCCACCACGCCGACCGTGACGGCGGCTCAGAAGCCGGCGAAGGTGCAGGTCGCCGTGACGGCGAAGGCCGACGCTCCGGTGGGCTCCGCACCGCGGGTGTATGCGGTCGCGCCGGTGGCGGCGCTCGGCGCTCCGGTGGCTGCCGCTACCGCGGCGGTGTCGCATGCGCTGTCGGCAGTGGGCCTGAACGGGACGGCGAACGCGTCCGGGAACCCCGTCGCGCCGCTGCAGAACGCCGCGTTGTCCGCGCTTCTCGGCGTCACCCGCCGTGAGAACGCATCCACCTCCGCGACAACATCATTGGCGGCCGCGCCGTCGTCGCTGCAGAGCGTGCCCACGGTGCTCGGTACATCGCAGCAGCTGGCCGCCGAGCGGACAGCCACCGCCATAGTGAAGACGCTGCCGATGCAGATCATGAAGGCGATCATCAAGTTTGCGTTCCAGCTGAACGCCAAGCAGCAGTACTCGCAGGTCGGCGGGCCCGACCAGGCGAATTTGGACCAGCTGAACCAGGCGGTCGACGAATACGCCCAGCAGGCCGCCATGGAATACCAGTTGCTCAACCCGATGCGGCCGACGGTGCTGGAAATGGTTATGCCGCCGCATAATTGGTTCGGTCAAGCGATCACCGGCACGCGGATCCTCTACGACAACCCGGACACCATCTACCGGATGATGGCGGTCAACTCGACGTCGACGTACGTGATCAGCGGGAAGTTCGGGCCGGGGGAGCGCCCGGCGGAGACGACGTTCAGCGTGCTGACGGGCCTCGGCGGCAAGACGGCCGCGGTGCTCAATGCCAAGGACATGCAGGTCAACCCGGACGGCTCCTTCACCGTGACGGTGAGTTCGCGTCCGGCCGAGCCGGGCCAGACCAACCATCTGCAGATCCCGACCGACACCACGTTGATCGTCGCGCGGAACACCCTGTCGGACTGGAACACTCAGGACCCGATGAGCCTGTCCATCGAGCGGGTGAGCGGCCCCCGAAACAGCCTGTTCGCGCAGATCGGCGGGTTCGACATCCCGGGTCTGGGACCGGCCGTCTCCGGCAACCCGTTCCTGACCAACCTCGTCTCGCTGGTCCCGCCGCTGCCGGTGATGCCGCGGTTCCTGCAGGGCTTGGAAGCGTCGGTGATCCTCGCGCTCGGGCTGCGGATGGAACCGCAGTACATGGACGTCGCGACGAAGGATTCATCGGGAAAGACGAAGCCGCCCAACGTCTTCACCGATCCCGAGAGCAACGCGACGTTCCTGTCGACCCAGGTGCAGAGCCCGGGGTACTTCCAGTTGGCCGATGACCAGGCGCTGGTGCTGACCATCAAGCCCGGCGACGCCGGTTACTTCGTTGTGCCGGTGACCAACGACTGGACCATCACCAAGAACTACTGGGATCAGCAGACCAGTCTGAACATCGCGCAGTCGGTGGCCAACGCGGACGGCAGCTACACCATCGTGGTGTCGCCGACCGATCCCGGTGTGGCGAACTGGGTGTCCACCGGTGGCCTCAACCAGGGGACCATCTCGATCCGCTTCCAGGACATCGACACCACCGGTACCAATCTGCCGAAGGTGAGTTCACAGGTGGTGGCGCTCAGTGACCTCGGTACGGTGCTGCCGGCCGGGACGGTGTATGTCACTGCGGCGCAACGCCAAGCGGCACTCGATGAGCGGAAGGCCGGATACGAGAAGCGCTTCGCGCCCTACCCTCAGGCGTGATTCACCATTCGTGGTTCGGGCACTGCACGTCGACGTAGACGGTCGCGGCCACCGGGCCGCCCGGTTTGAAGTTGCCGGGGTTGTTCACGCCCGTGACCCAGCAGATGTTGAGCGGCTTGACGTCGAAACCGTTGGTCCAGTTGATCTGGACGAGGTAGCCCTCGGCTTGGAGATTGTTGATGACGTCGGCCGCCGAGCCCCCGGTGTCGAGGGTGGGGTCAGCCGTAGCCTGCGGAGCGAGCGCGACCGACACAGCGAGCGCACCGGCGGCAGCGGCCATGACGGGAGATCGCTTCATGATCACCATGATCCTCCGGATCTGTGTGAAGCAGATGTGAATTTCAGGCCAGGATCGCCAACTGCGTCGTTTCGGAGAGCCCGCGCAGTGTCACGGTGTCGCCCAAAGCCCAGTGCGCTCTTTCGGATTCGCTGACCGCGTCGAGCATGTCGGCGGCGGCCGCGAGATGCCCCGGCACGGACTTGGCGAGTTCGCACAGTCGGGCCGCCGCATTGACGGGCTCGCCGATCACGGTGTACTCGAACCGTTCCTTGGCCCCGACGTTGCCGGCCACCACGGTGCCGGCGGCGACGCCGAGTCCGGCCTGCAGTTCGGGCACTTCGTCGCGCAGTCGCGAGGCGATGGCCCGGGCGGCTGCCAGGGCGTCACCCTCGGTGCACTGCAACGACACCGGCGCCCCGAAGACCGCCAGCACCGCGTCGCCTTCGAATTTGTTGACGAACCCGTGGTGCCGGTCCACCTCGTCGACGATGACGGCGAAGAAGCGGTTCAGCAGGGCGACGACCTCGACGGCCGGGCGGCTGGTCACCAGTTGGGTCGAGCCGATGACGTCGACGAAGATCACCGCCGCGTGGCGTTCTTCGCCGCCGAGTTGTGGCTTCTCCTGCTCGGCAAGCGCAGCGACCTCACGTCCCACGTGCCGGCCGAACAGGTCGCGCACTCGTTCGCGTTCGCGCAGCCCGTGCACCATCGAGTTGAATCCGCGTTGCAGCTGACCCAGTTCGGTGCCGTCGAAGACCACCAGATCCGTGGTCAGGTCGCCTTGCTCAACCCGGCTGAGTGCTTGTCGCACAATGCGAATCGGGCTGGCAGTCAGCCACGACACGATCCACATCAACAACGCGCCGAACACCAACGCGAACACCGCGAGCACCAGCACGGCGAACGCGAATTGGGTTGGGGTGAGCGTGCTTTGCGTCAGCGCGAAGACCGCGGCCAGCAGCACGCCCAGCATCGGCACGCCGGAACCGAACGCCCACACGACCATGGTCCGGCCCATGATCCCCGGCGCCAGCCGTGACGGCGGTCGTCCGGCCTGAAGGGCGTCGGCGGCAACGGGGCGCAGCGCGAACTCGGTGTACAGGTTGCAGCTGGTGGATACGACGATGCCGGGGAAGGTGACGCCCAGCAGCAGTTTGGGGATGAACTGGGTGTCGTGCAATGCGTAGAGCGTCGTCAGCAGTACCGCGCCGAGGCCCCACAGGGACAGGAGCACTCGCGTCAGCTGGCCGGGGGGCGCGGAAGGTGTTGCGCTGGTCCTCGATAGTCGGGGTGCGTTCTTCGATGGCCCAGCGCACGCTCTGGATCACCCTGTTGGTCGCCCACACCACGCCGACGAGGAAGGCGACCACGATGTACGCGGGCGCCACGATCGTGGTGATCCACCAGACATCGGCCCGGAAGACGTTGGGGGTCGGGAACAGCACCGTCTCGATGAGGATCGAGACGCCGACGCCGATCATGTTCGCGACGATCACGAAGGTGGTGAGGATGAGTTGGATGCGGATGCGTCGCCGGCGCTGAGTCTCGGAAACGCGGCCCAGAATCCACGATCCGTATTCGGGTGTGGCCTGCAGGCTGCTACGCGGGGTGATGGCTTCCCGTATCCGTGCCAGGCGCGTCGTCCCGGTCTGGTCCGCAGTCATTGGTCGTCAGCCTAGTTCGTGGGGCGAGTCCGGACCGGGATTCAATACCCCTAAGGTGGGTCGGGTGCGTCTCGTGATCGCCCAGTGCACCGTTGACTACGTCGGACGTTTGACCGCACATCTGCCGTCGGCCCGTCGTCTCCTGTTGTTCAAGGCGGACGGATCGGTGAGTGTGCACGCCGACGACCGCGCCTACAAGCCGCTGAACTGGATGACGCCGCCGTGCTGGACCGTCGAGGAGGCGCCGGTGGACGGCGTCTCGGCTCTGGTCTGGGTCGTCGAGAACAAGGCTGGTGAGCAGCTGCGGATCACGGTCGAGGACATCGAGCACGACTCCAGCCACGAGCTCGGGGTCGATCCCGGTCTGGTGAAGGACGGTGTGGAGGCGCACCTGCAGGAGCTGCTCGCCGAGCACGTCGAGCTGCTGGGCGTCGGCTACACGTTGGTGCGCCGCGAATACCCGACGCCGATCGGTCCGGTGGACCTGTTATGCCGCGACGAGACCGGTGCGTCGGTTGCGGTGGAGATCAAGCGGCGCGGTGAGATCGACGGTGTCGAGCAGCTGACGCGGTACCTCGATCTGCTCAACCGGGACAGCGTGCTGGCGCCGGTGGCCGGGGTGTTCGCCGCTCAGCAGATCAAGCCGCAGGCGCGCACACTCGCCACGGACCGTGGAATCCGTTGCGTCACTTTGGACTACGACAAGATGCGCGGCATGGACAACGACGAGTTCCGGTTGTTCTGATGCCTCGGCGACGTCCGGAGCGGCCTCGGCGGGAACCGCCGCCGCTGCTCGGGCTGTCGTCGCGCCGGGTGGAGACCGGGCCTGACGGGTACGACTACGAGGTGCGGGCCGTCGCCGGTTCCCGCGCGGTCAAGACCTATCGGTGCCCGGGATGCGATCACGAAATCCGGCCGGGCACAGCGCATGTGGTGGTACTAAGAGTCGACGACGCCGAAGACCGCCGGCATTGGCACACGCCGTGCTGGGCGAATCGGGGAAACCGGGGACCGACGCGAAGGTGGTCCTAGTTCAGGCTCAGTGTGCTTCGGCGGCCGGCTCGACCAGCTCGATCAGCACGCCGCCGGCATCCTTCGGGTGGATGAAGTTGATGCGCGAGTTGGCGGTGCCGCGGCGCGGCGCTTCGTACAGCAGGCGGACGCCGTCGGCGCGCAGGCGCTCGGACAGGGCATCGATGTCGCTGGTCCGGTAGGCCAGCTGCTGCAGGCCGGGGCCGCGGGTGTCGATGAACTTGGCGATGGTCGATTTTTCGTCGAGCGGGGCCAGCAGCTGAATCTGGGCGCTGCCGACGGGCGCGCCACGGACGGAGAGCATGGCCTCACGGACGC
This sequence comes from Mycobacterium sp. 360MFTsu5.1, assembly GCF_000383495.1. Taxonomy (NCBI): domain Bacteria; kingdom Bacillati; phylum Actinomycetota; class Actinomycetes; order Mycobacteriales; family Mycobacteriaceae; genus Mycobacterium; species Mycobacterium sp. 360MFTsu5.1. The sequence goes on along the minus strand of NZ_KB911468.1, from coordinate 392,543 downwards.
CCTGGTCCTCGTTGACCTCTTCGTGCAGGACGATCATGCCGAGGTGGTCGTGGTACCACCGAATCGCGGCGTCCAGATCCGGCACGGCGATACCGACGTGATCAATAGCGGTCACGAGGGCGCTGGCCAGCGCCGGACGGGCATCGACGTGTTCGGTGGTCATAACGTAAAGGTAACCTGATACGACCGAATTTGCGCCTGTGTGATCGGCCACATTAGCCGTTACAGATTTGTTGGAGGATGGAAATGACGACCTCGGTAATTGTTGCCGGAGCCCGCACTCCGGTGGGCAAGTTGATGGGTTCGCTGAAGGATTTCTCGGGTAGCGACCTGGGCGCTGTCGCGATCAAGGGCGCGCTCGAGAAGGCCGGCGTCGAGGCTTCGCAGGTCGATTACGTGATCATGGGCCAGGTCCTGACGGCCGGTGCGGGCCAGATGCCTGCGCGCCAGTCCGCCGTCGGCGCGGGCATCCCGTGGGACGTCCCGGCGCTGACCATCAACAAGATGTGCCTGTCGGGTATCGACGCCATCGCCCTTGCTGACCAGCTGATTCGTGCCGGTGAGTTCGAGGTCGTGGTGGCCGGTGGCCAGGAGTCCATGAGCCAGGCCCCGCACCTGCTGCCCAAGAGCCGTGAGGGCTACAAGTACGGCAATGTCACCGCGCTGGATCACCTGGCGTACGACGGCCTGCACGACGTCTTCACCGACCAGCCGATGGGCGCCCTGACCGAGCAGCGCAACGATCAGGACAAGTTCACCCGCGCCGAGCAGGACGAATTCGCCGCGCAGTCGCACCAGAAGGCCGCGGCCGCGTGGAAGGACGGCGTCTTTGCCGACGAGGTCGTTGCGGTGTCCATCCCGCAGCGCAAGGGCGACCCGATCGAGTTCGCCGAGGACGAGGGCATCCGGGGCAACACCACCGCCGAGTCGCTGGGCGGCCTGAAGCCGGCGTTCCGCAAGGACGGCACCATCACCGCGGGTTCGTCGTCGCAGATCTCTGACGGCGCGTGTGCCGTCGTGGTCATGAGCAAGGAGAAGGCCGAGTCGCTGGGTCTGACCTGGCTGTGCGAGATCGGTGCGCACGGCGTCGTCGCCGGCCCGGACTCGACGCTGCAGAGCCAGCCGGCCAACGCCATCAAGAAGGCCGTCGAGCGCGAGGGCATCACCGTCGACCAGCTCGACGTCATCGAGATCAACGAGGCCTTCGCGGCGGTGTCGCTGGCCTCGACCAAGGAGCTGGGCGTCGACGGCGCCAAGGTCAATGTCAACGGTGGCGCCATCGCCATCGGCCACCCGATCGGCATGTCCGGCGCCCGCATCACGCTGCACGCGGCGCTGGAGCTGGCCCGCAAGGGTTCGGGTTACGCCGTCGCGGCGCTGTGTGGCGCCGGCGGTCAGGGTGACGCCCTGATCCTGCGTCGTCCTTAGTTTTCCGCGAGGTGTGAACTACGCCTCGTAGTAGTCAGCCCGTCACTCGGGCACAATGGCGCCATGAGCGCTGTGGTGTCCCGGGTGGCGGGCTGGTTTCGTCTGATCGCGATGGCCGAGGCCGTCAGCTGGGTCGGGCTGCTGATCGGCATGTACTTCAAGTACGTCGGTACGCCCCGCACCGAGGTCGGCGTGCACATCTTCGGCATGGTCCACGGCGTGGTGTTCCTGGCCTTCCTGGCCACCGGACTGGTCGTCGGCCGGGCCGCACGCTGGTCGCTGCTCACCTGGGTGTCGGCAGCGCTGGCGAGCATCGTGCCGCTGGCCAGCGTGGTGTTCCTGCGGTGGGCCGAACGAAGCGGTGCGCTGGCTGTCGAGGCCCGTGCCGCCGAGGGTGAACCGGAGCCGTCGGCCGTCGCGTGACAGACTGGAGAGCGTGACTCGTCCGCGTCCCATCGGTCCCGCGCTGGCTGGCGCGGTGGACCTCTCCGCGCTCAAAAACCGTCCTGCCGAAGGTGCTGCCGCTGCCGGTGGCGCGCCTGGTGGCATCGAGATCACCGAGGCCAATCTCGAAGCCGAGGTGTTGATTCGTTCCGGCGAGGTGCCGGTCGTCGTGCTGCTGTGGTCGCCGCGCAGCGACTCGAGTGTTCAGCTGGGGCAGACGCTGTCCGCGTTGGCCGCCGAGGACGGTGGCAAGTGGTCGTTCGGCACCGTGAACGTCGACACCACGCCGCGCATTGCCCAGATGTTCGGCATCCAGGGTGTCCCGACGGTCGTCGCGCTCGCCGGTGGGCAGCCGATCACGAGCTTCGAAGGCGGCCAGCCGGCGGATCAGCTGCGGCGCTGGGTGGACTCGCTGTTGCAGGCGACCGCCGGCAAGCTCGGTGGCGGCGCCGAAGGCGAGGAGGAGCAGGTCGACCCCGCGCTCGCGCAGGCCCGCGAGTTCCTCGACAGCGGCGATTTCGACGGCGCCTTGGCCGCGTACCAGGCGATCCTCGACGCCGACCCGGCGCACGTCGAGGCCAAGGGCGCCGTACAGCAGATCGCGTTCCTGCAGCGCGCGTCCGCGCAGCGCCCCGAGGCCGTGCGTCTCGCCGACGCCTCGCCCGACGACATCGACCTGGCCTTCGCCGCCGCCGACGTGCAGCTCTTCCAGCGCGACGTCGACGGCGCGTTCAACCGGCTCATCGCGCTCGTCAAGAAGACCTCGGGCGACGACCGCACCCGCGTGCGGACCCGGCTCATCGAGTTGTTCGACCTGTTCGACCCGGCCGACCCCGAGGTCATCGCGGGCCGGCGCAACCTCGCCAACGCGCTCTACTAGGCATCACAGCGCCGGCACGGAGGCCCAGAAGTTCGTGACGGCCTCGGCGATGGCGTCGGTGTCGACCAACAGCGGGCCGACGTGTCCGGAGCCGGTGAGGGCGACGACGCGCGCGTCGGGCATGGTGGCGGCCGCGGCGCGGGCATCAGTGGGGCTCCAGTGCTGATCGCCGAGATCGCCGGTCATCAGCAGCGTCGGGACGGTGACGGCGGCGAGCTGATCGGTCAGCGCATGCCAACTGTGCATGTATCGGATTGTGCGCCTTGCTGATTCGCGGTCCATCGCGCGGAATGCGGCTTTGAGCTCGGCTGCCCGCTCCGTACGTGCGACGGCGGCGCCACCGAGGAGTACGTCGAACAGCATCTTGGTCAGCAGGGGATTGGGTCCGAGCAGCCGGTAGGCCGCGGCGAGCGGGTACGTCTGGGTCCAGCGCTGCCGCCGGCTGACGGGCAGGAGCGGTGCGGCGACGGTGGTCAGGCTGCGCAGCCGGTGCGGTTGGGTCGCCGCCAGTGTGATGCCGACGTGTCCGCCCCAGGCGTTGCCGATCCAGTCGACGGCGTCGAAGCCGAGTGCGTCGATCACTTCGCCTGCGGCACTTGCGCATTCGTCGAGGGTGAAATCCCGGTGGATGGGGCTGCTCGTGCCGTATCCGGGTCCGTCGATGGTCACCACCTGTCGCTGGGCGGCAAGGGTGTCGACGAGTGGACCCCAACTGCGCGAGTCCACCCAGAGGCTGTGCCACAAGACGGCGGCAGGCCCTGTCCCGGTGCGACGTACGTGCAGCTCTCCGAGGCAGGTCGGGACATGGATGTCGAGTGTCGTCATCGCGACCTCCATACAGGTTGTATGCTGATACCATACAACCTGTATGGTCACCGTCAAGGGGGATTCGCGGGAGCGGCTCGTCGCAGTCGCGACCGAGTTGTTCGGCGAGCAGGGCTATCACCAGACGGGTACCGAGGAGATCGTCCGACGCAGCGGCGTCACCCGTGGCTCGCTCTATCACCATTTCGCGGACAAGGAAGCGCTCTTCGAGGAGGTCTTCGACCGCGCCGACCAGGTGGTGAGCGCTCGGGTTCGTTCGGCTGCCGCCGCGGCGGCCGAACGCGGCGAGGATGCGTGGTCGGTGTTCCTCGCCGGCTGGGATGCCGTGCTGGACACCGCGGTCGACGCGCCGCTGCAGCGCATCCGCGTGGTCGATGCGCCCGCGGCGCTCGGCTGGCAGAAATGGCAGGAGCGCAATGCCCGGTACACGCTGGCCAATATCGAGGCCGGTCTCGTCAGCCTGCTGGAGCAGGGTGTTCTTGCGCCGCAGCCGATTTCACCGCTCGCGGTGCTGCTGATGGGGCTCAGCAATCAAGCCGTGGCCGCGATCGCGGGCGCGCCCGATCCGGTTCGCGCACGCCGCGACATCGGTGCCGCGGTGCGCCGCCTCCTCGACGGGCTGCGTACCTAGTCTCGCGAGCAGACGTAAAACTGTCGATTTCGCCCAGAAATCGACAGTTTTACGTCTCCTCGCGGAGGGAACTCTCAGGCGGGCTTGAGCCAGAGCGCCGACAGCGGCGGGAGGACCAGGACTGCGGAGGCCGGACGGCCGTGCCAGGGCTCGTTGGTGGCCTCGACCGAGCCCATGTTGCCCGCGCCGGCGCCGTGGTAGACGGTCGCGTCGGTGTTCAGCAGCTCCTGCCAAGTCCCGGCGTGGGGCAGGCCCAGCCGGTACTGCGCATGCTCGCTGCCCGAGAAGTTGAAGACGCACGCGATGGCTGATCCGTCGTCACCGAACCGCAGGAAGCTCAGCACGTTGTTGTTGGAGTCGTTGGCGTCGATCCACGAGTAGCCCTCGGGGCTGCTGTCGCGGGACCACAGCGCGCGGTTGTCCCGGTAGATGCCGTTGATGTCGCGGACCAGTTGCTGCACGCCGGTGGAGAAGCTGTGCTCGCCGAGCTGGAACCAGTCGAGCCCGCGTTCCTCGGACCATTCGGCGCGCTGGCCGAATTCCTGTCCCATGAACAGCAATTGCTTGCCCGGGTGCGCCCACTGGTAGGCCAGCAGCTGACGGAGGCCGGCCGCCTTGGCGTGGTCGCCGCCGGGCATCCGGGTCCACAGCGTGCCCTTGCCGTGCACGACTTCGTCGTGGCTGATCGGCAGCACGTAGTGCTCGCTGTAGGCGTACAGCATCGAGAACGTCATCTCGTGGTGGTGGTAGCTGCGGTGAACCGGATCATGACTGATGTAGTCCAGGGTGTCGTTCATCCACCCCATGTTCCACTTCATCGAGAAGCCAAGGCCGCCAAGGTTTGTCGGGCGGGTGACGCCGGGCCACGAGGTCGATTCCTCGGCGATGGTGACGATGCCGGGGACCAGCTTGTGGACGGTGGCGTTCATCTCCTGCAGGAACTGCACCGCCTCCAGGTTCTCCCGGCCGCCGTAGATGTTGGGAGTCCAACCGCCTTCGGGACGCGAGTAGTCGAGGTACAGCATGGAGGCGACGGCGTCGACGCGGAGACCGTCGACGTGGAATTCCTCCAGCCAGTACAGTGCGTTGGCCACCAGGAAGTTGCGGACCTCGTTGCGACCGAAGTCGAAAACGTAGGTGCCCCAGTCGAGTTGCTCGCCGCGACGGGGGTCGGCGTGCTCGTACAGCGGCGTGCCGTCGAAGCGGCCCAGCGCCCACGAGTCCTTGGGGAAGTGCGCGGGAACCCAGTCGACGATGACGCCGATGCCGGCCTGGTGCAGCGTGTCGACCAGATACCGGAAATCGTCAGGGTTGCCGAGCCGTGACGTCGGCGCGTAGTACGACGTCACCTGGTATCCCCAGGATCCTCCGAAGGGGTGCTCGGCCACGGGGAGCAGCTCGACGTGCGTGAAGCCCTGCGCCACCACGTATTCGGTGAGCTCGACGGCCAGCTCGCGGTAGGTCAGCCCGGGGCGCCAGGACATCAGGTGCACCTCGTAGGTGCTCATGGGCTCGAAGATCGGGTTGAGCTCGGCGCGGGCCGCCATCCACGCGTCGTCCTGCCAGACATGGGAACTGACAAAGGTTTTCGACGCGGTCAGCGGCGGCACCTCGGTGCTGAAGGCCATCGGATCGGCGCGATCGGTGACGGCGCCGTTGGTGCCGTTGCCGCCGTGGATCCGGAACTTGTACAGGCTGCCGACTTCGAATCCGGGCCAGAACAGTTCCCACACCCCGGACGAGCCGAGTGCCCGCATCGGTGCCTCGCTGCCGTCCCAGTGGTTGAAGTCGCCGATCAGGTTGACGCCCTTGGCGTTCGGGGCCCATACCGCGAACGAGAAGCCCTCGACTACGCCGTCGGGCGTCGTGAACGAACGGGGTTGTGCACCAAGGATTTCCCACAGCCGCTCATGTCGGCCCTCGGACAGCAGGTGCAGGTCCATGTCGCCGAGCGTCGGCAGGAAGCGGTAGGGATCGGCCGTCGTGTGCACGACGTCGTCCGGGTACTCGACCTCGAAGCGGTAGTCGGCCAGATTGTTGAACGGCACCTCGACCGCGAACAGACCGCCCTCGATGGCTTCCATCGGGTAGCGCTTCTTGCCGATGAGCACCGTGACCCCGGTCGCGTGCGGCCGCAGCGCCCGGATGACGGTGCGCTTGCCGTACTCGTGAGCACCCAGGATGGAATGCGGATCGTGGTGCTCGCCGGCCAGCAGGCGGGCCAGGTCGGCGACGGGTGGACGGAGGTGGCTGGTCACGGTTGTCTCCGCAGGAGAGTCAGCCGTTTGTCGTACGGAATTTGCGGCATGTTCAGTATGTGCGCGACCGCTTTGCTCGGGTCCAGTCGCACGTAATTTGCTGCGCCCCATTGATATTCCTCACCGGTGATCTCGTCTCGTACCCAGAACCGGTCGTGGTCCTCCATGCCGAGGGCACCCATGTCCAGCCAGAGCGTTGCCTGCTCGGGGCCGAATGGGTTGAGCGTCAACACCACAAGGACGGTGTCACCGGTAACGGGGTCGAACTTGCTGTACGCCAACAACGCATCGTTGTCGACGTGATGGAACTTGATGGTCCGTAATTGGCTCAGTGCCGGGTGTACTCGGCGGATCTCGTTGAGCCGGGTCAGCAGCGGCTCAAGGGACCGACCGCCGGCCAGCGCCGCGTCGAAATCCCGTGGCCGCAATTGGTATTTCTCGGAGTCCAGATACTCCTCGCTGCCCTCGCGGACGGCTTGGTGCTCGAACAGCTCGTAGCCGGAGTAGACACCCCACGAGGAACTCAGCGTGGCAGCCAGCACCGCGCGGATCGCGAACATGCCGGGGCCGCCGTGCTGCAGGCTCGCATGCAGGATGTCCGGGGTGTTGACGAACAGGTTGGGCCGGTAGAAGTCGGCGTACTTGGCGATCTCCTGGCCGAACTCGGTGATCTCCCACTTGGCGGTGCGCCAGGTGAAGTACGTATACGACTGCGTGAAGCCGAGTTTCGCGAGCCCGTAGAGCCGCGCCGGGCGGGTGAACGCCTCCGACAGGAACAGCACATCGGGGTCGATGTTCTTGGCCTGGGCAATGAGCCAGGCCCAGAAGTTCGCCGGCTTGGTGTGCGGGTTGTCGACCCGGAAGATCTTGACGCCGTGCGACATCCAGAACTTGACGACGCGCAGCACCTCGTCGTAGATGCCCGCCGGGTCGTTGTCGAAGTTCAGCGGATAGATGTCCTGGTACTTCTTCGGCGGGTTCTCGGCGTACGCGATGGTGCCGTCGGGCAACACGGTGAACCACTCGGGATGGTCCTTGGCCCACGGGTGATCCGGCGCGCATTGCAGCGCCAGGTCGAGCGCCACCTCAAGCCCGTTTTCGCGGGCTGCGGCCACCATGTCGTCGAACTCGTCAATGGTGCCCAGGTCCGGGTGCACCGCGTCGTGGCCGCCTTCGTCGCTGCCGATGGCCCACGGGGAGCCGACGTCGCCGGGCGCCGCGGTCACATTGTTGTTCGGGCCCTTGCGGTGCACCTTGCCGATCGGATGCACCGGTGGCAGGTACAGGACGTCGAAACCCATTGCGGCTACGCGCGGAATGGCTTTCGCGGTCGTCGAGAACGTGCCGTGCACCGGCTTGCCGTCGGCATCCCAGCCGCCGGTGGAGCGGGGGAAGAGCTCGTACCAGGCGCTGAACCGGGCCCGTGACCGGTCGACCCAGATGCCGTATTGCTCTCCGCGCGTGACCAATTCGCGCAACGGATACTTGCGCAGCAGGTCGGTCACGTCGGGCGCCAGCGCCGCCCCGGCGCGGACGTACGGGTCGCCCGGTTCCCGGAGCCGCCGCGCGGCAGTGAGTAGCGGGGCGCGGTCGCCCTGGGGGACCGCGGTGGCGGCGCGCTCCAGGAGGGTTGCACCGATCAGCAGGTCGTTGGTCAGTTCGGCCTCGCTCTGGCCGGCTTCGAGCTTGACGGTGATGGCATGTCGCCACGTCGCGATCGGATCGCCCCAGCCGTCGACACGGTACGTCCACAGGCCGACAGCGTCCGGGGTGAACTGGCCGTGGAAGACGTCAGGCGTGAAGCCCGGCGCCATGGGCAGCCGGGTCGGCTTGACCTTCGCCCGCGGCGGGGCCGGCGTCGGCGTCGCACCCGGCGGGGTTTCGGCGAGCTGCGGGTAGACAGGGCCGTGATAGCGCACCACCAGGCTTGCGGCGACGGCGTCGTGACCTTCGCGCCACACGGTCGCGCTGATCGGAACCACTTCGCCGACCACGGCCTTGGCGGGGTATCGGCCTGCGGACACCACTGGTGCGACGTCGTCGATCTCGATCCGACCGGCCACCAAATCACTCCTTACCCGGGACTACGGGGTTACCCATACCCACCGTAGTAGTCCGTGACACTTGAAGGGCAGTGACCAGTTGGATGAGCGCTGGGCTGTCACCGAACTGACCGCACATGAGCACGAAATGTCAGTAAGGTTGGCTCGTGTGAAAGCCCTTCGTCGGTTCACCGTCCGTGCCCACCTGCCCGAACGCCTGACCGCCCTGGAGCGGCTGTCCATCAACCTGCGCTGGTCCTGGCACACGCCGACTCAGGAGTTGTTCGCGGAAATCGATCCGGTGTTGTGGGAGCAGGTCGGCGCCGACCCGGTGGCATTGCTGGGCGCGGTCAGCCCCGCGCGGCTCGACGAACTGGCGGCAGACGACGACTTCGTCGGCCGGGTGAACCACCGGGCCGCTGATCTGGACAGCTATCTGACCCGGCCGTTGTGGTACCAGGAGCAGGCCGACCTCGCTGAGGACGGCGGCCCCGCGATGCCGAAGGGCATCGCGTACTTCTCCATGGAGTTCGGCGTGGCGGAAGTGCTGCCGAACTACTCGGGCGGTCTGGGCATCCTCGCGGGCGACCACCTCAAGTCGGCGTCGGATCTCGGCCTGCCTTTGATCGCGGTGGGGCTGTACTACCGGTCCGGCTACTTCAAGCAATCGCTGACGGCAGACGGCTGGCAGAACGAGAACTATCCGTCGTTCGATCCGCAGGGCCTGCCGCTGCGGCTGCTGACCGGTGCCGACGGCCAGCCGGCGCTGGTGTCGCTGAACCTGCCGGAATCGCAGGTGCTGCGGGCCCGGGTGTGGGTGGCGCAGGTCGGGCGAGTTCCGTTGCTGCTTCTCGACTCTGACATCCCGGAGAACGAGCACGAGCTGCGTTCGGTGACCGACCGGCTGTACGGCGGCGACCAGGAGCACCGGATCAAGCAGGAGCTGCTCGCCGGCATCGGTGGCATCCGCGCGATCCGGGCGTTCACCGAGATCGAGGGCATCCAAGCGCCCGAGGTTTACCACATGAACGAAGGCCACGCGGGTTTCCTTGGTGTGGAACGTATTCGGGAGTACATCAGCGGATCGGGACTGGACTTCGAGACCGCGCTGACGGTGGTCCGCGCGTCGACGGTGTTCACCACGCACACGCCGGTGCCGGCCGGTATCGACCGGTTCCCGGTGGAGATGGTGCGCCGCTACTTCGACGACACCGTCGCCTCGCCGCTGCTGCCCGAGGTGCCGCTGTACCGAGTGGTCGCGTTCGGTGCCGAGGACGACCCGGACAAATTCAACATGGCGCACATGGGTTTACGGCTCGCCCAGCGGGCCAACGGGGTGTCGCTGTTGCACGGCCGGGTCAGTCGCGGCATGTTCAACGAACTGTGGCCGGGCTTCGACCAGGCCGAAGTGCCCATCGGATCGATCACCAACGGCGTGCACGCACCGACCTGGGCGGCGCCGAAATGGCTGGAGCTGGGCCGAGAACTCGTCGGTGTCGAGGGCATGGAGGCCATCGATCAGGCGGCCGGGGAACCGCAGTTGTGGCAGCGGTTGCACGACGTCGATCCCGGTCACCTGTGGTGGATCCGCTCCCAGCTGCGCGAGATGCTCATCGCCGATGTGCGCGCCCGGCTGCGGCGCTCGTGGCTCGAGCGTGGTGCCACGGAGGCTGAACTGGGCTGGATTGCAACGGCTTTCGATCCTTCGGTGCTGACCATCGGGTTCGCCCGACGCGTACCGACGTACAAGCGGCTGACGTTGATGCTGCGTGACCCGGAGCGGCTGGAGCAACTGCTGCTCGATGAGTCTCGGCCGGTGCAGCTGATCGTCGCCGGTAAGTCGCATCCGGCCGACGACGGTGGCAAGGCGCTGATCCAGCAGGTCGTGAAGTTCGCCGACCGGCCCGAGGTGCGGCACCGGATCGCCTTCCTGCCGGACTACGACATGTCGATGGCGCGGCTGCTGTACTGGGGCTGCGATGTGTGGCTCAACAACCCGCTGCGTCCGTTGGAGGCGTGTGGCACGTCGGGCATGAAGAGCGCGCTCAATGGTGGGCTGAACCTGTCGATTCGCGACGGTTGGTGGGATGAGTGGTACGACGGCGAAAACGGTTGGGAAATCCCGACTGCCGACGGCGTCACCGATGAGGCGCGTCGCGACGACCTGGAGGCCGCGGCGCTGTACGACCTCATGCAGAACTCGGTGGCGCCGAAGTTCTACGAGCGCAACGAGCACGGCGTCCCGACGCGGTGGGTCGAGATGGTGCGGCACACGCTGCAGTCGCTGGGGCCGAAGGTGCTGGCATCGCGCATGGTGCGCGACTACACCGAGAAGTACTACGGCCCTGCGGCACAGTCGTTCCGGCGCACGGTGGAGCCGATCGACGGCGTGCCTTTCGGCGCGGCCCGCTCACTGGCGGCCTATCGGCAGCGCGTGACCGGGGCCTGGCCGAAGATTCAGATCGCCGAGGTGGACAGCTACGGGCTGCCCGATACGCCGCTGCTGGGTTCGGAGCTGTCGTTGACCGCCACCGTCCAGCTGGCCGGATTGCGCACCGATGAGGTTGTGGTGCAGGCGGTTCTGGGTCGTGTCGACGCCGGTGACCAGTTGGTGGAGCCGGTGACCGTGCCGATGGCGCACACGGGTTCCGGAGAGGGCGGCGTCGAGGTGTTCTCGGCGACCATCCCGCTGCCGGTGGCCGGCCCCGTCGGATACACCGTACGAGTGTTACCGCACAACGCATTACTGGCCGCCGACAACGAGCTCGGGCTGGTCACGCTGGCGTGAGTGCACTGACTGTTGCGGTCGATGGTGGACCGTACGCGCTGGCGGCCGGCCCGGATGGCGCGATTTGGGTGACGTTGGTGTCGGCGGGTGCGGTGGCCCGGATCGATGCCCGGGGTGAGGTGCGGCGGTTCGACGTCGGTGCCGACAGCCGGCCGATGCAGGTCTGCGCGGGGCCCGACGGGGCCGTCTGGTTCACGTGCTCGGGTACCGATCGGCTGGGCCGGATCACCGGTGACGGAGCCGTGTCGTTCGTCGAATTGGATACGGGCAGTGCACCGTTCGGCATCGCCGTCGGACCTGACGACGCGGTGTGGTTCACCGCCATGGACGCCGGGACGATCGGCCGGGTGGATGCCGACGGCACGGTCGAGGTGGTCGCCGCGCCGGGCGGGATGCCGTCGATGATCACCGCCGGTGGTGACGGCGCGCTGTGGTTCACGTTGAATCAGAAGTCCGCGATCGGCAGACTGACGGTCGCCGGCAAGCTCTCGGTGCGGCCGACGCCGACCCCGTCGGCAGGGCCGGTCGGCATCTGCGCGACCCACGATGACGCGGTGTGGTTCACCGCAATTGGTGCGGACAAGCTGGGCCGCATTCCGCTGAACGACGCCATCCAGGAGCTGGATCTGCCGGGCAAGCCGCATGCAGTGGTGGCCGATGAAGCCGACGGAGTGTGGGTGAGCCTGTGGGGCGCCGATGCTATTGCGCGGGTGACCGCCGATGGTGAGGTGTCCAGCTTCGAACTGCCGCCGGGCTCCGAGCCGCACGGGCTGGCAGTCGACCGTGATGGTGCGCTGTGGGTGGCGCTGGAGTCCGGGTTCGTGGTGCGGCTGCCCGTCTAAGCGGGTGCTCGCTCGATGGTCGTATCGAAATCGATGTGGTGCCCCTGAAGCCACATCATCGAGCGGCCACCGTCTTTCGCGGCCTGCCGGAACACCACCGGCAGCATCAGGTCACGTAGGAACCGTCCCACCGGGCCCGCGGCCTTGCTGTTGGCCGACCGGTGCCCGTGACGAACGATTTTCTCGACCCGGTGCCGGCGCAGCGACTCGAACGTCGTGAATGCCGTTGGAATATCAGGGCAATCGCGCAGGCACTGTGCGAGAACCACGGCGTCCTCGACGGACATCGACGCGCCCTGCCCGGCGGATGGTGCGGTGGCATGGGCGGCGTCGCCGATGATGATCTGGTTGCGGTGGTTGTGCCACCGGTGCACCACCGGCAGGTCGTACGTGGCCCACCCCACCATCGGACCGGGTGCGGCGTCGATGATGTCGTGCGCCGGCCCGACGTCGCCGGACATCAACTGGTGCAGCCAGTTTCGCCAGTCGGCGTCCGTCATGTCGGACAATGCGCCGCGTTCTGGTTCGCGCGCCATCGGAGGATTGGCGAACCAGACGGTGCCGCCATCGGGGGTGGGGAACCAGGCGAAGAAGCAGCGGGTGCCGAACTGCATCCGGAATTCCCGCGGCGGCACGTCGACGGTGAAGTCGGGGATGTAGCCGCCGACATTGAGCACCGGCACGTAGCGCGGTGCGCGTGCCGCCGGGTCGATCGTGCTGCGGACCGTGGAGTGGATGCCGTCGCAGCCGACGAGCAGATCACCGGTTGCGCTGCTGCCATCGGCGAACTGAGCCTGGACGCGGCCATCGGAAACTGTTGTGGCGGAGACGAATTCCTTGCCGTAGCTGTATCGAGCGCCACGTGCCGCGGCCAGTGTGTTGAGTTCGCGGTAGAGGTCGGCGCGACGCATCATGACCGACAGCTGCCCGTCCGGGCGCTGTGCGGCCATCGGGATGCGGCCCAGCCTCTTGCCGGTGCCGGTCATGAAACTGATGGTGTCGTTCGGGTAGCCCAGGTTCTCGAGCGGGCCGGCCGCGTCGACGGCGCGCAGCGCGTCCATGCCGTTGGCCTGGAAGTTCAGCCAGGCTCCGCGCAGGTCCGCGCCGGAGGGGGAGCGTTCGTAGATGTGGGCGTCGATACCCACCCGCTGCAGCGCGATGGCCAGCACCGGGCCGGCGACTCCGGCGCCGATGATGAGTGCTTCGGTCATGCGTGGTTCCTCGGTTCGTGCCCAGATGTCTCGACCATCAGATAGCTTGATTGTCAAGCAATAGAATGAAAGGCGGATCGCTCGATTGTCAAGCGAAAATCCGGTGGCTGACCGCTTGGGTGCGGCGGTGCAGGACTACCAGGCCGCGGTCGACGACTTCGACCGCGAGGTCGCGCGCCTGCTCGGCATCAACACAACCGATGCGCGGTGCCTGGAGATTCTGATCCAGGAAGGCGCTGGTGTTACTCCGCGCGAGCTGGCCGACCGGTTGGGCCTCACGACCGGCAGCGCCACGACGATGCTCGACCGCTTGGAGAAGGTCGGCTACGTGACGCGCTCGGCGCACCCCAGTGACCGGCGCAAACTCCTGGTCCATGCCACCGACACCGCGCGGGAGCGTGCTTTCGCGCTGATCGGCCCGCTGGTGGACGACGGGCGACGCACCCTGCTGAACCGCTACAGCGCCGAACAACTGGAACTGATCACCGAATTCCTCACGCGGGCAGCGGAATTGCAGCGCGAGCATGTCGCGCGGCTGCGGGGGATCTGACCGGCTTTCGGGCGTGTCGGCGCCGTCTGGGACATGTCGCGCCTGGACCCGTCAGCATGTGCTGACAGTGTCACCACATGCTGACGATGTCAGCCATTACTGACAGGTCCGGGCGCGACATGTTGGGGAGAGCGGACGGGAGTGCCGTCAGCTCGACGCAGCCAACCGCTCCAGCGCGCTGCGCACCCGGACCGGGTCGGTGGTCGACCAGTACGGCGGCAGTGACGACTGCAGGAACCCGCCGTAGCGCGCCGTCGCCATGCGGGAGTCCAGGATGGCGATGACGCCGCGGTCGTTGACGCTGCGCAGCAGTCGCCCGGCGCCCTGCGCCAGCAGCAGCGCCGCGTGCGATGCCGCGACGGCCATGAATCCGTTGCCGCCGCGCGCCGCGATGGCCCGCTGCCGCGCGGTCAACAGCGGATCATCGGGGCGGGGGAACGGAATTCTGTCGATGATCACCAGCGACAGCGACGGCCCCGGCACGTCGACGCCCTGCCACAGCGACAGTGTCCCGAACAACGAGGTCTCGGCGTCGTCGGTGAAGCGGCGCACCAGGGTTGACGTCGAGTCGTCGCCCTGGCAGAGCACCGGGGTGTCCAGGCGCTCGCGCATGATCTCGGCGGCGGCCTTGGCGGCACGCATCGACGAGAACAGTCCGAGGGTGCGTCCGCCGGCGGCCGTGATCAGCTCGTAGATTTCGTCGAGCTGTTCCTGCGGAGCGGCGTCGCGGCCCGGCGGCGGCAGGTGCTTGGCGACGTAGAGAATGCCCGACTTGGCATGGGAGAAGGGCGATCCCACGTCCATGCCCTTCCACTTCGGCGGCGTCGCGGTGCTGTCTTCGGGCACCGACAAGCCCCACGCCCGGGCCATCGACTCGAAGCGGCCGCCGATGGTCAGCGTCGCGGACGTCAGCACCGCGGTCACCTCACCGAACAACCGGCCGCGCAGCAGCCCGGCCACCGACAACGGAGCGACGCGCAGGATGTATCGCACTGTGCCCCTGGACTCGTCGCGATCCAGCCACACCACGTCGTAGCGGTCGGGGATGGCCGGCACGAACGAGTCGATGATGCGCGACGCGGTATCACTCAGATCGGCCAGCGCGGTGACGGCCTCGCTGCGCGCGGCCGCCGCGGTGGGATCCGAGGGCGCCGTGTCGATCGCCATCTTCACTTTGTCCGTCGAGTCACGGACCACCGTCAGGTAGGTCGCCAGCTCGTCGTCAAGCACATCGATGCGGCCCGGTTCCATGTCGTGGATGGCCGAACCCAATGTGGCGATGGCGGCCTCGAGGCGTTCTGCCAGTTCGGGTTCCACCAAGCGGGCGGCCCGTCGGAGCGCCACGGCCATGGACGTCGCGGACAGCTCGCCGGTGGCCACGCTGGTTACGCGGTCCACCAGCTCGTGGGCCTCGTCGACCACCAGCAGCTGGTGCTCGGGCAGGACGTTGACCTCGGAGATGGCGTCGATGGCCAGCAGCGCGTGGTTGGTGACGATGACGTCGACCGCGCCGGCCTTCGCGCGGGCCTTCTCGGCGAAACAGTCTGTGCCGTAAGGGCACCGGGTGGCGCCAATGCACTCGCGCGCGCCGACGCTGACCTGCGACCAGGCCCGGTCCAGCACGCCGGGCACCACCTCGTCGCGGTCACCGCTCTCGGTGTCCGACGACCACTCGATGAGCCGCTTGACGTCGCGGCCCAGTGCCGACGCGGCGACGGGGTTGAACAGTTCCTCTTGTGGGAGGTCCTCCTCGGCGGAAGCGCCGCTGTGAACCTTGTTGAGGCACAGGTAATTTCCGCGTCCTTTGAGCAACGCGAACTCGGGTCGGCGGGGCAGGTGCGGGGCCAGGGCGTCGGCCAGGCGGGGTAGGTCGCGGTCCACCAACTGGCGTTGCAACGCGATGGTCGCCGTCGACACCACCACCGGCTGATTCGATGCGACGGCGTGCGCGATCGACGGGACGAGGTACGCCAACGACTTTCCGGTGCCGGTCCCGGCCTGGACGGCCAGGTGCTCGCCCTTGTCGAAGGCGTCGCCGACAGCCTTGGCCATCTCGATCTGGCCGCTGCGTTCGGCGCCGCCGAGGGCGGATACCGCGATGGACAGCAGCGCGGAGACGTCGGTCGTCACGCGCCCACCAGTCGGGTCGGGATGGCGGGTTCGCCGGCGGAGAGCTTGAGTCCGTCCCACGGCAGGCTGTGCAGGCCGGCCGCGACGCGCGCGCGGGCGTCGGCCAGCGACGAGTCGTACACGACCGAGCCCGAACGGACCAGCGGCACCGTCAGCACCCGGCCGTCGTCCGTGGGAGCCGAGTCGGCGGGGTGTACCACTTCCTCGACGATGGTTCCGGAGTCCTTCGCCAGCCGCAGGGCCGCCTTCCGGCCACCGTGAGATTCCTTGTGGCTGCTGCGTTTTGCCACGGGCATGCCGTCGACCTCGACGAGCTTGTAGACCATCGACGCGGTCGGCGCGCCGGAGCCCGTGACCACCGATGTACCCACGCCGTAGACGTCGACCGGCGCAGCCGCCAGCCCGGCGATCGAGTACTCGTCGAGGTCGCCGGACACCACGATGCGGGTCTTGGGCGCGCCCAGGCCGTCGAGCTGGTCGCGGACCTGGCGGGCCATGACGCCGAGGTCGCCGGAGTCGATGCGCACGGCACCGAGCTCGGGTCCGGCCACGGCGACGGCGTTGGCCACGCCCTGGGTGATGTCGTAGGTGTCCACCAACAGCGTCGTCCCGACGCCCAACGCGTCGACCTGGGCGCGGAACGCGGCAACCTCGTCGGGGCCGCTCGTCGCGGTGTGCACCAAGGTGAAGGCATGCGCGCTCGTGCCGAGCGCTGGGACGCCGTAGGTCCGCTGTGCCTCCAGGTTCGATGAGGCGAAGAAGCCGGCGATGTACGCGGCCCGCGCGGCCGCGACGGCAGCCTGCTCGTGCGTGCGCCGCGAGCCCATCTCGATGAGTGGCCGGCCGCTCGAGGCGCTGACCATACGGGCCGCGGCCGAGGCGATCGCGGTGTCGTGATTGAAGATCGACAGTACGAGGGTCTCGAGGATCACGCACTCGGCGAACGTGCCGTGGATAGACAGCACGGGAGAATCCGGAAAATACAGCTCACCTTCGGGGTAGCCGTCGATGTCGCCGCGGAACTCGTAGTCGGCCAGCCAGCGCAGCGTCTCGGCATCCAGGAAGTCCAGGGATGCCAGTGCGGCGTCGTCGAACCGGAAGTCGGCGAGGGCCGAGAGGAACCGCGCGGTCCCGGCGACCACGCCGTATCGGCGCCCGAAGGGCAGTCGCCTGGCAAACACTTCGAATGACGCGCGGCGATGTGCGGTGCCGTCGCGCAGGGCGGCAGCGAGCATGGTGAGCTCGTATTTGTCGGTCAGCAACGCGGCGGTCACAGACCTCACCGTACTGGTTCTGCGAGCGGCAACCACCCGGCTATTCTGGGCTCATGGTTCTGGGTGCCAGCTCGTCGACGGTTGTCGCGCGGACGAGCCCGGCGACTGATGTCGAAGAGGTGGCCGGCCTGGACAGTCCGTGGGTGACCATCGTCTGGGACGACCCGGTGAATTTGATGACCTACGTGACGTACGTCTTCCAGAAGCTTTTCGGTTACAGCGAGATGCGTGCCACCGAGTTGATGATGCAGGTGCACACCGAGGGCAGGGCCGTCGTCTCGGCGGGCAGCCGGGAGTCGATGGAGGTCGACGTCACCAAACTGCACGCAGCCGGCCTGTGGGCAACCATGCAGCAGGACCGCTGAGCGGTGCGCAAGTGGAAGCGGGTCAACACGTCGTCGGGCGTGCGGATCAAGTCCGGTTTGGAAGCGCACGAGGTCACGATGTTGCGCAACCTGGTCGGCTCGCTCATCGAGATGCTCGACGACCGCGAATCCTCCTCACCGCGTGACGAACTCGCCGAACTGACCGGCATGAAGATCGGGCCGTCACAGGCGCCCGGCGACGACACCATGCGCCGGCTGCTGCCGGACTTCTACCACGATCCGGCCACGCATCCGGATGGTCGCGCCGCCGGTGAGAGCCTCAACGGTGCCCTGCGCAGCCTGCACGAACCCACCATCGTCGACGCCAAACGGCAAGCCGCCCAACGCCTCCTGGATTCACTGCCGGACCCGGCCGGAAAATTCGAGCTGACCGAGCAACAGGCCGAAGCCTGGGCCGCCGCGATCAACGACGTCCGGCTGGCGCTCGGCACGATGCTCGACATCGGACCCGATGGGCCGCAACATCTTTCGCCGGACCACCCGATGGCCGGGCATCTGGAGGTCTATCAGTGGCTGACGTATCTGCAGGAGTACCTGGTGCTGAGCCTGCTGGACGAGCGGTGACGGGCTCCATCACCGACGTCGCCGGCATCCTGGTCGGCAATCACGACCGCATCGAAGACGCCAGCCTGGGCGGCGGCTGGGCCACCGGCACCACCGTCGTCCTCGCCCCGCCGGGAACCATCGGCGCGGTCGACGTCCGCGGAGGAGCGCCCGGCACCCGCGAGACCGACCTGCTCGACCCGTCCAACAGCGTGCAGCACGTCGACGCGATCGTGCTCACCGGCGGCAGCGCGTTCGGGCTTGCCGCCGCCGACGGCGTCATGACCTGGCTGGAGGAGCACGACCGCGGGGTGAAGATGCCCGGCGGGCGGGTGCCCATCGTGCCGGGCGCGGTGATCTTCGACCTTCCGGTCGGCGCATGGGCGAACCGGCCGACGGCCGAGTTCGGATACCAAGCAGCGGCCCATGCCGGCACCGAGGTGCCGACCGGCAATGTCGGCGCGGGTGCGGGCGCGCGGGCCGGCGCGCTCAAAGGCGGTCTCGGCACGGCGTCGGTGACGCTCGACAACGGCGTCACCGTCGGCGCGCTCGTCATCGTCAACGCGGCGGGCCACGTCGTCGACCCGCAGACCGGCCTGCCATGGTCGGCCGACCAGATCGCGCGCTTCGGGCTGCAGCCTCCGCCGCCTGACCAGATCGAGGCATATGCGACGCGGGTGAAGAACCCGAAGCCGCTCAACACGACCATCGCCGTCGTCGCGACCGACGCCGCCCTCAGCCCGGCGGGATGCAAGAAGGTGGCCGTCGCCGCCCACAACGGGCTTGCCCACACCATCCGTCCGGCGCACACCGCCGTCGACGGCGACACCGTCTTCGCACTCGCGACGGGCCGCGTGCACATCGAGCCGGACCCCGCGACGCCCGAGCAGATGAACCCCGAGACGCGACTCATCTCCGAGATCGGGGCGGCCGCCGCCGACGCGCTCGCGACGGCCGTCATGGTCGGGGTGCTGGCCGCCGAGTCGATCGCCGAAATCCCGACCTATCGCGACCTGCTGCCGGGAGCCTTCGGATAAGGCGCTGCGCCGGTAACCTGGGTCTATGACGCCAGCGAGTAGCGGAGCGGAGCGCGCATGACGTACGACCTGTCGCCCACACCGTCGAAGCCGAAGCCGCCTGCGACGTGGAAGGTCGGCGGCGTCACGATCGTCAGCTTCGTCGCGTTGCTGTGGCTCATCGAAGGCTGGGACGCGCTACACAACCAGGAGCTGAATCAGGACGGCATCCGGCCACTGGAGACCGACGGGCTCTGGGGCATCTTGTGGGCGCCGCTGTTGCACGCCGACTGGGCGCACCTGATCGCGAACACCGGCCCGGCCCTCGTGCTCGGGTTCCTGGTGACGCTCGCGGGCATGGGCCGCTTCCTCGGAGCGACGCTGATCATCTGGATTCTCGGTGGCTTCGGTACCTGGCTGATCGGCAACATCGGCGCGCCGCGCGGTGTGGAGTCCGTCCACATCGGGGCGTCCGGGCTGATCTTCGGTTGGCTGACGTTCCTCATCGTGTTCGGGTTTTTCACTCGGCACGCGTGGCAGATCGTGGTCGGCATCATCGTGTTGTTCGTCTACGGCGGTGTGCTGTGGGGAGCGTTGCCGGGGACATTCGGGGTGTCGTGGCAGGGCCATCTGTGCGGCGGCATCGCGGGCGTACTCGCCGCTTATTTGCTGAGCAGTCCGGAAAGGGAAGCGCGCGAACGGCGTAAGGGTTCGGCCCTGCCGTCGATTCCGACGTAATTTGCTGAATTTCGAATTCGCCGCACGCGGTGTTGCCGGAAGCGTGATCGGTATCGCTTTCGGAACCAATCGAGAAACTGGACGCCCAAAGGTGCCGTCTTTTCGTCGCAGGACGTGTTGACGTGGCAAGCTAGGGGTGTGCGCCTCACCATTCTCGGTTGCTCCGGCAGCGTGGGTGGGCCGGATTCTCCGGCCTCGGGCTATCTGCTGACCGCTCCGGACACCACACCGATGGTTATCGACTTCGGTGGAGGCGTACTCGGCGCACTGCAGCGTCATGCTGATCCGGGCGCCGTAAATATATTGCTGTCACATCTGCATGCCGACCATTGTTTGGACTTGCCGGGCCTGTTCGTCTGGCGTCGGTATCACCCGAATCCTCCGGTCGGTCGCGCGCTGTTGTTCGGCCCGGCGGCCACCTGGCACCGGCTCGGAGCGGCGTCGTCGCCCGAGGGCGGCGAGATCGACGACATCACCGACATCTTCGATATCCAGGTCTGGGTTGACGGTCAGGACGTCGAGATCGGCTCGCTGACCGTGACGCCGCGACTGGTGTGCCACCCGACCGAGTCCTACGGCATGCGCTTCACCGATCCGTCCGGCGCGACGCTCGTCTACTCCGCGGATACGGGCTACTGCGACGCGTTGATCGACCTGGCCCGTGGCGCCGATGTGTTCCTGTGCGAGGCGTCGTGGACCGACTCGCCCGACCGTCCGCCGAAGCTGCATCTGTCCGGCACCGAGGCCGGACGCGCCGCCCGCGAAGCCGGGGTCAAAGAGCTGCTGCTGACGCACATCCCGCCGTGGACGTCCCGCGAGGACGTCATCAGCGAGGCCAAAGCCGAGTTCGACGGACCCGTGCACGGCGTCGTCTGCAACGAGTCGTTCGACATCACCCGCCGGTAACTCGCCGCCGCGCTCACGGCGGCCCGCTAGGGTTGTCGGGTGTCCAGACGAGAAGACGGTCGCCTTGACGACGAACTCCGCCCGGTAAAGATCACCCGAGGATTCACAAAGCACCCGGCAGGGTCGGTATTGGTGGAGTTCGGCGAGACGCGGGTCATGTGCACCGCTTCGGTATCCGAAGGTGTGCCGCGCTGGCGCAAGGGTTCCGGACTGGGCTGGCTGACCGCCGAATACGCGATGCTGCCGGCCGCCACGCATGACCGCTCCGACCGCGAGTCGGTGAAGGGCCGTGTCGGTGGACGGACCCAGGAGATAAGCCGGTTGATCGGCCGCTCGCTGCGCGCGTGCATCGACCTCAGCGCGCTGGGCGAGAACACCATCGCCATCGACTGCGACGTGCTGCAGGCCGACGGCGGTACCCGTACCGCGGCGATCACCGGTGCGTATGTGGCGCTGGCCGATGCCGTCACGTACCTGGCCGCTGCTGGACGCCTCAAGGATCCGCGTCCGCTGTCGTGTGCCATCGCCGCCGTGTCGGTCGGTGTGGTCGACGGCCGGGTCCGCACGGACCTGCCCTACACCGAGGACTCGCGCGCCGAGGTCGACATGAACGTCGTCGCCACCGACACCGGGACCCTCGTCGAGGTGCAGGGCACCGGCGAAGGCGCGACGTTCCCGCGCTCGACGCTGGACAAGCTGCTCGATGCCGCGCTGGCTGCCTGCGACCAGTTGTTCGCGCTGCAGCGTGAGGCGCTGGAGCTGCCGTACCCGGGTGTGCTGCCCGAGTCGACCGCGCCGGCCAAGAAGGCGTTTGGTGCCTGAGCTTCTCGTCGCTTCGCGCAATGCCAAGAAGCTTGTGGAGTTGCAGCGGGTGTTGGACGCCGCCGGTATTACGGGCCTGACGTTGTTGTCGCTGGCCGATGTGCCCGAGTATCCAGAGGCGCCTGAAACCGGCGCTACGTTTGAAGAGAACGCGTTGGCAAAGGCTGTTGACGGATTCAATGCGACCGGAATCCCTTGTGTTGCAGACGATTCCGGCGTTTCGGTCGATGCGCTGAACGGCATGCCCGGGGTGCTGTCGGCCCGGTGGGCCGGCCGGCACGGGGATGACGCGGCGAACCTTTCGCTGTTGTTGGGCCAGATTCAGGACGTGCCGGACGAGCGTCGTGGTGCGGCGTTCGTGTCGTGCTGCGCGCTGGTTTCGTCGTCGGGTTCTGTGGTGGTGCGGGGTGAATGGCCGGGCGTCATCGCGCGGGAGCCGCGGGGTTCGGGCGGTTTCGGTTACGACCCGATCTTCGTGCCCGCCGGTGGTTCGGTGTCGGCGGCGGAGCTGACGCCGCAGCAGAAGGATGCGGCGTCGCACCGCGGGCGGGCGCTTGCGCAGTTGGTGCCGGCGCTGCGGGAGCTGGCTGCGGGTTAGTTCCCGTCTCACGGCACCTCGGCGAAGCTGTCCTGAGGTGCGGCCTCAACCTGTGCTGATCGTGCGCGATACATCCGGACCAGTTCACGGACCGCGACGAAAAGGCAGAAGGCGGCGTACGTCGCCGACAGCGCTGTGGCGTTCAGGACCATGGCCAGCACTGCGCCCGCGATCGCACCCGGAAGCGCGCCGAGGTTGAGGGTCAGGCTCAGCCGGGGTGACGCGGTGCCCTGGCGGGCGTGCATGATCCATCCGACGATCGAGTTCGGGACGAACATCAGCAGCGACGTGCCGATTGCCGTGTGCAGGTCGCAGCCGAACAACAACATCAGGGTGGGCACGGCCAGTAGCCCGCCGCCCAGGCCGACTGCTGCGGCCCAAGCGCCGATCAGCAGTCCGCAGGCCAGCGAGACGGGTGCGATGTAGAACCAGCTCTGGATCACGGCGGTGGAAAACACCGCGCCGCCCTGCACCATGTGGACGCCGGCGATGTTCAGGGCGAGCTTGAGTGCCGACAACAAGAGCACCGCGACGAACAGCCAGCGCAGGGTGGCGTGGGAAACCTTCATGAGCAGCTTGGCGCCGAACAGGCCGCCGATCGTCCCGCCGACCAGCATGCCGGTGCCGGCGTGCCAGTCGATGTGGCCGCCGACCAGGGCGAACGTCAGTGCGCCGACCGCGACGACGGCGGTGTTGGCCGCGGCAGCCGTCCCGTGCAGGGTTGTGCGGGGCAGAGCGGTCAGATGCTCCAGGGCCGGGACGTAGAAGACGCCGCTGCCGCCACCGAACAGGCCGCCGATCACTCCACCGATGGTTCCGACGCCGAGTTCGGCGGGTAGTCCGCCTCGTGTGACGGCAGTGTTCGGCGGGGCAGGGCGGTCGGCGTGGTCGGCGGGCATGCGGATTCTCCTTCGGATTGGCTCGACGAACTATCGCACTTGTCTGAGGAGTAGACAAATGAGTTTTCGGTGAGCGGGGACGAAGGTGTCGGCTGGGGCTATGGAGTGACCAGGTACCCGTCGATGAAGTCGTGTAGCGCGGGGGCCAGGTGTGCGACGCCGGAATCGTTGAGCTTCGCCAGCAGGATGATGCCCTGATACTGGGCGAGCAGGGCGTGCGCGAGCTGCTGCGGATCGGTGCCCGGGCGCAGTGCTCCGGCCGCTGCGGCCTCGGTGGCGATGACCGCCATGTGGTGTTCCATCGCCTTGAGGGTGTGCGCCAGATGCTCGCGCAGATCGTCGTCGGTGGTGGACAGTTCGGCGGCGAAGTTGCCGAACGGGCAGCCCACCGCGCGGCCGAATTGGGCTTCCAGCGCCGACTGAATGGCGCCGATCGCGTCGGGGATGGCATGCAGCTTGTCGGCCGGCGACGCGGTGGGGGAGCCGGTCAGCTGGCGCTGAAATGCGTTGGCGTGTAAGTCGACAACGGCTTTCGCGAGTTCCGATTTCGACGAGAAGTAGTGGTAGAAGCTGCCCTTCTTGATGTCGGTCGCGCGGCAGAGTTCGTCGACGCCGACGGCTTGGTAGCTGCGTTCGAGGAACAGGCGTGCGGCAGTTGCGACCAGGCGGTCGCGGGCGTCAGAACTTCGGGGCACCTGAGAATCGTAATTAGTAGTTGACCGGTCGGTCAACAAGTGGCAAGTTGACGACATGACTACCGCTGAGGTCTTCCGTACGCCCGACGACCGCTTTGCGAATCTGCCGGGCTACGACTTCGCCCCCAACTACGTCGACGTCGACGGGTTGCGTCTGCACTATCTCGACGAGGGGCCGCGGGACGGCAAGCCCATCGTCTGTTTCCACGGCGAGCCGACGTGGGCGTACCTGTACCGCAAGATGATTGGCCCGTTCGTCGAGGCGGGGCACCGGGTGATCGTGCCCGACTACGCGGGCTTCGGCCGCTCGGACAAGCCCACCGATCGCCAGTGGTACAGCTACGACCGGCACGTCGAGTTGGTCACCCGGGTGCTGGGCGGCCTGGGTTTGACGGACGCCACGGCGGTGGTGCAGGACTGGGGCGGGCCGATCGGCTTGCGCTGGGCCACCGAGAACGCGGATCAGGTTGGCGCACTGGCGATTTTCAATACCGGGCTGTTCACCGGCCGGGTGTCCAAGGGTTTCATGGCGTGGCGCGCGTTCGCGGAGGCCAACCCAGACCTGCCTGTCGGCTTCGTGATTCAGGGGGCGACGACGACCGAACTCCCGAACGACATCGTCGCGGCGTACGACGCGCCGTTCCCGACCGTGGAGTCGAAGGCTGGCGCCGCGCAGTTCCCGCTGTTGGTGCCGATCACGGAGGACGCCGCGGGCGCGACGGAAATGAAGGCCGTCACCGACGCGCTGTCGCGGTGGGAGAAGCCGGCATTGGTCGCGTTCTCCGACCAGGACCCGGTGTTCCCGTATCCGCGCGCGGGCGAGGCGTTCGTCGACCTGATCCCGACGGTCGACGAGCAGGTGCGGATCGAAGGGGCGTCGCACTTCCTCCAGGAGGACCGCGGCGAGCAGTTGGCAGTCGAGGTGCTCAAGCGACTGGGTTGACGGCAGTCTGGCCGCCGAGCGTGGGGAAATGACCACTGTCGCGCGTGATTCGCGGACACTTCGCCCACTCTCGGCGCATAACGTCAGAGGTCGAAGCGCTTCTTCACGTCTTCGGTGCGGAAGTGCTCGACGATGATGCCGACGAGCGGGACGGTGCCGGCGAACAGGACGCCGATGGTCTGGCCGAGCGGCCAGCGGACCTTGACCGCCAGGTTGAACGTGCAGAGCAGGTAGGCGAAGTAGACCCAGCCGTGGACGATGCCGATCCAGTTCAGGCTGGCGTCGTTGAAGATGTAGTGCGCGACCAGCTCGTAGCAGAGAGCGATGAGCCAGATACCGGTCGCCCAGGCCATCACGCGGTAGGCCGTCAGTGCCTTGCGGATGGTGTCTTTCGACAGGGTGGTCGGCTGCGACTCGGTCATGTGGTGGTCCTGTCCTGTTTGTCGTTCTCGGCCAGTTCGGCCAGGTAGGCGTTGTATCTCGCGGTGTCGGGGTCGGTGTCGTCGATGGCGCCTTTGGCGGCCTTTGGGCGCTCGGGGAGCAGGCCCTCTGGGATTTCGGTGGGCTCGTTCTTGGGCTGCTGCTCGGGTGGAGCTTCTTCGTAGCGCACGAACTTGTAGTAGCCGTAGAAGCAGAAGGCGCCGAACATCGGCCACTGCAGGGCGTAGCCCAGGTTCTGGAAGGTGCCGGCGCTCGACTGGAACCGCGACCATTGCCACCAGGCCAGGGCCATGCAGCCCAGGGCAGCGACGGTCACCAGCACGATGAGCGCCGGCCTCCTACGCCGTGTAGTGGACATATGGCAACGGTACCGCGCGGGGGTTTGGGTTTGCGATTCGTGCCTGCTAGGACGCCCGAGGTTCGATGCATGGCCACGGCACGGGTCGCGACTTGGGGCCGATGAATTCGTCCAGGCGAGCGGTGTCTGCCTTGCGGTAGATCGAAAGCTGCTTTTTCGACGACCGCCGCCAGTGAATGCCGAGTTGGTCCAGCGCGCCGGTGAACAGATTGACGATGTCTTCGGACAGGTTTGTGAAGTGATAGCGGACGCTCATGACGCCGCGATCGTTGGCGACGACGCGGCAGCCGTCGCTGTGGATCAGGCCTAGGACGAATTCTTCGGTGGCTTGGTTGACGACGGCCTGCTGCCATGGTTGCAGCGCGATCGTCCGGGTGTGCTTTTTGCCGGGGCCGTGCTGAGGAAACAAGCACGGCCAGTGCTTGGAGCAGACGTACACCTCGACACAACCTTTCCGCTGTATCACCCCGGCTTGCTTGCCTGGGATGACGGCGCCGATCGCCTCCCGGCAGCGATCGATGATGGCCGGGTACTTCTTGTCGAGCGTGATTCGGAGTCGCCACACGCCGCGGAGCGCGTCGGAGATGCAGCCATCTCCTAGGTACAACCCGAGCAGGTAGCTGTACTCAGCTGGCGGTAGAGCTGCGAAGTCGTGGTCGACGCCGCAGGTCGAGTCGCAGGCCGCTTGTCGGCGCCAGACGCCGGGTCTGCGCCTCCAGTCGCGCACCGTGGTTCGTGGTATTCCCGTCGCTCTTGCGATGGCGCAGTCATTCATACCGGTCGCAAGGAGCGTTTGAACCTGGTCGAACTCGTCGAAGTTGCGCATGGGACCCCCGGTCGTACGTTGCATTCAACTTATGACGACGGTCCGACAAGTTCTGGGCTGTGCTGGGGCGCTATTCTCTTTGGTGTTGCGGGCGTGGCGGAATGGCAGACGCCCGGGTTTTAGGTGCCCGTGTTCGAAAGAACGTGTGGGTTCGAGTCCCACCGCCCGCACTCTTGTGTGAGTCGAGTATTCGACTTGGGCAGCACCCCGGCGTTTGCGCCGGGGTTATGCCTCTTATCTGGCTGATTCACCAATAACGCTTTTCATCGACATGCGCCGAGCCGTCGAAAGCGGACTTCTCGCCGTGAGTCCAGCGCCCGAGCGCTGTCTTGAGAGCAAGGCGCTCACGATGCCGGCTTCCTGTACGCGTGTTGCGCACAGGAAGCCGCCGCGAGCTCTCGGCCTATCCGCCGGTGGCGGCACTCGCCGAACCCCACGGTGGGCAGTTCGTACGCGGCAGGTTGGACGATCCCCGCCACGCCGATGCTGACAAAGTCCCGGCCGAGGCGCGCCGGCGACATGCCAACCGAATTAGTCAATGCGCACCGTCGGCAGCCGAAACTAGCTGGAAAACAACCACTTTCGTCCAGAATGGCAGACGGCAGCGAACCACGACCGGGATCGCAGACCTCAGTGTGCCCTACGGAAAGCGTTGTGCCGCTTAGCTGATACGTACTTCAGTGCTTCTTGGAATGCAGTACGCCGTCGGTCGGCGCCTGGTCGGTCTTGGCGCGCTTCTCTGCACGTTTCTCTTTGAGCGACTTGCCGGTCTTCTTGGTCATGCTCTGTCGCGGAGATTTGTCAGACATGACACGCCCCTTTGTTCGGGGGCCTGGGTGGTCCCAATTACCAGACCCTACGCGTACCGCGGACGGCCACGCAATGCGCGCAGTCGAGTCGCGGCGCCATCGGCGTATCCGAGCGTTGCGCGGCAACACTGCGACGTGGCGCCGTTTCGAAAGGGGGCCTAGGCTGGAGGTGACACGCACCCTATGTGGCCGAGCCTCGTTGCCACGCGCGTAAACGGACCGGAATTCTTTTGTCAATCAATGATATTGCCGCGTATGCAAGTCTGTCTCCAGCAGACGTCGAGTCGTTCGGTCTTGAACTGGACACCATCCGCGCCGACGTCGAGGAGTCCCTCGGCGCCAAGGACGCCGCCTACATCCGGCGCGCCATCGCGTTTCAGCGGATTCTGGACGTCGGCGCTCGGCTGCAGATTGCCGGGAGTCGATCCAGGGCCGGTTGGGCGGTGGGGGTCGTGGCGTTGGCGTACGCGAAAGCCGTTGAGAATATGGAGATTGGGCACAACGTCAGCCACGGCCAATGGGACTGGATGAACGATCCGGAGATCCATTCCAGCGCCTGGGAGTGGGACATGGTGGGTGTGTCCGCGCAGTGGCGGTACTCGCACAACTATCGCCATCATGTGTTCACCAATGTGGTCGGCGTGGATGACGACCTCGGGTTCGGGGTGTTGAGGGTGACCCGTGACCAACCGTGGAAGCCCGCATATCTATGGCAACCGCTGCAAAATCTATTGTTGGCCCTGACCTTCGAATGGGGAATCGCCCGTCACGGCTATCACACCGAAACGGAGCGGGCCGGCAGCCAGGACGGTAAGCGGGCTGCGAAGAAGTCGATGCTGATCAAGATCGCCCGGCAGATCACGAAGGACTACGTTGCCGTGCCTGCGCTCAGCCTGCGCCGCTGGCGGCGAACGCTGACCGCCAATGCCGCGGCCAACCTGTTGCGCAACCTCTGGTCGTACGTGGTGATCTTCTGCGGGCACTTTCCCGACGGTGTGCAGACGTTTGCCCCGGAGGTCCTGCAGTCCGAGACCAGGGCGGAGTGGTATCTGCGTCAGATGCTGGGTGCCGCGAACTTCAAAGCCGGTCGGATACTGGCATTTTCGAGCGGAAACCTGTGTTACCAGATCGAGCACCACCTGTTCCCCGACCTGCCGAGCAATCGGTACGCGCAGATCAGCGTCCGAGTTCGTCACTTGTGTGACAAGTACGACCTGCCCTACACCACGGGCTCGCTCATTACGCAGTACCTGCAGACCCTGCGGACCAACTTCCGGCTGGCGCTGCCCGACAAGGGCTGGGCCGCCATCCGTGGATAGCGGTCAGCGGTCGAACACGGCTTTGATCTTGGTCCGCGCCTGTCCGGCATCGGAGGCGGCTTGGTGTGCGTGGTCATCGTTCAAGGTGCCACTGCTGTCGATGCCGAAGCCGAAGTAGCTCTTGGTGCCCTCCCAGGCGCTATCGGCTTTCCGCGCAATTGTTTTCACAACATTCATGGTCTATCTCTCTATCGTCAGCATGAGCACAGCGCGCGAGCGCGCGCTGAAGTTCAGGTTCGGTTCCATCGACACCGTCGAATTTCGTTGGCCCCGTTGAGTGGTGGCGGCAACAAACGTCTCGATGAAAAACGTGATGTGCCTTCGGTTTTGGCATTCGGCCGCCCAGAAGGGCATGTCGGCGAGTTGTTGGCCGTGATGATCCGAAGGCGCCGAGGACCACCGATACGTAGGCGTGCAACAACTGACGTTCTGTAACGTTCACTCTACACCCGTTGGCGTGCATCAACCGACGCGGCGGCGCGTTGTTCGTCGCGCGTCGCATAGGTCCGGGGTGTAGCGTGGGAAAGGTTGGGAACCAGCCAGCCCCTGGCGTAGTCAAGTCAGCTTCTTGCCGTTGCATTCCCCGAGCAGCAGCTCGCGCCGGACCCATCGGTGACCATTACGCGACGGGACTGCCGTGAAATCGCAACTCAGTCTTCAGTATTCAGATGAGGCGGTGCGGAAGTACACGCGTGCCGGCTCGCCAAGTTTCGGGATTCTCAGCACATTTCCACCGACACGATGCGGACTTGCGACATTCAGCGCCGCGCTGAGCCACGGCCTGGCCGTCAACGGCGCCGACGTCAGTGTGGTGCGTGTTGCGGATGGGGCCTGCGCCAGCGATAGCCGAGTGATCGGTGAACTGACCAACGGATCACCGGCGTCAGTCGCAGCAGCAGTGGATCTGCTCAACCAGAGCGACGTCGCGGTGATCCAGCACGAGTACGGAATCTACGGCGGCGCTGACGGCGACGAAGTCCTGGACATCATCGGCGGTCTGCGAATCCCGTCGATCGTGGTTGCCCACACGATTCCCAAGAATCCCACCCGGCACCAGCGTGCTGTGCTGGAGGAGGTGGTGGCGCTCGCCGATCAGGTGGTCGTGATGTCCGACTCGGCCAGGGGGCAACTGCGTCACGGTTTCGATGTCGATCTGCGGAAGATCGCCACGATCCCGCACGGGGCGACCATGCCCAGCGGTCTCCACACGGGCCGTACCGGGCGCCCGACGCTGCTGACCTGGGGCCTGCTGGGGCCGGGAAAGGGGATCGAGCGCGTCATCGATGCGATGAGCGCACTGCACGGCCTCAACGGCCAGCCCCGCTATCTGATCGCCGGCCAGACCCATCCTCGGGTGCTTGCCGCCGACGGCGAGGCCTACCGTGAGGCCTGCGCCGCGCGAGCACAGCGTGCCGGGGTGGGCCGCGCGGTCCAGTTCGACGCTGGTTACCGCGATGTGGCGTCCCTGATCGCTCTGATGATGTCCGCGGCGGTCGTGGTGCTGCCTTACGACTCCACCGACCAAGCCACCTCCGGCGTCTTGGTTGACGCCATCGCCTGCGGTCGGCCGGTCGTCGCGACGGCGTTCCCGCACGCCATCGAGTTGCTGTCCACAGGAGCGGGGATCGTCGTCGGCCATGACGACCCCGACGCGATGCGGTCGGCTCTGCATTCTGTGCTGACCCAGCCCCGGTTGGCCGGTTCCATGGCGGCCGAGGCCCGGCGGCTCGCGCCGTCGATGTCGTGGCCGGTCGTGGCGAAATCGTATCAATCTGTGGCACAACGAATTCTGAGAAGACGTCCGGAGCCCACGTGGCTGGGGTAGTGCCGGAACCGAAGTTCGACCACCTGCTGGCCATGACAGATCGGCACGGCACCTTCGAGCACGCCTGCGGCACCCAGCCGCGGCCCGAGCACGGCTACTGCACCGACGACATGGCGCGAGTCCTGGTGGTCGCCAGCCGCGAGCCGAATGCCGACGATGATGTGCATGTGCTGGCCCGACTGGCCGTGAAGTTCCTCGATGGCGCACAGGCGTTCTCGGGCGGTTGCCGTAATCGGTTGGACCGCAACGGTCGTTGGACCGACGACTTCACCTTCGAGGACTGCTGGGGCCGATGCCTATGGGCACTGGGCACGGCCGCCGCGCACAGCGACCTCGGCTTGGTCCGCAGTTTGTCGGTGGTGCAGTTCGAACGGGCTGCCCGTGGCCGGTCCGTCTGGCCTCGCGCGATGGCGTTCGCGGCACTGGGCGCCGCGGAGCTGCTCAGCGTCGACCCCGATCATGTCGGGGCACGCCGGCTCATCGATGACTACGCGGAAGGTGTTGCGGCGCAGAGCGGTAAAGTCGATTGGCAGTGGCCCGAGGAACGACTGACGTACGTGAACGCGTTGTTGCCCGAGGCGATGATCGCCGCGGGGGATGCACGCGGCGACTCGGCGCTGTGCCAGCGCGGTCTTGATCTTCTGGAATGGTTGATCGATTGCGAGACCGTCGACGGGCATCTGTCGGTGTGCCCGGCCGGCGGTTGGGCTGCGGGGGAACCGCGCCCGGCCTTCGATCAGCAACCCGTCGAGGTTGCCGCCTTGGCCGATGCATGTGCCCGCGCGGCAAGCGTTGATGCCAGTGCCATCTGGACGAGCACCGTGCGGGTGGCTGCGGCCTGGTTCCAGGGCGCCAACGACGTCGGCGCGGTGATGTGGGATTCGGCAACCGGCGGCGGGTTCGACGGGCTGCATGCCGACGGGATCAACCTCAATCAGGGCGCTGAGTCGACGCTCGCGGTGCTGTCCACTTTTCAGCAGGCGCGACGCCTGGTCGCTGTGACGCAATGACTTCGGTGCGTCGAAGATTGGCCACCCGGCGCCCGCAGCGGTTGACAGCAGATCGTGCACGCGTCATCGCCCGGCTGTTCGTCCCGGGGCAGGAAGGATTCGAGCTCCAGGAGTCCCGGGCCGGTGCGGTGCTGGCGCGAGTACTGGCCTTGCGCGAGGCCGACGTGCGGGCGGCGCTCGACAGCGTCGCCTTTCGATTCGAGCGGCGGCATCGTGATCTGGCGGGAACGTTCCGGCGCAACGCACGTGAGCTCGCTGACCGGCTGAAGCCCGGGTTTGCGATCTCTGAGGCCCGAATGTTGCTGTTGGGAGCCACATTTACGAGCGAGTTTGCCATCGAGGGTGCGGCACTGTGCAATCCGAGCATCGTCGCACATCCGGATCAAACGGGCGTGGCGGCGGGCAGCCTGCGATTTGTGATGAGTGTGCGGGGGATCGGCGAGGGGCATCGCTCCTCGATCGGCTTTCGCACCGGCACCGTCGACCATGCGGGCTGCGTGACGATCGACGACGTGGGGCCGTTCGCCACCGTCGGGACGGTGGTGCCGACATTGCTCGACGCCGCCGTCTTCCGCAGCGAACTGGAGCGCCTGGACGATGCCGGCGAGGTCGCCGACTACGTACTCGACGCGCTCGGCGACCAGTTCACGCGCACCGACCTCGACGAGCAGTTCGACAGGCTGTATCTGCACCGCAGCACCCGCAAGCACGCGGCGGAGACCATCGCGTTGATCCGGTCGATCGCCGATCGGTCGTATGCCGTCGAATTCGGTTCAGACACAGGTATTTCCGAGCATGTGCTGTGGCCGGCCACCAACGCCGAGGCGGCCGGTATGGAGGACGCACGTTTCGTCCGCTTCACGGATGACGACGGCGCCGTCACCTACTACGCCACCTACACGGCGTACAGCGGATCGCAAATCCGCCAGCAGCTGTTGACTACCAACGATTTCCGATCGTTCACCTCGGCACCCATGGTCGGTGCGGCGGCCGCCAACAAGGGTTTGGCATTGTTTCCTCGCCGGATTTCCGGCAGGTTCGCGGCGATGTCGCGGTCGGATCGGGAATCGAACACGGTGGCGTATTCCGACCGGCTGTCGGTGTGGTCTGATGCCGTGCCCTGCCAGCGCCCGACAGAGTCCTGGGAGACACTGCAATTGGGCAATTGTGGCGCGCCCATCGAGACCGATGCGGGGTGGCTCGTACTCACCCACGGTGTCGGCCCGATGCGCACGTACTCGATCGGCGCGATACTCCTCGACCTGGATGACCCCACCCGGATCATCGGCCGGCTGCCCGAGCCGCTGTTGAGCCCGGAAGCTGATGAGCAGGACGGCTATGTGCCGAACGTGGTGTATTCGTGCGGCGGGTTGGTGCACGCCGACACCCTGGTGCTGCCGTACGGGATCGGCGATGCCGCGATCGGTTTCGCCACGGTGACACTGTCAGAGCTGCTGGCGGTCCTGCGGCTGTAGGACGCTCACGGCGGCATCATTGCGCGCTGCGCAACCGCACCATGCGGGTCGTCGAGCTCTCGTCCAACTCGACGACATCAGTGCGCGAGCGCAGGAAATCACTGAAAGACTTGAACCCCAAGGACTTTTCGCTGAACGACGGGTCCATGCGCTTCATCTGCGCCTTGACCGCGGAGTTGTGCAGCCACTCGACGTCGTCCTTCTCCAGCCCGATCTGCAGCGCACGCGTCAGGAGGGCGGTGGCGGAAGTCTGGGGGTCGGGCAGTTCGGGTTCGTCTGGCTCGGTCTTGCGGCGGGAGCGTCGTGGCGGCGCCGGATCTGTGGACGGTTCGAGCGCGGGGACGCCGGGCAGCGAGTCGTAGGTGACGAATTCGTCGCAGGCGGCGGCGAGCGCGCGGCTGGAGGAGCCCGCCACTCCGATGCCGACCACATACCGGCCGAGGCGCTTGCAGCGCTGAGCCAGCGGAATGTAGTCGGAGTCGCCCGCGGCGATGACGACGTGGGTGAGGTCGGGCAGCCGGAACATGTCCTCGA
This sequence comes from Mycobacterium sp. 360MFTsu5.1, assembly GCF_000383495.1. Classification (NCBI taxonomy): domain Bacteria; kingdom Bacillati; phylum Actinomycetota; class Actinomycetes; order Mycobacteriales; family Mycobacteriaceae; genus Mycobacterium; species Mycobacterium sp. 360MFTsu5.1. The sequence goes on along the minus strand of NZ_KB911468.1, from coordinate 359,097 downwards.
CGGCGTCCACCGCCAGACGGATGTCGGCGCCGTTCTTGCCGTACGCCGCGGCGGGGAAGAGCTGCACGAGGTCGACGGCGCGGCCCACCAGCTGCTGGCGGTAGCCCGCGTTGACGACGGCCGACCAGTCCGCGTACGCCCGGGTGAGCACCAGGGTCCCGAACGACGACGCGAAGTCGAGCACCGCGCCGACGTCGACGGTGGCCTGGGTCAGCTTGTCGGGTTCGAGTCCCTTGGCCTTGTCCTTCTGAAACGAATTGCGGCCGTGGACCTGGTCGTAGCGGGAAATGACTATGTTGTCGAAGTCGAGGTACACCGCGACTCGGGTGGCGGTGGTATCCGTCATGGTCCCAGTCTGGTCTATCGGCGCAGCCTTGTGACGCGAAACCTTGCAGGCGCACCGTTCGTCGGCTGGTTAACCTGTCGGAATGCTCACGGAACTCGCTGCCCTCCCCGGCGGGTCGTACCGCATGGGTTCACAGGACTTCTACCCCGAGGAAGCACCGGTGCATGAGGTGACCGTCGCACCGTTCTCGATCGAACGGCACCCGGTCACCATCGGTCAGTTCGCCGAATTCGTCGCGGAGACCGGATATGTCACCGTCGCCGAGCAACAGCTGGACCCGGCCGCATTCCCCGGCGTCCCCGCTGACGAGCTCGTTCCCGGGGCGTTGGTGTTCCACCCCACTGCCGGCCCGGTCGATCTGCGCAATTGGCGGCAGTGGTGGGCGTGGGTGCCCGGGGCGAGTTGGCAACATCCGTTCGGGCCCGAGTCGTCGATCGCTGACCGCCTCGACCATCCGGTGGTGCAGGTCGCCTACCCGGACGCCGCGGCGTACGCGGCGTGGGCGGGCCGGCGGCTGCCCACCGAAGAGCAGTGGGAGTACGCCGCGCGGGCGGGCGCGACCACGGCCTACGCCTGGGGCGACGAGGTACGCCCGGATGGGCAGCTGATGGCCAACACGTGGCAGGGCCGGTTCCCGTATCACAACACCGGCGCACGAGGCTGGATCGGGACGTCACCGGTAGGCACATTCCCTCCCAACGGTTTTGGCCTGCTCGACATGATCGGCAATGTGTGGGAGTGGACCACCACCCGGTACACGCCGCGGCACAGCGGCACTCCGGAAGTGTCCGGCTGCTGTCCGCCGCCTGGTGGTGACCCGTCGGTGATGCAGACCCTCAAGGGCGGCTCACACCTGTGCGCGCCGGAGTACTGCCATCGCTACCGGCCCGCGGCGCGGTCGTCGCAGTCGCAGGACAGCGCGACGTCGCACATCGGCTTCCGCTGCATCGCCGACTGAGGTGGCGAAAGCGGCGCTCAAACGCCGCTGTATAGCCCCGGTCTAGACACGGGGCAAGACCGTGCGGTTCGCCGGGCTCGACGGGTCAGTCAGAACCTGCTGGACCGGTTGTCGGGCGGCTGGGAGTGTAGGTCCCGCGTGGTGTGAAGCGACCGACGTCACTGCACCTGCTCGGCTGCGACGCGCGGATATGTTCCACGCAGCGTAGAGTGGAAGAATCGACGGCGTCGAGCCGGATCACAACTTGACTCGAACTGCGCCTGCGTCTGCCACGAGTCAGATTCACCCGTCCTAACATCGGGGAATTCAGATGTGCAGCAGGCACTTACCGTGACGTATTGCATCGGCGTGCTGCTCGACGACGGGATCATCTTCGCGGCTGATTCCCGCACCAACGCGGGCGTCGACAACTTCGCCAAGTTCTGCAAGGTGACGGTGTTCGAGACGCCAGGCGATCGGGTGATCGCGCTGCTGAGTTCGGGAAACCTGGCCGGCACCCAGGCCATCATCAGCGTGTTGCGGCAGCGTTGTGCCGACGGCCCCGCGACGACCAACCTGCTTGGTGCGACGACGATGTTCGACGTCGCCCGGTTGGTATCGGACGCCATGCGCGAGGTCGACGAGCGTGACGCGGGCTACCTGGACAGCAACCCGGCCGGCTTCAACGCCTCGTTCATCGTCGGCGGTCAGCTCGCCGGTGAGCCGATGCGACTCTTCCGCATCTACGCCGAGGGCAACTTCATCGAAGCCGGCACCGACACGATGTTCCTGCAGACCGGTGAGACGAAGTACGGCAAGCCGATCCTCGACCGCGTGCTCGTGCCCCAGACATCGTTGGCTGACGCCACGAAATGCGTTCTGGTTTCCTTTGATTCGACGATGCGGAGCAACCTGTCGGTGGGTATGCCGATCGATTTGATCAGCTATGAACGGGACAGCCTGCGCGTGCCGTGGCGGCGCCGATTCGACGAAGGCGACCCCTATTTCACAGCTGTCAGGGAGGCGTGGAGTGAGGGCACCCGGACCGTGTTCAGCAGGCTACCCGATCTCCGTTGGTGACTGCGTCGTGGCGGATTTCCTGCTCATCACCTGCGAACACGGGGGTAATGACATACCCGCGCCGTTCGGACCGCTCTTTGCAGAACATCGGGCGCTGCTGGACTCCCATCGGGGTTGGGACCCTGGTGCGCTGGTCATGGCGGAAGCGCTCGCAGCCGCTAGCCGGGCACCGCTGGTCGCATCGACCACCAGCCGCCTCCTGGTCGATCTGAACCGGTCGATCGGGCACCCGCAGCTCTTTTCGCCGTTGACGCGGGCCGCATCGAAGGAGGCCAGATCGCAGATCATCGAGCAGTATTACCGCCCGTACCGCGACACGGTGGAAAACGTTGTCAAACAATCTATTTCGCGCAGTCAGCGGGTGATTCATCTCTCCTGCCACAGCTTCACCCCAGAACTGGACGGGGTGGTGCGCCGAGCCGATGTCGGGTTGCTCTACGACCCTCGTCGGCGCGGAGAGGTCCAGGTGAGCATGCGTTGGCAGGCGTCGCTCGCTGCTCTTCGCCCGGAACTCCGTGTGCGCCGGAATTATCCCTACGCGGGTAAGGGGGACGGCCTGACGTCGCACCTGCGCAAGCGCTTTGGGCCAAGCGAGTACGTCGGCGTCGAACTGGAGATCAACCAGCGCATCGTGGTCGCCGGCCGGCGGCCCTGGGCAGCGCTGCGTGCCGTGCTGATCGATGCCCTGGACACGGCTCGAGCAGCCCTGCCGGACCCGCCCGCGTGAACCACACACCAACAGCGAGAACGGAGACAGCGTGAAAATCAATGTCGGCTTCGAGATGGTCTTCGAGTGCCCGAACCCAACCCCGATCATCTTCAATCTCAACGTCCACTTCACCCGCGTCTCCGATCTCATCGGTCGCGACGCGTTGCTGGTCGACCCGCCGGTGCCGATGAAGATCTATCGTGACGATTTCGGCAACTGGTGCACCCGCATCGTCGCGCCGAAGGGATCCACCCGTGTCCGGGGCGACGCGATCATCAGGGACAGTGGGCTCCCTGATGTCCTGGTCCCAGGGGCGCGCCAGACGCCGGTCCCGGACCTGCCCGATGAGACGCTCATCTTCCTGCTCGGCAGCCGGTACTGCGATACCGATCGGCTGTCACAGACGGCGTGGGATCTGTTCGGGCAGACACCACCAGGCTGGGATCGCGTTCAGGCCATCTGCGACTACGTGCACCGCCACATCACCTTCGACTACATGCAGGCGGACAGCACCCGCACGGCGTTGGAGGCCTTCACCGGACGTGTCGGTGTCTGCCGCGATTTCACCCACCTTGCCGTCGCCTTCTGCCGCTGCATGAATATCCCGACGCGTTACTGCACCGGGTATCTCGGCGACATCGGCATGGCACCGCCTTATGGGCCAATGGATTTCGCCGCCTGGTTCGAGGTGTTTCTCGACGGGCACTGGTACACGTTCGACGCGCGTAACAACGTGCCGCGTATCGGCCGGGTGTTGATCGCGCGTGGCCGTGACGCCGCCGACGTAGCGCTGAGCAACGCGTTCGGCGCCAACACGTTGACGAGCTTCCGGGTCTGGACAGACCAAGTGGCATAGACGACGCGCGACGCGCTAACGCCCCCGGGCCGTTGCACGGTGGCCGCGATCGATCCCGACCAGCTCAGCACATGCCGGCGGGTGCTGTCCGAGGTGAGTTCGCTGCCAAGGCCGCGCTGAACATGCTGACCCGCACCAGTGCGGGGGGAGATGCTGGAGCAGGACGACATCTTGATGAGTGCCGTCGACACCGGTCGCATCGGCTTCAATTTGCGCCGACCATGTCGGCGAGCCGCAACGACACAATTACACCCGGATGCATACGTCGGCTCCGACATCGAGCGAACTGACAGACCTGCGGGAAACGGACGGAACGCGTTAGATGGCGCGGCATGATGGATGTATGGATTGGACACGACTGGCCCGGTTTGTCCGCGCGCTCGGCGCCGTCGCAGCGGTGGTCGTGTCGCTGCTGTGCGGCCCGATCGCCGGGTCGGCGGGTGCGGAGGTCGCGGCACCGGCGGGGGACGTCATCTCCATCGGTGACCCCAACGCCCTGGTGCAGGTCGATCTGTACCTGGATCCGCTGTGCCCGTACAGCGGCAAGCTGATCCGGAAAGAGGGCGACGAGCTGGGCCGTCGTATCGAGAGCGGCGCAATTCGGGTGAATCTACGGCTGGTGAACTTCCTCGAAAAGTATTCGGCGAGTGGCACATACGATCGCCGGGCGATCTACGCGGCGTTCGTCGTGGCCGGCGAGTCGAAATCGAGTGACGTCGCGTGGCGCTTCGTGCAGCAGATTTTCTCGAAAGAACACCAGCCGAAAGAGGGCGGGCCGACAGACCTGAGCAACGATCAGCTGGCTGTCTTGGCGGGGGATGTCGGTGCGCCGCCGCCGGCTCAGGACCTGATTCGGGTCGGCTTGCCGGTCGGCTACGACTCCCGGGCGATTGCGGCCAACAACCTCACGCTCCTGCACGAGTTTCCGAATCCCGGGGTGCCGCAGGTCGTGATCAATGGGCAGATCGTCGACGACGACGACTGGCTGAGTCGGATTCCGGCCTGAGGGTTCGCTAAGTAGCGACGATCCCACGTCGGTAGGCCGCTCCGTTCTTCGCCGGCCTCGTGCGTAACGTACGCGTTTCTCCGCAGGTCGGGTGAACCGACGATCCTGCGCGCCCAAGGGGCTGGCCTGGGCGAGGTTCCCCCGATCGGCGGACACGGGATTCACCCGGCGGAAGGGCCGGTCGGCGGATACAGGTCGACAGCTGTGCGCGGCATTCTTAGTTCAACACCGGAACACACCGGAAAAGAACTTGAAAAGCCTTCCCGCACAAAGGAGTCGACATGACCATCACCCGCCGTATCGCTGCCGGATTCGCCCTCGTCGCTGCGCCCGCCATCATCTTCCTGGGCGCCGCCACCGCGCACGCCGACGTCACGACTGCCAACAGCCCCGTCGGCACGCACCACGCGTTCCCGCACCAGCAGAACAACCCGCAGCCGGGCAGCCCGATCCATCACCACCACCAGCACAACCGCCGCTGAGACTTTCCGTCACCGCTGAGGCCGCCCCTGTCATCGCGACGGGGCGGCCTTATGCACCGGGGCTGACAGGCCTGCCGAGGAACGCCAACAGCTTGGTGGTGGGCGAACAACCTGCCGGCGCGGGTTGCTCCGGACCGAACGCCCCCGGGCGCCGGAGCATCTGTTCCGGCACCGAGTGGACCAGCCCCTCGGACAAGGTGAGCAGGTCGTCGGGCAGCTCGATCGGCTCGCCGAGGGACTGGCGCAGATCCCACGTGTGCAGAGCCAGATCAGCAATCGGGAACAGCAGTGCCCGGCGCAGCGGAACTTCACCTTGTGGAGACTTGCGCGGCGCATCGAGATCCGCGGTGAGCAGGGCCTCGCGAAGGCGAATACCCAACGCGCTCAGTTGATCTGCCGGGCTGTCGTACATCCAGTCCGACGGTTCCGAAGGTCCGTCCCACAGCTCGCCGTCCTCGGCGAGCACGATGATTCGGGTAGCGCTGCCGGTTGCGTGCGCGACCAGTTCACGCACGGTCCAGTCCTGCAGGATCGACGGATCGTCCCAGCGCTCGGCGGGAACGTCACGGACGGCGGCGGTGAGCAGGTCGAGGGCCTCGACAGCCAACACGCCAAGCTCGGGGGTCGTGTCTTCGCTCATATGGGCCACGGTACGAGCAGGCACCGACATCGGTCGACCGATCGGGGGAGCCGGTTCGCTAATTGGCCTGTTCAGGCCCCGTCCCCGTACCCTTCCACGGTGACCGCGATCGATCCTGACCAGCTCAGCACCTGCCTGAAGGTGCTGTCTGAGGTGAGCGCGCTGCCGCCCGAGCATCCCGACGCCATGGCCGTCCGCCAGGCCACCGCGACGATGTTCAAGGAGCTGAAGAAGGAGCGCCGCGCCGCCGCGCGCGACAAGGTAGCGGCCGCTGACCGCGCCGTCATCGCCGCGACCGCCACGGGTGCGCCGGGACGCATCGACGACGAGACGCAGGGCCTGCCCTTGGTGTCCACCGCGGTCGGCGCCACCGCGGGCACGCTGCTGCGCTCACAGCACTGCTACATCTGCAAGAACCACTTCACGGTGGTCGACGCCTTCTACCACCAGCTGTGTCCCGACTGCGCCGCGTTCAACCGGGCCAAGCGCGATGCCCGCACCGACCTGACCGGGCGCACCGCGCTGCTTACCGGTGGGCGCGCCAAGATCGGCATGTACATCGCGCTGCGGCTGTTGCGCGACGGCGCGCACACCACGATCACCACCCGGTTCCCCAACGACGCGGTGCGCCGCTTCGCCGCGATGGAGGACAGCGCCGACTGGCTGCACCGGCTGCGGGTCGTCGGCATCGACCTGCGAGACCCGGCCCAGGTGGTTGCGCTGGCCGACGAGGTGGCCGCGCAAGGGCCGCTGGACATCCTGATCAACAATGCGGCGCAGACGGTGCGTCGCCCACCGGGCTCGTACGCCGCGCTGGTGGAGGCCGAGCGCACCCCGCCGCCCGAGCTGGTGGACGTCATCACCTTCGACCATGTCAGCGACGCGCATCCGCACGCCCTGGCCGGCAGTCTCGGTGAGCATCCCGCCCCGCACGCACTGACCGAGCTTGCGCTGCAGGCCCGTAGCGCGTCGCCGGAGCGGATTGCCGCCGGCCTCGCGATCGACGCGGGCGGGTTGCTGCCGGATACCGCGTCGATCAACAGCTGGACCCAACGGGTGCACGAGGTCGATGCGATGGAGCTCCTCGAGGTGCAGCTGTGCAACCAGACAGCGCCGTTCATTCTGGTGAGCCGGCTGCGTCCGGCCCTTGCCGCTTCGTCCGCGCGGCGCAAGTACGTGGTGAACGTGTCGGCGATGGAAGGCCAGTTCAGCCGCGGCTACAAGGGGCCCGGGCATCCGCACACCAACATGGCCAAGGCCGCGCTGAACATGCTGACCCGCACCAGCGCGGGGGAGATGCTGGAGCAGGCCGGCATTCTCATGACCGCCGTCGACACCGGCTGGATCACCGATGAACGGCCGCATCCCACCAAGCTGCGGCTGGCCGAGGAAGGCTTCCACGCACCGCTGGATCTGGTGGATGGTGCTGCGCGCGTGTATGACCCGATTGTGCGAGGCGAATTGGGCGAGGACATCTACGGGTGCTTCTTGAAGGACTACGCGAAGAGTCCTTGGTAGCGAGACCCGTCGGGCCGAGCACCGCTCACCCCGCGATCGGGCGGCGCACATCCAGCTGGGCAAGGTCGGCGGCGATACGCCCGGCTGACCATCCGGCGCCGTCGGACGCCGACATCATGCGAGGGATCGTCGATGGGAAGAGCTTGTCGGTGAGGTCATCGGTTGCCTGGCTGCGCGCTGCCAGCACCGGAAGGAGCCTGTCGAGGTCCAGTTCGGTGGCCGCCGTCGTAGAGGTGGCGGTGAGGCGTTCACCGATGCGTGCGGCGTACGAGAGGAGAAATGACTGGCGAAACGAGCGGGTCCGGGCTTGCGCGCCGGTGGTCGTACGGCCCACCGCCAGCATCGCGCGGTTGGCCTGGACCAAGAGCGAAGTAGAAAGCAGCTCAACGAATTCCAGATCGCAGTCGGCGCCGATGACGGCGACGAATCCGACCTTCTCCGCGCATACGATGCGACACCGATTGGCCGTAGCCACGGCCTGTACCAATGCTGACTTGGCGATGACGTAGGGATTGTCGATCCAGATTCGTCGAGCGGTCGCCTCGGCTGCGCGACCACGCTCGTGGTCGCGGATTGCGTGGTGCAGCGAGTATCTGCTCATCAGTTCTTGCGCCTTGGCTGACAGGGTTTCGGCTTCTTCGGGAAAGTTGGTGGCCTCAGCCTTGGCCAGCAGCGCGCGCACCCGGCTGAGCGCTTTGGCGTCGGCCGTGTTCGGCTCGACCGCGGCATGCTGGTGCTCGCCGGGCAACGGCAGCAACGGTTGGAGTTTCGGCAGGGTTCCCAGGAACCGCAGCACCTTGAGCATGACGGTCAATGCCGCGTGATGGTCGACGGCGTTCCTGTCCGCCCAGTCCCGTAGCTGCCAAGCGCCGGGCACGACTGTCGCGGGCAACGCGGCGAGTTCGGCGCGCCATCGCGGGTGCAAGGTGGAGACGGGATACTGCCGGGACTCGCGCACGACGGCCTCGGCCAAATATCCGGCTGCTGAAGTGTCGAGGCGGCGGCGGGCGAACTCGTGCAGATCGTTGGGTGACCAACCCACCCGCCACGCGACGCCGATCGCATCGGTCAGCGCCGCTTCGGCGGCAATGTCGAGATCGTTTGCCCGACTTGGGAATTCGTTCAGTAGCTCCGCTGCGTGGAAGTTCGCGTCGTGGGCGGGGCAATGCGCAGATTTGTACAGGGCAGCGGTGAGGTGGTCGAGGATGGCGGCCCGGTCGTACCCGGGATCGGTGCTCCGGTGTTCTCGTCGGGGCGATGTGCGGCGGCGGTCGTGGTGCTTGGCGGTGCGCTTCTGGCGGTTACGGCGGCTCATGCCGGGAGTCTGGCGCAACGGTCCGACAAGTAGCCGCGACTACCGCGCACACCACCGCAGTGTGGTTCAGTGCAACCGGGCCGCGTCGCCGGCGCGGCGCACGTACGCGGTGAAACGCTGGAGCTGGTGATCTTGCTGAGCGCGTGTACCGACGGACACGACCGGAGCAACGTGCCCGCACGCGGCAGCCTGAGGCCCTACGCTGCGAACCATGTCGATCGACCGTGTTGGGCTCGTCGTCGGTGGTATCCGCCTGGCGTCGGGGGTGTCGTTTCTCGTCGACCCGGCCCGGGCGAATCGGCTATGGGGTGACCCCGAGAAGCCGACGGGATCAACGTGGCTGCTGCTGCACTCAATGGGTTACCGCGATGCGCTGATCGGCGGGCTGCTCGCTTCGGCGGCACTGCGTGGCCGAGACACCCGAGGCTGGTTCCTGGCCTCCGGTGGTGCGGATGCGGCAGATCTGTTGGGCGGCATGGGTGTTCATCACGAGATGAGGCCGTCGCAGAAGTACATTGGGCTCGGCGGCGCGGTCGTCGGGATCGGTGTCGGGTTGTGGGGTGCGACGCGGCGGCGCACCGGTGCAGGGGCTGCGGCTACGCCCTGACTGCGGCGGTTGGGAGTGCGTGCCTCGTTATGCCGCCATCCGTGCTGACGTGGCCGCGGCGATCTGGTTGAGGTGGTTGGTGGCCACCTGCACCGAACTCTGGTGGGGGAGCGCGTCGACGAACTCGTAGGTGATGTGCGGCAGGGTCGGCGGGTTGGTCGCGTAGAAGGCGACGGCCCGGTCGATGGCCTCGACGAGGGCGGGGCCGCCGACGATCGGGTCGGTGACGAGCGCCAGCACCTGCTGGGCGAGGCTGCCCTGGCCGGTGAGTCCGGCGATCAGTGCGATGGCTGCGTTGATGCTGATGCCGAGTTGGACCGCGGCCTTGTAGACGGCGGTGATGTCGCGGCCGGCCTGGTTGTTGGGGGTTGTGGTGTAGAGGTCGCCGGGGTTGGCGAAGTCCCACCAGGTGTCAATGCCGTTGGCGTCCTTGGGGATTTGCGCGCCGGTCAGGTTGGTGACGGCGATGCCCCGGCCGCCGGGGTCGGTGCCGCCGGGAAAGGTGTGGCCCGTCAGGCGCCACGGGTTGCCGAAGGTGTAGCCGCCGATCAGGTTGGGCCGGGCCCATTGCAGGCTGCCGGTCATGATCTCGGCGAGAACCCGGGAGGCGGCCTCGGCGCCCTGGCTGTAGCCGCCGAGGGCGAAGGTCTGCTTCGGATTCGTGGTGATCCATTGAGTCGCGTTGGTGACCGCGATCCGGACCGACTCGGCGTAGCTGGGGGAGAGCGGTGCGCCGGGCGGGATGGGGCCGAAGGACCACGGCGCTTGGATCGGGACTTCGAAGACGAGGTCAGGGTCGGCGGCGTGGACGACGTCGGAGGGGTAGCCGGTGCCGGGTGCGGCCCAGGTGCCGGCGAAGGTCAGGACCGCGTGGCGGACGTGGAAGACCCCGGAGATGTTGGCGGCGATATCACTGAAAGTGGTCATCGCTCAGCTCATTTCGCGGTGGTGGGTAGCCCGTTTGCCTTGCGCCACTGGATGGCGAACTCCATCAGTTCGATGAGCACGTCACCGCTGTCGCGGGTGATGCCGTCGCTGAAGGTGTGGACCCAGGCGATCTGCTCGGCGGTGGTCACCTGCTGTTCGAAGGCGTCGAAGGTGCCCTGGTAGGTCTGGCCGTTGTGGGTGGAGTTCCACGGCCCCCGGTTGGGGTCGTCGACGATGTCGCCGATGTTGCGCGGGTGACGGGCCAGGACGGCACGCCAGGGTTCGGGCATGCCGTTGGCAGTGACGCCGGAGATGTCGGTCTGGAGCGATGCTGCATCAGCCATGGTGGTGCCTCCTTGGTTGTTGTTGCGCGGTGATGTGGCCGGGGCGTCGTTGCATCGGGTTGGAATGCCTTGTTGGGCAGTGTGTTTGCGGTGTGAGGGGGCAGACGGTCGCCGGTTGTCGGTTCCGGGATCGTGCTCATTGTGGCTCTACCGACTGCCATCGTGTCGTTCCGTCCTGACGGTGATGTCTATTTCCACGGTAGGCCAGTATTGGTGGTCGGTCGACTGTGTGACCGACTGCATCTGAACCACCGCGCGTTCGCGCGAGGTTGGAGAAAACGTTGGTCGATCTTCTGGCGGGAAAGTTTGCGCTCGCCGCGCGTAAGTGCGCCTCGTCTGCATCACGTCTGCCGGATGTTACCTCCAGCTATCTAGACGTTGAAGCGGAACTCCACCCTGGGTGTTTGTTGACGTTGATGGCATCAGGAAGTGGAAATCAGCAGTTCATGACGTTGACGACGTCGCCGTGCTGCGGCGGCAGGCGAGGCTACTGCGGCCGGGCGCCACAGGGAGCAAGCAACGCTGGCTGTATGAGGCGCGTGCATTTGAAGTGAACGTTGACACCGCCCCGCAGCGCCATGTCTGACGGCACCAGCACGCATCTGAGTAGCTATGTGAGTTGATCGAATTGGGCTCGCAATGTCGGAAAACTGAACCGAGTTGGACCGGGTTCGTAGCGGTTATCCTCAGCGAACTGTGCAAGAGTAAATAGATCGCTATCGTCCAACACGAGGATGAACCCATGGCCATCGTTTAGAACATCGCGCTGCCTTTGCATTAGGATCTTGCGGTCGTTTATTTCTCGGCAGATCATCATGCCAACTTGCCCCCGGTTTGGGGACAGTCGCATCGCCAACTGATCGACTTCTGGGTTTCCGGGGTCAGTCGAATAGTTCTTGCACTCCACAGGAACAATGGCTGACTGGCGATGTAGGCTGAGCCATCTAAAAAAGCCGGAGCTAGCAACATTGTCGTACTTGATGTCGAGGCGTTTCCGGCCTTCATGTAGTGGAAATTCGAGGTGTTGGTTGCCCAGGACCCCATCGAAGAGCGCCGACAGCAGGCTCGCTACGGCGCGGTGGTAAGAACTAGCTCCCGGTCTTCCTGGTGATATTGCTTTCACTGATTCGTATAGCCCTAGATAGTCGACCTCTTCGGATAACTGGGCTCCCTCATACTCAGTGCTCGTGGGAGCCGGTGAGGTTGTGAAATCGACGGACTTGACATAGTCGGATAGTGCTCGTGGAAAAGCTTCTGTATTTAGCGCGATCGCGGGCTTTGTGGTGCCCAATAAGTCATCTAGCTCGCCAAGGTGTACTTTTCGACGCCCATTTTTCAAGACAGACACGAGCTGTGACGATGGGTTGTCAAGCTCGTTGTTCTCAAAATATGGCCGCAGGTATCCTCGGTAATACTTGTGAGTGTCAAGCATTGGCTCAAATCGGACGATCGATCTAGGCACTAAAAGCAGCTTGTCACCATTGGCCCTAGGCAACCGCAATTGCGTGCCTTCCCATTGCCTCTTTGAGGCCGACCACACCATTCCGCTGTCTTGTTGCTCCATTGGTATGTCGTAAAGTGTGCACGCTTCTTGTGTGTACCTGATGAGAGGGCCTCTGATGACGGTGGTGGTTATATCGCTGATAGTGTCGCGCCCCACGCCCGGCACGAAAAGCACCGTTTCTTCCAGGTCGGTCAGCAGTCCGCTCTGAACGGCGCGGCTACCAAGAAGTGCAGCAACGAGTTTATCCGCTTTTCGTCCCCGACCAAGTCCACGTCCCTTAGATTCGCCCACACTCTGGCCTAGGTGGGTCTCATTCGGTTCAAATGTTGGCACCAGAAGAGCTTCGATTCGGCGGGCGTCGTCCGCCCTGATCGCTTCAAGCAGGCTTTCAAAATAGCTCTGCAAGAGGCCGACGCAGCTATCGGACCATTCGCCGTGTTGGGTTCGGATAGCAAGAGGCTCGATGTAGACCGGCGTATCGCCGGTCACGTCAACATCAACAAAGTCGAGCCCGCCTTGCGAAGTGCCGAGGTCGAAAAGCTCTGAGACTCGAATTACCACAAATGGTAGTTCTACAGGCATTTGGCGGTTTCCGCCGAAACGACTCTCCGTGTTCAGCAAGAAGCGATGGTTCACCGCAAACTCGGCCGGTAGCAATCACTCGTAGGCAGTCGCTCTGCTAACGTCAAGTATTCACGCGCTTGTTCTTGCCGACTCGCCAGTCGAACTCATCCGCGAGCCAGTGCTGCCAGGTGCGGATCTAATCGCTTGGGACGTCCATGTGCGTGCCGAAGACTCCAGTGACGAGATCGGTTGTACGCGTAATTGGGCGTTTGGTGGCCGCCCCTGCACCCCCGCGTGGCCGTATGCCACAGGCGTAGGCCGTCTACTGCTCCGGGCCGGCCGCAGCGGGTTTGCCCGCATTGGCTTCGTTGGTTTCTGCTGGGATCTGCAACCCGAGCGAGGCGATTGCGCCGTCTACCCGGCCGATCACATCGAGCGTGCCGTCGGGCGCCTCGGTGCAGACCAACTGCACGGTGTTGCCGTCGCCCAGTGGGGCTGATCCTGTGGAGTAGTAGGTTCCCTCGTACTTGCCGTGGGTAAGTGGCACGTTGGCCACGGTCCGCTCGGCCTCAAAAGTGACGATGACATTGGTGATCTCGCACAGCGCTTCCTCGCCCGTCTCGCACGAGATTCCTTTGACATACACCTTCTGGCTGTCGGACCGTGGCTCCGGCGCATCGCCTGTTGCCACGAACTTCACCTTGCCTTTGCCGTACAACTCTGCGCCTTTGCGGAACGCTTCCTCCCACTCGTTGTCGTTCGCTCGGGTATGTTCGTTCACCACGTGGTTTACGAGGTCCACAAACTCGGAACTATTTGAGCCGTCTGCGCGAAAGATCGGAACGTTCCCGGGTAGTTCTAGCCGCTGGATTACGCCGTTGCTAGTGACGACTACTTCTGCCTTATTCACGAGGGTGACCCAATGCGAATATTCAATGCGGTTGGCACTGTTGACGATTTTTCCGACGAACTCGGCCGTGATTTCACCGGGGGTGATCGTCTTGATGTTGCAACGTGCAGCCTTTTCCAGCGCACCCTTCGTGAATCCGCTGGAAGAGACGAGAACTCTCACGTTCGCGCCGAGGTCATTGAACTTTGTATTGGCTTGCTCTACCCACTGAACGTCCTGTCGGCGCTTCCAGTCGCGGCATTCAATGCAGACGATGGTCTGGTAACCGGCGACTGCCCCGACTGCGACGATGTCAACTTCGCGGGGCTCGTTCGAGGTGATCTCCATCAGCTCGACTGATTCGTGCACGGCCGCACCTTTGCTCGACAGTGCGGTGAGCATTGCTACGAGGCGCTGGAACTCGTTCGATCGTTTCGGCATGCCAACCTCCGATTTTGGGCGGTGAGTATTTCGTGACTGCTCAGATGTCGAACGCTGCCTGCTGTCCTTCGTCGCTTGCGCTGCGTTGGGGTCGGCGATCGCCGTCGGAAGACGGCCACACAACGCCGCACGCGGTGAGATCGGCGACCGTGATTAGGGGTGCGTCGAGTATCGCGGTTAGCAGCTCGTCCTGCTCGGGCTCGAGCCGAACTAAGCGCGTGACCAAGGTGAGGAGTTCGTTGAGTTCTTGCGTCCACGAGTGGTCCCAGGTTGTGGGGTTCACGTCGTCCAGAGGCGACGATCGCTTTCCTGCTGGCTCTTTCGAACGGTAGTCAATCCATGACTTGACTACCTTCCGGCCACCTACTTCGTAATCGATGGCCTCCCGGCTGACAGGTCCGAATGTCCCGCCTCCGACCTCGATTCGCTGGTTGTCCACGTCGTACGTGAATCCTGTCGGCAGTTCCGTTACTGGTGTGTGGTTCAGGATTCGGTCGGAGCTGCCTCTCGCGAAAGCGATGTTGCCCGAGGGGCGTTCATTGCCGTCAGCGAAGGCTTTTCCGTAGGTATGCGCCCATAGAACGGACCGACCGAGTTCAACCGCTTGCGTCCAGAGTTCCGCGACACCGGTGATTGGGATGTGGACGCCCGGTGTCGCAAGTTCGGAAGAGAATGTGCGAGTGAACCCGCGGTGTCCTGCGACTGCGGCGATGTAAGCGAGTATGTCGGCATCGGCGACCTGTAGGTCGAGCCTCGAAGATAGTGCGTCCCTTAGCCCTTTCGCGAAATTTGCAGAACCGTTGGGGTGAAGGTAGGGGAGTGTTCTTCCTCCTTCACTCCCTTTGAAGTGATGGAAATCGGGTATTAACGCCGAGAACACCAGCGCAGGTCCGGCCCGCAGCGGTGTCGTATGCAGCTCAACAACATAGACTTGGTTCGGCCGCCCCGACGCCTCCCACAATGGAGCGCGCGTTCGATGGATAAGACGAGGGTCCGCAATTAACTTCTGACGGTCGAATGCCCGATAGCCGATGGTTATCACTGGTTCCATCGCGGCAGCCGCTTCTAGAGTCGATAGCGCAGGCAGTCTTGCGGAATGTGCATAGCCAGGGATATCCCCGAATTGCGTTTCCATTGCGCCGGTGGTGTCTTTCATGAGCACTCGACGACGATCTGGATCGCTTTCACCGACAAGGAGCGACCAGCGCTGCCTCAGGGTTGATTCGGAAGGCGAGTACACCCAGGTGCGAGTAGGGAATATCCCAGGCGAGTACCACGGCATTAGCTGATCCATGGTCGGCCAGTCATCCCACGCCGATTGGGCCGCTGCTGTGAACGGTGCAGTCCACGAGGTCCGAACCTGCTCCCAGCCTTCTGCATCAAGTCTCAGGGCCTTCAGCGCATCGAACTTCTCCGCGCGACGACCGCGCAATGACCGGTAACGGAGATCGGCTGGCGTATCGATGGATGCGTCGTTCGAACGAACAAAGATGCCTATCGCGAGAGGCTGCCGAACACCGGGGAAAATCCGCGTCGGCACGTCGGGTGTTTGGCCCTCAGGGGTGAGATCGATGATCCATCCGGCGCTTGCTTGCTGACGAATGTACTTACGCATGTCTGTGAATGCCGAGCCTGTCAGATAACCAGATGTCGTAATGAAGCACACAAGGCCGGTCTCATCGGCGGGAATCGACTCCCACACCTTCCACGTAGCCCAACGCCAGAAGTAGACGTACAAGTTCTTCAGCTTTGCCGAGATACGGCCCGGAACATCCTCCAGCCAGTTGTCTAGGATGGCATCAGCATGTCCAGCTGACGCACTGCCGTTCTCGACCCAGCCGCCCTGGCCGGCGGCAAGTTCCCGATATGGAGGATTGCCGATTACGACATTGACCTTCTGATTGCGCTTGAGCTCGTTCGCCTCGCGTCTTGATCTAGCGATTGTGTTGAGCGAGTACGAAATCTGCGTGACATCTGCAGTCGGATCATCAAGTGTGTCCGTGACGTAGAGCTTTAGACCTTCCGCTGGCACCGAGGCCCCTGCGCCTGCGAGCAGTTCGGAAATCCTCAATTCGGCGACCGCGAAAGGGCCCATTTGCAGTTCGAAGCCGGCGAGACGAGTCGCCAGCTCGGCGAGAGCACCAGCTTCTGCCCCTTCGCCCTGTTCCTCGCGTACGTACTTGCCCACCCGCTCAACAATTGACTGGAGGAAGGTTCCAGTACCCATTGCCGGGTCAACGGTGAACACTTGCGGAGCCGCGAAGCCTGCTTCAACGCCGAGGTGGGAAACGATCACGTCGTTCGCGAGCCGCACCATCTCGTTGACTACCTCGCGCGGCGTGTAGTAGGTGCCCGATGCTTGACGAAGAGCTTCGTCGTACTCGGCCAGAAATTCCTCGTACAGGTACAGGTAAATGTCGCGGCGCGACTGACGGATGCGCTCCCATCGAACCGCGCCGACGACTGTGGTGAGCATGTCAAGAGCCACTTTGAAATCAGCGGCTACGTCATCAGTCAACAGCTGCAATGCGCGCCCCATTAGCGAGTGTTGCGTAATCAGCTCCCGGCCGACATCGTGAAGGCTTCGTCCCTGTAGCTCGATGCCGGTTGTGCGGGCAAGCAGCAGAGCGAACGTGACTGCCTGTGCGTAACCGTCTGCAAACGTGTCGTCGCTCGCTTGCGGGAAGAGTAGCCGTCGCCAGTCACTCGCCAATCCCGTGAATGGCTGCTCGGCCTCAGGTGCTCCTGCATCCACCGCACGCTTCTCAGCGGCGAGCTGGTCGAGCACGTCACCGCGAAGGAGCCGGGTAAGTGGGGCGATGGCATGGACGAGTGCCCCAACAGAGGTGATCGCCGCAGCGTTCCAGTCCAAGAACTGTTTGACGAGTGCTTGGAATCCGTCGTTTGAGCGCAATTCCGCACCGATCTCGATCAGCGCGCTATCAGTCAGTGTCGCCTGGCCTATCAGTTCGCCGTCGCGGTAGAGCCGCCAACTCGTACCGTTCGTATAGATCAGGTTGGGAAGGTCTCGTTGCCTAGTCCATTGCTCAAGATCGTGGCCGGTCATGTCTTGCGGGTTGATTGACCGACCGGGTGCCTTCACCTCGATATAGCCCATCATCACCTGGTTGATTGATACCCCGTAGTCGGGCCGGACGCGCCTTTCGGCGTCTCGAACCTCGTCGTGCAAAACCGCTGGCCGTCGGCATAGCTGACCCAGCTGCGAAACAAGGTTTGCAAGTGGTGTGCGGATGGCAGCTTCACGGTCACCGGGGCCAGCGAGCTTCTCTGCGCAGTCAGCGCCGAACTTGCTTACAGCTTGGTCCCACGCGCCAGTCCCCGAAGTCATGTGAACAGGCTAGGAGAGGGCACCGACGAAATTACGTAGGCGCAATTAACTACCCGCTTGGCGTGTTGGGACGTCGGCTTGTCGCATGGCTATGAGTCGCATGTAAGTCCTGGACTTCGAGGCCAGTATGTCGGCGCGACCATCACCGACGCTACTAATCAGGTAGGCGGTGATCAGTGCTGACGGCGGTCAGCACCCAGCTCATCTCGTCTCAAGTTTTCCCATGTCAGACCGTGCTGACCGAAAATGAATACGTGCAGGTCAACCGCACTAGATGCGGCTTCAATTTCCCGGCGGCTCCGCGAGCTACACACCGCGCGCTCTGGCGCTGGGTGGGATCGCTTTGGATCCCCGCCTTCTGTTGGCCTATGACGAAGCGCCAGTCCGCTGAGGCCTACAACGCTGCAAGGCCGTTCACAGTGAAGCACCCCCGTGACCAACTGGATCGGACGATTGCGGCCATAGCTGGCAAGCTGCACGCTGAGCGGTTGGTGAACTCGGTATGTGCCCTTTTACCGCGCCGACGCATGCGAATTCGGGGCAGACCTGGACAGCAAGGTGTTTCCACTCGTCGACGCGATCAGCCGGTGCACGATGGCCTGCCGGTTGAAGCAATCGGTGCCGGAGTGTCAGCGGCACCAAAATTCGTCTCGCGCGCGGGATACCGATCGCTTCGAAGCCGTGATCAATGGCGCCGACACCTCCAAATAGATGTCCACCCAGATGGTGCGGGCATTCGTGCCCCCCTGCGAAGCGCGGGAGCTCGCAGGCATGAGGTGCGACGATATGCCTGTGACCGGCTACGACATCATCGGCGACATCCATGGCTGCGCCGATCCGCTGGAATCGTTGCTCGATGCCATGGGCTATCGCCGCACCGACGGCGCGTTTCGGCACCCGAGCCGTCAGGCGGTCTTCGTCGGTGACCTGGTCGACCGTGGCTCGCAGCAGCTACGCGTCCTGGAAATTGTCAAGGCCATGGTCGATGCCGGCAGTGCGCAGATCACCATGGGCAACCACGAGTTCAATGCGATCTGTTATGGCATCCCGCATGCTGACGGTGACTATCTGCGTCATCACTCGGACAAGAACGCCCATCAGCACCGCGCGTTCTTGGAGCAGTTGACCGACGAGCAGCGGCAGTACTACCTGGACTGGTTCCGCGGCATTCCGCTGTGGCTCGACCTCGGTGGCGTGCGGGTCGTGCATGCCTGCTGGCATGAGCCTTCGATGAGAGTCGTTGAGCAGGAGCTAGGTTCGAATGTCTTTGGTGAGGATGCGCAGTTCGCCGATGCGTCGACCAAGGGCCACCGGCTGTACGAAGCCATCGAGACGCTGATCAAGGGACCGGAGTTGAGCCTGACCGACCACGGCCAGGGTGCCTACTTGGACAAGGACGGTCACACGCGCGACCGAGCGCGGCTGCGGTGGTGGAGTACCGGCTCGACGTTGAACGAGCTGGCTGAGATGACAAGCACTTTCACCACTCCAGACGGCTCGCCGTACCCGGAGTTGCCGGCGCTCTCGATCGCCAATGACGACCACGTCTATCGAGGCGATGTGCCCGTTGTGTACGGCCACTACTGGAGAACCGGAACGCCCGAGCACGGCCTGGATTGGACCGACCGCACGGCCTGCGTCGATTTCAGCGCGGTCAAAGGCGGAGCATTGACCGCGTACCGGTGGTCGGGGGAATCGACTGTGCGGCTGGAGAATTACCTCCAGATCGGCGCTGGCCGAGCATGAGCTTGCGTGCCAAACCTCGTCAAGAATGAGAACACAAGCTCATGCCCGACGCCATTGCCTTTGACTACGACCGGGTGAAGGCCAGGTTCTCGACCGGCCCGGACAGCGCCCCTTTGACCTGAACGGAGAGGTCGTCGACCAGCACCTCGGCGGCGCCGGCTTCCAGTCCGTCGATGATGCGCCGGGCAACCTCGGCAGGCGCAAGCTTGGGTGCGTTGATGCCGTCGGTCATATCGCTGTCGATATACCCGACATGCACTCCGACCACCTGCGTGTGCTGCGGCTGGAGCTCCTGGCGCAGCGAGTTGGTGATCGACCAGATCGCGGCCTTCGAGGCGCCGTAGGCGCCGGCGCCGCCGAGCCACGACAACACCGAGTGCACATTGACCAGGGCGCCTCCACCGTTGGCGGCGAGGATCGGTGCGAACGCGCGCGTCACCCGCAGTGGCCCAAACACATTGGTGTCGAAGGTGTCGGTGATGTCATCCCAGCTGCCGGTGAGCAGGTCATCCAGGTGGGAGACGCCCGCGTTGTTGATCACGATGTCGACGTCAGTGGCAACATCCGCAAGTGCGGCAACCGAATCCGCCGAACTGACCTCCAGGCCGTACGTGACCACCTCAGGTCGGTCGTCGGTGAAGGCCGTTCGCGCGGTCGAGTAGACCCTGCGGGCGCCTCGGGCCAGTACCTCATCGACCAGGGCCGCGCCCAGGCCCCGTCGGCCACCGGTTACCAGAACCACCTTGCCTGCTACGTCGGTCATGTCTCGTTCCTCTCCATCTGAATAACGATCTCGTTACTGAGATAGAACCATCGTCGCCAACGAATGTGACCGCTACCGATGTGTGGGGTTCATGACACGGACCTTGGGGAATGGCCGCGTGGCTCGCGGTGTTGAGCTGTGCCGCTACTCGCGGTAGGGGACCACGGCGGCGAGCTGCGGCTCGCGTCGCTACGCCCGCGGCGTCGAGAATCGCCCGGGGGAGTGGATGGTCGCTAGCGGCCTCTGGAGCGCGGCGGACACCTGTGCGCTCACGACGCGCTTGAGCTCCGGTAAGTCCGCGGGTAGTCCTGGAGCGGTTCCCGTCTCGGCAAGGAGGACGACATCATTGGCAATCCCGGGAACCGCGACAGAACCGACGGGGAGGAGGAGCGTGGCGGGGAGCAACGCGACTTCCATTTGATCGGGATACCGCGACAGCGGCCCGATAAATCGTCCAGTGATGGTCACGATGGCAACGACGCGTTCCGCCGTGAAATTCTCGGTAGCCACCCGCGGATCGGCTGACGTTGGCATCACCTGGGACAAGGTGATCGCCGATGTCGCAGGTGCACCCGACAGACCTCGATAGGTAATGCCCGGTGTCGCAGGCAATTTGGCAAGGGTTTCGGCGATGTCAGCCGGCATGCTGGCCTCCTTCAGGTGGTTCTCGGTCGCATCCGCGTATGCGCTTGATGGCTTCGCTATTGGAGGCGGCGGTGAGATCGCGAAGCGGATTTCCTCTGGTACACCGTCGAGTAATTGAACTTCCAAATCGTCGAATGTCATCGGAAGCAGGCGGTTTTCGGGCTGAATACCGCCCGCCCGCAAGATGAAGTACCTGCTGGGGTCCGCGATCAACTCGTACTTCGAGACGAACTCGGCCCTCGCCGTCCAGCGCACCCGAGCGTCCAATCCGCTGCCCTCCCAGGCCCATGCGATGGGGTCCAGTCGGCAGTTCATCCGAAGGTTCTCGCCGAGGTTCCAGATGAGGTACTTCGACACGTCGTCTGCATCGGTGAAGAATCCAGCCGCGCCCTCGAGAGGACAGTTCCGTCGCTCGGTCGTCGCGGTCAGAACGTAATACCCACCATCGGCGGGATCCACGATGTACGACGTCCAGTCCGGAAGTGGGTATCCATGCCGTAGATGCAGACGGCCCGCATCCCACACGGGCTCATCGTGCGCAGGTTGGCCGGCGGCGGCATAGATGCGACGCCAGCGTTGCCATCGGCCGATCAGTTCATCCAGGTGAGGGTCGGCTTGTGTTGCTGCACCCGCGACGTCCGTGTCGCGGTCGTCAGAACGCGGACGTGTGGTGCCGGACGAGACATCTTGCTGCAGTTCATATTCGAGCTCTTCGTAACTGAGCAGCAGAACATGAGACAGCGATATCGCATCGTCCATGTCCATCCAGCCGCGATCGGTTGGCTCGCCATCGACAGTCAGGCTGACTCGGCTCGGAACATTCTCGGGATCCGGTTTCGACAGCGAGGCTCGCGGGTGGAGGCCGCGGCGGTACCACCGGAACAGCGGCGACTCAGGGGATCGACCACCTTGGTGGTTGAGGAACAGTAGGCACTTCTCGGCATCGGAGCGCCGCCTGAACATCCAGTAGCGACCCCGTGTGCCGCGTTCCTCAGCTTCGATATAGAAGACGTTGTCTTCCTGTACAAGGAAATACCACGGTTCGCCGCGGCGCTGGACGGCGTCGTCAATCATCGCGCCGCCCAAAAGAGCGGTCGCTGAGGTACGAGGGGGTTTCCGTTGCTCGCATCAGGCGGGCGTCCCTCGGTTGGTACCCGGCTTCAGAATCAACAGATCGTCATGCTGACGCTGCCGACATGCCTCGATGAACCCGAGCGCGGCGCTCCTGTCAGACATGAATGCGTCGGACTGCTCAGACGAAATCGCGTAGTACTCCTCGTAATCGACCACTCCGTTGCTGACCGGGGTCGAGACGTAGTGACTCCCAGAATCGAGTTCGACGCCGATTGAGTACCGGTCTCCCTTGGAGACGAACACGTCACTGAATCTCACTCCACACTCCGATCTAGCGCTCGTCGTGGCCCTTGGAGGCGTTGTCAGCGAGGTCGTCGGCGACCACTGTGTCCGAGAACTCGGGCTGTTCGCGCAGATTCCAGCCTTCGGGGACGGAGTGGTTGTCGTAGTAGTGCTGGAACAGTGCGATGGCGTCAATGGCTGTGAGCACTTCGGCGGGGTGCACCAGATATGTGTTGTCGCCGTTCTGAATTGGCTCGGTCTCGGCCGTTTCGCCGTACCCGGTAGAACGGCCGATGGTGTACAGGCGGTGCACACCGTCGGCGTCGCGCTGCTTGATCTCGACGGTGAGGCGATCAGGCGCGATACCCGTCGCTTGTATCCATTCGTGCGAATAGGGGAGTTCGTCGTACGGAACTTCCGGACTCACTGGGCAGATCGAGTAGTAGGTGTACTCGCCGTCGCCGAGGCGGTTAATGCCCGCGGTGATTTGAATGGGAATCTCTTCGGTGAACTCGCTCATGCGCATCTTTGCCCGGTTGGACTCAAGGATGTGCGTCGCCTGTTCGAGTCTCATTCGGTATCTACTTATCCGCGCTCGGAACCCACTGGTTCTCGACCCCGTGGACGTCGGCCAAGCGATCGGCGGCGACCACAGCCTCGAACACTCCAGCCTCGACGCGTCCAGCGCCGACGCGCTCGGCATCAGCGGGGTCATCACTGAGCAGCAGCACTTCGGCGGTTTCACCTGCGCGACGCAGTATGCGCACGGGGACGCCGTCGACCTGGGCCGTGACAACCCGTTCGAACACTTCGCATTCCGCCAAGGGGACGGTCGCGGACCACGCATGTGGGCGGACTGGCTCGAACCCTGCTGGGCCATTCTCGGTGAGCGCGGTCAACAACACGTTCTCCGCAATGACATCGGCAAAGTACTCCCGACCCTGCCATCGCGCTAACGTGCCCACTATCGGGCTCGGCGGCCGCCAGCGTTTGGCGCCCACCCAGCCACGGCCCGCTCCCGCGTAGTGCGACAAGCACTTCTGCTCACCGTCGGAACGGATCCGCCAGTATTCGGCCCCGTGCGAGAACCGGGTACGGCTCATGCGCCAGACCGGCGCTAGTGAGCCGCCGAGAAGAAAGCCTTGGGGGAAGTCGCGCCAGGGCTGCTCCGCGTCGCTCGGCTTGGTGAATGTTGCCAGGCGCGGTTGCTCGAATCGGACCACATCCGCGAAATCGGGAGCGGCGTCAATGCCGTACGCCGCCAACAGTTCTGCCGGCGTCCTCAGACCGACTACCGCCGAAGCCTCGGTGACATACCCGCCAATTTGGTCGAGTCCGTCCTCCACGATGGCGCTTGAGACAGGGCCGGCAAGGAGCTTCTGCAGCACGAAATGCTCAGCCACGCCGCGTCTCCTCGACCTGAATATCGTGCAAATCGTCGGGATCGACCAGGCCGGTCCATCCCGTGTGCTGGTCGCCGTCGAGTCCCATTTCGCGGGCTATGCGTGGCGGCCCCACAAACTCGACCCCGATCCGGCCGTCCCGCAACCGGCGCCGGAGGTACACAGTGTGTCCCGCGAGGGTGGCGCTGACGCTGACCTGGATGACGCCGTCGAGGGCCGAGCGGGGGACCTTGGCCCACGGGTCGTAGTGGCCCGGCTCGGCCGGTGCTTCACCGCGGGCGAAGGCGTCCGGTAGTTCGACGTCGGGCCCGACGTTCAGCGCGACCCAGTCGGTGCCGCTGAACAAGATTCGAAACCGTTGCCCGCGGTACTCCGCTACGGCGCCTGTCACCGGAATGTCAGTCATCAGTTCCCCTGCGGGATCCATTCTTTGTCCTTGAGCACGGCCACCAGACGTTGGGTTCCGTCATCGAGGACCTCCCACATCTCGGCACCGTCTCGCATGGTGACTTTCTTGGCGAAGTATTCAGGAATGACATCGTCACCGGACTTGGTGAACCCATTGCCGGTGAATGGATCATCCCATCCGTCGTAGGCGCCGTTGCCTCCCATGTCCGTAGTGCGCGGCACTTCGTAGGAGCCTGGGGCGTCGGGGTCCGCTTGGAACCGGATGATGTGAGTCCCCGGGTCCTCGGGGGTGTACGGAGAGTCGGTGTAGTCCAGACGCAAGCCGTCGTGGATTTGTTGGGGCGTCCCGAGGTGAGCCGTGTCGTCGGCCATCGACACCGAACCACCCACTTGGTCGACGTTGAACGAAGGCTGGTTCCCCATGATGTAGTCGTCCGCGCGGCTCGGGACAAAGCCTTTCGTCTCATCGAAGTATCCCGGCGGAATCACCTTTTGCATCACCGTATCGTCGGTCGGGTGAGGCAGAGCGTCGCGCACGTCGTTGACCAGATCCCGCTCGGCGGGCGTGAGGGCATCGGTAGGCGTGTTGATGAGGTCGATCATGTCGCTCTTGCTGACGCCGTGGTCAGCCATCGCGTCGAGGACCCGCTGGTTGTCCCCGAGCTGTTCCGGCGCGAATGATGTTGTGTGCGAGGTGTCGTCCATCATCGAGTAGACGCGTCCGTCGCTCGGATCGACGTGGCTGCCGGGGGAGTGGGGCGCGGAGTCATCCGGACCGGAGAAATGCGGTGTGTCGCCGGGCGTATGGACCGGCGCGGCCGGTTCGTGCGTAACGGGCGCCGGCTCGTGGGGCGCGGCTGCAGGAGAGTGCTCGGATGGGCCCGCAGGCGGCTCATGCGATGTTGAATTGCTTGGCGTGGTGTGCGTTTCGGATCCTGGACCGCTCGAGTGCGGTTCGGTTGGCTCGGCCGTGTGCGGCGCCGGAGGTTCCGTGTGTGGCGCGGGCGCAGGTTCCGGTTTTGGCGCAGGAGCTGCTTCGGGCTTGGGCGCCGGAACCTCAACCGGTGCCTTGCCTGCGGCACCGGTCCCAGGCGCGGCCTCCGGCACGCCGACCTTGTCCAGATTGCTGCTGATCTTCCCCGCCTGGCCGGCGACTTCCTCGGCAGCGCTGGCCGCACCGACCTTGGACGCGGCCGTACCGGCATCGCGCGCTACGGTCCCGCCGGCCCGAGCCTCTGCCGCGCCGACGCGCGCCGCCCCACCGGCAGCGTCGGCCGCGGGTGCCGCCTCGCCGGCGCCGGGCAGGAAGAAGGTCGCGACTTGTGCTGTGTCGTAACCCAATCCGCGGAAGGGGTGACCGTTTTTGAAGTCGTCGTAGTCGATCATCGACTTGCCGAGAGTCGTCAAGTCCTTGCGGATGCCGGGGTCTGACAGCGCCAACGGCGCGGTCAGGGGATTGGCCACCAGCGCGACCTCGCCGAGGGCCTTACCGGTGCCTTCCCAGGCCTTGGCCGCACCTTCGGGGTCGTAGAGGAAGCGCGTCGGATCAAGCTGCTCGAGCCCGTTGGCCGTCTGCGCGACGAACTTGAACGCACCCTCGTCGAAGTCGACCATCGCGTTGAACGTCGCTCCCAGCGCGCCGCCCACCTCCTGGCCGAACGCTTCGACAAACTCCTTGTCGGCCCACTTCTCGAGCTTGTCGGTCAGCGAGTCGAGGTCCTGCATGCCCTGGGTGAACATCTGCTGCATCGCGTCGGCTTCGCGCTTGATGTTGCCCAGAACCGCCTTGATGTCGTCCGCGATCTGTTTGATCTTGTCGAGGGGATTGTCGCCCTCGAAGATGCCGCCAATCGTGCTAATGATGCCGCTCGGACTCAACTGATGAAGCAGGTCGCGGATTTTGTTCTGCGTATTCTCGACAGTGGTTGCAAACGAATCGATCTGGCCGGCCAGTTTCTGCGCCTGGGTATTGATGTCGGTCAGTCCGCCACTGATGTCGTTGGCGGCTTTCTGCATCTGCGGCGCGTCGGGGATCTGAAACCCGCCCAACGTCGTTCCCGCAGCGGTCATGGGGCCTGAGCCGCCACTCATCGACGAGCCGAAGGTGCGCCAGGCGGCTGCGGTCGCGCGCATCTGTGCGGGATCGCCGTCGGGCCAGAGGTCTCCGACGAACGCTTCGACCAGGCTCCAGCCCAACGGCTCGGCGATGCCGCCGCCGAACACCGACGGAGCGCTGGGCGTCGGATACTTCGGGGGCTCAGTGGGTTTGGTGACCGGAATCTCGCCGCCGCCGACGGTGGAGTGCGCGTTGGCAGTGCCGTAGTTGTAGGCCGACATCTGGATGCCGAAGCCGGTTCGGTGCGACGCGTTGACGGCCGCAGCCGCCGACTGCAGCAACGAATTGGCTGCGTTCATGTAGCTGCGAGAGAAGACCAGTGCGGCCGCATCGTGGCCGAAGCCGGCTTCGTGACCGGACAGTGCACCCGAGAGCGTGGTGACCGCGCTGGAGACGCTGTTCGCTTCAGCGCCGACCGACGCTCCCGCCGAGTTGAGCGCCGTCGGATCGACCGTGATCGGGCCGGTCACAGGTCAGGACCACATCTGGTGGTTCTTGCTCGCGGCGGACGAGTAGTTCTCGTGAGCGCCCTCAGCGATCTGCCGGAGCCGCGCCAGCGCTTCCCGCATCTCCCGTGCGCCTTCGTTCCACTGCGCCTGCGCCGACCGTTCCGCCTCGCCGGCGTCGCCGTACCAGCTGGAACCCAACCGGGCGACTGAACCGGCTGCCTGCGCCAGATGCGCTTCGAGGTCGCTGTCGAACGCAGTCATCCGGTCGATGACCGCCGCCAGTGCCGCGGGGTTGACGCTGAACTCGCTCATCAGAGGCCCGATCCCGCGATGTGCGCGCCGCCCTCGGCGTCGGTGCTCGTGTACTTGGCCGCCGCCTCGTTGAGGAGCGCCGACATGCGGCTCAGACCGGCGGCCACCTGGGCAGCGCCTTCGTGCCATTCCTTCCACACGTCCGCGTATGCCGAGGCCGCGGACCCGGTCCAGCCGGTGCCCATGAGGCCGGACACCTCGTTGTCCAGGGACGTGATCCCGGTGCGAAGCCCGTCCGCGACGGTGGCTAGTTCATGCGACGTCGCGACCAACTCAGACGGCTCGACCTGTAACTCGGCCATGCGATACCCCCAACGCGTTTGGCTGACGGTTGGAGCTTACCGAGGGTGCCAGGGGGTCGCTGACGCGAATTTCGTTGCCGCTCACAGGTTTTAGACAGGTTTCTGTCAGATTGCTGGCAGGAACGGACGTCGCTAGTGTGAGCCAGGCTACGACCGGTCCGATCCGCCGACTGGATCTCTCGACCCCGGAAACCCGCTGGTCCCGCCTGCGGCCGCGAATCGCCGTGGCCAGGGGCTTCGGCGACCTCTCGTAGGGTCGAACCCGTGCATGTCTACCAACTGGCTTTCGAATGGACCGAGACGAACCGACACTGGCTGGTCGAGGTGCCGATCCGGATCGTGTCGTACGGCGTCATCGCCCTGATCGCGCGGTTGGCCCTGCACCGGGTGATCGACCGCGCCACGACCGGTCGGGCCGGCAAGACCATGGCCGTTGACGAGGAATCGCAGGCCAACCGTCCGCCGCTGCTGCGCTACCTGCGCGACCGGTCGGCCTCGTCGAACGCCCGCAAGGCCGCCGAACGGCGCCGCCAGCGCGCCCAGACCATCGGGTCGGTGCTGAAGTCGACGGTCTCGATCCTGCTGCTCGTCTGGTTGGTGCTCGCGATCCTGAGCGTTCTGGGCGTCAATATCGCGCCGTTCATCGCCTCGGCGGGTGTGGTCGGCCTGGCGATCGGCTTCGGCGCGCAGAACCTGGTCCGCGACTTCGTCAGCGGCATCTTCATGCTGCTCGAGGACCAGTACGGTGTCGGCGACAGCGTCGACCTCGGCGACGTCACCGGCGAGGTGCAGAGCGTCGGCCTGCGCATCACCACGGTCCGCGACGGCGACGGCACCCTCTGGTACGTCCGCAACGGCGAGATCAAGCGTGTCGGCAACATGAGCCAGGACTACGCCGTTGCGCACGTTGAGGTTCCGGTGGCTTTGACCGCGGACCTCGACCGCGCCGAGCTGGTGGCCCTCGAAGCGGCGGAGTCCGCGATCATCGATCCCGCGATCGCCTCGAACGTGTTGGGTGATCCGGAAATGCTTGGCGTGCAGGAGCTCTCGCCGGATTCGCTGACCTTGCGGATGTCGGTGAAAACCCGGCCGAATATGCAGGGTGCGGTGCAGCGCCGGATCCGCCGCGCGATTCTGCGCGCCTACGACGAACACGACATCGCACTGCCGTACCCGCAGGGGCGGATTCACGCGGTGGTGGGCGGTCGGGCCGCCGAGTAGCGCCCTGGGCTCCCCGAACAACATTGGTCGGGGAGCGGTCAGCGCCCGGCCGTCTCCTTGGGGTTCACCCGGTCGACGGCTAGGACCGTGATCGCCATGCTCCGCCCGGATTCTGTCACGTATCTCCGGGTTTCGCCGATGTGCGCGGCAACCAGAGCTTTGCCGAGTGGGCATTCGACAGAGCACGTGTCGCCCAAGGCCCTGGCGTCGGCGGGGAGGACGAGGTGGAAGACGTCCGTGTCGTCGGGGTCGCCGTTGAACGACACGGTGACCCAGGCGCCCGGCACGGCCTGACCTTCGAGGATCAGCTCGTCGCGGGCGTCGATTGTGTTGGTGGATGACATTTCTCGCGGGTGCCGGTCTGCGATGACCGCACCGTGCTGTTCAGCGGCATTCGATGACACCGGGTGTGGGGGCGGAACCCTTGACGCGGTGTTCGGGTGAATTACAGCGTCCACAATGGTCACTATCCGCCGTGGTGACGTCGCTGGATGACGCACGCGAGCTTGTTTGCCGTGTTGTCACGTGATGTACGTCCGGGTGTCAGCCGGACGGCGAAAAGCGGCTGCGGCGTTCTTGTCATAGCCCGGGCGTAGCGTCCGCGACATGACCGACAAACGACGTTTACGGAGCCTCAAACAGGCTCGACGCGATGTGCGGCGAGCGAAGAAGCGCAAGGCCGGGAATGCTCTCGACCGACGGTTCAAAGATGTAACCGGACAGCTGAAAGATGTAATCGGGCAGCTGAACGATGTGACCGGACAGCTGACAGAAATAGTGCGGCCCAGAGTCGATCAGCAGCCGGTCTATCTCGTCAGCATGGCCAGCCGCGCGATCAACGTAGGGAACCTCAACCTCACTTCGCTCGATGCCAGCAGGCCGGACGGCGAAAAGCTGCATCGCCTGTTGACCGGCCTTATGTCGGCACGCAACCGGCCGTTCACTGCCTTACTCGCTGTCATCGCGGAACTTCTGGTCGATGACCCAGCTCTGCAATTCGAATGTCGAGCGGAACTCGCACAGCGCCACGAGCACCTGCCGCGATGGATCGCCTCACTCGCGCAGGTGGATGTGCACCGGGCTGTCCGCCGAAGTGATGTCTTCGGTGATGTCGATGAGATTGCCATTGGTGCTCGACTAGTCGGTGGTCACGGGCTGACTGTGGTCGTGCGGGTCGACCACAATCGGTTCTCGGGCGTCACCGATATCGCCATTGTGCCGGAGCTGATCGACGAAGTGCTTGCACGGATTGCCGAGCCGGGTTCCGAGTCTGTTGTCGAAATGAACCTCGCCGACGCGAGGGTGTGGATCGAAGATGCTTTCAAGAAGCCAATGTTCGCGCGAGATGCCAATACGTGGATGCCCAACCGACCGCTGGTTAGGTGGCTGATCAGTCGGCTCCCGAAAGGTGGTGAGGGCCGCACGCCGTCCATGGATTGGGCTTCCGCCGAGCAGCTGTGCGAGTCGTTCTTCGTCAGCAGTTCGTCTGCTCCGTTCAACGGCCCCGGCTACCGGGAGCAGCTGCTGGAGCTTTTCGAGACCGGTACGGAAGACCCGCTGCGGTGGAGTGAAACACGCGTCCGAGACGTGTTGCGTAACCCGTCCTATTACGACGATGACACGCCGCTGGAGGTCGCGCTCGACATTCCAGACCTGCTTCGTGCGTTCATCCCATATGCGCACGCGCAGAGCGGGATTGGCGGCGAGCTGACCTCGCGATCTCTTGCCGTGATCGACGAGCTGAGGTCAAGCTATCGTCGCGAACTCATGCGAGAGGCGCACGAGTTCTGGGGGTACGACGATGTGGGGTAGCTGTCGACCGTCATCGGCGACTGGCCTGCACGTGCTGAATGATGTCCTCCGTTGAAATGCTCAGATCAGGCAGCGGCGCCAGAAGCGTAGCGTTGTTGACCTGGCCGGTAGCCACGCTCAGTTCGCGAATCGCGACAGCCTCGACCGAAGTGTTGGAAGCGCGCGCCAACAGCTCCAGACGTTCCATCAGGTCGTCGGGCACATTGCGGATCTCTAGCGATCGCATCTATTGATGGTACGAGCGCACGCGCACGATGCAAGCCGTTTGACTTGCGCCGGATATTGGCATGCTGGCTCTCCTGTGGCACATGCGATTTGGAGCCGTCAAGGAAACTTGACGGCTCCAAATCGAACATGTCAGGAGGGGCGGCCCGCCGTCGCAGCGTGCGCAGCGACCACGAAATCAGCGGCAGCCAGGCGACTCAGCGCTCAGCCGAAACCGGCTCGCTACCCGCAATGACTCGCGTCCGCTTGTACATCCACGCCAGAACCGCCGCGAAGGCCACGACCCCGATCACTTCAGGAAGAGACCCGCCGAAACCGGAGAACAGCGCGAACGGCTCATCGGAGCCGGTCCCGGCGACGAACCCGGCAAAGACAACGCCGTAAAGGCTCTCACCGACGATCATGCCCGTCGCCAGCAGCACGCCGAGCCGCTTCTTGCGCTCGACATCACCGCCGGTACGGTCGGCCCAGCGGTTATAGAAGTAGCCGAGAACAGCACCCAACGGAATGATCAGCGTCAGGCTCATCGGCAGGTACATGCCCATCCCGACGGCCAGCGGCGGCAGCGCGAAACGTGAAGTGCGGGTGAGGGTCTCGTCGACGAGAATGGCGACGACACCGATCACAGCACCCAGCCCGATGAGCCCCCAGTTCAGCGACCCGCCGAACACGCCCTTGGCCAACGACGAGATCAACGCGGCCTGCGGCGCGGCCAGGGCATGATCGCCCGCCCCGGGAGCGCCGAGGAACCCGAAGGCGCGCTGCATCAGGTTGAGCACCGGCGGAATGATCGCCGACCCGAACGCCACGCCAATCACCAACGCCACCTGCTGTTTCCACGGCGTGGCCCCGACCAGCTGGCCGGTCTTGAGGTCCTGCAGATTGTCGTTGGAGATGGTCGCGACACCGAACGTGATGGCCGCCGCGAACAGGGTGAACGCCACGAGCGCGGTGGACTGGCCACTATCGGCCCGCCCGAACACCACCTTGATCAGCAGAGCGGCGATGAGCACCGTCAGGATGCCGACGCCGGAGATCGGGCTGTTCGACGAACCGATCAGCCCGGCCATGTACCCGCACACCGACGCGATGACGAGCCCGATGACGAAGATGAACACCAGGCTCGCCGCGATGATCCCGGCCGAATGCCCCTGCAGCACAGTGCCGCGACTGAAATCCCACAGCAGCACGGCGATCGGCAGCAGCATCACCACGACGGTGCCGACGACCATGGGGAAGGGGATGTCGCGCTCGGTGAGCTCGACAACTTGGCCCTGCCGCCGGTCGCGCGCCGACACCAGCGCATCGGTCACGCCCTTGAGGATCGGCCGCAGGATCTTGAGCAGGGTCCAGACGGCCGCGACGGCAATGGCTCCGGCGCCGACGAACCGCACCTCGTGCACGAAGATGCCGTCGATGATGTCGCCGATCGGTTCACTACCGGTGAGCGCGCCGTTGGTGCGGATGGGCAGCAGCACCCCGAACGAAATGACGAGCCCGACGAGCATCGCGATGCCGACCGTCATACCGATCAGGTGCCCGACGCCGATCATCGCCATCGACAGCCCGGCGCTGAACATCGTCCCGCCCGCACCGATACGGGTATATGCGGTAACCGAATTGGCGAGCACCTTCAGATTGGCCAGCAACCCGAAGGCGGCCGACACGACCGAACCGAACGTGATGACCTTCAGCCCGGTGCGGTTGGCCTCCACGCCTTCGGTGCCGTCACCGACCTTGAGCACCTCGGCGGCGGCGACGCCTTCGGGGTAGGGCAGGTCGGTCCCGGTGACCAGGGCGCGGCGCAGCGGGATCGAGTACATGACGCCGAGCGTGCCGCCGACAGCGCACACGGCGACCGTGGTCCAGTAGGGGAAACCGGTCCACCAGCCGATCATGATCAGCCCGGGCAGCACGAAGATGATCGCCGACAGTGTGCCCGCCGCCGACGCGACGGTCTGCACGATGTTGTTCTCGACGATCGAGTGGTTGGCGAAGCTGCGCAGCAACGCCATCGAGATCACGGCGGCGGGGATGGCGGTGGCGAACGTCAGGCCGACCTTGAGTCCGAGATAGACGTTGGCGGCGGTGAACACGAGCGTGATGACACCGCCGAGCAGGATGCCGCGGACGGTCAGTTCACGCAGCGTCGGGGTGGCGGGGGTCGCTGGAGTGGCGGTGGCCAACTCTCGTCCTCTCTCTTGGGTGCTCTACACCGTAAGCGCTGAGCGCCGAGGTGTGCCCGCTATCGAGAGGGGCGCGTCAGCTTTCGGCCGCCGCCACCAGAGACCGCAGCTTGATCGACGGGTTGTCCCGCTGGAACCCTTCGAGGCGCCACGGCGTCGAGAACAGCACGAGCATGACGCCGTCGGTGCGGGTCAGCACCTCGCAGGACACCTGCTTGCTCATGAATTCGGCGTCCTCGGGCTCGACGACCCGCGCCACCTGGTACGGCAGCGACTCGAGCGAGATGGCCGCGCCGATCTCGGTCGCCATGCGGTGCGCGGCGACCTCGAACTGCATGGGGCCGACGGCCGCGAAGACGGGCGCCTGCTCACCGCGCTTGTCCGAGCGCAGCACCTGGACGACACCTTCTTGATCGAGCTGCTCGATGCCCTTGCGGAACTGCTTGTGCTTGCTCGGATCCTTGCCGCGAACCACGGAGAAGTACTCGGGGGAGAAGCTCGGGATCGGCGGAAACTCCACGGGCACATCGCGATACAGCGTGTCGCCGGGGCGCAGCGCCGCCGCGTTGGCCAGGCCGATCACGTCGCCGGGCCAGGCGTCGTCCAGTGTGGAGCGCTGCTGACCGAACACCGACTGCGCGTACTTGGTCACGAACGGCTTGCCGGTCCCGGCGTGCGTCAGCACATCACCGCGCTCGAAGGTGCCCGAGCAGACCCGCGCGTAGGCGATGCGGTCGCGGTGCGAGCTGTCCATACCGGCCTGCACCTTGAACACGAACGCGCTGAACGGCGAATCCACCGGCCGCGGCTCACCCGCGACATCGCGGATCGCGCCGGGGGAGGGCGCCAGGTCGACCAGGACGTCGAGCAGCTGGTTGACGCCGAAGTTCAGCGCGGCCGAGGTGAACAGCACGGGTGAGGACTCGCCGGACAGAAACGTCTCACGGTCGTAGTCCGAGCCGTCCATCGACAGCAGTTCGGACTCTTCGACGGCGGTGTCCCAGTCACCCTCGGCGGCGTCGTGCGCCTTGTCGGCGGGGATGTGCTCCTCCGGCGCGGCGGTGGCGCCACCGGCGGTGCGGGTGAAGCGGATGTAGTGGCCCTTGCGGCGGTCCATCACACCCTTGAAATCGCCGGCGATGCCCACTGGCCAGGTCAGCGGCGTTGTCCGCAGGCCGATGCGCTCGTGGATCTCGTCCATCAGCTCCAGCGCGTGCCGGCCCGGGCGGTCCCACTTGTTGATCACCGTGATGATCGGGATGCCGCGGTGCTTACACACCTGGAACAGCTTCAGGGTCTGCGGCTCAAGGCCTTTCGCGGCGTCGATGAGCATCACGGCGCAGTCGACGGCAGTCAGCACGCGGTACGTGTCTTCCGAGAAGTCGGCGTGACCGGGGGTGTCGAGCAGGTTGATGACGCAGTCGCGGTATGGGAACTGCAGCGCCGTCGACGTGATCGAGATGCCGCGGGCCTTCTCCATCTCCATCCAGTCCGACACCGTGGACTTGCGGCCCGCCTTGCCGTGGATCGCGCCTGCCTCGCTGATCACCCGCGCGTGCAGGGCCAGCGCCTCGGTCAGCGTCGATTTACCGGCGTCAGGGTGGCTGATGACGGCGAACGTACGGCGACGGGCGGCTTCGGTGGCCACTCGGCCGGCGGAGCGGGTATCGGTGGTGGGGGCGGTGTCGGTCATGGCACCAGACATGCTATTGGCCGACCAGGCAAAACCTGTAATCGCGACCGCGTGACCTGCAGGTTTCGGCTACGTGCGGAACCGGCACAGCAACCGGCGGACGGCGCTGCCCGGCTCCGGCGGCCGCCTGCTCACGTACGGCCACGGATCGTTGCGCTCCGGTACCGATGCCGTCCGGACCAGCTTGAGCTGCGTCCGCAGATGCCGGCGCAGCTCGTGCAGGCTGGGATCGCCCCAGCGGTTGGACGCCTCGATCGGGTCGGCGGTCAGGTCGTAGAGCTCCCACTGGTCGTCGAGCGGCTCGGTGCGGTACGTGTCGCCGCCCCGGCTGTTGGCCGCCAGATGCCGGACGCCGGGTTCCGTCCAGGTCGCCGGGTCGTCGAAGGTGCGGACCAGCTTCCACAGGTGCCCGGAGCCGCCGGCCGCCTCGGCGTTGGTGACGCGCGAGACCAGCCCTTCGAAGTTGGCCGCGACGTTCGCGGGCACCTTGATGCGCAGCAGCGCAGGCGGATTGGTGTTGGCGCCGATCGCCTGTGCGGCACCCGACGCCCCGGTGTCGCCCTCGAGGATGTTGTCGCGCGTCATCAGGTAGATGAGCCGATCCTGTTCAGCCGCAGCACCATTCACCACTGGCATGAGGTCGCGGCCGGGCAGCGGATGCACCTCGGTGAACGACGCGGCCAGGGTTTCGGCCGCCGCGGCGATGTCGACTCCGGCCGCGCCGAGCAGCGTCGGCACCAGGTCGACGTGGGACGTGGGCGCGTTGACTTCGCGGGCGACGGTCGCGTCGGCGCCGATCCGGGCGATGACGAACGGGACGCGCGTCGCCTCGTCGTACAGGTTGAACCACTTCTGGTGCAGCCCGCCGTGCGCGCCCAGTAGGTCGCCGTGATCGGAAGTCCGCACGAGCACGGCGTTTTCGGACCCGTTCTCGGTGACGGCGCGGCGCACCCGGTCCAGCGGGCCGTCGACCTCGGCGTGCAACCGGTAGTAGAGGTCGCGGTACTGCTGGGCGTTGCGACGGTAGGTGCGTTCGATGACCGCGGCCGGGCCGTAGCCGGAGTAGTAGGCCTCGCGGAAAGCGGCCTGCGCGGCCGGTTTGTCGCTCAGGTCTTCCGTGGCGGTCGGCGCCGCGGGGACGTGCGGTGGTTCGAGGACGGGGTAGTCGAGCAGCGGGCTGCGGCGGACCCAACCCGGGAACAGGACGATGTCATGGGGATTGACGAAGCTGGCCACGAGCAGGAACGGGCGCAGTGCCTCCGGGTCGCCGGCGCGCCGCCGCGCGTAGCGGTCGTCGAGCCAGGCGACGACGCGGTCGGCCACCAATGGGTCGCGCCGAAAACCGCTGTTGGACATGGCCGCTCCGTGCGGCTCGGGTCCGACCCAGCCGGAGAAGCCGTAAGGCCCTAGCGGATCGGCGTCGAGGTAGGCCTGCACCGCCACGGGGTCAACGACGCCGTCGGCGTCGTTGGTTGCGAGCGGCTTGCCGGTCTTCGGGTCCTCGAGGTCGGCGTGCGAGATGTGCCACTTGCCGTCGTAATGCGTGTCGTACCCGGCGGCGCGCAGCCAGTTGCCCAGCGTCGGCACCTCGCCCTGGCGCAGCCACCGCAGCCGCGAATCGTCGTACCGCTTACCGAGACCGTCGGTCTGCGTTACGCCGTGGAGGTCGGGGTACTGGCCGGTGAAGAGCGTCGGCCGGCTGGGCGCACACGCGAGGGAGCCGGTGTAGTGCCGCGTGAAACGCACGCCGTTCTCGTCGAACCATCGCCGGCCCGTGAGGGTTCGGTGGCGCCAGTCCAGGACGTCGTCGGTTTCGTACGGCGGGATGGCGCGTTCTTCGTCGGTCATGAGGATGACGATGTCGGGGCGCTGCTCCGTCATCTCGGTGCTCCCATCGGCGGAATGGGCCCTACTGAGGGCTACCCCGTCATCCAACACGAGCGGCGACCACGGCGGCGCAAATTGGCGCGATCGACAAATAACGTTCTGTTAACTCTGTTGACTCGTGCCCCAGTGGGCTGCCGTGGCCCCAAATCGGAAGTGCCGCAACAGCGCCCGGCGCGCCGATCGCTAGTCGAATTGACCGGCGAGAAACTCCGCGCGCGCGGCGCTACGGGCCAGCTTTCCCGACGTCGTCCGCGGGATCCGGCCGGCCGCGACCAGCCGCACCTCGGCCACGCGCACCTGGTGATGACGCGCCACCGCGGCCCGCACCGCCTCGGCCACCGGCTCCAATTCGGCACGGCCCGCACCCACTGCGCGCTCGGCCACCACGACCAGTCGTTCACCCGAATCACCAGGCACAGCAAAGGCTGTCACGTAGCCGGAGCGCACGGCCGACGAGGCGCGGCTGACCGTCGCCTCGATGTCCTGCGGGTAGTGGTTGCGCCCGTCGACGATGACGAGATCCTTGATGCGGCCGGTGACGAACAGCTCGCCGCCGACGTAAACGCCCAGATCGCCTGTGGCCAACCACAATGCGTTGTCCTCGGCGCCGTCGGCGTGGCTGACGGTCTGGCGGGTCTGCAGCTTGTTGCCGAACACCCGCTCGGACTCCTCGGGCCGGCCGAAGTAACCCCGCCCGATGTTGTTGCCGTGCAACCAGATTTCACCGACCGTGCCGTCGGCGGCCTCGTCGCCGTCGGGCGTCACGATCACCACCCACTGGTCGGGAATGGCCTGCCCGCACGAGACGTGGGGGACCGCACCGTCGGCGTGCCGGCCGACGACGACGGCCCGGCCCGCCGCGAGCTCCTCACGGTCCAGATATGTGGCGCACGGCTTTTCGTCCGCGCCGATGCTGGCGACCGACAGAGTGGCCTCGGCCATGCCGTACGACGGCTTGACCACGGTCTCGGGCAGCCCGTACGGCTTGAACGCCTCCATGAACTGCTCGATGGACGGCAGCGTCACCGGCTCGGAGCCGTTGAGCAGCGTCACCACATTGCTGAGATCGAGCGGTTCACCGGCCGGCGGCAGGCCGCGCTGCGCGCACAGCTCGAAGGCGAAATTGGGTGCGGCCGCGAACGTCCGGCCGTGTGCGGCCTCGTCCGCGAGCCGCCGGATCCACCGGTAGGGCCGGCGGACGAATGCCATGGGGTCCATCAGGCTGATCTGGCCGCCGCACAGTGCGGGGAACATGATCATGATCAGACCCATGTCGTGATAGAGCGGCAGCCAGCTGACACTCCGGATGTCGGTGTCCAGGCCGCCGGCCAGGATCATCTGAATGACGTTGGTGCACACGTTCCGATGCGTGATCTCCACGCCGGCCGGGGTGCGCGTCGAGCCCGAGGTGTACTGCAGGTAGGCGACGTCGTCGGTGCGGGAGTCCGGGGCGACGTACATCTCGGCGAGGGTGTCCGGCACGGCGTCGACGGCGATCACCCGCGGGCGCTCGGCGGCGGGCAGCGTCTTGATGAACGTGCGGACCGGCTCGGCAGCCGCAGTGGTGGTGAGCACCGCGGACGGCTTGGCGTCGGCCAGCACCGCGGCAAGCCGTTCGGTGTGTCCGGCCAGCGCCGGCGCGAACAGCGGGACGGCGATGTTCCCGGCGTGCACGGCCGCGAAGAACGCCGCGACATAGTCGACGCCCTGGGGCGCAAGGATCGCGACTCGGTCGCGGGGCGCGGTGACCTGCTGGAGCCGGGCCGCCACGGCGTTGACCTGAGCCCAGAGGCCGTTCCAGCTGAGTTCGACGATCTCGCCGTCGGGATTGTGCGCGTAGTCGATGAACCGGTACGACGGACTGTCGCCCATCGCCGCGCGGTTGCGCTCCAAGAACGACGTCAGCGTGATGCCGTCAGGTATGACGATCCTGCCGTCCGGCTGAACGTATTGGTTCAGCGATTCCGCCGCCCCAATAATGCTGTGACTCAAGGCTTCCCGACCCATATGTCGACACTAGTAGCGAATCTAACTAACCGACGAGTCAGACAATTATGAAAGTCACCACTGCGGGAGCGGCGATGTGAT
Source organism: Mycobacterium sp. 360MFTsu5.1 (assembly GCF_000383495.1). NCBI lineage: Bacteria > Bacillati > Actinomycetota > Actinomycetes > Mycobacteriales > Mycobacteriaceae > Mycobacterium > Mycobacterium sp. 360MFTsu5.1. Next base: position 320,971 of record NZ_KB911468.1, on the reverse strand, counting down.
GCGGCCCACCGGCTTTTGGGTGCAGCTGCCGGATCAGTCGGCGGCGGCCGCGGAATTTATTCCCGAAGATATACCCCCCTCGGGTACTATGATTTGCGTACCGATACCCGAACCGGAGGCCGACGTGACGCATCGCAGCACGCGCCGCCACGTCGGCTGGTGGGTAGTCGGTCTCTTGGTCTTGATCGCCGGCATCATCGGCATGCATTCGCTGGTCGTCACGTCCGCGCACGCTCCGTCGCATCATCCGCAGGCGGCAGTCCATCACCACGTGAGCGCCCCGGTCGCGCAAACGTCCTTGTCGGATGCCTGCGACTGCAACGGACACAACGGTTTTCACGCCTGCGTCTTCGTCATGACCGAACTGCTGACCATCCTGGGTCTGGCTTTGCTGTACTGGCTCGGCGTCGCGCCCGAGCAGAACGTGCAGGCGCGCATTCGACAGGCGTTGCGACGCAGGCAAAGAGCCCCGCCGTGGACGGTACTGACTCTCGCGGAACTGTCGCTCCTTCGAATCTGATGGGCCGCGCCCCGCGTCAACCCATCCAATCTTCAAGGAGTTCAACCATGTTCAAAACCGCATCTATCGCCATCGCCGGAACCGCTGCCGTCATCGCACTCGCGGCCTGTAGCCCGCCGAATGAGCAGGCTTCGACCATGTCCGCCACCACCTCGTCCATGCCGATGTCGGGCCACGACATGCCCGGGCACTCGATGCCGGGGATGTCGGGTTCCAGCACCAGCGCTGCGCCGGCCGCCAACTTCAACGACGCCGACGTCATGTTCCTGCAGATGATGTACCCGCACCACGCCCAGGCCGTCGACATGGCCAAGCTGGTCCCGACCCGCTCGCAGAACCAGCAGGTCAAGGATCTCGCCACGGCCATCGAGAAGGCGCAGGCCCCCGAGATGCAGCAGATGACGACGCTGCTCGCCGGCTTCGGCAAGCCCGCGCCGTCGGCCACCATGAGCCACTCGATGCCGGGCCTCATGACCCCGCAGCAGATGACCGAGCTGACGGGCCTGTCGGGCGCGGCGTTCGACAAGATGTGGCTGCAGATGATGGTCGAGCATCACCAGGGCGCCATCACCATGGCCAACGACGAGCTGAAGAACGGCACCAACGCCGACGCCAAGGCCATGGCCCAGGCGATCGTCACGGCGCAGCAGGCCGAGATCACCACGATGAACGGCATGCTCGCCAAGATGTAGTGCGATGCCGAGACGGATGGCCGCAGCCGTGGCTTCGGCCACCTGTCTCTCTTGGCATGTTTCGCTGGGAGGCGTCAGCTTTCCTTGACCCGTCAAGGAAAGCTGACGCCTTCAGATCGCAGGTGTCACAAGACAGGACGACACGCCGACGACGACACGCCGCGCGCGGAGGCGTCCATGTCACCGCGCGGAGCGGCGACTCAGATCATGTCCTTCTCGGTCAGCCACCGCATGACCGGCCAGCCGATGAACACCGGCAGCCAGCACGTCAGCACCCGGTAGAGCAGTACCGACGGCACCGCGACGGCGGCGGGCAGGCCGAACGCGGCCAGACCACCGATCAGCGCGGCTTCCACGGCGCCGACACCGCCAGGAGTCGGGGCGGCTGACGCGAGCGTCCCGCCGATCATCGTCACGACGCACACCGTCACGAACGACGTCGACCCGCCGAAGGCTTCGACGCTCGCCCACAGTGCCAGCGCTGCACCGAGAGTCGTTGCGGCACAGCCCAACACGATCAGCCCGAGGCGCCGGGGTTCGCGGGCGAGGTTGACGAGGTCGCCCCACACCTCGGTCAGCCGGGGCCGCACCGCGGTGCCGAGCCAATGCCGTGCCCGCGGCACCAACATGAACGTGCCGACCACACCGAGAGCCGCGCCGGCGATCAGATACAGGACCGTCGAGGACGGGACGAAGTGCGACAGATCGGCCGATGCCCCGGCCGCGGCGCTGAAGAAGATCAGCAGCGCCACGTGGGTGAGCACCTGAACCGACTGCTGCAGCGCCACCGCGGCCGTCGCGCGCAAAGCGCCGAGACCGGCCTTCTGCAGGAACCGCGTGCTGAGCGCCAGGCCACCGACGCCGGCGGGCGTCGTCGTCGCGGCGAAGGTGTTGGCCACCTGCATGATGGTCAGGTTCTTGAAGCTCACCGCCTCCGAGGCGCTGGCCCACAGCGCCGCCGCGGCGCCGACGTACGTCAGCGCGGACACCGCAAGACCGAGCAGCGCCCACCACCAGTTGGCGGACCGCAGCTCGGAGAAGAACGTCGGCACCGTGCTGATGAACGGGTAGGCGACGTACACCAGCGCGACGAGCAGCACCAGCTGGATGACCTGGTTGCGGGTGAAGCGGGTGATGGTCTCGGTCTGGATGCGGTCGGCGCCGGTCTGGTGTTTCACCTCGTCGCGCGCCGCGGTGATGACCTCACGGGAATCGGGCAGTGACTCGCGCAGCCGCTGTGGCATCGCGGATTTGGTCAGCCGGCGCGACGCGGTGAGCACGGTGTCCTCGCCGAACTGCTCGATGGCCGCGGCGACGGCCTCCTCGGCGCCGTACATGGCGGTCGTCGTCACCAACAGCTGAGCCACGTCGGATTGCAGCTGCACGTCGGATGCGCCGTACTCGGAGTTGCCCAAGCCGCCGAACAGGACGGCACGGTCGTCGACCGTGAGCTCCGATGCCCGCAGGTCGCCGTGCGAGATCTGGTGGTGGTGCAGCGCGCCCAGCGCGTGCCAGACGTCGGCGACCGGGGTCTCGGTGCTCAGCGGAACGCCGCTCGCCGGGGAGTGCGCGAACATCGTCCAGCCGCGGTCGAGTGCCGCCAGCGCGATGGTCCGGGTGTTCGCGAGATCGAGGTCGCCGACCGCGATGGTCATCAGCGCGCGGTGCTCGACGGCGCGGCGCATCGAGGTCTGCAGGGGCGCGGTTTCGTCGTTGCGCAGCGTGATCTTGCGCCAGAGCTGGCTCATGGCGCCGCCCACGCGCTGGTTCGGCCCGTACAGCTCGACCACGGCGCGCGTCCCGTCGGCGGAATCGGCACTGAGCACCAGGGGTCCGGCCCCGGCGGGCCGGATGACCGTCAGCGCCGACACCTCGAACTGGCGGCGGGCCAGCGCCTGGACCCCGCCCGCCAGCGGGACTTCCAGCGCGGGGGTGCCACTGACCAGCACCACCAGCGCGCCGACGAACCATCCGACGGCCAGACCCAGCAGCGACCGCGCCGGCACGATGGCGCTCACCACGAGATGGATCGGTACGAACGCCAGCAGCAGCGTCCACCACCAGCGGCGCAGCCGGGCCGGCTGCCAGGGGCCGGACACCGTCAGCACCGCGGCCAGCAGCGCGATCCAGCGCGGGTCGTCGAGGAACTGGGAGAAGACGGTGTTGAGCCGGTCGGACAGGTCGAAATGCCACTTGGGCGCCGCAATCCCGCGGGAGTTGATGGACAGCGACAGCACGGCGATCAGCCCGGCGGCGGCGTACGGACCGAGCAGTTTCCATTGCCGTGTGACCAGCAGGCTCAGCAGGATGACGAAGGGCAGCGCCAGGATCGCGATGGCGTACGCGAGGTAGACCAGATTCGACTGGGTCGGCGTGAGCACGCCGACGATCCGCGACACCGACCGTTCCAGTCGGACCCAGTCGTTGCGGGTGATCAGCGAGCTGGTGACGACGGTGACGAGGAACGCCGTCGCCGCCACCAGCCGCAGAATGTCGTTGGTCCGGCGGGTGATCGGTTGCAGCAGGCTGCCCGAGACCGCGACCTCGCGCCCGTCAACCCGCATCAGCCAAGAATCCCAAGGACCGGGGCAGTTGGCGAAATTGGCACGCCGTTATCCGGCCAGCGCCGCACGCAGGAAGTCCCCGCTGACGGCCACCGCGGGTGCCGACGAATCTCCGCCGACCACCAGCGTCGCGAACGCGAGGTCCCCGACGATGCCCGCGAACCAGCCGTGCGAGTGGGTGTTGTCGCCGAATTCCGCTGTCCCGGTCTTCCCGCCGAGCCCGTCGATGTCCTTGAGCGCGGACGCGGTGCCGTCGGTGACAGTCAGCCGCATCATGGCCCGCAGGGCGTCGGCGGTCGGCTTGTCGATCGGGGTCGACGGCGTGCTGGCGGTGGTCTGCTGGCCGGGCAGCAGCGTGGGCGTGATGGTCGACCCGTGCGCGAGGCTGGCCTCGGCGACGGCCAACCCGAACGGGCTGACGGTGACGGTGCCCTGGCCGATGCCGTTCTCGACGCGCTGCGCCGGGGTGTCGGCGTTGGGCACCTTGCCCGTAACGGTCGTGATGCCGGGGATGACGAAGTCGACGCCGATGCCGAGATTCCGGGCGGTGTTGGGCAGCGCGTCGGCGGGCAGCTTGTCGGCCAGCGCGCCCATGGTGGTGTTGCAGGAATGCGCGAAGGCCTGCTCGAGCGGGACGGTGCCGAGGTCGAACTTGTCCTCGTTGGGGATGGTGCGGTTCTCGATCGTCACCGTGCCCGGGCACGGCTCGGGGGACTCGGCCTTCGCGAGGCCCTTCTCCAAGGCGGCCGCGGTGGTGACGGTCTTGAACGTCGACCCCGGCGGGTAGAGGCCGGTGAAGGCGATGGGTCCCTGCGCGTTGGCCGCGTCGTTCTGCGCCGCGGCGAGGATGGCGCCGGTGCTGGGGGCGATGGCGACCAGAACAGTCGGACGGGGATCGGTGGCCACGGCGTGCTGCGCGAGGAGCTGCAGGCGCGGGTCCAGGGTGGTGCGTATGGGTTTGGTGTCCGCGGGGGCGTTGTTCGCGAGTTCGTCGGTGGGCTGCCCTTGCTCGTCGACCAGATCCACCGACCAGCCGGCGGTCGCGTCGATGGCCTTCTGCCATACCTCGGGCAGTCCGCTGATGGCCGGCGAGTGCAGGTTCGGGTCGGCGGTCAGCAGCGCGCCCTGCTTGGTGACGGTGACGCCAGGAATCTGGGTGAGCTCGTCGGCGACCTGGGCGAGGTCCGCCTCCCGGAGCTTGACGACGGTGACACGGTCGTCCTGATTTCCGTTGAACTCATTGGTGATCGAGTCGCCGGTGATGGTGTCGTCGAATCGGGCAACCACCGGAGCCAGTGCCGCGGCGGAGTCGAGGTGGTCGCGGCTGAGGGTGATGACGCCGACGGTCTGCCAGTTCAGCAGGGGTTGGCCGTTGCGGTCGACGACGGGCGTCAGCAGCGCTTTGTCTTCGCTGAACTGGAATGTCCCGCCCTGCCGCAGTTTGGGATGCAAAAGCGCGGGGGCCCAGCGGATTTTCCAGTCCTCGCCGACCTTCGTGGCGATCGCCGTTGTGTCGTAACTGAATTCGCGGCCGGGGCCGAATGACCAGGTGTAGGCGAGCTTGGCGGTCGACTTGTTGTCGCCGTCGCCGGGTGTGGCCTTGACGTCGAGCGTGGCGTTTTTGCCCATGCCGTCGAACATGGACTTGATGGCCGGCTCCGACGCGCCGGCATCGGTGGTGTCTTTGGCGGCGGCGCCGGAGTCCTTGCGGTGCAACGCATCAGCAAACGCGTTGAAGGCGTCCTCGGGTTCCGGGCCGCCGAAGATCGAGCATCCCGTGGAGCCGAGGAGCAGCGTGCAGGTCAGCAGCAGCGCAGTACGTTTCGTCATGACCCTTCGAGCCAACCATGAGTGCCTATGAATTCCGGCGTTGAAACGCTGGGGCGGGCCGGTATCGCGTAGTGTCCGAGCCGTTCGGTATTCCGCTACGTAGCGGAGCGTATTGAAAGGTCTGGCATGAGTGGTGTGGTGGTGACCGGTGGTGCATCCGGTATCGGCCTGGCGTCGGCCAAGGCGTTGATCGCCGACGGTCGCGCGGTGTCGCTGTTCGACATCTCGCCGCAAGTGGTCGCCGTCGCGGACTCGCTCGGGGCGCACGGCGTCGTCGTCGACGTGAGTGACACCGACTCGATGGCCGCCGCCGTCGAGCAGGCCGCCGCGGCCATGGACGGTATCGACGGACTGGTGCATGCCGCGGGCCGGGTGCTGCCCGAGCCGGTCGGGATGTTCACCATCGAATCGTGGGATGCCGTTGTCGATGTGAACCTGCGCGCGCAGGCGCTGCTGTCCCAACTGCTGCTGCCACATTTCGAAAAGGCCCTTGCTGGTGGCGCTGCGCCGGCGATCGTGGGGATCTCGAGCATCGAAGGGCTGGTTGGCAATCCGTTCATTCCGGCCTACTGTGCGTCGAAGGCTGGGCTGCTGGGCCTGACCCGGTCGATGGCAGGTCAGTTGGGGCCGTTGGGAATTCGCGTAAACGCCGTGTGTCCGGGCTTCATCGAAACCCCGATGCTCGCCGATGCGTTGGCTGTTCCTGAGGTGAAGAGCGCGTTCGTGGCGGCGGCGCCGCTGGGCCGGCTGGGGCAGCCCGAAGAGATCGGCGCGGCCGTCGCGTTCCTCATGTCGCCGAAGGCGTCGTTCATCACCGGGACGCAGATCGTGGTCGACGGGGGAGTGACGTCGCGGCACGCTTAGGGGCTTGCGATGAAAAGTGGACCGGTGCAGTCGAATTGGCGTCGTGTTACTGATCTTCCCAAACCTGATCTGGGCGAAGGGCTTTCAGGTCGACTGGAAGTCCAACAATGAAGGCCGACGCGCTCAGCACCGCGAAAAACCGTTTGCGATGGCTCATAGGGTTGGCGTGTGGCTCATCTCGACCTGTCAAGGATCAGCTACGGCTTACCTGACGGCCGTCCGCTTCTCAACAATGTCTCGTTGCGAGTCGGCGAAGGGGAACGTCTCGCACTGATCGGCGCCAACGGTGCGGGCAAGTCGACACTGCTGAAAATCGCGCTTGGGGAGATCGAACCTGAGGAGGGCTCGATCGCCCGATCCGGAGGGGTCGGGGTGATGCGGCAGTTCATCGAAGGTGATTCTGTCCGCGACCTGCTGCTGAGCGTCGCCCCACCGCAGGTGGTCGAAGCTGCTGGGAGAGTCGACCGTGCCGAGCGCAGCATGTGTGAGTCGGCTACCGAAGCGTCGCAGATGAGGTACGCGAACGCGCTGGCGGCATGGGGAGAAGCCGGCGGCTACGAGATCGAAGTGTTCTGGGACGTCTGCACCGACGCCGCGCTCGGCATCCCGTACGACCAGGCGGCATCTCGTCCGGTGGAGACGCTGTCAGGTGGTGAGCGGAAGCGCCTGGTGCTCGAGGCCCTGCTGCGTGGTACCGACGGGCTTCTCATCCTCGACGAACCGGACAACTTCCTCGACGTACCCGGCAAGCTCTGGCTCGAAGACCGCCTGCGGGAGTCCGAGAAGAGCGTCTTGTTCGTGAGCCACGATCGTGAGCTGCTGGCACGCACAGCGACGGCGGTCGTCACGCTGGAGCTCGGCGCTGCGGGAAGCACCGCATGGACGCATCCGGGTAGCTTCGAGACCTATCACGCGGCCCGTGCGGCCCGCTTCGAACGGCTCGACGAGTTGCGCCGCCGCTGGGACGAAGAGCATGCGAAGCTCAAGGCCCTGGTGCAGATGTACAAGGAGAAGGCAGCCAACAATGCCGGCATGGCGTCTCGGTATCAGGCCGCCCAGACGCGTCTGCGGCGCTTCGAGACGGCGGGCCCTCCGCACGAACTCCCGCGTGTGCAGCGATTCCAGATGCGCCTGGGCGGCGGGCGAACAGGTCGGCGAGCGGTGGTGTGCGAGCAGCTGGAACTGGTCGGGCTCATGTTCCCGTTCGACGCCGAGGCCTGGTACGGCGACCGAATAGCCGTACTCGGGTCCAATGGGTCAGGCAAGTCGCACTTCCTGCGGCTGCTGGCAGCCGGCGGATCGGACCCGGAACCCGAACACGAGCCTCCCGTTGATCTTTCGATCGAGCCCGTGGAGTTCGAGGGCCGCGCGAGACTCGGCGCTCGCGTCCGGCCCGGATGGTTCGCGCAGACACAGCGTCGACCCGATCTTGCCGGCCGGAGCCTTCTCGAGGTGTTGCACCATGGCGACGGCCATCGGGAGGGACGCGACCGTGAGTCCGCCGCCCGAGCGCTCGCACGCTACGGGCTCGCTCACGCCGCCGAGCAAGTTTTCGACTCACTGTCTGGTGGGCAGCAGGCGCGATTCCAGATCCTGCTGCTCGAGCTCGGCGGTGCGACGTTACTGCTGCTCGACGAGCCCACCGACCACCTCGATCTGGAATCAGCCGAGGCCTTGCAGCAGGCGATCGCAGCCTTCGAGGGCACCGTGATCGCCGTGACGCACGACCGCTGGTTCGCCCGCGACTTCGATCGGTTCTGGATCTTCCGAGAAGACGGCGAAGTCGTCGAATCGCCGGTGCCGGTGTGGGACGAAGGGCGCGTCGTACGTTCCAGGTGATTGAGTCTGTTGCGTTGAGCCGTTCGACACAATTGCCACTGGTTTTGTCAGCAGTAATTGACAGTTGATGCAGCCACCTACAAATTGTGGTTCAAATACCCGCTGGCATCATTCATCGATTGCACATGAGATCCACGTACGCAGTCTTGTACCGAACGAGATTGCCGACGTTCCCGGTCGGTCCCCGCTGTATCCAGGAGTGCTTGACGGCAGTGCCGTCGCGCACCGCGATGACCGTACATTGCTCGAGGGGTGCGTTACCGACCTTGTTGAGTATTGGCCGAAATCCCTGTGCTTCCAACTCGCTGATCGTCGCCTGGGCCGATTTCTGCACCTCGGGCGCAGCCAGCGCCGGAGCCGCCGTGCCCAAGCTCAACACGATGGCTCCAACCACGACGCCCTTGGTAATACCGCCGCCCAACAATTCACTTTCCTTTCCAGCATTTACAACCATTTATCTGCGGTTTCTCAAATTCAATGCTAGTCAGGTTCGAACGTGCGTCGAGGTATTCATATGTGACACATAATGATCGACATGCCAATTTCATGATCGATTCATAGCTATTTCAGACATTGCCAGCTCAGGGCGTCCGGTGAGAGGGCGGCGATTGGTTTCGGTGCAGGCGGGGTAACTCTCAGCCACGGCTCGGATCAGTCGGGACCGTCAGATATGCCAAGGAGAACGATGAGCAAGATATCGAAGTCGCTGTATCTGCCGCTGTCGGCTGCGTTCAGTGTGGTGGGCGGCCTGGTGGCCGGCAAGGTCTTCAGTGTGTTGTGGAAGCGGATCGATGACTCGGGGGAGGGACCGCCGGACCCCAAAGATCTGGACCGCTCGGGCGGGCAAGCGCTCCTGGCCGCCGGTGTGCAGGGCCTCGTCTTCGGTTTGGTCAGGGCGGCCGTAGATCGCGCTGGGGCGCGCAGCTACCGCGCTGTGGCGCACGAGAATCCGGTGTAACGCTTTCACGGTTGGCTACGCGGGTTGACTCACATCACAGGGGCTTTATCGTCAGCCTGCATCGATGCTTCGTGCCTGTTCAGCGCGCTGTGCGGTCTCCGCGCACGACCCAGACCCGACCGAACGGTGTTTGAAGAACGCGCAAAACGAGCATGGCAGAGGTCATGGGCGAACATGAGAAAGCTGATGAGGCACGTACAGGCCTGATCGATTCGATCAAAGGCAAGGCAAAAGAGATCGCCGGCGCGGTGACCGGCAACGATTCATTGACCGCCGAGGGGCAACTGGAGCAGGCACAGGCGCGGGCCCGCAGAGAGGCCAACGCCGTCGAGGCGGTCGCGGACGCCGAAGCCGACTCCGCCGCCGACCTGCTGGCTCAGTCCCGCCGCCAGGCCGCCGCCGCCCGAGACGTGGTGCAGAGCGGTACCGACGCCGCAGAAGATGCGGCCCAACAGCAGCAGGTGGACCAGGTGCAGCAAGCCGCGCAGACAGCGCGGCACCGCGCTGCCGAGGAGCAGGTCCGCGCCAGCGTCGAGGAGCAGCGCGAGGAACGACAGGCGGAAATCCGGGAAACGGCCGACGCCGCGGCAGCCGGCAGGGAGGCACGTGACGCGCTCGCCGAACATCGCGCCGCGCAGAGAGAGGCGGACGAAGAGCAAGCCGAGGCCCGTCGCCTTCGCGAACGCGCCGAGACCCTCGGCGATCGAACCAAGCTGCCCTGAAAGACATTGAGAACCAAGGAGATATCGTGAGCATCATCGAATTGCCGTTACAGGTCTTGCGCCTGCAATACCGCCTGGCCCGGTTTCCCCTGCAGTTCATCGAGGATCGGTGGATCGCCCGCCTGGACGCCGAAGCACCCGCTCGGCTGATCTATGAGCGCTCGCTCGGGGGTTTGGACGCTGCTATCGGCGGAGTGCTGGGCGATTCCACGTTGCGCCGGCGGGGTGCGGCGCTGGCCCGCCGAAGCGAGGTTCGTGCCGAAGCTGTCGTGCGGAGCATGGACGCCGCCCAACGGCGTAAAGAAGCCGGCGCGCAGCTGGAGGACTCGCTGGAAGAGGCCGCCGACGACCGCGACGAAGCGATCGCCGCCAAGCAGGACGCGGTGGCCGAAGCGCGCGAGCGCGCGCAGCAGCGTAAGCGGCAAGCGGCCGAAGAGGCCGACAAGCGCATCGCTCAGGCCGCGAAGGCAAGTCGGGCCGAGGCCGAACGTAAGCGCGACGCCGCCGAAACCGCCGAACAGCAACGGCTGCAACGGATCAACAAAGCCGAACAAAAGGCGGCGGCTGCGGCCGAAGCCGCGCTCCAGGACGCGCGGGACAAGCGTGCTGCGGCGGCAGCCAAGCGCGAGCAGGCGGAGCAGGTCGAAGTACTTGCCGACGCCGAGAAGCGGAACCGGCGGGCAGGCCGGGTCTGACACAGGCTTCCGAATCGACAGTGGCTTCATCGGCGGCACACCTGCCGCCGATGAAGCCACTCAGTGAAACCGGTTTCCGGACAGGCTATTTGCTGCCGCGGTGGCCCCCGCCACCACCGTGGCTCCCGGCATTGCCCTGACCATCTCCGGTTGCGTGACTGCTCGACCCTGACGTATCCGACGCGTGCTTCGGTCCGTCGCCGTCATGAGAGCTGTTGCCGCTCTTGGTCCCACCGGTCTTTCCGGCACCGGCATCCGGCTGTCCGCTGCCCGCCTGGCCCGACTCTGAAGGCTTGCGGTGCTTGCCGCCCTTGTCCGACTTGGCTTTGCCTGAATCTGTTTTGTCGGTGCCGGACTTGTTCGCGTCTGCTTTGTCCGATTTGTTGTCCGAAGCGGTGTTGCCGGACGTCGAGTCGGCGGTGGAGTTGGGCGCCGACAGCGCGGCTGTCGGATGGTTGACCTTGATCAGATTGGTCTGGACCTTCGGCACGCTGGCGGCGGCGAGCGGCGCCGCTGCCGCCGAAACGAGACCGCCGAGGCTGGAGACGAATTGTCCTGCCTGCGAGACGATTCCGTTCACCGTATTGCCGACGGCGAACCGCAGAGCGTTCGGCAGGTTGGTGGTGAGCAGCCCGAACAGGGCCTGTGGGGCGAGGGTGTAGGGCAACCCGGCGACCAGTGGCACCACTACCGGCACTGAGACGGCCAATGGCAGGTTCACCGCGTAGGCGACGTCGTTCGCCACCATGGACACCGCAGACGACACCACATTGCCCAGGCCGCCGATCAGATTCTGCGGTGACGGGACCGAGGGACTGATCGAAGGAGTCACTGCCGCAGCCGAATTGGGCTGCAGTTTTGACACATCTGCAGCTGCGAGTGGCGCGGCTGCGGCCGGCAGCAGCCCGCCGAGAGTCCCCGCGAGGCCGGCGAGGAATTGCGTTGTGGTGCTGATGAATCCGCTGAGGCCGCTTGCGGTGAACTGCTGGATGTAGTTCGGAATGTAACTGGTGAGCAGACTGAACAGCAGGTCCGGGTGGAACACGGCCGCACCGCCGTAATACAGCAGCGTCCATGCCGTCTGGACCCCGATTTGCAGGGGAATGCTCGCCAAGTAGGCGCCGTCATTCCACACTGTGCTGAGCGCGCTGGTCAGTAGGCCACCGAGGCCGCCAACCAGGTCTTGCGGAGTCGCGGCTGCGGGCGTGATGGCAGGCGCGAGCGCCGCATTGGTCGCCGCATCCGGCACCAGGTTGCCGGGCAACGGCAGCGGTATCCCCAGTTTCTCCAACAACGTCACTGCTGCCGGAAATAGGGCGGTCGCCGGGGCGCCGAAGTCGTAGAGCGAAGCGAGCGCCAAGTCGTAGAAGTTGAAGCCGGTGAGACCTCCGCCGGAGAAGGCAGTAGGAGGAAAAGCCGCATTCTTGAAGTACTCCTGCAAGGCGGCCTCCAGCGCCGGCGCCACCGGTGTCGAGGCAAGCGGCGACAGCAGGGCAGTGACAGCGTTCAAGATCACCGGCGCCGCCGCGGTGTCCAGTCCGTAGAGCGTGTTGTCGGCGGCCACCAGCGGTTGTGCAGCGAGGTAGGCCAAGTTGTTGATCCACTGCCCGTTGCCGAGAAGCTGTTGCGCGACAGACGTCGGCAGGGCCAGTAGGCCCTCGATCAGCGAGATCGGGTCTGCGGCCGCGGTCAGCTTCACCTGCCTGGTGATTTCTGGCACTGGCGCGGCCACGGTGCTGGCGTGCGGATTGGCAACGACGATGCTCGCGGTCACCGCGGTAGCGCTAGCCAATAGGGCTACCGCCAACTTCTGTGAGTTTGCTGTGGACTTGCTGGAATGTGCAGCCGGCATGATCTGGTCCCCGTTTCCGTGATCGTTAATGCCAGTGGCCACAACATCATTTGCAGCAGGCACACCAACCCCGCCCCATGTGTCATGGTCGCCAACGATTGAACCCCACCCATAAAATACCCACAGTATGTTTGCTGGGTCAAGATGTATTTAGCTGTTGAAATTAGCTCGCCAAGAGTGGGTGCCGGACTGGCTGCCTGTCGTGCGGCGCCCGACGACGCTGTCGAGCCTGGCGACCGCGCCGAGAGCGTCGGTCATCACCGACAAAGAGATCGTCGACGCCGCGGAGTGACGTCCCAGCGCCTAGGGGACCTTCTTGGCAGCTTTCTTCGCCACCTGCTTCGCGGGCTTCTTGGCGGGGCCGCCCGGCGGTGGGGGTGGATTCTTGGGAGCGTCGGATCCGGGCAGGTCGTCCTGCCCCAGATATTTCAGGTGCAGGGACCGCAGGAAGTTCTTGTCCTCATAGATCGGCATCAAATCCTTGGTGCCGTCGTAAACCTTTGTCAGCCAAGGGGAATCTTTAGATGCGCCGGACAGCTTCCACGCGGCAGTCCAGAGCGCGCCGAGCGTCACCGCACCCGCCGCGATGACTTCGACGGTCCGGTCCCCGCACTTGTTCCAGAGTGCGTCCAACACCGCCGGATTGCTCGTCTCGTGGCTGGCTCCTGGATGCACGTCGTCATAGGTCTGGCAGATCGTCTGGGGCGGCAGCGTGGTCTGGGCGAAGATCATCAAATCCATGGTGGCCTTGGCAGCGTCGCGCGGACTGTGGATCGCGCGCGGTGTGAAGTCCAGGTTTTTGATGGCGTTGCCGATCTCATCCGCGATGGTGTCGGCGTGCGCGTTCACCATGTTGTCCTCGTAGGTGGCGTGGACGCCGGTTGAAGCTCCGTTCAAGCCGTCGGAGTGCTGCGAGGAATGCAGGGGCTGGCACGCGTCGCCCACATAGTGCGCCAGGCAGCCGGCGGCGGTGAGAAAACGATCGCCGTCACCGTTCTTCGCGAATTTCACCATCTGAGCGACGATCTGCCAGACCCGGAACGGAAGCGCCCCTTGGTTATTGGAATGCGTCTTCGAGGCACTGGGCACCGGCGCGTCTTTGTAGAAGGTCAGCCAGTTGCTGTAGTTCAGCGAATCCTCGTCGGCCGCATAGCTCGCCATCAGCGAGTCGCCGTCGGCTCCGGGGAGGTCGATGTCGGCGTAGTGATTCCAGTTCTCCATCACCCGCGCGACTTCCGGCTTGGCCCGGTTGATGTTCGTCTTCCACACCACATCCGGGACATCACTGAGCGGGACGAATTTCGTGGCCTGCAGGTGCGTGGCGAGTTGAATTTGGTCGTCGCTGCGGAAACTCAGGTTGTTGATGTTGGCGGTGAAGAACTTTCGCAATGCCGGGTTTCCGACCAGGAAGCAGGCCTGTTGGCCAATCTTGAAGTGCCCCACCGGCCCCCAATACTGGATGCGCTGTGCTGTGGGGCCGGAGACCAGGTCGAGATTGAGTTCCCGCAGGATCACCGCCATCGACGTCGCCAGCGAGAACTGAAGGAAGTCGCCGGCGGCCGGATCGCCGCCGATCCGCTGACCGCCCCACTCCAGCCCGAACGGCGAGCGGACACCAGGCGCCTCGATTCCGTCGAGGCACCACAGTGACCCGGAATCACCAGGTTGCGTGACCAGCGGGCCGGTGTGGTCGGATCGTGGACCGATGACGAAGTCGGCGATGTAGTCGCGCCCGCCGATCGACTTGTACCGGTAGAACAAGGCCTTGATCTCGCCGCGCATCTCTCCGCTCGCGGCGCCCTGGCCGACCACCGGCCGACCGATCCAGGAGAGTGCGGCGGTGCTTGCGCTGAAGTCCGTCACGTCGCCGATCGGATCAGTGAGGGCGTCCGTTTCCCAGACCCGGGCATCGTCGAGCCGGACGATGGCGGCATCAATATTCACGACGGCGTCCCGGCCCGGCAGGCTCGGATAGATGTCCGAAAACGTGCGCTCCGCCAGATGAGGCGCTCCCAACGTGCTCCCGATGGTGACGGGAACACCACGCAACAACGCCCGCACCGGCCGCCCCACCACTCCGGCAAGGTGCGTGTTGGTCAGCACATAGACATCGCTGCCGTCCGAAACCAGGCAGGCGGCGGTGCCCATGCGACGCATTCCCTGTGCATCGACGTAGATGGGCGAACCCACACCGAGCGATTCCGCCGCGAGTCGGCTCGGGTCGAGCACGGGGGACGGGAGCTGCGCGGATTCGGCGAGTACGACGCACACCGGAACGATGCGCCCGTCCGGCAGGTAGATGAACGGCGGTACCACATCCTCGGGACGATCGACCAGATCGTCGAGCGTCTGCCACCGCTTGACGAACACCAGGACACACGGCCACGACCACGACCGAGTCGTGGAATTCAGGAGGGTGCGCTCTGGTGCCTTTCGCGCCCGCGCATCGAGCGGATCGCACGTCGTTTCAGGTACGTCAGGATCGGTGTCACGAATCAGGTAGCGCCCGATCGCCGTGGAGAAGACGTTCGGCTTGTGTGCGAGGTGCACGTGAAACTGGTCGCGGGCATCCAGCAGATCGCGGATACCGAGCGACTGAAAGTCACTGGCGCTCAGTCGCCCGCGGTCGGGTGACGCTGCGTGTGTGGCGTGACTCATGGGCTTGCTCTCCGCGACGCTCGGCGCTGATCAGATGGTGGCCGTAATAAGAATGCGCCTTCCGCGGTGATCAGGACCGAGTAGATCGCTACCTGTTTTCCATTCGGACACCGCGGCGTCATCGGCAGTCGAGTTCGGGATGTTGGCGCTCGCGGGTTTAGCTTGTCCGCCGCAGGCTAATCACAGTCATGCGCACCACAGCGATTCTCCAGCACCGGTTTGGCCGGGCGGTTCGTCGTCGTTTCCTTTCGGGGGCAGGCTCCGAAAGGAAATCGCATGGCTGACAACGTCCTTGACAGCGCCCTGACCGTTCGGCGGCACAGCACTGCGACCCGGCAAGAGGTCTGGAACGTCATCGCCGACGGCTGGACATACTCCCAGTGGGTGGTGGGCAACAGCCGGATGCGTGCCGTCGACGCCGACTGGCCGGCCGCCGGCCGCCGCATTCAGCACTCGATCGGAGTGTGGCCGGTTCTCGTCAACGACGTCACCGAAGTGCAGGACTGCCGCCCGCTGGAAGAGCTGGTGCTGCTTGCCAGCGCTGGAGTGTTCGGCCGGGCGCGCATCTTCCTTCGGTTGTCCGATACGCCGACCGGCGGTTGCCTCATCGAGATGGCCGAGGTGCCGGTCGGTCGACCGATGCGTTGGGTGCCCGACCAGTTGGCCCTGGCGGCGGTCATTCCGCGCAACCGGGAATGCACCCTGCGGCTGGCCGCCATCGCCGAACGCCGAACCACAACCAGTGACGACGACTCGGCCCGACCAGTGGGGGAGTCCGTGTGAGAATCGGGGCATGGGGCGTGCAGGGGGAAAAAGCCCGATCGGCAGAGTGATCGGGACGCTGTTCGGGTTCGGGATGTTGGCGCTGGCGGTCGTCATCTTCCTCGGGGCCAAGGACGACCCGGCCGAGTTGATCAGATCGGGCGACGTGGTGACGCCCACCGAACGCGTGCACGTCGTGTATCTCGATCGATCGCAATCGAACATTCGTTGCACGGCAACGACATCTGGTGGTCAGGCCGAGCCCTTGGAGCCGTTCACCGGGGCCCACGACGAGAAACGTTTCGGTGGCAAGCGGCTCTTCCTGATCCCCAGGGGCAAGTACTACCGCGCGGTCGGGGAGTTGCCGCTCGACCGCGGGCCGGTGACCGTGCGGTGTCCCGGAGCGAGCCGGATCTGGGTGAGTGCGCCGCCGAACGGCTGGTCGTGGCCGATTGTCGTCTTTGTCGTGATCGGGGTGGCGTGCCTCGTGGTGTTCGTCGTGGTGATGGTGCGCCGCCGGGGCGGGAAGAGCGGGCCGTCGTATCCCGCACCGCCGCAACAGGGTTACCCCGGCTACCCACAGCAGAGCTATCCGGGCTACCCGCCGCCCGGCTATCCCAACCAGGGCTACCCGCCGAACCCCAATTACCCGAACTCTCCGGGCTAGTTGTGGTCCGGAGGCGTTGGGATCAGCCGGCGAGCGACGTGGCGCGGCTGGGCAATTCCACGGTGAACGTCGCACCCGTACCGACCCCGGCGCTGGTCGCGGTGATCCGGCCATGGTGGGCATCGACAAGGGCCTTTGCGATCGCCAGCCCGATGCCGGAACCGCCGTGCGCGCGGTCGCGTGCCGAGTCGGCGCGGTAGAACCGCTCGAACAACCGCGGCAGATGTTCGGCGGCGATGCCGTCGCCGTCGTCGGATACCTGGATCCGCACCGAACCACCGGCGGGCGTCGCCGTCACCCGCACCGTGCCGCCGGCATCGGTGTGCCGCAGTGCATTCGTCAGCAGGTTGGCCAGCACCTGGTCGAGGCGCTGCGGGTCGGCCCAGAGGTCAGGCAGTCCCGGCGCGATATCCGATGTCAGCGCAACACCTTTCGCGCGGTACGGCGCGGCGAAGGCGTCGACGGCCGCACCGATCAGCGTTGCGGGCGCGACGGATTGGGTGTCGACGAGCGCCATGTCGCGTTCGGCGTCGGACAGCGCCCGCACGTCGGAGCTGAGCCTGGCAAGCCGACGGGTCTGGTCGCGCAGCACGCCGATCGTGGTCGCGTCGAGCGGATGGATGCCGTCTTCGATCGACTCGAGGTACGCGTCGATGACGGAGACGGGTGTGCGAAGCTCGTGTGCCAGGTCGGCCAACAACTGACGCCGGGTGGTCTCGACGGAGCCGAGCTGCTCGGCCATGGTGTTGAAAGCGTCTGCGATGGCGTCGAATTCGGTGCCCAGGTGGGGTGGCGAGACGCGGATGTCGTAGTTCCCGTCGGCCACCGCGGTTGCGGCGGCGGCGAGCTCGGCCGTCGACCGGTGCATCCGTCGACTCAGGTACCAGCTCAGTGCCAGCGCGGTCGTGGCGGCCACCGCGAGCGACATCCCCACCGAGACGGCGGTCGCCTGCCGGAAGACATGCTCGTAGGGGTGCGGACCGGTACGTCCGGGGACGAGGACGTCCTGCATCACCTGGCGGAACATCGGCGGGCCGATGATGAGGGCGACCGTCGTCGTGGTGGCGATGGCCGCGATGACGACGACCGCGTTGGTGACGAGCAGGCGACTCCGAATGCCGTGCTTGCTGCGCGGATGGTGCTGGACCATCAGCCTTCTCCCATCCGGTACCCGACGCCGCGGACCGTCGTCACGTAGCGCGGCTCGGCTGAGTTGTCGCCGAGCTTCCGGCGTAGATGGCCGACATGGACGTCGACGACGTTGTCGTTGCCGAACCACGATTCGCCCCACACGGCTTCCAGGAGTTGATGTCGCGTCCACACCTGGCGCGGGCGGGACGACAGCGCGGCCAGTACGTCGAACTCGGTGCGGGTCAGCATGATCGGCGCGCCGCCCAGCAAGGTCTGACGGCTATCGGTGTCGATGTGCAGATCGCCGAACACCCGCGGCGGCGTCCCTGCCGTCGAGGCCTGGTCGGGTGCGCGCCGGGGCCGCCGCAGCATCGCGCGGATGCGGGCCACCAACTCGCGGGGACTGAACGGCTTGGTGACGTAGTCGTCCGCGCCGACCGACAGCCCGACGATGGTGTCGATCTCGGTATCGCGGGCCGTCAGCATCACGACATACGCGTCGGAGAACACGCGAAGTTGTCGGCATACTTCGATGCCGTCGAGTCCGGGCAGGCCGATGTCGAGGATGACCACGTCGGGATCCAGCTCGCGGGCAGCGACCAGGGCCGACGGGCCGTCGCTCGCGACGCGTACCTCGAAGAGTTCTCGCTTGAGGTAGCTGGCCACGACGTCGGCCAGCGCGGCCTCGTCGTCGACGACCAGCGCGCGCAGACCTGGCGCGGGTTCGGTGGCGGTCACCTGCTCATAGTGCACCCGCGCGCTGGCGGGGTCGACCGGATGACCTGGTCAGAGCCGGGTTCTTTAACGAATCTTCATCGTTCCTCCGGGGAACCCTTGTCGGCCGATTCGAGGCTGGAAGCCGTCAGAACCTCAACCCGAAGGGACACCGAAATGATCACCAAGATCGCCTTCTTCTCCACCGCCGCCGCAGCGCTGGCCGCTGCGGCGCTGACGGCCGCGGGCCCGGCGCAGGCTGCCAGTGTGTCCGGCAACAATGGCGCCGACGTCGTGTCCACGCTGCGCAGCGAGGGCTACAACGTGCAGGTCGACGGTGCCCCGAGCGCGCCGCTGTCGGCGTGCACCGTGACCGACGTGCACGGTTTGCCGAACCCTGCGGACCCGACCCAGCGTGCCGACACCCGCATGGTCAACAACGTCTACGTCGACGTGACCTGTGCGTCGGACTCCTGACTGGGCGGCCCGCAGGCTGCCCGCCGGCGGCGACATGGTTATGTGAGGACGTGACCGAAGCGCAGTCGCTGCCGCTGGCCGGGATCACCGTCGTCGCGATGGAGCAGGCGGTGTCCGCGCCGATGTGCACGCGCGTGCTGGCCGACTTCGGTGCCCGGGTGATCAAAGTCGAGAATCCGCGGGGCGGCGACTTCGCCCGCGACTACGACGACGTGGTGCTGGGTCAGGCGGCGCATTTCGTCTGGGCCAACCGGGGCAAGCAGTCCATCACCCTGAATCTCAAGTCCGACAAAGGCATTGCGGTGCTGCACCAGTTGCTCGACCGTGCCGACGCGTTCGTCTCCAACCTGGCGCCGGGAGCCACCGCGCGACTGGGATTGTCACCGGAGGAGCTCGGCAAACGGCACCCTCAGGTGATTCCCGTCGAGATCGATGGCTACGGGCCGGGCGGACCCCTTTCCCGGAAGCGCGCGTACGACCTGCTGGTACAGGCGGAATCCGGGTCGTGCGCGGCCACCGGCTTTCCGCGAATGCCGGCCAAGCCGGGCCCGCCCGTCGCCGACATCTCCACCGGTCTGTACTCGGCGCTGTCCATCATGGCGCTGCTGGTGGGCCGGGCTCGCGGGGTATCGGTCGGCGCGGCGCCGTCGGTAGCCGTCAGCCTGTTCGACACGATGACCGACATCATGGGTTATCCATTGACGTACACCCAGCACTCCGGCGTGAACCAGCAGCCGCTCGGGATGGCATCACCGGCCGTCGCGCCGTACGGCGCCTTCGCCACCCGCGATGGCCAGACGGTGGTGCTGGGCACGACCAACGACCGGGAATGGCAGCGCCTGGCCAGGGAGATCATCGACCGGCCCGACCTCGCCGACGACCCACGATTCGCTACCAACCCGGACCGCTGCGCGCACCGCGACGAGCTCCATGCCGCCATCGGATCCTGGTGCGCAGAGCGCGATCTCGAGGACATTCAGCGGATCGCCGACGCCGCCGGTATCGGCAATTCGCGGTACAACCTGCCCAGTGAGGTGGTCGCGCATCCGCACCTCAAGTCCCGCGACCGGTGGCGCCAGGTCAGCACCCCGAACGGCCCCATCGAGGCACTGTTGCCGCCGCCGGTGATCAGCGGCCTCGAGCTGAACATGGGGGCAATCCCCGGACTGGGTGAGCACACAGATGTGATACTCGGCGAATTGGGTTACCGCGCTGAAGATATCGCCGGCCTGCGGGCCGCCGGTGCCATCGGCGAGGTCTACGGATCAGGGAGCGACCATGCGTGAAGTCGTCATTGTCGAGGCCGTACGGACTGCCGTCGGCAAGCGCAACGGGGGACTGGCCGGCCAGCATGCCGCCGACCTGTCCGCGGTGGTCCTGAACGAACTGATGGAACGGTCCGGGGTGTCACCGGACCTCGTCGACGACGTGGTGTGGGGCTGCGTCTCGCAAGTCGGTGATCAGTCGAGCAACATTGCCCGGTGGTCGGTGCTCGCCGCCGGCTGGCCCGAGTCGATCCCGGGCACGACGGTCAACCGGGCCTGTGGATCGTCGCAGCAGGCATTGGATTTCGCCGTGCAGGCCGTGATGTCGGGCCAGCAGGACGTGGTGGTGGCCGGCGGCGTCGAGGTGATGAGCCGGGTGCCGCTCGGCGCGGCCCGTCAGACGGGGCAGCCGTACGGGCCGAAAGCGCTTGCCCGGTATGACGGTTTCGGTTTCAATCAGGGCATCTCGGCCGAGATGATCGCGAGTAAGTGGAGCCTGTCGCGAGCGCGGCTGGACGAGTACTCGGCGCGGTCGCACGAACTCGCTGCCGCCGCACAGGATTCGGGCGCGTTCGTCACGCAGATCGTGCCGGTGTTCACCGACGATGGTGGCGTGGTGCACGAGGACGAGGGCATCCGGCGCGGGACGACCGTCGAGAAGCTGGGCGGCCTCAAGCCGGCCTTCCAGGAGGACGGCGTCATCCACGCCGGCAACTCGTCGCAGATTTCCGACGGTGCGGCAGCGCTTTTGGTGATGACGCTGGAGAACGCGCTGCAGCTCGGCCTCACCCCGCTGGTGCGGTATGTCGGCGGAGCCGTCACCGGCGCCGACCCGGTCCTGATGCTGACGGGCCCGATTCCGGCCACCGAGAAGGTGCTGCGCAAGACCGGCGTGCGGATCGGCGACATCGGCGTCTTCGAGGTGAACGAGGCGTTCGCCCCGGTCCCGCTGGCCTGGCTCGCCGATACCGGCGCCGACGAGGCGGCGCTCAACCCACTGGGCGGCGCGATCGCGCTGGGGCACCCGCTCGGCGCGTCGGGCGCGGTGCTGATGACCCGCATGATCAACCACATGCGCGACAACGGAATTCGCTACGGGCTGCAGACCATGTGTGAGGGCGGCGGCACCGCCAACGCGACACTGGTGGAGCTGGTCGCTTAGGCGCTCTCGGCGCGCGTGAGGTCCAGCGCGATGTCGACCAGCATGTCCTCTTGCCCACCGACGAGTCCGCGTCGACCCGCTTCCTCCAACAGCGTGCGGGCGTCGAGATCGAAACGCGCAGCGGTGGTCTCGGCATGCCGCAGAAAGCTGGAGTACACACCCGCGTAGCCGAGCGTCAGGGTTTCACGATCGACGCGGACCGGGCGTTCCTGCAGCGGGCGGACCAGATCGTCGGCGGCATCCTGCAGCGCGTGCAGATCGCAGCCGTGCTGCCAGCCGAGCTTGGTGGCCGCGGCGATGAAGACTTCCAGCGGTGCGTTGCCGGCGCCGGCGCCCATGCCCGCCAGTGATGCGTCGACGCGGTTGGCGCCGTGTTCTACAGCGGCGATCGAATTGGCCACTCCCAGCGACAGATTGTGGTGCGCATGGATGCCGATTTCGGTTGCCGGGTCCAAGGTTTGACGCAGGGCGTCGACCCGATCGGCGACGTCGCGCATGGTCATTGCCCCACCGGAGTCGACGACGTAGACACACGTCGCGCCGTACCCCTCCATCAGCTTTGCCTGCGCGGCGAGGGCGGCCGGCGTGGCGAGGTGACTCATCATCAAAAAGCCGACAGGGTCCATACCCAGCTCACGGGCAGCGGTGAGATGACGCGCAGAAAGATCGGCCTCGGTGCAGTGAGTGCCGACGCGGACGACCGAGACGCCGGCGCGATGAGCGTCGCCCAGCTGGCGTACGGTGCCGATGCCAGGGAGGATCAGCGTCGCGATGCGAGCGCGGGACACCGCGGCAGCGACGGCGGAGATCCACTCCAGGTCGGTGTGTGCGCCGAAGCCGTACACGCAACTGGACCCGCCCAGTCCGTCGCCGTGTGCGACCTCGATGGAGGCGACGCCCGCGGCGTCGAGCGCAGCGGCGATGGCCACGGCCTGCGTGATGGTGTACTGGTGCCGGACCGCATGCATGCCGTCCCGCAGGGTGACGTCGCTGATGTAGATCATGTTGGCACTCCGGCATTTTCAGTGGCGACCTCGACGAGCACGGTCACCTTGGTGCCGGCGAAGGCACCGATTTCTGGGATGTGTATCGGGCCGATGCTCTCGAACTGCACGGCCTGCTTGAGCCGGAAGCCGCCTACCTCAGCGCCGATTCGTGCCACCGCGGTGTGGATGTCTCGTTCGATGGCAACGTGATCGGCAGCACCGTCGACGAGACAGTAGATGGTGTTCCGCGTCGACGGGGACGGGCTGAGCAGCGAAATGACCTTCGCATGCCGCGCGCCCGCGGTCTGCACTGCGGCACAGGTGGTTTCGATGAGATCGTCGATGCCGCCCCGGATGTCCGGGCCGGCGGAGCGCGCCGAAATCGACGACACGATCTCGGCGTAGATCACGCTCGACGATCTCGCGACGGCAGCGACGATCGGCGCGGTAGCCCCGGCGGTCGCGGTCATTGCGCGTTCTCGGCGAGCATCCGGATCGCCGTGTCGTAGATGGCGTTGGCGTGTATCTCGAACAACTCGAGCAGGTCCACGGAGTCGCCGCCGAGTTCCTTGGCAATGAACAGCCCGTCGGCGCCGGCGATGGAGTAGTTCACCAGCAGCCGCACTTGGGCGTCGGCGAGGCCGGGGGCCAGCTCGCCGAGTGCTTCCGTGAGCGACGCGGTAGCTTGCGCCCGCGCTTGCAGGAAACGCGCGCGGGCCAGCGGCTCCACGGGTCGGCGCTCCAGCGCGAGCATGAGCCCGAGTCGCAGGAAATCGGGATTGTCGAGTAGGCCCTTCGCGAGCTGCTTGGCCAGGCCGATGACACGTTCCCGCGGCTCGCCCTCGGAGGGGAGTTCCCAGACGCGCAGCCAGGTCTCGAAGCTGCGGTCGATCACGGCGGCCAGCAGGTCGTCCTTGTCCTTGAAGTGCCAGTAGATCGAGCTGGCGGGGAGCCCGCACTTCTTGCTGACCAGGGCGATGCTCGTGCCCTCGTATCCGCGTTCGGAGGCAATCGCATTGGCGGCGTCCAGGATTCGCTCACGGGACTGCTCGCCGTCGGCTCGTTTGCGACGGGTCTTGGGTGCTTCGGTCATTTTCGCTCCCGACTCTTGACTCTGTAGCGATCACTACATTACCGTAGCGATCACTACAGAACAAGCCCCGGAGGCTCCAATGAGCAGTGAAGACACCTACGACGTCGCCGTCATCGGGTATGGCCCCACCGGCGCCACCGCCGCCAACCTGCTGGGGCAGCTCGGCTTGAAGGTCCTGGTGATCGAGCGTGACCCGGACATCTACAGCCGGGCGCGGGCGATCTCCACCGACGAAGAGGTGCTGCGGGTCTGGCAGTCGGTCGGGCTGGCGGAGCGCCTTCAGCGCGACATGCTGCCGGGTCGCCCCGTTGCCTTTGTCGATGCCCACGGCCGCCCGTTCATCGAAACGGTCATCTACGGCCGCGGGTGCGGCCATCCGTCGCAGCAGTTCCTGTACCAGCCGGCGGTCGACTCGGTACTCCGCGAAGGCGTGGCGCGTTTCGCCAACGTCGAGGTCCTCCTGGAACACGAATGCCTGCGGGTGGCCAACCGGACCGACGATGTCGAACTGCTGCTGGCCGACCTGCGTACCGACACGTTCAAGCGGGTGACCGCCCGC
Organism: Mycobacterium sp. 360MFTsu5.1; assembly: GCF_000383495.1. Classification (NCBI taxonomy): domain Bacteria; kingdom Bacillati; phylum Actinomycetota; class Actinomycetes; order Mycobacteriales; family Mycobacteriaceae; genus Mycobacterium; species Mycobacterium sp. 360MFTsu5.1. The sequence goes on along the minus strand of NZ_KB911468.1, from coordinate 296,961 downwards.
TACGTCATCGCTTCGGACGGTGGCTCGTCGGCGACGCGCGGGGTGCTCGGCATCGGGTACAGCGGACGCACCTACGGCGAGCGCTGGGTCGTCATCGACACCAAGGTCGTCAAGGAATGGGATGCCCACGACCGCTTGCGGTTTCACTGCAATCCGGCGCGCCCGACCGTCGACTGTCCGACCCCGCTGGGACACCACCGCTGGGAGTACCCGGCCCGTGCGGGGGAGGACGAGAAGGACCTGGTGAGTGACGAGGCGGTGTGGAAGGTACTGCGGGAGCAGGGCGTCACACCCGACAACGTCGAGATCCTGCGAGCCGTCGTCTACAGCCACCATGTGCGAGTGGCGGACCGCTGGCGCGTCGGCCGCGTGTTCCTGGCCGGCGACGCCGCGCACGCCATGCCGCCGTGGATCGGCCAGGGCATGTCCGCGGGCGTGCGCGACGCCGCCAACCTGTGCTGGAAGCTCGCTGCGGTCCTCCGGGGCCAGGCGCCGGACTCATTGCTGGATTCCTATGCCGCAGAACGCAAGCCGCACGTCACCGAGGTCACCCGGCGCGCCGTGCTGGTCGGCCGGATCATCACCGAGCGGAGGCCCTGGCTGGCCGCCATCCGCAACCACGTCGTGCGGGCGCTGACCAGAATTCCCGGCGCCAACGCCGTGGGGCAGAAATTCTGGTGGATTCCGGAGGCTCACTACGACGACGGCTTCTTCGCAGCCGCGCACCCGGCGGTGGGCCGGCAGATTCCGCAACCGACCGTTGACGGTGTGCCACTCGACGATCTGCTGGGCGGCCGTTGGACGCTGATGCACACCGGCGCCGTGCCGGTCGGAGCGGCGGCCTGGGCCGCCGCAGGAGCCGCGACTCTGCAGACAACCGAACCCAGCCTCGTGCGATGGCTGGCCGACCACAAAGCCGACGCCGTCGTACTCCGGCCGGACGGATTCGTCTACGCCGCAGCCTCATCCGGCGGGCGGCTCCCGGCTCCGCCGGCCGGACTGAACCTCACCACCCTGACAGGAGCACCCGCATGACCACCACCCGCACCGAACACACCGTGACCGTCGGCAACCGGAAGATCTTTGTCGCCGAGGCCGGCTCGGGCCCCGCGGTGATGCTGCTGCACGGCGGCGGCCCCGGCGCCTCCGGCGTCAGCAACTACTCCCGCAACATCGACGCGCTCGCAAAGCGTTACCGCGTCCTCGTTCCCGACATGCCCGGCTACGGGCGCTCATCGAAGGGCATCGACAAGTCCGATCCCTTCGGCTCGCTGGCCGACGCGATGCGGGGGCTGCTCGACGAATTGAGCATCAGCACAGTACATCTGATCGGCAACTCCTACGGCGGCGCTGCGGCGCTGCGATTGGCGCTGGACACCCCGGGCCGCGTCGGCAAGCTGGTGCTGATGGGACCCGGTGGCATCGGCACCACCCGTGGCCTGCCGACCGCCGGACTGAACAGCCTGCTGGCGTATTACGGCGGCACCGGTCCCAGCCGCGAGAAGCTGGCCGAGTTCATCCGTAATTACCTGGTCTACGACGGTGATTCGGTTCCCGCCGAGCTGATCGATCTGCGCTACGCCGCATCGATCGACCCGGAGGTGGTGGCCGATCCGCCGCTGAGCCGGCCGTCCGGACCATTCGCCCTGCGAACGCTGTGGCGCATGGACCTGACCCGCGACTCGCGGCTGGCATCGCTGCAGACGCCGACGCTGATCCTGTGGGGCCGCGACGACAAGGTGAACAAGCCCTCCGGCGGACCCATGCTGCAGAACATCATGCCCAACGCCGAACTCGTGATGACCAGTCGTACCGGCCATTGGATGCAGTGGGAGCGTGCCGATCTGTTCAATCAGATGGTCGACGAATTCCTCACGGACAATACGGTGTTCCAGCCATGAGCGTCTTCGGGCATGTCTCGCTCGGTTACCTGGCAGTTGAGACGGAGCGGTTCGCCGACTGGCGGCGGTTCGGCCGCGACGCGATCGGCATGCACCTCGATGACCTCGACTCGGACGCCATCCGATTCCGGCTCGACGAACAACAATGCCGGTTCCTGCTGCGGCGCGGACCGGCTGAGGACGTCACCGCATTGGGCTGGCAGGTCGACGATCACGAGACCTTCGACGAGATCCTCCGCCGCGTGCACCGGTGCGGTGTGCCGGTCACTGTCGGGAGCGACGACGAAGCCGCGCTGCGCGGCGTCGAGCGCTTGGTGCGCATACCCGGCCCCAACGGCTTGGCGCAGGAGTTGTACACGCACGCGCACGTCGGGGACCACCTTTCCGTCGCCGGAAAAGGTTTTGTCACTGGCGAATTCGGACTGGGCCACGTGGCCGTCACCAGCACCAGGCCGCACGAGGTGCGTGGCTACTACAACACCTTGCTCGATGCGCGGCTCAGCGACTTCATCGATGAGACGATGAGCGGGGTGAAGGTCAAAATCCGGTTTCTCCGGGTCAACCGGCGTCACCACTCCGTGGCCATCGCGGCGGTGAATCGGCTGCCCATCAACCCGATTCGAACCCGGGTGCAACACCTCAACATTCAGGTCGCCGAACTCGACGATCTGACGGACAGCTACCAGCGCGTGCGGGCCCTGGGATTCGACATGGCGCTCGGCATCGGTCAGCACACCAATGACCGCGAATTGTCGTTCTATGCCGTCACGCCATCGGGTTTCGAATGGGAGGTCGGTTGGAACCCGCTGGTCGTCGACGAATCGACGTGGAAGCCGACGACGCACCAGGGCATCAGCATCTGGGGCCACGAGATGCAGGCCAGCGTCGACAAGCTCGGGCAGTTCTCGACCGCAGTCAGGTCATTGCTGCACCGCGAAGATACCGTCCCGGCGCTCGCCGGGGTGGGAATCCGCGACTAGTCCCGGGATTTGTGCACGATTTTCCGCGGTGGGCGCGGAATATCGTGCACAAATCACCGGAGGAGGAAACGTCATGAAACGTATTGATACCCACCACCACATGGTCCCGCCGGTCTACCGCAAGGCGTTGGATCGCGCCGGTATCGGCGATGCCGGCGGCCGGGCAATGCCGGACTGGTCTCCGGAAGCGTCCCTGGACACGATGGCCAAGCTCGGTGTCGCCACCGCCATCCTGTCGGTCTCCGCGCCGGGCACGACGATGCTGTCGGCCGCGGCCGACGCGGCCGCATTGGCCCGTGATCTCAACGACTACAGCGCAGAACTGATTGCCGCCCAGCCGGATCAGTTCGGGTTCTTCGCCACCCTGCCGATGCCGCACCTGGATGCCTCCGTCGCTGAGTCGGTGCGTGCGCTCGACGAATTGGGTGCCGACGGGGTGTTCCTGCTCGCCAACAGCGTCGGGACCTATGTCGGTGCGACGGGCCAGGACGCGTTGTTCGCGGAGCTCGACAAGCGTTCGGCCGTCGTGTTCGTCCACCCCGCCGAGCTGCCCGGGCACGCGATCGACGGAGTGCTGCCGTTCGCCGCCGACTTCCTGCTGGACACCAGTCGCGCGGCATACCTGCTGGTGCGCAACGGCATTCGGCGCCGCTACCCGAACATCCGGTTCATCCTGAGCCATGCCGGCGGCTTCGTCCCGTATGCGTCCTACCGCATGGCCATGGGCATCACGAGTGATGTCGGCGGCAGCCCGGCCGATCACCTCGACGACTTCGCGAGCTTCTACTTCGATACCGCGCTGTCGTCCACGGCGGCCGCGCTGCCGTCGCTGCTGGCCTTCGCCAAGCCTGGTCACGTGACATTCGGGTCGGACTTCCCGTTCGCGCCCGTCGAGGTCAGCCAGCTGTACGCAGCCGGACTGGAGACGTACGGGGGACTGGACGACGCCGGGCGCCGCGAGATCGACCGCACCAACGCACTGGCGCTGTTCCCGCGGCTGGGCAGTGCCGCAGCGCCGGCGGCGCCGTCGTTGATTGCGCAGGCACAGCACGCCGCGAGCCGCGTGGTGATGCGGGGTGTCACCCGGTTGCTGGCGCGCTAGCCGCCTCGCGCCGGCGCACCTGGCTGTGCATGTACTTCGGGCTGGGGCCGTCATCATGCACTGACATCGTCAACGCATGGTGACAACGTCAGCCGAAGATGACGGGTCTGAATCGCAAGTGCTGCAGGAGAGCTCGACACGCCGAAGCGATGCGTTCAGGCAGCGGTCAGCGTGTCGGCGAACAATTCGGCGAGTATGACCGAGGCGGCCGGCTAGAGGTTTCCGACTTCGAGTTCGAGGTACTCCGCGTACTTCGCCTGTGCCGCTTCGCGTTTGCCCGGCAGCCACTCCGTCGGCCACAGCTCGTCGGTGCCCTTGTAGTCCCGCAGTACCTGCTTGGCGACCGTGACCTTGTGGACCTCGGTCGGTCCGTCGGCCAGCCCCATCACCGCGGCGCCGGCGACCATGCCGAGGAAAGGCACCTCGTTGGTGACGCCGAGTGCGCCGTGAATTTGCATTGCGCGCCAGGCGATGTCGTGCAGCACCGTCGGCATGACGACCTTGACCGCGGCGATGTCCTTGCGAACCTTCTTGTAGTCGTTGTACTTGTCGATCTTCCAGGCGGTGTGCAGCACGAACAGCCGGAATTGCTGCAGCTGCGCCCACGAGTCGGCGATGTAGCCCTGCACGGCCTGCTTGTCCGCCAGCAGGCTGCCGGCGGTGTGCCGCGAGAGTGCGCGCTCGCACATCATGTCGAGGGCCTTCTGGGCCAGTCCGATGGTGCGCATCGCGTGGTGGATCCGTCCGCCGCCGAGGCGGGTCTGCGCGATGACGAAGGCCTGGCCTTCGCCGCCGAGGACGGCCGAATTCGGTACGCGCACATTGTCGTAATGGATCAGGGCATGCGAGCCGTGGCCGTCGGATTCCCCGTAGATCGCCGAGTTGCGGATGATGTTGACGCCCGGCGTGTTGGTCGGCACGAGGAACATCGACATGCCCTGGTATGGGCTGACGTCGGGGTTGGTCACCACCATGACGATCAGAAACGTGGACGTCGACGCGTTGGACGAGAAGAACTTGTACCCGTTGATCACCCAGTCGTCGCCGTCGCGGACCGCGGACGTCGTGAACTGGGTGGGGTCGGCGCCGCCCTGCGGCTCCGTCATCGAGTAGCAGGAGAAGACCTCGCCGTTCAGCAACGGCCGTAGGTACTGCTCCTTCTGCTCGGGAGTGCCGTAGTGCGCGATGATCTCCGCATTGCCGGTATCGGGCGCCTGACAGCCGAAGATGATCGGCGCCCACTGCGACCGGCCCAGAATCTCGTTGAGCAGCGCCAGCTTCAGCTGCCCGTAGCCCTGGCCACCGAGTTCGGGGCCAAGATGCGTGGCCCATAGGCCTTTTCGGCGCACCTGCTCTTTGAGTGGGTCGACGACCCGGCGCCGGGTCTCGTCGAGTGCGGTGTATTGCAGGTGCGGCCAGATGAGGTCGAGCGGCTCGACTTCGTCGCGCACGAAGGCGTCGGCCCAGTCGAGGAGTTCCTGGAACTCCGGATCGGTTTCGAAATCCCAAGCCATACGGCCTCCTTCAGTTCAGCCACCCGTCAGAAACACACCAGTCTCTGTTTAACGCACAGGGACGGGTTTGGGAACGGCCGCGAGGATTACGCGCTCGCCAACGAATAGGTGTTGGCGAGGTTGTCCTGTGTGACGTGAGCGGCCTCGGTGGTGGTGTCGATGCGCAGCGGGCTGGTCAGCGTCGAGGTCCGGTAGCTCCAGCCGTCAGGCAGCTGCAGCCGCGCACCCAGCCCCGGCAGGTCCGCCAGTGAGAGTGTCGGGTCGACCGTCTGGCTCCATGACTGCATGACCCAGCGCTGCCCGTGCGGGTCGAGGAGCTCGAAGACAGGCCGCCCGGCGCCGAACACGAACACCGTGCGGCGGCTGACCTTGTTCACGCTGAAGGGCGCGGGGTTCATCGACGACAGTTCGACCGTCGCCTGCTGCAGCATCTCGATGCCGCCGAACGTCCTCTTCTCGCCGACGTCCTCGCGGGTTTTCACGATCTCGCTCATCAGCCAGTAGCGCGGGCCGTTGAGTAAAGCGGCCGCGGCCCCGTTCTCCTCGGCGAGGGCCTGCGGGTTGAGTGCGGACCACGCCTCTTGTGGGCAGTCGTTCAGCGGGAAGGTGTTGAACACGGCGACCTGCGGCCCCGTCGGCGTCTGGGAGACCAGCAGCACTTCGCCGTAGCGCTTGCCGAAGGTGTCGGCCGGAGAATTTTCCACGCCGTCAACGCTACGGCCGAAACCGGGCGAAAAGAGCCCGATTTGTCCCATTTCGTGGGAGGTCGGAGGCCTTTTTTGGTGGCTGCTATGGATAAAAGTTTGGTTAGCTAGGTATATTTCGCGCGACAGTGATTTTGTAACGCCGACGAGCTCCATTTCCGTGGACCTGGCGGGCCTGACGGAAGGGTGCCCCGAGTGAGTGCCACCAACACCGAGCGATCCAAGATCGGCCACCTGATCTGGGTGCTCGCGGTGCCGATCGTGATCGGCTGGTTCCTGCTCAACGTCGCCACCAACACGCTGGTCCCGCCGCTGGAGAAGGTCGGCGAGGAGCACACCGTCGGGCTGAGCGCCCAGGACGGCCCGGCGATGATCGCGATGAAGCAGATCGGCGCGAACTTCCAGGAGTTCGACTCCGACAGCAACGCGATGATCGTCCTCGAGGGCGACCAGCCGCTCGGCGCCGAGGCACACCACTACTACGACGGCCTCGTCGCGAAGCTGACCGCCAACACCGACCACGTCGAGCACGTCGCCGACTTCTGGAGCGACCCGCTGACGGCCGTCGGCTCCCAGAGCGCCGACGGCAAGGCCGCGTACGTCCAGGTCTACCTGCGCGGCAATCAGGGCGAGACGAAGGCCAACGACTCCGTCGCCTCGGTCCGGCAGATCGTCGCCGACTCGAATCCGCCGGCCGGGCTGCACGTGTACGTCACCGGCGGCGCCCCGCTGGTGTCGGATCAGCACCACGCCGGTGACAAGAGCGTCGCGCGGGTCACCGCGATCACCTTGTTGGTGATCGCCGTGATGCTGCTGTTCGTCTACCGGTCGATCGTCACCATGATCCTGATCCTGCTGATGGTGTTCCTCGAGCTCGGCGCGGCTCGCGGCGTCGTCGCGTTCCTGGCCAACGCGAACATCATCGGCCTGTCGACGTTCGCGGTGAACCTGCTGACGCTGATGGTGATCGCGGCCGGTACCGACTACGCCATCTTCGCGATCGGGCGCTACCAGGAAGCACGCGGCGACAGCGAAGACCGAGTGAAGGCCTACGACACCATGTTCCGCGGGACGGCGCATGTGGTTCTGGGGTCCGGTCTGACCATCGCCGGCGCCATGCTCTGCCTGAGCTTCACCCGGCTGCCGTACTTCCAGACCATGGGCGTGCCCTGCGCGATCGGCACCCTCGTCGCCGTCCTCGCGGCACTGACGCTGGGGCCCGCCGTCATCAAGATCGGTAGCCGCTTCGGGCGCTTCGAACCCAAGCGCGCCATCCACTCCCGCGGGTGGCGTCGTGTCGGTGTTCTCGTGGTGCGCTGGCCGGGACCGGTGCTCGTCGCGACGCTGGCGCTCGCCCTCGTCGGACTGGTGACGCTGCCCGGCTACAAGACGAACTACGACGCACGCCGCTACGTGCCGGCCGACCTGACCGCCAACGTCGGATACACCGCCGCCGAAAGGCATTTCAGCGCTTCGCGGATGAACCCTGAGCTGCTGATGGTGCAGAGCGACCACGATCTACGGAACTCGGCCGACTTCCTGGTGATCAACAAGATCGCCCGGGCCATCGTGCACACCCCGGGCGTCGCGCGGGTACAGACGATCACCCGCCCCGACGGAAAACCCATCAAGCACACGACGATTCCGTTCATCATGGGCATGCAGGCCGTCACCTCGAAGATGACGGAGAAGTACCAGCTGGACTCGATGGCCAACATGCTGCAGCAGGCCAACGACATGCAGGTCAGCATCGACACGATGACCAAGATGCAGGCCATCACCACGCAGATGGCCGCCACGACGCACGACATGTCGATGAAGACCGCCAACATGGCGCTCGACGTCGCCGACCTCCGTGACCACATCTCCGATTTCGACGATTTCCTGCGGCCCATCCGGAACTACCTGTACTGGGAACCGCACTGCTACGACATCCCGATGTGCTGGTCCACGCGGGCGCTGTTCGACACCCTCGACGGCATCGACGTCATGACCGACGACATCCAGACGCTCGTCCCGGATCTGATGAAGATGGACAAGCTGACGGCCGAGATGGTCACGGTGATGCCGCCTCAGATCGAGGTCATGAAGAACATGAAGCAGTACATGCTGTCCATGTACCAGACCCAGAAGGGTCAGGTGGACCAGCGTGCGGCGTCGTCGGACAACGCGGCGGCCATGGGCGAGGCGTTCGACAACTCGCTGAACGACGATTCCTTCTACCTGCCACCGGAAGCCTTCGACAACAAGGACTTCAAGCGCGGCATGAAGAACTTCATCTCGCCGGACGGCAAGTCGGTTCGCTTCATCATTCAGCACGAAGGTGACCCGGCGACGCCGGACGGCATCGCCCATGTCGACCCGATCAAGCAGGCCGCCAAGGAAGCCATCAAGGGCACCCCGCTGGAGGGCTCCAAGATCTATCTGGCCGGTACCGCCGCCACGTACAAGGACATGCACGACGGCGCGCAGTACGACCTGATGATCGCCGGAATCGCCGCGGTGTCACTGATTTTCATCATCATGCTGCTCATCACGCGAAGCATGGTGGCGGCGGGCGTGATCGTCGGCACGGTGCTGCTGTCGCTGGGCGCGTCGTTCGGTATGTCGGTTCTGTTGTGGCAGCACCTCGTCGGCCTCGAGTTGCACTGGATGGTGCTGCCCATGTCGGTCATCCTGCTGCTCGCGGTGGGCTCCGACTACAACCTGCTGCTGGTGTCGCGGTTCAAGGAAGAGCTGCCGGGCGGTTTGAAGACGGGCATCATCCGTTCGATGGCGGGCACCGGTTCGGTGGTCACCTCCGCGGGTCTGGTGTTCGCGGCCACCATGGCGTCCTTCGCCTTCAGTGACCTGAAGGTCATGGCGCAGGTCGGTACCACCATCGCGCTGGGCCTGCTGTTCGACACCCTGATCGTCCGGTCGTTCATGACACCGGCCATCGCGGCGCTGCTGGGCAAGTGGTTCTGGTGGCCGAAGCGCGTCCGACAGGAGGCGTCCGAGCGGCGACTGGCGGCCATCGGGATTCAGCCGGCGGCGGCCGGCAAGTAGCTCGTGATGAGCTCCGCGGCCATCTGACGGGCCAGGGTGATGGGCGCCGTCGATCGTTCGAGTTTCGACGCGGTGAGGGCGCCGTCGTAGATCAGCTGGATGCGCTGGGCGACCACGGCGGCGTCGGGCACCTGAGCGTTCTGTAGCAGCTCGTTCAGTAGCCCACGCATCCATAACCGGTGTGCCCGTACCGGTTCCAGGGTGTCGCCCGGGAATTCGGTGGCTGCGTTGGCGTACAGACAGCCCCGGAATTGGCGCTTGCGTGCCGCGGCGGCCGCGAGGTCGAAGAACGCCAGCAGCTTGTCCACCGGGTCGGCGATGCCGGAAGTCTTCGATTCCCAGCGGTTGCGATCAGCCTGATCCAATCGGTTCAGGTACGCGATCACCAACGCGTCCTTCGAGCCGTACGAGCTGTAGAGGCTGGCCTTCGCGACCCCCGCCTCGCGCAGGATCGTGTCGATGCCGACGGCCCGAATTCCCTGTGCGGCAAAAAGATTCGACGCGGTGTCGAGTAGCCGCTGGGCCGGCCCGACGGTGTCGGTGCGGGGTGCCGGCCGGTCTGGCCGGGGGGTGCGGGTCGCGCTCATATCTGCACCATAGCGGAGAACCGTCGATAGACAGACCGGTCTGTTCATGCGAGCGTCGTGATGTCATCGACGCCCGACGAACAGGAACACACCGTGACGCTGTACCTCTACGAAATCGCAGGACTGCCCGGCCGGGCCGAGGTCGACCAGGCCATCAAGACGCTCGACGCCGAAGTGCACCGGGCCGGCGGCGAACTCATCGAGGCGCAGGTGACGGCTCAGCACCGGTTGTTCGTGGTCGTGGAGCTCGCCGGCGGTCCGCTGCAGATCGACGCGCCGTCGGTCGGGGCCGCCGAGCTGACCGGCCCGCACGAAGTGCGACTGGTCGGTGCGGAACTGGACCAGCTGAAGGCCGTCCGCCCGACGGCGGGATACCTGGTCGAGTGGGACCTGCCCGCCGACCTGGACATGGAGAGCTACCTGAGCCGCAAGAAGGCCAACGCGCCGAAATACGCGGAGGTGCCCGAGGTCAGCTTCCTGCGCACCTACGTGCGGGTCGACATGGACAAGTGCCTCTGTTTCTACGACGCGCCGGACGAGGACGCGGTGCGGCGGGCGCGCGTGGCGGTGCAGACCCCGATTGATCGGTTGTACGGATTGGAAAGTGGTGGGCAATGACAACTCTGGTGTCCGACGACGTCGCGACCAGACTGGCTCATGTCACGGCCGGGGTGGACGCCCGGGCCGGTGACCTGGACGCGGGCCTCACCGACGTCCGTGACGATCTGCGCGCCCTCGGCGCTTCCGGATTGTTCGGGCTACCGGATCTGCCCGACACCGTGCGGGTGATCGAGCAGGTGTCGGCGGTGAGCCTCGCCGCCGGATTCTCGGCGTGGGCGCATCAGATGGCGATTCACTACCTCGCCGACCGGCCGGACCTGTCGGAGGCGTTGCTCACCGCACGCCGTCCCGGCGTGACCGCCATGGCCTCCGGGCTCAAGCAAGTGGCGGGCCTCGGGCAGCTCCCGATCTTCGCCGGGGAGACGCGTCGTGGTCTGCGGCTCAACGGACCAATCCGCTGGGCATCCAACGTCTTTGACGACGCGTTGATCGTGCTCCCGGCACGGACCGTCACGGGCCGCCTGTATGTCGTGGCGGTCGACGTGAGCGCGGTCGGCGTGGTGGTCGACCCGGCGCCCACGCTGATGGCATTGGGCAGCACCGGGTCGACGTCGCTGCGCCTGGAAGAGGTCGAGGTGAAAGCCGACCGCATCATCAGCGCCGACCTCACCGGGTTCGTCCGTGGGATCAAGCCGACCTTCCTGCTGCTGCAGACCGCATTCTGCGTCGGCGTCACCGGGGCGGCGCTGACCGCGGCCGGTCGGGCGACCGATGGGCTGGCCGCCCAGTTCGACGGCGACCTCGCCGATCTGGTGTCGCACGCCGAAGCCAACCGCCGCCGGCTCTACGAATTCGCCTCGGCGCCAGGGGAAGCCAACCTGGCCGACGTGATCCGGCTACGACTGGATGCCGCCAATGTCGCGGTGGGGGCGACCCGCCTGGAATCGGCGCTGGCCGGTGGCCAGGGCTATCGCGCGGGGACGGCCGCCAACCGCCGGTTCCGCGAAGCGGCTTTTCTGCCCGTGCAATCACCATCGGAAGGACAACTGAGGTGGGAACTGAAGCAGTTCGGATAACCGCGGGCACCAAGAAATTCGGGGACAGCGTCGTTCTCGACGGTATCGATCTCGCCATCGAGTCGGGGGAGTTCGTCGCTGTGCTCGGGCGTAGCGGCAGCGGGAAATCGACCCTGCTGCGGGTGCTGGCCGGCCTGGAATCGCTGAGCTCGGGAACCGTCAGCTGGCCCGCCGGTGGCGAGCGTCCGCACATCGGAGTCGTCTTCCAGGACGCGCTGCTGCTGCCGTGGCTGACGGTGCAGGGCAATGTTTCCTACGCGCGCCGATTCGCACACCGGCGCAAGGGATTCGACGCGGACTATGCGGCAGAGCTGATGCGGCGCTTCGGCGTCGACGGGCTGGCCGACCGCTATCCCGACCAGCTGTCCGGCGGGCAGGCCCAGCGGGTGGCCATCCTGCGCGCTGTGGCGACCCGGCCCCAGTTGCTCCTGCTCGACGAACCGTTCAGCGCGCTGGACCCCGCGACACGTGCCGACCTGCAGCAGTGGTTGACCACCCTCACAACCGAATTGGGTGTGACGGTGCTGCTGGTCACCCATGACGTCGAGGAAGCGCTCACCCTGGCGCAGCGCGTCGTGCTGCTGGCCGACGGCGGCCGGATTCAGCGTCAATGGCACCTGGAGGAGACGGACCAGTCGGGTCTGCGTGACGAAATCCTCAGCCATTACCGCGTTTCCGAACTGTGGGTGGCATGAGCAGACTGCTGATCTCACGACGGCAGGCCTTGATCGCCGCGGCAGCGGCTGCCGGTGGCGCCTTCGGCCTGGCCGACCTGGCGCACAGTGCCACGACCGATTCGGCCGCCGGCGGGCCGCTGCGCGTGGGATATCTGCCGATCACGGACGCCGCGCCGCTGTTGATCGCGCACTCCGCGGGTCTGTATCCGGCGGGTGTCGGCAAGCCGGTGCTGTTCCGGAGTTGGGCGGCGCTGGGTGAGGCATTCCTGAACCGTCAGCTCGACGTCGTGCACCTGCTGATGCCGATGGCGGTGCAGCTGCGCTATGCGCTCGGTGGCGGTGTCCGGGTACTCGGGTGGAACCACACCAATGGCTCGGCACTGACGGTCGCACCGCACATCCGGGAGTTGCCGGATCTTGCGGGTTCGCAGCTGGCGATCCCGTTCTGGTGGTCGATTCACAACATCGTGCTGCAGAAGTTGTTGCGGGCCAACGGATTGCAACCGGTGATCCGCCGGCCGGCATCGCGGGCCGACCGCACCGTGGAACTCGTCGTGATGAGTCCGTCGGACATGGTGCCGGCGCTGGCCACCGGCACCATCGGCGGCTACGTGGTGGCCGACCCGTTCAACGCGATGGCCCAGACCAAGAAGATCGGGCGCATCCACACCTTCCTCGGCGATGTGTGGCGCGACCATGCCTGCTGCGCCCTGGTGACCCGTGACGACGTCATCGCCAGTCGACCGGCGGCAGTGCAACAGCTCACGGACGCGGTGGTGACGGCGCAACTCGCGCTGTCGAAAGATCGGAAGGCGACCGCGGCGAAACTCGGCGGCGGGCGCTACCTGCCCCAGCCGGTACCCGCGATCACGCTCGCGATGACCTATCCCACCGCGCCCTACCCGCTGCGTCACCCGGAGTGGCAGCCGCAGCGGCTCGGCTTCCAGCCGTTCCCGTTCCCGAGCTTCACCGATGAACTGGTGACGTCCATGCGCGACACCGTCATCGACGGCGACCGGCGATTCCTGGAGCGGCTGGACCCCGCCACCGTGCACAGCGACCTGGTCGACGACACCTTCGTCCGTAATTCAATACAGGCCCATGGCGGTCCGGCCGCCTTCGGCCTCAACGGCGATTACACCCGAACCGAGCAATTGGAGCTGTCATGACCACAACAACCGTCCGCTCGGTGATCGATCCGCCGGTGGCAGTGCGCCGTTGGGCCCCGCCGGTCGGCGCCATCGTCGTCGCGGTCGGCCTCTGGTGGCTGACGACCACCGTCCTGTCCGCCCCGCACTCGCTGCTGCGCCAGGCCGCACCACAGCGCGTCGTGCCTGCGATCGTCGACCTGTTCTCCCGCGGCGTGCTGCTGCCCGACATCGGGATCAGCCTGTGGCGGTTGGTGATCGGGCTGGCGGTGGCGGTCGTCATCGGGATTCCGGCGGGCCTGCTGCTCGGGCTCAACACCACGGCCGAGCGAGCGGCGGCACCGCTCGTCCAGTTCGTCCGGATGATCTCGCCACTGTCGTGGGCCCCGATCGCCGTCGCGGTGTTCGGTATCGGCAACGAGCCGGTGATCTTCCTGATCGCGGTGGCGGCCGTGTGGCCCGTGCTGATCAACACCGTGGCCGGCGTGCGCGCCGTCGACCCGGGCTTCCTGGACGTGGCACGGTCGTTCCACGCCACGCGGTGGGAGCTGATCACCGCCGTCGTGCTGCCGGCCATCCGGGGACAGCTGCAGACGGGCGTCCGCGTGGCGCTCGGCATCGCGTGGGTGGTGCTGGTCCCGGCTGAAATGCTCGGCGTGCGTTCGGGTCTGGGCTATCAGGTGCTCAATGCCCGTGACCAGCTGGCCTACGACCAGGTGGTGGCGGTGATCGTGGTGATCGGTGCGCTGGGCTTCCTGCTGGATGTCGTCGCCCGGCGCCTGATTTCTCCAGAGCGGCCAGGAGCGGCGTCCTACCGAGGATAGGGTGTCGCGGTGACTCTTTCGGCGATCGTGACCGTGCCCGCAGGGCTCGCCCCGGCCGACTTCACCGCGCCGATCGCCGGGGAACCGGCACTGGTGCGGGCCGTGCGGGCGGTGCGCGACGTGGCGCCGGTTTCGGTGGTGGCTGCCGAAGAGTTGTCCGACGCCGCTGCGGAATGCCTTGCGGCTCATGACCTCAGTGATGTACCTGTGCGCACCGCGCCCGCGCCGCTCGGTGCGGGGGACCAGGTCCTGATGCACGACGTGCGGTATCCGTTGGCGCCTGCCGAACTGGCGGCGCGCGTGGCTGCCGGCCTGGCGGACCACGACGTCGTCCTTCCGGTCCTGCCGATGACCGACAGTGTGAAGGCCGTCGCCACGAATGACATCGTGCTCGGCAACGTGGACCGATCGGAGCTCGTCACCGCGCAGTACCCGCGGGCCTTCTCGGCGGCCGCCCTGGCTCGGTGCGCCCATCCCGATGACCTCGCGGCGCTGACGTCCGCCGGTCTGAAGGTCGGCATCGTCGACGGCGATCCGAACGCCGTCGCCGTCGACCTCGCGCAGGACAGGGCCCTGCTGGAGGCCATCGTCGCCGCAGGCTGAGTGGCCACGGCGCGGTTGGTCGCGCGGCCCCGTGCCGCCGGTCGCGGTGCCGTTCGCGCGCCGGCCCCGGGTCAGGTGACGCACTTCCATGCGACGAGGCTTTGGTGCCGTCCGAGGCCGGGCGGCGTCCACGCTGTCGCAAACCCGGGCGGGAGCCCCAAGTTCAGGGGCGGTCGCTGGGCTGCGTTCCGCGGTGACCAGCCAGATGTCTAGGACACCTAGCCTTCATTGTATTCTCCCGTTGTGAATGTATGATTCGCCGTAGATGAGAATGAAATTTCCATTACATCGTCGCAGCTCGAGGAGGCGCGGATGGCTCAGGCCACGGTTGATGCAGGCAAGATCACGGGTGCTCGAGCCGCCGAAACGGGCGTGGACCGCCGCATGTTGATCAATGGCGAATTGGTCGCGGGCGAAGGTAGCTGTCCCTCGATCAACCCGGCCACCGAAGAGGTCTTCGGCCACGCGCCCGAGGCCACCGTGGCCGACGCCGAGGCAGCCATCAAGGCCGCCCGCCGCGCATTCGACGACACCGACTGGGCCACCAATGTGGAGCTGCGCATCCGCTGCCTCGACCAATTCCACAAAGCTCTCATCGAGCACCGCGAGGAGTTGGCGGCGCTGACCATCGAAGAAGTCGGCGCCACGGTCGCGCTGACGCATGGCGCGCAACTCGACCAACCCATCGCGATCGTGCGCTACTAC
Source organism: Mycobacterium sp. 360MFTsu5.1 (assembly GCF_000383495.1). Lineage (NCBI taxonomy): Bacteria > Bacillati > Actinomycetota > Actinomycetes > Mycobacteriales > Mycobacteriaceae > Mycobacterium > Mycobacterium sp. 360MFTsu5.1. Next base: position 281,531 of record NZ_KB911468.1, on the reverse strand, counting down.
GCCGATCTGCTCGAGACCTTTCCGATGACCGAGGACCTCGGCACCGTCGAGATCCGTGGCGCCCAGCACCATCGCTGGGTGGAGAAGGAAAGTGCCGGCGTCGTCGCGGCGATCATCGCCTACAACTACCCGAATCAGCTGGCACTGGCCAAGCTCGCCCCGGCACTGGCGGCGGGCTGCACGGTGGTGCTCAAAGCGGCCCCCGACACGCCCTTGGTCACCCTGGCGCTGGGTGAGCTCATCGCCAACCACACCGACATCCCTGCCGGCGTCGTCAACATCATCAGTTCGTCCGACCCGGCGGTCGGCATCGCCCTGACCACCAGTGGCGACGTCGACGCCGTGACCTTTACCGGCTCGACCGCGACCGGCCGGGCCATCATGGCCGCCGCCAGCACGACCCTCAAGCGGGTGTTCCTGGAACTGGGTGGGAAGTCCGCCGCCATCGTGCTCGACGACGCCGACTTCGCCTTGGCCGCAATGTTTTCCGCGTTCAGCATGGTCACCCACGCCGGCCAGGGCTGCGCACTGACCAGCCGGCTGCTCGTGCCGCGGAAACATCACGACGAGATCGTCGAGATGGTCAAGGCCAACTTCTCGCATGTGCGCTGGGGCGATCCCAAGGATCCGGCCACCTACATGGGGCCGCTCATCAGCCAGAAGCAGCGCGACAAGGTCGATGCCATGGTGCAACGGGCCGTCGCCGACGGCGCCACCCTGGTCACCGGCGGCGAGAAGAAGGGCCCCGGCTACTTCTACACGCCGACCCTGCTGACGAACGTCGACCCCGACAGTGAGATCGCCCAGGAGGAAGTCTTCGGACCCGTGCTGGCGGTGATCGCGTACGACGACGATGACCACGCGGCCGAGATCGCCAACAACTCCATCTACGGACTGTCGGGCGCGGTGTTCGGCAGTCAGGAGCGCGCCCTGGCGTTGGCCCGGCGCATCCGCACCGGAACCTTTTCGATCAACGGCGGCAATTACTTCAGCCCCGACAGCCCGTTCGGCGGGTACAAGCAGTCCGGCATCGGCCGGGAGATGGGTGCGGCCGGACTCGAAGAGTTTCTCGAGCGCAAGACCTTCGCCACGGTCGTCGCCTAGACCAGGTTCATTTGATGCCCACCGTCGTCGCCATCGGTACGTACCTGCCGTTGACCGAGAGCAGCAATGCCGCCGGGCCACTGGCCGGGTTGGGCCTCGATCCCGAGCTGGACGACGTCGGCATCCGGACACTCGTGAAAATCACTGGTACGCAGGCCGGTTCCCACCCGCCGGGTGCCACCGGTGTGGCACAGTGCGTCGAGTTGTTCCAACAACTTCGTGGCACTGCCCACAGTCAGGTGGACGGCGCCCGCATCGCGTTGGCACACAACATTGGCGGTCCGGCTGCCGTGTCGGCCGTGACGATTCTGGAAGGACCGGGCGCGGATGGCAGGTAAGGGGCCGGACCGGTGGTCACCGGGGATTTCTTTCGCGCGCAGTGCATCCGGGCCGATGCAGGCCATCGGTGGTTTGTTCGCGATGTCGGCGGATGCGGTGCGGTATCTGTTTCGGCGGCCGTTCCAGATGCGCGAATTCCTGGAGCAGTCGTGGTTTGTGGCGCGGGTGTCGTTGGCGCCCACATTGTTGGTGGCGATCCCGTTCACGGTGCTGGTGTCGTTCACGTTGAACATCCTGTTGCGTGAGTTGGGTGCGGCGGACTTGTCGGGGGCGGGTGCGGCGTTCGGTGCGGTGACCCAGGTCGGTCCCATGGTGACGGTGTTGATCGTCGCGGGGGCGGGCGCGACGGCGATGTGTGCGGATTTGGGGTCGCGGACCATCCGCGAAGAGATCGACGCGATGGAAGTGCTGGGCATCAACCCGGTGGCCCGGTTGGTGACGCCCCGGATGCTGGCCTCGGGTCTGGTTGCGCTGCTGCTGAACTCGCTGGTGGTGATCATCGGCATCCTGGGCGGCTACATCTTCTCGGTGTTCGTCCAGGACGTGAACCCCGGTGCGTTCGCGGCCGGGATCACGCTGCTGACGGGTGTGCCCGAGGTGATCATCTCGTGTATCAAGGCCGCGCTGTTCGGGCTGATCGCCGGGCTCGTGGCGTGTTACCGCGGGTTGACCATCTCCGGGGGCGGGGCCAAGGCCGTCGGTAACGCGGTCAACGAGACGGTGGTGTACGCGTTCATGGCGTTGTTCGTGATCAACGTCGTAGTCACCGCCATCGGTATCCGGATGACGGCGCGGTAGGACGCGGCGATGGCACTCAAGACGCTGCGGCAGACGTATCCGCGGATGGCGCGCGAGCTGGGCCGGCCGATCGGTCTACTGGGGCGCATCGGTGATCACACGTTGTTCTACGGCAAGGCGTTGGCCGGGGTGCCGTTCGCCGGGTCGCACTACCGCAAGGAGGTCGTGCGGCTGATCGCCGAGATCTCCATGGGCGCCGGAACGTTGGCGATGATCGGCGGGACGGTCGCGATCGTGGGCTTCTTGACGCTGGCCACCGGCGGCACGCTGGCGGTGCAGGGGTACAGCAGCCTGGGCAACATCGGCATCGAGGCGTTGACCGGGTTCTTGTCTGCGTTCATCAATGTGCGGATCGCGGCGCCTATCGTCGCCGGGATCGGGCTGGCCGCGACATTCGGTGCGGGCGTGACCGCGCAGCTGGGGGCGATGCGGATCAACGAGGAGATCGACGCGCTCGAGTCCATGGCGATCCGCCCGATCTCGTACCTGGTGTCCACGCGAATCCTGGCCGGCATGATCGCGATCACCCCGCTGTACTCCATTGCGGTGATCTTGTCGTTCATCGCGTCACGGTTTGTCACGGTGATGTTGTTCGGCCAGTCCGCGGGCCTGTACGACCACTACTTCTATACCTTCCTGAACCCGGTCGATCTGCTGTGGTCGTTTCTGCAGGCCATCCTGATGGCCTTGACGATCCTGTTCATCCATACCTATTTCGGCTACTTCGCCACCGGTGGTCCGTCGGGAGTCGGTGTGGCCGTGGGCAATGCGGTGCGTACGTCCCTGGTCGTGGTGGTGTCGGTGACCCTGCTGGTGTCACTGTCGATCTACGGCTCCAACGGCAACTTCCACCTGTCGGGCTAGGGGCGACGGTGACGAAGAACCTGGGTCCGGGCCCCCTCCACCGGTCAGAGACCACCAGCTCCGCGGCTCCCGTGGCGGCCAAAGGCGGCGGACATTTCGGCGCCCGGACCTACGCGCGACCGCTGGCAGGCCTGGCGACGGTCGCCGTGGTCGGTGCGGTGATCGCATTGGCCATTGCCCTGTTCTCCGACAGTTTCACCGAATCGGTTCCGGTGACGGTCATTTCGCAGCGCGCCGGTCTGGTCATGAACCCGGACGCCAAAGTCAAGATGCGGGGGATCGAGGTCGGCACCGTCGAATCGATCGAGCAGCGCGCGGACGGCACCGCCGCCCTGCACTTGGCGATGGATCCGTCGCAGCTGCATCTGATTCCCGGGAATGTCCGCGCGAACATCGCGTCCTCGACGGTGTTCGGCGCGAAATATGTTGACCTGCAGGCGCCTTCCGATCCGTCCTCGACGCCGCTGCGGGCCGGACAAGAGCTGGGTGGCGACCACGTCACCGTCGAGATCAACACCGTGTTCCAACAGCTCACGAACGTGCTCGACAAGATCGACCCCGCCAAGCTGAACCAGACCCTGGCGGCCATGTCGACCGCAGTGGCCGGGCGCGGCGAGCAATTCGGCCAGACCATGGTCGACTTCGACACCCTGCTGGCCAAGCTGAACCCGAGCCTCGCCAACTTCGGACACGACATCGAGGTGATGGCCCCGGTGTCGCAGGCCTATGCCGATGCCGCACCCGACCTGCTCGAAACGGTCAAGAACGCCACCAGGATGAGCGCGACCTTGACCGAGGAACAGAAGAGTCTGGACAGTTTCCTGATCAGCATGTCGGGGCTCGCGGACACGGGCAACGATGTGCTCGGCGGAAATCGGGAGCAGCTCAGCAAGGTGCTGCACCTGTTGGCCCCGACCACCGACCTGCTCAACGAGTACGCGCCGGGGCTCAAATGTGCGCTGGGCGGAATGAACTTCCTGGCGCACCAGCCGCCGCAGCCCAATCCCGGCGTGATGGTCAACGCGTCGTTCGTCATGGGCATCGACCGCTACCGCTACCCGTCGAACCTGCCCAAAGTCGCGGCCAAGGGCGGCCCGCACTGTATGGGCTTGCCCTACATCGGATTTGGTAACCGGTCCAAGTATCTGGTCACGGACACCGCCGCCAACCCATGGGTGTACGGCAACCCAGGGGTGGTGCTCAACTCCGACGGCCTGAAACAGATCCTGTTCGGCCCGATCGACGGTCCGCCGCGCAACACCACTCAGGCGGGTATGCCCGGATGAAGCGTTCCAACTCCACACTGATCAAGTTCTCGGTGTTCGCCGCCGTCATGGTGCTGATGACGGTCTTCTTGTTCATGGCCTTCGGCCAATACCGCAGCGGCTCCACGTCGCAGTACAAGGCGGTGTTCGCCGACGCCTCGCGGCTCAAGGGCGGCGACTCGGTGCGGGTGGCCGGTGTCCGGGTGGGCACCGTGAACGATGTTGAGTTGCAAGACGATCACAAGGTGCTGGTCACATTCGACGCCGACAAGGACGTCGCGCTGACCACGGGGACCAAGATTGCGGTCCGCTATCTCAACCTGGTCGGGGACCGCTTCCTCGAGTTGACGGCCGCACCGGGATCATCCCGGATTCTGCCCGCGGGCTCGACCATCGGTGAGGACCGTACGTCCGGTGCCCTGGATCTGGATCTCCTGCTCAACGGATTGCGGCCCGTGGTCCGCGGGCTGAACCCACAGGACGTGAACGCACTGACGTCGTCGCTGGTCCAGATCTTCCAGGGGCAAGGGGACAACCTGGATTCCCTGCTGGGCAGGACGTCGTCGTTCTCGAATACGGTGGCGGACAACGCCCAGACGGTGTCGCAGCTGATCGACAACCTGAACCAGGTGGTCGGCACCTTGTCCAAAGACGGAAACCAATTCTCCGGCGCCATCGACAAGCTGCAGCAATTGATCAGCGGGCTGGCCCAGGATCGGGATCCGATCGGCAGCGCCATCACCCAACTGGATCAGGGGACCGCCTCCATTACCAGTCTGTTGAACCAGACACGGGAGCCGCTGAAGCTGACCGTCGACGAACTCAACCGACTGGCTCCGTTCCTCGATGACCATAAGACGGTGCTGGACCGTGGCATTCAGAAGGATGTGGAGGTCTACCACAAGCTGGCCCGCCTCGGATCGTATGGCAGCTGGATCATGTACTACATCTGTGGTCTGCAGGTTCGCGTGTCAGACCTGCAGGGTCGCACCGCGGTGTTCCCGATGATTCAGCAAGAGGGCGGAAGGTGCGGTGAGCCCTGATGCTGAAATATCGCGGTGCACGGCTGGTCAAGGCCGGATTCTTCGGTGTTGTGTTGATAGCGCTCATCATTGCCATCGGATTGCAGCCCGAACGGATCAGCCAGTGGGCCACTTCGGTGCGCTACCAGGCGGAGTTCACCGAGGCGGGCGGGATAGCGAAAGGCAATCAGGTCACCGTGTCCGGCATCAAGATCGGCACGGTCACCGACATCGCGCTGCGGGACGGCAATGCGGTGGTCACCTTCACCGCCAAGGGCAAGTACCCATTGGGTTCGCAAACCACCGCGCACATCCGCACCGGGTCGCTGCTCGGCGAGCGGGTGCTGACCCTGGAATCGGCCGGCACGGGCACCATGCGGCCCAACGACGTCATCCCCACCACGCGGACCTCGTCGCCATACTCGCTGACCGATGCGGTGGGCGAATTGACCAGCAACACCGCCGGCACCGATACCGCTTCGCTCAACCAGTCGCTCGACACGCTGGCCGCGACGCTCGACCAGATCGCGCCGAAGCTCGGTCCGACCTTCGACGGGCTCAGCCGAGTATCGCGATCGCTCAACAGCCGCAACGAAAGCCTCGCCGGACTGCTCAAGAGCGCAGCGGATGTCACCAACGTGCTCTCCCAACGCAGTGGACAGTTGAACACATTGATCCTCGATGCCAACGACCTGCTCGGCGTGCTCAACGAGCGGCGCGAGGCGATCGTCGCGCTGCTCGCCAACACCTCGGCGGTGTCCAAACAGTTGTCGGGTCTGGTGCACGACAACCAGAAACAATTGGCGCCCACACTCGAGCGGTTGAACCGAGTGACCGAGATTCTCGAGAAGAACCGCGACAACATCACCAAGATTCTCCCCGACATGCGGAAATTCATGCTGTCGCAAGGTGAGACGCTGGCCAACGGCCCGTACTACAGCGCCTATGTGCCGAACCTGATCCCCGCGCAGACGCTGCAACCGTTCTTCGACTATGCGTTCGGCTTCCGTCGCGGCGTGCACGCCGGCCAACCGCCGGACAACGCCGGACCGCGTGCCGAGCTCCCGCTGCCCTACAACGGAATTCCCGGAGGATCGCGCTGATGACGCGTAGGCGGTTGGCCGCGGCCGCGGTGGTCGCGCTGTTGGTGGTCGGCGGTGGATTCCTGGTACGCCACTTGTTCTTTGCGCCCCGGACCATCAGCGCACTGTTCACCGAAGCCACCGGCATCTATCCGGGAGACGACGTCCGCGTGGCCGGCGTGAAGGTCGGCACCATCGGCGCGATCGTGCCGGAGGGCACACAGACCCGGCTGACCCTCGACATCGACCGCGACGTGCCGATTCCCGCGGACGCCAAGGCCGTGATCGTGGCGCAGAACCTGGTGGCGGCGCGGTACGTCCAGCTGACCCCGGTGTACCGGCACAGCGGTCCGAAGCTGGGTGACAATGCCGTCATTCCGTTGGACCGCACCGCCGTTCCGGTCGAGTGGGATGAGGTCAAGACTCAGCTGACGCGGCTGGCCACCGATCTGGGGCCAAAGAGTGGTGTTTCCGGTACTTCGGTGTCGCGGATGATCGACAGCGCGGCAAATGCGCTGGACGGCAACGGCCAGAAGCTACACGACACCATCACCGAAATGGCCGGTGCAGCAAGGGTGCTGGCGGCCGGCAGCGGCAACATGGTCGACATCATCAAGAGCCTGCAGACCTTCGTCACGGCGTTGCGCGACAGCAATCAGCAGATCGTGGCGTTCCAGAATCGGCTCGTGACGCTCACCGGAGTGGTCGACGGCAGCAAGTCGGATCTCGATGCGGCACTGAAGGATCTGTCGACGTCGATCGTCGAGGTGCAGAACTTCGTCGCCGGCACCCGGGACCAGACAGCCGAGCAGGTGCGCCGACTGACCAACGTCACGCAGAACCTCGTGGACAACCAGATGCAGCTGAAGAACATCCTGCACATCGCCCCCAACGAGTTCGTCAACGCATACAACATCTACAACCCGGTGACAGGCAGTCCGGTCGGCCAATTCGTACTGAACAACTTCTCGTCACCCGTCGAATTCATCTGCGGGGCAATCGGTGCGTTGGAGAACACCACCGCACCCGAGACCGCGAAGCTCTGTGCGCAGTACCTCGGTCCGGCCCTGCGCCTGGTCAACTTCAACCATCTGCCGTTCGGGATCGATCCGTTCCTGATGCCGGCCGCGTCGCCAGAGGACCTCGTGTATTCCGAAGCGCGCCTGGCACCCGGCGGCGGTGGCGGATCGCCGGTACCGCCGGAGACCGATCCGGTGCTGTCGGCCTACAACCCTGGCCCGGCCGTGCCGCCCTTCACCGGCAGGCCGCCGGGCACCCCGCCACCGGGAGCCGACCAGATGCTGCCCAACGCGCTGCCGAATCCGGGGCCGAACATGCCGCCGTCGGTGTGGTCGATGCTGAATCCGGCCGGGCCGGTGCCCGGGCCCGCCCCGCAAGGCACACCGCCGCCGTTGCCTGCCGAGGCGCCTGCGGCACCGGTCGGTCCTCCTGTGCCCGCGGGCCAGATCGGTAGCGACACTCCACTCGGCCCGGGCATGTCCGCCGCCCCGCCACCACCGGCCCCGGCAGAAGGGGCGCCGCGCCCATGAGCATTGTGAAATCTGCTGGTGCACAATATCGTTCCCCATGGGAGCGGACGGCAAAGGCGGCCCTGGCGACCGGCGTGGCGATCATGCTGACCACAACCGGCTGTGCGTTTCAGGGCGTGAACTCGCTTCCGCTGCCCGGCGCGGTCGGCCGTGGGACGGGCTCGACGGTGTACCACGTCGAGGTCGCGAACGTGGCGACGCTCGAACCGAATTCGCCGGTGATGATCAACGACGTCGTGGTGGGCAGCGTCCGCCGCATGACGGCCAAGAACTGGCACGCGGACATCGAGTTCTCGGTGAAGCCGGGCGTGACCGTCCCTGCCAATGTGGTGGCGCGGGTCGGCCAGACCAGCCTGCTGGGTTCGATGCACCTGGCACTGGACCCGCCGGTCGGCCAAAACCCGAGCGGCGCTTTGGCTCCCGGCGCGACGATCCCGTTGAACGACTCGTCGACCTACCCGACCACCGAACGGACGTTGTCGTCTTTGGCTGCCGTGGTCAACGGCGGCGGGCTGGGCCAGATCGGGGACGTGATCCACAACTTCAGCAGCGCGCTGAACGGTCACGAAGCCGAATTCCGTGATCTGCTGTCACGTTTGAACGACTTCGTCGGCACCCTGGACGACCAACGCGACGCCATCGTCAACTCGATCCAAGCGCTCAACCGGCTGGCGGCTACGTTCGCCGGGCAGCGCGATGTGCTCACCCAGGCTCTCAACAAGATCCCACCGGCGCTGGATGTGCTGATCAAGCAACGGCCGCAGTTGACCACCGCGCTGACCAAACTCGGCAAATTCAGCAACGTGGCGACTGAGCTCGTCAACGACTCCAAGGCCGATCTCGTGAGCAACCTCAAGAACATCACACCGGCGCTGGCGGCGTTCACCGCCCTGGGGCCCGATGTCGACACCGTTCTCGAGTACCTGCCGCATTTCCCGTTCACCGGCAGCTTCATCGACCGAGCAATCCGCGGAGACTATTACAACCTCTACGCCGTCATCGACCTCACCATCCCGCGTCTGAAGCACAGCACGATGCTGGGTACCCGGTGGGGGCAGGAGGGCACCCAACTCGTGCCGGCGCCAGGTGACCCGTCGTATCTGAACTACACCTACGACCCGCTCAAGACCGGCATCGACCCACCGCCGCCGGGCAGCTGGGTGCCGAGTTCACCGCAGCCGCCGTGGGCGCCGCCGCCGGCCGTGGCCGAAAGCCCCGGCCCGATGCTGCCGTTGGTACCGCAGGCGGGAATGGCCGGCAGCGTTGTGCGGGACGCGCCGCCGCCCGCCCCGAACCAGCTGTTCGCGGGCCCATACGGAGCGCAGGCGCCCGAGCCGGCCCCGGCGCCGCCGAACGGAGGCAACTGATGCTCACCCGATTAGTCCGGATTCAGTTGATTCTCTTCACCATCGCGTCGGTCATCGGCGTGACGGTGATGCTGTTCGCCTACATGCAGATACCCACGCTGCTCGGGCTCGACCGGCTGACGGTCAAGCTGCAGCTGCCGGCCACCGGTGGGCTGTACCGCTTCAGCAATGTCACGTATCGCGGATCGCAGATCGGCCGGGTCACCGACATCAAGCTGACGCCGACGGGTGCCGAGGCAACGTTGTCGCTGGACACCTCGCCGAAGGTCCCGGCTGCGCTGCAGGCGCAGGTCCGCAGCATGTCGGCGGTGGGCGAGCAGTACGTAGAACTGTTGCCCAAGAACAACTCTGGGCCGTACCTCGAAGACGGCGCGACCATTCCGCTGGCGGACACCACCATCCCGCAGCCGGTGGGCCCGATGCTGGACAAGCTCGGCGCCATGGTCGACACGATTCCGGGCGACAAGCTGGCCAAGCTGCTCGACGAGTCCTACGCGGCGTTCAACGGCACGGGCTACGACTTCGGGTCGCTGCTGGATTCGGCGTCGAAGCTGACCACCGCCGCCAACGGAGTCTCCGACCAGATGCGTACGTTGGTCGACGACTCAGGACCATTCCTGGACGCGCAGGCGCAGAACACCGACGGCATCCGGGCCTGGGCGGCCCATCTGGCCGGAATCACCGGCACGATGGCCAATGACGACACGCAGTTCCGTTCGATACTGCACAACGGTCCGGGCTTCTCGCAGGAGACCTCAAACCTGTTGCAGCAGATCAAGCCGACTCTTCCGATCTTGCTGGCGAACCTGGGCACCATAGGTCAGATCGGTGTCACCTGGCACGCGTCGCTCGAACAGCTGCTGGTGCTGCTGCCGCCGTTCGTGGCGCAGATTCAAACGTATGCGCCCGTGAACAGTCCCACCGGCATGCCCAACGGTGACTTCTCAGTCGGTCTCGGTGACCCGCCGTCGTGCACAGTCGGCTTTCTGCCGCCCTCGGCTTGGCGGTCCCCGGCCGACCTGAGCCCCGCCGATACTCCTGACAACCTGTACTGCAAATTGCCGCAGGACTCGCCGATCGCGGTGCGCGGTGCGCGCAACTACCCGTGCATGGACAACCCGGGAAAACGGGCGCCCACGGTCGAATTGTGCAATGACCCCAACGGTTTTCAGCCGCTGGCACAGCGGCAGCATGCCTTGGGGCCGTACCCGATCGACCCCAACCTGATCGCGCAAGGTATTCGTCCGGATTCGCGGGCGCGGCCCGACGACAACATCTACGGTCCAATCGAGGGCTCGCCACTGCCGGCGGGCGTGGCGGACCGGCCGCAGGCGCCACCGGCGCCGGCCCCGCCACCTGCCAGCTACCCAGGTATGCCGCCGGGTCCACTGCTGCCGTATCCACCACTACACGTGGACGCGCCGGCTGCGGCACCAGCGGACGGCGGCTTGCCGCAAGGGCCGATGGTCCCAGACCGCCCAGATCTGCTGCCGCGGGCGACCACTGTGCCCACCCCGGCGCCCGGTCCTCCGGATGTCGGTGCCAACGCCCCTGTGCCGCAAGGGAATTCGGCGCCGCAGGCAGCGCCGAGCGCGTTCAAGCAGTCTTCCTCCGGTCCGTCCGTGATGATCGCCCATTACGATCCGCGCAGTGGTCAGTATCTGGGCAGTGACGGAAAGTTGTACGCGCAGTCCGACCTGGTGAAGCCGGCGACGTCGTGGGAGCAGATGATGCCGTCGTAGCGCCGGGGGAGCGGTGGCGCCTGCCGGCGACGCGGACGCGGCTAGCCGGCGACCTTCTTCATGTAGAACGGCATCCGGACGACCGGCCACTGGTTGCGGCCGCAGGATCCGCTGGGGCCCATGGTGTGGTCTTCACCGGCGTACTCGTCAGAGAGGTTAGCCAAGCGGCCGTCGGGCGCTACTGGATAGATTTTGTACTCCTGGAAGCCCTGGATAGCGGTGCCGTCGTCGCAGTACCGCCAGTTGGGCACCGACCGTTTGACGAAGTAGATGCCGTCCGTGGTGTAGATCGGCGCGGTCCATCCGTCACTGCTCTTGACGGTGCCTGTGCAATCCGACGGGCCCACGCATCGGGTAGTGATGGTCCACGTGGCCCGGTTCCCGGGTTGCGCCTCGTATCGCTCGTTGAGTTTGGCGAACGCGCCGTTCGATGAGGTGGCGAACGTGCCGTTGATGCCCCAGAGGCTCGGGTCTTCGTCGGCGTGGGCCGGCGTCGCACCCGACAATGCGACGGCGGTGGCGAGGAGCGAACCGACCGCCGCCTTGGTGCTCCATGTAAAGCCCGGCATGGCGTCCCTCTGCAGTGTGGTAGTTCTATTCTCGAATTTGGAGAATATCAGTTCCGATCGGGTGGCAGATTGCCATCTGCAGTATCACTTCGGCGCGCTCAGATGTACTCGAGATCGGCGATCTTCAGCAGACCTTCGTCTTGTGTCAGCGTCACGACCACCCGGAATCGTTTCGGCGCCGGGTGCGGGTCTTTGGTGTTGGCCGCCTGCGATGTCGCCGCGACGAGGACCACGGCCGAGTTCTCGGATACCGATTGGACCGCGACCCCGGTCACCTCGACATGGGTGACCACCTTGGCGTCGATGAGCTGTCTGACCAGGATGTACTGCTGCCCTTGGAAGTCGTCCTTGAACTTGCCGGTGGCGTTGTCGGCGATGCGTTTCACATCGTCTTCGGCGTTGATGAAGTTCAGTGACATGACGTTGATGACACCCTGTCGGGCTGCCGCCGCCGCGCGCTCTTGCTGCTGGTGCTGCGTCTGCGCCAGCTGGTGACGCCAGCTCAGGGACGCGCCGATGCCGAGCAGGATGCAGAAGGCCAGGCCGGCGAGACCCACCGCGATCGGGCGCCACCGTGACACCTGGCGTGGTGGCGCGGCTGTGGTGGGGCTCGCTGCAGCAACTGACTCGGTCGCCTGCCTGCGGAGTTCGGCAGCGCGGGCGCGCGCCTGGCGGGCACGTTCCTCCGCCTGCACAGCCTCGGCTTCGGCTGCTGCCGCATCGCCGGCCGCCGCGGTATCTGCGGAATTGCCGACGGCCTGTGGTGCCATGGGGAAGACTTCCTTGTGTCGGGTGGCGCGTTGCCCAGGTTAGTGGTCCCACCGGTACGTCGCGGTGGGTTGTGTCGACCATCGTAATCGCCTTCTCTAAAACAGAGAATTTCGTTTCCGAATGTGCGAAAGTTGAGGGCGTGCGCGTGATGGTGTTGGCGGCCGCCTCGATGCTGATGGCTGGCATGGCCATGGCCGCGCCCCGATCCTGGGATGTCCTGCCCACCGCGACCGCAGACCCCCAGACCTGCAACGACGCGTTCTGCGTGCCGGGCATCATCCCGCACCGGGTGCTGGGCGCACCGTGCGACAACACCACCTATTACGTCTTCGCCACGACGGACTGGGGCCGGCTGATGTTCTGCGGCTCGCCCCGACGCTACGAGCCCCGCTGGTTCCGCTCGCCGCCGATGGCCGGCATTCGCGACGAGAACAGCGACTGCATGACCGAGCAGAGCATGGTCGCGCAGGCGCCGGATGGCTTGTTCCTGACGTGTGTTCCGATGAACGGCGTCAGTCGCTGGATGCGCGGCGACACCTGAGTCGGCACCATCATGGAGCCGGTACCTCGGTGAATTCGCCAGAGGCGCTGGAGTTTTCGTGGAAAGCTACCAGTTTCGGATCGAGCACAAGGCTCCGCGGGGGCCGCTGCCCTCCTTCACCACGGCGCCGTCGACTTCGAGGCGACATTTGAAGGTCGGTGTCTTGAAGTTGGGGGCCTCGCCGGACTGCACCATGACTGTTGCCCAGAGATTGGGATCATTCAGCGTCGTGTCGAAGACCCACGGTTGGTTGGGCCCGACGGTGACGTCGGCCCGCGGGCTGAACTCATACGGATTGTGGCTGTAGTCGGACCAGGTCGGTGGGTCGACCTCCCGGTAATAGATGTAGCTGAAGATCGGCGCGTCCGCGCTCACGACGTAGCGGACGTGATGTGCCGCGGGTGGCGGCGCCGGTGCGGCTTCGTCATCCGCGAAGGCGGGCGTAGGCGCTGCCGACGACGAGATCAGTACTGCCGCAGCGAGAATCACCGAAGTGCGCATCGTTACATCCTGGTGAGACCGAATGGATAGGTCAGCGTACCTCCGGGTGCGCCGTCGCAACCGGAGTCGAACGACGAAGTCATGGTCCCAGTGAGAGTTGTTGCGTCCCAAACATATACATCATGAGTCGGGATGGTCGGCCCGTAATAGAGATCGCCGCAACGCAACCCGATGTCCTCGTTGATGGTCAGCGTGTACTGGCCGTTGACCAGCTGTGCGTCACCCGCGGAGCTGTCGGCCTTGGCCACCGGTTGCGGGATGGTCAGCACATGGATGCATTTGTCGAGGCTGATCTGGCTGCCGTCCGGGGCGTAACACGGCGACTGCGCCGACCAGATCCACGTATGGAAGTCGCGGCGGTCCGGAATGTGCATGTTGTAGTTGCCCGGCCACATGGTCGCCGAGGCGGGAGGTGCCAGAGCGATCGACGCGGCAGACAGCGCTGCAGCGCCCATCGCCAGCAACTTCATCACATTCCTCCACCGCTTCGCGTAGCCGGGTTGGTGTGGACTGGTGCCTGGAACCGGCACCGCGAGACTGTTGTTCTCCAAAACGGAGAATAACATCGCCGGTTGGCCGCGGGTGGCGGAATCTGTGCACAGGTGCCGATGGTCCAGTGTGGGGGCATGTGGTCGGTCCGGCTGGGGATTGCGGCGGCCGAGGCGGGGCGCTCCGCGTCAATATGTCCACGTAAATGACATTTCCGCAGGCAAAGACCGCTTTGCGGACGGATTGAGTGGCGCGAGGTTACGGTGGTATGACGAGAATGATAATCTCATTCTCCTACATTGCCTTGCGACGCGGACAGGAGGTTCGATGCCGTCCCTCAATGAGGCGTCAGTATTGATCAGTATGGACGAACCGAGCATGGGCCGGCCCGAGTCGCCCGACGCGCTCTCGCTGGCGGCCGACGAGGCCGAGGCGGAGGCCGCCGAGGCGGAAGCGATGGCGGCCGCAGCCCGCGCCCGGGCCAAGGCGATCCGGCTGCGCCGCGCCGCGGCGGAAACCGAGGAGGTCGCGGCGCGCGAAGCCGACTCCGATGCCGGTGCCGCGACAGACGTCGAAGTGGCTGCCACCGCTGATCTTGAGGAGACCGAACCGCCCGCGGCGGCCGATGCTGCCGACGACATCGACACCGATCTGGCTGTTGCACAGACGCCGCCGGCGCCGGCGCAGCGTGATTCGCGGCGAGTCATCCTGACCGTGGTCGCGGCGACCCTGATCGTCGTGATCTCGCTCGGACTGGTCGGGCTGGGCGGCTGGATGATGTGGCAGCACCACAAAACCGACGCGGATGCGCGCCAGCGGGCCGAATATGCGGCCGGCGCGAGCCAGGGCGTGGTGAACCTGATGTCCTTGGATTTCAACCATGCCAAGCAGGATGTGCAGCGCATCATCGACAGCACCGCCGGGGACTTCAAGAAGGATTTCCAAGCCCAGGCAGGCGATTTCGTCAAGGTGGCCGAGTCGTCGAAGGCGGTCACCGTGGCGACGGTGAGTGCCACGGCGGTGCAGTCGATGACCGAGAACACCGCCAACGTATTGCTCGCGGTGACCACCCGGGTGTCCAACGCCGTCAGCAAGGAACAGCAGCCCAGGTCATGGCGGCTCAGTGTCGACGTGGTCCGCGACGGCGGCCAGATCAAGCTAGCGAAAGTCGAGTTCGTGCCGTGACCGCAGAAGATGACGAAGCCACTACGGCGGCAACCGATGTCGAGCCCGCGGCCGAGGAGCCGACGGCCGGCACGCCGGCCGAATCCGAGGCCGGCGGTGAATCGCTTCGGACCCGGCGGGCCCGGGTGTTGTTGCCGGCGCTGTTGGCGCTGATGCTGGCGGTGGCCTCGAGCTTCGCCGTGTGGGTGTATCTGAAGCAGTACCGCCCGGATCAGCAGACCGACGCCGCGGTGGCCGAGACGGTGGTCAAGGCCGCATCCGATGGCGCCGTCGCGATGCTGTCGTACGCCCCGCAGACGATGGACAAGGACTTCGCGTCGGCGAAATCCCACCTCACCGGCGACTTCGTCAAGTTCTACACGGACTTCACCAACAGCGTCGTGACCCGCGCGGTCAAGGAGAAGTCCGTCAAGACGGAGGCGACGGTCGTGCGGGCCGCTGTCTCCGATCTGTCGCCGGAGTCGGCGCTCGTGTTGGCATTCATCAACCAGACCACGGTGAGCAAGGACAATCCGGACGGCACGTTCGCCCAGAGCGCGGTGAAGATTTCCATGAAGAAGATCGACGGCGCCTGGTTGATCTCCGCTTTCGACCCGGTCTAGTTCGCGGCGAGCGGTTCAGATTCCTGTCCGCGTCCGAGCCGGCCCAGCAGGCGCTCGGCGACCTGCACGTCGTGTGCGAATGTCACCTTGAAGTTCTGGGCCGATCCGGCGATCGCGTGGACCTCGATGTCGGTGAAGCGCTCCACGCACGACGAGGTGTCGGTGCCCTCGAACCCGGCAGCGGCCGCGTCCTGGTACGCCTGCCACAGCGGTGCGGCGCGAAAAGCCTGCGGTGTCTGCACCCGCACCAACGACTGGTCGATGGCGCTGAGCCCGTTCTCGGTCAGGCGCAGCACGTCGCCCGATGGCAGCACCGGTATGGCGCCGCCCCGCTCGCGTGCCGTCGTGACGGCGGTGTCCATCAGGTCGGCACCGGCCAGCGGACGGGCGGCGTCGTGGATCAGCACCACGTCGACGGCGCCGGCATCGATATCGGCCGCGAGGTAGCTCAGCACGTTGTGTTCGGAGCCGTGCCGCGAGTCACCGCCTTCGACGAATTCGACTGTGGTGCTGGGGAGTTCGTCGGCCATGAGGCGAACCACCTGGTCGCGCTCACCGCGGCGGAACACCAGGATGGTGCGGGCGACCCGGGGGCTGGCGGCCACGGCCGCCACCGACCACGCCACCATGCTGCGGCCGGCCAGTTGCAGGTAGGCCTTGTTGCCGTCGGCCCCGACCCGGGATCCGATGCCGGCGGCAAGGACGACGCCGACGGCGATCGGGGGAGCGGACACGTCTTCACGGTAGTGGGACGACAGCGGGGATCTGCGGCAGGCTTACCGTGATGCGGCCCGGACGGGGCCCGGATCGTTGAAGGGACACGGCATGCATGGGACGCAGCAGGACGCTCCCGACCCACACAGCGCGGTGCGCGCCCATCGATTGACACCGATGCGGGGACGCGATCCGCATGAAAGGCACCGCGTCGCCACTCCGCTGGAGCTGCTGTTCGACCTGACCTTCGTCGTCGCATTCGGCGTCGCGGCGTCAGAACTGTCGCACATGCTGGCCGCGGGCCACATTGGCGCCGGCATCACGGGCTTCGTGTTCTCCACCTTCGCGATCTGCCTGGCGTGGATCAACTTCACCTGGTTCGCCTCGGCGTACGACACCGATGACTGGGTGTTCCGCCTGATGACCATGATCGAGATGGTCGGCGTACTGGTCCTGGCGCTCGGATTGCCCGCGTTCTACGCCTCGATCGAGCACGGCCACCACGTCGACAACGCGGTGCTGGTCGCGGGTTACGTCGTGATGCGAATTGCGTTGGTGGGCCAGTGGTTACGGGCCGCGAAGCAGGATCCGTCACGGCGTGCGGCGGCGATGACGTACGTCTGGATCGTGGCGGTGGTCCAGGTGGGCTGGGTCGGCACTGTGTTCCTGCCGACGAGTGTGCCCGTGACACTGGGTTTCTGGGTGCTGTTGGCGCTCATCGAACTGGGCGGCCCGATGATCGCCGAGACCAAGTGCGGCGGAACCCCGTGGCACGCGCACCACATCGCCGAACGCTACGGACTGCTCGCGATCATCGCGCTCGGGGAGGGCGTCGTCGGGACCGTCGCCTCACTGTCGGCTGTCGTCGGCGAGCACGGCTGGTCGTGGGACGCGGTGCTGCTGGCCATCGCGGGCACGGCCCTGACCTTCGGCATGTGGTGGGTGTACTTCATGGTGCCGTCAGCCGACGCCCTGCACGCGCACCGCGAGCGGGGCTTCTGGTTCGGGTACCTGCACATGCCGGTGTACGGCGCCATCGTCGCGACCGGTGCCGGCCTGCACACCGCCGCGTACTACATCCAGCACCACTCGACGCTGGGATCGGTGGCCACGGTGCTCAGCGTGGTGATCCCGGTCGGCGTCTACATCGCGTTGGTCTACGTGCTGTACGCGCTGATGCTGCGCTCGGTGGACGCCCTGCACGTGCTGCTTGTGGTGGTGACTGCGCTGGTCCTGATCGCGACGGTGGTGCTCGCCGCAGTCGGGGTGCCGATGGCGCTCTGTCTGTTGGTGGCCAGCCTGGCGCCGATGGTGAGCGTGGCCGGGTTCGAGATCATTGGGCACCGGCACGTCGCCGAGGCGGTCGCGCGCCAAACGTGACGTTGAGCAGGCACGTGTGGGACAAAAGCGCACTGGTGTGGCTAACGGGTCGGAAGAGGTAGCTGTCATATCCTGAGACGCGTGGCAATTTCGCGTCGTGACCTGCTGAAATACGCTGCAGCCGCGCCGGCGGCGGTCGGCCTGGGGGCCGGGTTGCAATCGGTGCTCGGCGCGACGACCGCCTGGGCGGCCCCGTACGGAGTGTTGCTGGACTACGCGGCGGGGGTGCTCAGCGCGTCCGATATCCGGTCGGCCGGGGCACTGGGCGCCATCCGGTATGTCTCGGACCGGCGGCCGGGCGGGGCGTGGATGCTGGGCAAGCCCATCGAACTGCCGGAGGCGCGTGACCTCTACAAGGGCGGCCTCAAGATCGTCTCGTGCTACCAGTACGGCAAGGAGTCGACGGCCGACTGGCTGGGCGGGCACGCCGCCGGCGTGCAGCACGCCCAGCGCGGGTTCGCGTTGCACACCGCGGCGGGCGGTCCGGTCGGGGCGCCGATCTACGCGTCCATCGACGACGATCCGACTCCGGCCCAGTACAAGGCGCAGGTTGCCCCGTACCTGCGCGGCTGGGAATCGGTGCTGGGTCACCAGCGGGTCGGCGTGTACGCCAACTCCAAGACCATCGAGTGGGCGGTGCAGGACGGCTTGGGGTCGTACTTCTGGCAGCACAACTGGGGCTCGCCCGGTGGTGCCGCGCATCCGGCGGCGGCACTGCATCAGGTGGAGATCGACAAGCGTCACGTCGGGGGAGTCGGCGTCGACATCAACCACATCCTCAAGCCGCGCTTCGGACAGTGGGACTGACGGCCGCGCAGATTACCGCTCAGTAGTTAGCTGGCGGCCGGCTCTAAGAAAACGAGATGAAACCGCAGCAAATGGCGGCTCGGTAACTTACCGCCCGTATAGACACACGGACCGTCATTGTCGAGTGTTTTCTGGAACGGGTCTTTTCCTACTCATTAGTAAGGTTCGGCACCGTCACAAGCATGGTCACGATTTGATAACAATACCGCTTTGATCAGCGATGTTGTTGCTACTCGACCGTAACCAGCCGCCAACAGGACGTTTGTCCTGTTGGGTACGGGCAGTCCCACGACGCGGTGTTACCCACGTAGGTGGTTACCGATCCGTAGAACTCGTTGGTAACCATTTCCGGCCGAAAAATGCCGCGAATCTTATGACACTCTTAGTGCAGTCGGCCCGGCTCTCAGGCACCCGAAAAATCGGGAGCCAGACGTAGCACGGGCCTCACGTGATCCGACGTCGCATCGCGTTGCCCCAGGGCCGACTACCAAGACCAAGCACCTGACCGGTTCGCGCGGCAAAGACGAGAGGGACGCATGACGATCAACGAGCACCGCAATGTGACCAGTGGCAACACCGAGGCGGTGGCGGCGAGCGCACATGCTCTCGTGGACCTGCTGAACGCCGGCGAGCCGTATGCCGTCGCGTTCGGTGGTCAGGGTGCCTCGTGGCTGGAGAACCTCGAAGAGCTCGTCAGCTCGGCCGGCATCGAATCCGAGCTCAGCGAGATCGTCGGCGAAGCGGCCCTGCTGCTCGAGCCCGTCGCGCGCGAGCTCGTCGTCGTACGGCCCATCGGCTTCGAGCCCATGCAGTGGGTGCGCGCCCTCGCCGCCGACGAGCCGCTGCCGTCGGCCAAGCAGCTGACCACCGCCGCCATCTCCGGCCCCGGCATCCTGCTGGCACAGATGGCCGCCATTCGCGCCGTGCAGCGTCAGGGCCTCGACCTGGCCGGCACCCCGCCCGTCGCCGTCGCCGGCCACTCGCAGGGCATCATCGCCGCCGAGGCGCTCAAGGCCAACGGCACCCGCGACGCCGAACTCCTCGCGCTCCTCCAGCTCATCGGTGCCGCCGGCTCGCTCGTGTCGCGCCGCCGCGGCATGGTCGGCCGCGGCGACAAGTCGCCGATGGTGTCGGTCACCAACGTCGACCCCGAGCGCATCGCCGAACTGCTCGAAGACTTCTCCAAGGACGTCCGCACCGTCCTGCCGCCGGTCCTGTCGATCCGCAACGGCCGCCGCAGCGTCGTCATCACCGGAACCCCGGAGCAGCTGGCCCGCTTCGAGCTGTACTGCAGCAAGATCACCGAGAAGGACGAGGCCGAGCGCAAGAACAAGCTGCGCGGCGGCGCCGTCTTCAGCCCGGTCTTCCAGGGCGTGCAGGTCGAGGTCGGCTTCCACACCCCGCGCCTGGCCGACGGCATCGAGGTCGTCGACCGCTGGGCCGCCAAATGCGGTATCGACACCGAGCTGGCCCACGCGATGACCGAAGCCATCTTCGTCAAGCCCATCGACTGGGTCGCCGAGGTCGAGCGCATGCACGATGCCGGTGCCCGCTGGATCATCGATCTCGGCCCGAGCGACACCGTCACCCGCCTGACCTCGCCGATCATCCGCGGCCTCGGCATCGGCATCGTGCCCGCCGCCACCCGCGCCGGCCAGCGTTCGCTGTTCACCGTCGGCGCCGCCCCGGTCGTGCAGCCCGCGTGGTCCAGCTTCGCGCCGACCGCGGTCGAGCTGCCCAACGGCGACGTCAAGCTGTCCACCAAGTTCACCCGCCTGACCGGTCGCTCGCCGATCCTGCTCGCCGGCATGACCCCGACGACCGTCGACGCCAAGATCGTCGCCGCGGCCGCCAACGCCGGCCACTGGGCCGAGCTGGCCGGCGGCGGTCAGGTCACCGAGGAGATCTTCGAGAACCGCGTCGCCGAGCTGACGCAGCTGCTCGAGCCGGGCCGCGCCATCCAGTTCAACTCGCTGTTCCTGGACCCTTACCTGTGGAAGCTGCAGCTGGGCGGCAAGCGCATCGTGCAGAAGGCGCGCCAGTCGGGCGCCCCGATCGACGGTGTCATCGTCACCGCCGGCATCCCCGAGCTCGACGAGGCCGTCGCGCTGATCGAGGAACTGCACGAGATCGGCATCACCAACGTGGTGTTCAAGCCGGGCACCGTGGACCAGATCAAGTCGGTCATCAAGATCGCCGAAGAGGTCCCGGACCGGGAGATCATCGTCCACGTCGAGGGCGGCCGCGCCGGTGGCCACCACTCGTGGGAGGACCTCGACGACCTGCTCGTCAGCACCTACTCGGACCTGCGCAAGCAGGCCAACCTGACCATCTGCGTCGGTGGTGGCATCGGCACGCCCGAGCGCGCCGCCGAGTACCTGTCCGGCCGCTGGGCCGAGACCTACGGCTTCCCGCTGATGCCGGTCGACGGCATCCTGGTCGGCACCGCCGCCATGGCCACCCTCGAGGCCACCACCTCGCCTCAGGTCAAGCAGCTGCTGGTCGACACCAAGGGCACCGATCACTGGGTCGGCGCCGGTAAGGCCCAGGGCGGCATGGCTTCCGGCCGCAGCCAGCTGGGCGCGGACATCCACGAGATCGACAACACCGCGTCGCGTTGCGGCCGCCTGCTCGACGAGGTCGCCGGTGACGCCGACGCCGTCGCCGAGCGCCGCGACGAGATCATCGCCGCGATGGCCAACACCGCCAAGCCGTACTTCGGTGACGTCGCGGACATGACCTACCAGCAGTGGCTGCAGCGCTACGTCGAGCTCGCGATCGGCGACGGCAGCAGCACCGCCGACACCAAGCGCGCCCACTCGCCGTGGCTCGACATCACCTGGCGCGACCGCTTCGAGGAGATGCTGCAGCGTGCCGAGGCCCGCCTGAACCCGGCCGACGCCGGCCGCATCGAGACGCTGTTCCCGGCGACCGCGGAAGGTGAAGCGCTGCTTGAGGATCCGCAGCGCGCCATCGCCGAGCTGCTCGCCCGGTACCCCGAGGCCGAGACCCTGCGCCTGCACCCGGCGGACGTCCCGTTCTTCATCACGCTGTGCAAGACGCTCGGCAAGCCCGTCAACTTCGTCCCGGTCATCGACAAGGACGTGCGCCGCTGGTGGCGCAGCGACTCGCTGTGGCAGGCGCACGACGCCCGCTACGACGCCGACCAGGTCTGCATCATCCCGGGCACCGCTGCCGTCGCCGGCATCACCCGCGTCGACGAGCCCGTCGGTGAACTGCTGGACCGCTTCGAGCAGGCCGCCATCGACGAGGTGCTGGCCGCCGGCGTGAAGCCGGTTCCGGTCGTCTCGCGCCGCCAGGCCCGTGCCGACATCACCGGCCCGCTGGCTGTCGTCCTCGACTCGCCCGACGTGCTGTGGGCCGGCCGCACCGCC
Source organism: Mycobacterium sp. 360MFTsu5.1 (assembly GCF_000383495.1). Classification (NCBI taxonomy): domain Bacteria; kingdom Bacillati; phylum Actinomycetota; class Actinomycetes; order Mycobacteriales; family Mycobacteriaceae; genus Mycobacterium; species Mycobacterium sp. 360MFTsu5.1. The sequence continues at coordinate 259,444 of NZ_KB911468.1, read as the reverse complement.
ATCAACCCGGTGCACCGCATCGGCGCCCCGAGCGAGTGGCAGGTCAACGAAAACCGTTCGGCCACACACCCGTCCACCGGTTCCCGGCTGGAACTCGACGGTGACGGCGTCGTCCTGAACGTGCCGCTGTCCGACATCTGGATCGCGATCCGCTTCACCCTGCCGACCGCCACCGTGAACGGCGGCATGCCGGTCGTCACCACCGAGGACGCCTCGGCCGCGATGCGCGCAGTGCTCGCCATCGCCGCGGGTGCCGACGGCGTCGACGCCCTGCCGGCCGTCACCGACAACGTCGCGACCGTCACCGCGCAGTGGGACCCCGAAGAGGTCGCCGACCACACCGGCGTCACCGCCACCTTCGGCGCCCCGCTGGCGCCGGGCCTGACGCTGGTGCCCGACGCGCTCGTCGGCCGCTGCTGGCCGGCCGTGTTCTCGGTCATCGGCGCTGCCGTCACCGACGACGGCATCCCGGTCGTCGAAGGTCTGCTGAGCCTGGTCCACCTGGACCACGCCGCGCACCTGCTGGCCCCGATGCCGGCCGAGAAGGCCGAATTGACCGTCACCGCAACGGCTTCCGCCGCGGTCGACACCGAGGTCGGCCGTGTGGTCCCGGTGTCGGTGAGCATCACCGACGCCGAAGGCACCGAGCTGGCGCGCCTTGAAGAGCGCTTCGCCATCCGCGGCCGCAGCGGTGCCGCCGAGCTGACCGACCCGGTCCGCGCCGGCGGTGCGATCACCGACAACGCCACCGAGACGCCGCGCCGTCGTCGCCGCGACGTCACCGTCACCGCGCCGGTCGACATGAGTGCCTTCGCCGTGGTGTCGGGTGACCACAACCCGATCCACACCGACCGCGCCGCCGCGCTGCTGGCCGGCCTGAAATCGCCCATCGTGCACGGCATGTGGCTGTCCGCCGCCGCCCAGCACGTGGTCACCGCCACCGACGGCCGCGCCACCCCGCCGGCCCGCCTGGTCGGCTGGACCTCGCGCTTCCTGGGCATGGTGCTGCCGGGCGACGAGATCGAGTTCCGCGTCGACCGCGTCGGCATCGACCGCGGCGCCGAGATCATCGAGGTCACCGCGAAGGTCGGCGGCGACCTGGTGATGGCCGCGACCGCTCAGCTGGCCGCGCCCAAGACCGTCTACGCCTTCCCGGGCCAGGGCATCCAGCACAAGGGCATGGGCATGGAGGTCCGTGCCCGCTCCAAGGCCGCCCGCAAGATCTGGGACTCCGCGGACAAGTTCACCCGCGAGACCCTGGGCTTCTCGGTGCTGCACGTGGTCCGGGACAACCCGACCAGCATCATCGCCAGCGGCGTGCACTACCACCACCCGGACGGCGTGCTGTTCCTGACGCAGTTCACCCAGGTGGCCATGGCCACCGTCGCGGCCGCCCAGGTGGCCGAGATGCGCGAGCAGGGTGCGTTCGTCGAGGGCGCCATCGCCTGCGGCCACTCCGTCGGTGAGTACACCGCGCTGGCCTGCGTGTCCGGCGTGTACGAGCTCGAGGCGCTGCTCGAGGTCGTGTTCCACCGCGGCAGCAAGATGCACGACATCGTCCCGCGTGACGCCAAGGGCCGGTCGGACTACCGCCTGGCCGCCATCCGGCCGTCGCAGATCGACCTGGACGACAACGACGTCACCGACTTCGTCGCCGGTATCGCCGAGGAGACCGGTGAGTTCCTGCAGATCGTGAACTTCAACCTGCGTGGTTCGCAGTACGCGATCGCCGGTACCGTCCGCGGCCTCGAGGCCCTGGAGGCCGAGATCGAGCGTCGTCGCGAAATCACCGGTGGCAAGCGCTCGTTCATCCTCGTCCCCGGTATCGACGTGCCGTTCCACTCCGAGGTGCTGCGGGTCGGCGTCGCCGACTTCCGCCGCGCGCTGGACCGCGTCATGCCGCACGGGCAGGACCCCGAGCTGCTGGTCGGCAAGTACATCCCGAACCTGGTGCCGCGACCCTTCACCCTGGACAAGGACTTCATCCAGGAGATCCGCGACCTGGTGCCGGCCGAGCCGCTCGACGAGATCCTCGCAGACTACGACACCTGGCGCCGGGACAACCCGTCCGAGCTGATGCGTAAGACCGTCATCGAGCTGCTGGCCTGGCAGTTCGCCAGCCCGGTCCGCTGGATCGAGACGCAGGACCTGCTGTTCATCGAGGAAGCTGCCGGCGGCCTCGGGGTCGAGCGGTTCGTCGAGGTCGGTGTGAAGACCATGCCGACGGTTGCCGGCCTGGCCACCAACACGCTGAAGCTGCCGGAGTACTCGCACAACACCACCGAGGTGCTCAACGTCGAGCGCGACGCCGCGGTGCTGTTCGCGACCGACACCGATCCGGAGCCCGAGGACGATGCCCCCGCCGCGCCCGCAGCCGAGGCCCCGGCGGAAGCCGTTGCCGCAGCACCGGTTCCGGCCGCCGCTCCCGCGGCGCCCGCCGGTGGCCCGCGTCCGGACGACATCACGTACGACGCCGCCGACGCCACCATGGCGCTCATCGCGCTGTCGGCGAAGATGCGCATCGACCAGATCGAGCCGCTGGACTCCATCGAGTCGATCACCGACGGTGCGTCGTCGCGACGCAACCAGCTGCTCGTCGACCTGGGTTCGGAGCTGAACCTCGGCGCCATCGACGGTGCCGCGGAAGCCGACCTGGCCGGTCTGAAGGGACAGGTCACCAAGCTGGCCCGTACCTACAAGCCGTTCGGTCCCGTCCTCTCCGACGCGATCAACGACCAGCTGCGCACGGTGCTCGGCCCCTCGGGCAAGCGTCCGGCGTACATCGCCGAGCGCGTCAGCAAGGCCTGGGAACTGGGCCCCGGCTGGGCCAAGCACGTCACCGCCGAGGTCGCGCTGGGCACCCGCGAGGGCAGCAGCGTCCGCGGCGGCGAGATGGGCGGCCTGCACTCCGGTGCACTGGCCGACGCGAACGCCGTCGACAAGGTCATCGACGCCGCGGTCACCGCGGTCGGTGCGCGTAAGGGCATCGCCGTGTCGCTGCCGTCTGCCGGCGGTGCCGGTGGCGGTGTGGTCGACTCGGCCGCGCTCAACGAGTTCGCCGAGAAGGTCACCGGGCCCAACGGTGTGCTGGCCGGTGCCGCCCGGCTGATCCTGGGCGAGCTGGGTCTGCAGACGCCGGTGTCCGCGCCGGACGCCACCGACTCCGAGCTGATCGACCTCGTGACCGCCGAATTGGGTTCGGACTGGCCGCGTTTGGTGGCTCCGTCGTTCGACGCCCGCAAGGCCGTGCTGTTCGACGACCGCTGGGCCAGCGCCCGTGAGGACCTGGCACGCATCTGGCTGCTCGACGAGGACGACGTCAACCGCGACTGGGCCAAGCTCTCCGAGAGCTTCGAAGGTGCCGGACACGTGGTGGCCACGCAGGCCAGCTGGTGGCAGGGCAAGGCGCTCGCCGCCGGCCGCACCCTCCACGCCGCGCTGTACGGCCGCGCGGCCGCCGGTGCGGAGAACCCGGAGAAGGGCCGCTACGCCAACGAGGTCGCGGTCGTCACCGGTGCCTCCAAGGGCTCGATCGCGTCGTCCGTGGTGGGCCAGCTGCTCGCCGGTGGCGCCTCGGTTATCGCGACCACGTCCAAGCTGGACGACAGCCGGTTGGCGTTCTACCGGACGCTGTACCGCGACAACGCCCGCTTCGGTGCCCAGCTGTGGGTCGTGCCCGCAAACATGGCCTCCTACAGCGACATTGACGCGCTGGTCGAGTGGGTCGGCAACGAGCAGGTCGAGAACCTGGGCCCCAAGGCCATCCACCTCAAGGACGCGCAGACCCCGACGCTGCTGTTCCCGTTCGCCGCACCGCGCGTCGCCGGGGACCTGTCGGAGGCCGGCGCCCGTGCCGAGATGGAGATGAAGGTCCTGCTGTGGGCCGTGCAGCGGCTCATCGGTGGGCTCTCGCACATCGGCTCCGAGCGTGACATCGCGTCGCGTCTGCACGTGGTGCTGCCCGGTTCCCCGAACCGCGGCATGTTCGGTGGCGACGGCGCCTACGGCGAGTCGAAGGCTGCGCTCGACGCGGTCGTCGCCCGCTGGAAGGCGGAAACCTCGTGGTCGCAACGAGTTTCGCTGGCGCACGCGCTGATCGGCTGGACCAAGGGCACCGGCCTGATGGGCCACAACGACGCCATCGTGGGTGCCGTCGAGGAAGCCGGTGTCATCACGTACACCACCGAAGAGATGGCCTCGATGCTGCTGAACCTGTGCAGCATCGACGCCAAGGTGTCAGCCGCCCGTGAGCCCATCCAGGTCGACCTCACCGGTGGCCTCGGCGACATCGAGCTCGACATGGCCGAGCTGGCCGCCAAGGCCCGCGAGGAGATGGTGGCCGAGGCCGCTGTCGACGAGGAAGACCTCGAAGGCACCATCTCGGCGCTGCCGTCACCGCCGCGGGGCTACCAGGCCGCGCCGGCTCCGGAGTGGGCCGACCTCGACATCGACCCGGCCGACATGGTCGTGCTGGTGTCCGGTGCCGAACTCGGCCCGTACGGCTCGTCGCGCACCCGCTTCGAGATGGAGGTCTCCGGCGAGCTGTCGGCCGCGGGCGTCCTGGAGCTGGCCTGGACCACCGGTCTGGTCAAGTGGGAAGACGACCCGAAGCCGGGCTGGTACGACACCAACACCGGTGAGCTGGTCGACGAGTCCGAACTGGTCGAGCGCTACCACGACGTCGTGCTGGAGCGCGTCGGCATCCGCGAGTGGGTGGACGACGGCGCTATCGACCCCGATCACGCTGCGCCGCTGCTGGTTTCGGTGTTCCTCGACAAGGACTTCTCCTTCGTCGTGTCCGCCGAGGCCGACGCCCGGGCGTTCCACCAGTTCGATCCGGAGCACACCGTCATCGCGCCGGTGCCGGACAGCAGCGACTGGCAGGTCACCCGCAAGGCCGGTACCGAGATCCGCGTGCCGCGCAAGGTCAAGCTGTCGCGGACCGTCGGCGCCCAGGTGCCGACCGGCTTCGACCCGCAGGTCTACGGCGTCACGCCGGACATGGCCAGCTCGATCGACCGCCTGGCGCTGTGGAACCTGGTCACCACCGTGGACGCGTTCCTGTCGGCCGGCTTCTCGCCGGAAGAGCTGATGCGCTGGGTGCACCCGAGCCTCGTGGCCTCCACGCAGGGCACCGGTATGGGCGGCATGACCTCGATGCAGACCATGTACCACGGCAACCTGCTGGGCCGGAACAAGCCGAACGACATCCTGCAGGAAGTCCTGCCGAACGTCTTCGCCGGTCACGTCGTGCAGTCGTACATCGGTAGCTACGGCGCGATGATCCACCCGGTCGGCGCGTGCGCCACCGCGGCCGTGTCGGTCGAAGAGGGTGTCGACAAGATCCGTTTGGGCAAGGCCGAATTCGTGGTCGCCGGTGGTTACGACGACCTGACACTGGAAGCCATCATCGGCTTCGGCGACATGTCGGCCACCGCCGAGACCGCGATGATGCGGGCCCGCGGCATCAGCGACTCGAAGTTCTCGCGTGCCAACGACCGTCGTCGTCTCGGCTTCGTCGAAGGCCAGGGCGGTGGCACCGTCCTGCTGGCGCGTGGTGACCTCGCGGTGAAGATGGGTCTGCCCATCCAGGCCGTCGTCGCCTACGTGTCGTCGTTCGGTGACGGTGTGCACACCTCGATCCCGGCCCCGGGCCTGGGCGCGCTGGGTGCCGGCCGTGGTGGACGTCAGTCGCAGCTGGTGCGCGACCTGGCCAAGCTGGGCGTCACCCCGGACGACATCGCGGTGATCTCCAAGCACGACACCTCGACGCTGGCCAACGATCCCAACGAGACCGAGCTGCACGAGCGCCTCGCCGCCTCGATGGGCCGGTCCCCGGGCAACCCGCTGTTCATCGTCAGCCAGAAGAGCCTGACCGGACACAGCAAGGGTGGCGCCGCGGCGTTCCAGATGCTGGGCCTGTGCCAGATTCTGCGCGACGGCGTCATCCCGCCGAACCGCAGCCTGGACTGCGTCGACGACGAGCTGTCCAACGCGCAGCACTTCGTGTGGGTCCGCGAGACGCTGAAGTTCGGCGACCGCCTGCCGATCAAGGCCGGTCTGGTGACCAGCCTCGGCTTCGGTCACGTGTCGGGCCTCATCGCTCTGGTGCACCCGCAGGCGCTGGTGGCGGCCCTCGATCCGGCCGAGCGTGAGGACTACCTGCGCCGTGCCGGTGAGCGGGTCCTGGCCGGTCAGCACCGGTTGGCGTCGGCGATCGCCGGTGGGCGCGCGCTGTACGAGAAGCCGGCCGACCGCCGCTTCAACCACGATGCGCCGGAGAAGCGTCAAGAAGCCGACATGCTGCTCGACGCCGACGCGCGTCTGGGCGAGGACGGGTGGTACGCCCGCTCGTGAGGCCTTCTGAGGTATCGGGATTGGGTCCGCTAGGTTGTTGCCCATGAGCATCCTGGGTGTGGGCATCGACCTGGTCTCGATTCCGGATTTCGCCGAGCAGGTCGACCAGCCGGGCACCGTCTTCGCGGAGACGTTCACCCCAGGTGAGCGCCGTGACGCCGCCGACAAGAGTTCGTCGGCGGCACGGCACCTGGCAGCCCGCTGGGCGGCCAAGGAGGCCGTGATCAAGGCGTGGTCGGGCTCGCGGTTCTCGAAGCGTCCGGTGCTGCCCGAGGGCATCCACCGCGACATCGAGGTCGTCACCGACATGTGGGGCCGGCCCAAGGTGCGGCTGTCCGGCGAGATCGCCGAGCACCTCAAGGGCGTGGCCATCCACGTGTCCCTGACCCACGAGGGCGACACCGCGGCCGCGGTCGCGGTGCTCGAGCAGGACTAGTTCTTCTCTGCGCGAGCAGACGTGAATACCCCCAAAATCAGCAGATTTTGGGGGTATTCACGTCTACTCGCCAGCGTGAGCGGCCCGGTCAGTCTTTGCGGCCCGTGACCGCGAGGCTGACACCGAGGCCGACCATGGCCAGTCCGCCGGCACCGCCGATGGCCGCGATGCGCCGCGGCGACTGCGCGAACCAGTCTCGGGCCAGCCCGGCCGCCAAAGCCCAAATGCTGTCAGAGGTCACCGCGATGGCGAGGAACACGACACCCAAAATGAGCATCTGAGTCGATACGTGCCCGACTGCGGGGTCGACCACCTGCGGTAGTGCCGCGACGAAAAACACGATCGTCTTGGGATTGGTCATTCCGACGACGAAGCCGTCGGCAAGCACCCGGAGCGGCCGGATCGAGGACGCGCCACCCGTGAGCGCCTCACCGAGGGCGTGCCGATGCCGGATGGCTTGGACGCCAAGATAAATCAGGTATGCGACACCGATCGATTTGATGATGCCGAAAGCCAGCGCCGAAGCGTAGATGAGTGCACCGGCGCCCAGGGCCACGGCGAGGATCTGTACATAGGCGCCCATCGCATTGCCTGCCACTGTCAGCAACGCCTGGCGCCGTCCGACCGTCAGCGCCCGGCCAACAGTGAACAAGACGCTCGGGCCGGGTACCACGATCACCAAGAACGAGATCAGCCCGAACGCCAACAGATGACCCATCGACGGCATGCGGTGACGATACGCCGGTTGGTGAGGGCGCGCACTACGCTCGATGTCATGGCTGATCTCGTCGCCCGCGTCCGTGAGGTGCTGCCGTCGGTGCGTGCCGACCTGGAGGACCTGGTCCGCATCCAGTCGGTGTGGGCCGACCCGGCCCGGCACGCCGAGGTACACCGCAGCGCCGCGCTGACCGCAAAGCTGTTGTCCGAGGCGGGGTTCGGTGAGGTGCACATCGTCCAGGAGGGTGGGGCGCCGGCCGTCATCGCCCGCCACCCGGCGCCGGAGGGCGCGCCGACCGTCCTGCTGTATGCGCACCACGACGTGCAGCCCGAGGGCGACGCCGCGCAGTGGGCGTCGGAACCGTTCGAACCGACCGAGCGCGACGGCCGCCTCTACGGCCGCGGCAGCGCCGACGACAAGGCCGGCATCGCCGTGCACCTGGCCGCCATGCGGGCCCACGGCGGCAACCCGCCCGTCGGCGTGACGGTTTTCGTTGAGGGCGAAGAGGAATCGGGCTCGCCGTCTCTGGGTGCCCTGCTCGCTGCGCATCGCGACCTGCTGGCGGCCGACGTCATCGTCATCGCCGATTCGGACAACTGGAGCACCGAGACGCCCGCGTTGACGGTGTCATTGCGCGGCCTTGCCGACTGCGTCGTCGAGGTGGCGACACTGGACCACGGCCTGCACTCCGGGCTGTGGGGCGGCGTGGTGCCCGACGCGCTGAGCGCTCTGGTGCGGCTGCTGGCCACGTTGCATGACGACGACGGCAACGTTGCGGTCGAAGGGTTGTACGAGGGCACCGCCGCCGACGTCGACCGGGGGCCCGACTGGGTCGCCACCGAGACCGGCATGCTCGACGGCGTGCAGCAGATCGGTTCCGGCTCTGTGGTGCAACGACTTTGGGCCAAGCCGGCCATCACGGTCATCGGCATCGACACCACGTCGATCGCCAAGGCGTCGAACACGCTGATTCCGCGGGCGCGGGCGAAGGTCAGCATGCGGGTGGCCCCGGGTGGGGATGCGCTGGCGCATCTGGCCGCGCTGACGCGGCATCTGGAGAGTCACGCGCCCTGGGGCGCCAAGGTCACCGTGACCCCGGGTGACGTCGGCCAGCCGTATGCCATCGACGCCAGTGGTGCGGTGTACGACGCGGCGCGCTCGGCGTTCACGCAGGCGTGGGGGGTGGCCCCGGTGGACATGGGGATGGGCGGATCGATCCCGTTCATCGCCGAATTCGCCGAGACCTTCCCCGACGCAACGATTTTGGTCACCGGCGTCGAGGACCCCGGCACCCAGGCGCACAGCATCAACGAGAGCCTGCACCTGGGCGTGCTGGAGAAGGCCGCGATCTCCGAAGCGCTGTTGTTGGACGCGCTCGGGCGCTAGGACGTCCGCGTATTCGACACGAGTCTCTGTGGCATGTTCGATCTGGACCTGTCATCACCGGCTGACAATGTCCGGTTTTGTGACAATGTCACGATTTGCGACGGGTCTGGATCGAACACGTTGGGGTGAGCGGCTGCGCGCGCTCGGTCAGAACGACTCGGGGTCTCTTTGTACCGACTCGGGCACCGGGTGCTGGTAGAGCCGAGAGGCGTTCTCCCAGGTGATCTTTCGGATCACGTCGGCGGGCAGGTTGCCGATCTCCTCGTGGATGGTTGCCTGTGTGTGCGGCCAGGTCGAGTCGCAGTGCGGGTAGTCGGCTTCGAGCATGATGTTGTCGACGCCGATGCGGTCGCGCTGCACGAACGACGACTGGTCCTCAACCGCGCAGAACCAGAAGTTGCGGGTGAAAACCTCGGCCGGAGTGAGCTTTTCGCCGAGCCGTTCCCAAGTGCCGTACATCGAGTGGTAGCTCAGCATGTGGTCGAGCCGGTCCAGCAGCCCGGCGACCCAGCCGATGCCGCCCTCGGACAGGCAGATCTTGAGTTCCGGAAACCGGCTGGGCAGGCCGGAATACAGCCAGTCGACGGCCGCCGAGATGGCGTAGGCGAAGAACAGCACGCCCTGCACGTCCGGCGGCGCGTCCGGGGTGGTGGAGGGGGAGGAGCCCGACGATCCGATGTGCAGGTTCACGACCGTGCCGGTCTCGGCGCAGGCCGCCATCATCGGATCCCAGTAGCCCGAGTGGATGGTCGGCAGGCCCAGCATCGCCGGGTTCTCACTGAAAGTCATGGCATGGAAGCCGCGTTCGGCGTTCTCGTAGATCATCTTGGCGCCCACTTCGGGGTCCAGCAGCCAGGGGAGCTGACAGGGGATGATCCGGTCCGGGTACGAACCGGCCCACACATCGAAGTGCCAGTCGTTCCAGGCCCGCACCGAGGCCATCGCCAGGTCGCGGTCGGTGGTGACCTGCTGCAGGCGCTGGCCCGCGAATCCTGGCAGGAACGACGGGAAGTTCAGGGACGCGTACACCCCGTTCAGGTCCATGTCCCGCACGCGTTCGTGGATATCCCAAGCGCCCCGGCGCATCTCGTCGAACCGGACCGGCTCGAAGCCGTACTCGGACACAGGACGGCCGACCACGGCGTTGAACCCGACGTTGGGTAGCTCCTGGCCGTCGTACACCCAGGTCTGGCCGCCGCCCGCGGTGTCGACGACCCGCGGCGCCCGGTCGGCGAACCTGCTCGGCAGCCGCCCGGTGAAGGTGTCGGGTGGCTCGACGATGTGGTCGTCGACCGAGATCACGGTGTAGCGGCGCGCGGCACGTGGCGGGTCTGGCAGCAGCGTGACGGTGCGGTCCGCGCCGGTCTTGGCGACGGTGAAATCGAGATTGGCGGCCAGATCGTCGATGGATTTCATGTCGTACCAACGCCTTTACTGGAGAACGGACGGATCGGATTTGATGGTCATGCGGGCAGCGCCGGCCCAGTACACGTCGGCCGCGCGCTCGATCAGGGAGGACTTCATGCCGACCATGTCGGACCACTTCATCTCGCTCGGCTTCAGGCCCGTCAGCAGGACGTCGTAGGCCAGCTTGCAGACCCGCTCGATCGAGGCGGCCCGGTACACCGCCTCGGCGAGGTTGCGGCCCGTGGCGATGACGCCGTGGTTGGCCAGGATGGTCGTGTTCGCCGCGCCGATCCGGGCCGCCAATTCGGCTGCGAGGGAAGGGCTGTCGACCTCGCCGTCGTATTCGTCGACGAGGCAGAGGTCGTCCAGGAACAGCGATCCGGTCTGATGCACCAACTCCGGCAGCCGGCCCAGCGCCGCCAGCACGCACACGTAGTAGGGGTGGTTGTGGATCACCACGCGCGCATCGGGGCGGGCGCGATGCAGCTCGGTGTGGATGTGGATGGCCGGCGTGACGTCCCAGCGGCCCCGCTGCACGCGGGCGTCCTCGTCGACGACGCAGATGTCGGAAGCGGCGACCTCCTGCCACCACAGGCCCCACGGGTTGACGTACATGTCGGTCCGGCCGTCGGGCTGCCAGGTGATGTGCCCGGCCAGATTCTCGGCGAAGTCGATGGTCGCGAGGTGCCGGAACGCGATGGCCATGGCCTGCTCGTCGGTGAGGTCGACACCGATCGGCGGCGTCACCGACGGCGCCCAGACTTCGAGCCCGCCGCGGCGGGGCTTTTCAGCTGCGGTCATGACCGTCTCCCATCCGGGCGCGGATATCCTCGCGCAGTTGGCCTTTCGCGACTTTGCCGCCCGAGGATCGGGGGAGCTCGTCGACCACGATCAGCCTCTCGGGTAGCAGTTCCTTCGAAACGTCCTGGGCGAGCAGGTGCGTGCACAGGTCGTCGAGTTCCAGCGTGGCCGCGCCGATCAGTTCGGCGTAGACACAGACCTTTTCGCTGAACACCGGATCAGGCATGGCCACCGCCGCCGCGAGGCCGACAGCCGGATGCGTCATGACGGCGTCCTCGACCTGCGCAGCGCTGATGTTCTTGCCGCCGCGCACGATGAAGTCGGACGTCCGGCCCGTCACTCGCAGGTAGCCGTCGGCGTCGATTTCGCAGATGTCGCCCATCCGCATCCAGCCGTCGGCGGTGAACAGTTTGTCGTGGTCGGTGCCACCCAGATAGCCGAGGCTGGTCGCCGGCCCGCGGCAGGCGGGCTGGCCCCGGCCGGTGTCGGTGACGTCGGTGTCTCCGTCGAAGAGGCGGACGGCCATGTCCGCGACGATCCGGCCGCCGGTACGCAGCCGGTGCTCGAGCGAGTCGTGCACCGTGGTGCCGCTGAGCAGGCCCGTCTCGTTGGAGCCGTAGAACTGCAGAATCGTTGCGCCGGTAAGCTTTTCGAACTCGTGCGCGGGACGGTAGGGCAGGGCCTCGCCACCGGTGAACACCACCCGCAGCGAGCTCAGGTCGTACTCACGGGCCACCGGTTCGGCCATGATCATGGTCAATTGGGTACTGACACAACACAACACGGTGACCCTGTGCTGTTCGATGGCCGCGCACGCCGCGGCGACGGTGAACCGGTCCAGCAGGACGTTGTTGGTGCCCAACAGGATCGGGGTGATGTGCGTGGTCCACAACCCGAAGCCGAACGGGGTCGGGATGACCGGAAGGAACACATCGTCGGATGTCAGCAGGCCGTTGGCGACCGCTTGCTGATGGAAGTAATACCAACGGTTCTGGGTGTGCACGACGCATTTCGGTAGCCCGGTGGTGCCCGACGTCGAGTTGATGAGGAAGACGTCGTCGGCGCCCAGCTGGGCCTCGGGGCTCACGTCGGTCGAGTCGGTACCCACGGACAGTTCGTCCAGGGTCAGCAGCGGGCAGTCGATGGCGCCGGCCACGGTGTGGGCCTGAGCCTGCCGCGGGGGATCGGTGACCAGCAGTCGGGGTTCGGCGTTCTGCAGAATGGCCGTCACCTCGCGGATTCCGGCGCGTGCTCCGACACCGACGACCGCCGCGCCGCATCGCTCGATGGCGACGAACAGCACGTGGATCGCGGTGGTGTCGCCATGCCACACCGCGATCCGGTCCCCGGGGCGTACGCCGGCGCCGGCCAACTGACCGGCCAAAGCAGTTGCCGCGGAATCGAATTCACGCCAGGTCAGCGACCGGTTCGGGTAGTCCACATATGCGACCCGGTCCGGGGTGCGCGCGGCGTTTGCGCGCACGGCATCCGAGATCGTGGACTCGGTCCACCAGCCATTGGCGTGGAAGCGTGCGACGTCCTCGGCGGTGAATGCCGGCGAACCCGTGACCGCCATGTCCATCGTGGTCGCCTCCGCAGGCCGCATCTTCAAATCATATGAAAATAAGCGCGCACTTTGTCAAGGATTCACGAAGATCGCGTGCGGGTGCGCACCATCGCCGGGTCGACCACACCGGCCGAACCCGGGTAGTGCTGGGCATCGAGCAGATGCGTCGCGGCCAATTCCCGCGAGCGTTCGGCGTCGCCGGCTTCGATGGCGTCGATCAGCGTGCGGTGATCCTCCAGTGCGGCCCGGCGCTCGTCGACCGGAATGCCGGCGTGGTCGGTGAACTGCCGTGACCAGTTCAGCTCGTGCGACGACCACAGCTTCTCCAGGGCCCCGGCGAGGATGATCATGGTCTCGTTGCCGCAGTGCTGCACCAATGCCTCGTGGAAGCGCCGGCTCGCGGATGTCACCGCCACCAGATCCTCGACCGACCCGACCGACTCGGCGTGGATGTGCCGAAGGACCGGCACCACCGCGGTCTTGCGGTCCGCGCGCTGCGCACACAACGCCGCACAGGCCGGCTCCACCTGCTGCAGCGCGGCGCCGACGTCGCCGAGGCTCACCTGGTTCGCGCCGAGAACCAGACCCATGGTGTAGGCCACGTTGCTCGCGCTGGGCCGGTGCACCACCGAGCCGCCGAGCTTGCCGCGGCGCACGCTGAGCAGCCCTTCCGCGTCCAGGATTCGGATCGCCTCGCGCAGTGACGGCTTGCTGATCGGAAACTCGGTCAGCAGTTCATCCTCGGTCGGCAGCACGCTGCCGTCGGGGAGGTCACCGCTGAGGATGCGCCGGCGCAACTCGTCGGCCACCTGCTCGGCGAGGCGGCGGAAACGGACGTCGGGCGCGGCCACGGGTCGAGTGTGCCAGAGCGGGGCGCCGGGGTGGTCGAAGCCGGCGCCCGGTCTATCCGGTGTGGCCGGGGTACGAAACGTCGTACCCCCGGCGCCGGGGTTCTACTCGTCGTCGTCCTCATCGTCTTCGTCGTCGTCTTCGTCGAATTCCAGATCGAGCGGATCCTCACTGTGGGGGTCCACGGAGTACTGCTGCCAGTAGGACGGGCTGAAATAGATGGTGTCCGAGTGGTCGGCGTCTTCGCCGATCTGGACCCAGAGAACCTGGTCCTTCTCGCCATAGCTCAGCGCCTGGGGGTAGCGAATGCTGCTGTCGACAGTCCGGATGTGGATGTTGTGCGTCACGCCAAAAGTCTTGCACCTGAACGCATCTGCGGCTGTTCGCGCAACGCCGGTGGAGACAACGATTGGCCGAACGGCCACGCAGCTGTCACACGTGGTTGGGCGGGCCGCCACCCGGTTCCCGGCGCGACCTGCTCAGCCGGGAACCGGGTGGCGCAGATGGTCAGACCGACAGGTCCCGCCGCAGCTTGGCCACGTGGCCCGTGGCCTTGACGTTGTACTGCGCGACCTCGATGTTGCCCTTCTCGTCCACGAGGAACGTCGAGCGGATGACGCCCTGCACGGTCTTGCCGTACATCGTCTTCTCGCCGAAGGCGCCGTAGGCGGTGAGCACCTTGCGGTCGGGGTCCGACAGCAGTGGGAACGTCAGGCCCTCGTTGTCGCGGAACTTGGCGAGCTTCTCGGGCTTGTCGGGGGAGATGCCGACGACGTCGAGCCCCGCCTCGTTGAGTTCGGCCAGGCTGTCGCGGAAATCGCAGGCCTGCTTGGTGCAGCCCGGTGTCGAAGCTGCGGGGTAGAAGTAGACGATGACCTTGCGGCCCTTGTAGTCCGACAGCTTCACGGTGTTGCCGTCGGCGTCGGGCAGGCTGAATGCGGGGGCTTTGTCGCCCACTTCGAGTCGCGGGGTCGGTGCCACCGGGAGGTCCCTTCTGTCGGCCAGGCGTTGCTGTTGCGGCAAGCTGCTCTAGGGTAGAGCGCCTAGGAGCAACGCGAGCTGGAGGGCTGAAGTGGCTGACCGGAATCCTGACGAGATCAAGCAGGAAATCGATCGTGCACGCGATCAGTTGGCGTTGACGGTGGACGCCCTCGCCGAGCGGGCAAACCCCCAGCGATTGGCCGACGACGCCAAGGCCAAGGCCATCGCGATCGCGTCCAAGCCCGCGGTCATCGCAACGTTCGCCGGACTCGGCGTTGTGGTGCTGGTGGTGGTTATCCGCAAGATCCGCGGATAACCCGGCTTTTCTAGTTCCCGCGGCGCGGTGTCAGCCAGCCTGGCAGCCAGCTGCGCGGGGGATTCGCGACCCGGCCCAGCCGGGTGCAGTTGTGGACGATGACCAGGGCGTCGTCGGCTGCTGCCGCAACGTCGGCACTCGGCGCCGCGTAGGTTGCACCGGCGATGGGTGTCATCAGCTAACTCCCTTCAGTCGTCGTCACCTATATTTCTACACCATCATACGCCGTTTCAGCTAACTCTGTTTTTCGGTGGCTCGTCACAAAATTGCAGGTCTATGTGATTTTTGACGGTTTGCGGCGGCAGACCGCTATTGACGATCATGTGTGTATACAGGGTCTTGACAGGTGTGCATTGGCTACTGTTCGACCGGGATTCGCTGTGGTGGTGCGGGTTTCGGCCGGCTCAAGTGGTGCGCAGGTGGGCGGTGAGTCCGTCGCGTGTGATGTTGGACACCTCCAAGGCTGTGTGGCGGGTCCATCGGGCCGTCCGACCCGGTATGGATACCCGCGATCGAGGTCCGGAAACGGCGCTGACCATACGATTTCACCCTGCGGCCATCGGGCTGTTAAGGTCTCTCTCGCGCGCCGTTAGCTCAGTTGGTAGAGCAGCTGACTCTTAATCAGCGGGTCCGGGGTTCGAAACCCTGACGGCGCACAGATGCGAAAGCCCCCTCCTTCGGGAGGGGGCTTTCGTCGTTTCGGGTTGACCCTGCGGTGCGGGTCTCCGCTACTCGGCCTTTTGCGCCTGGGTCGCAGGGTGAACGCTGGCCGTGGGTCGGCTCTGCGGTGTGGGTCTTGGCTACTCGGCTTTCTGCGCCCCAGCCGCAGGGTGAACGCCAGTCTGGTGTTGGTTCTGCGCTGAGGGCCTGCGTTACTCGGTTTTTCGCGCCGTAGGCCCAGGGTCAACGCCGCGAAGCGCAGGCCGAAGAAGGCGTCGTCGCCGAAAGCCCAAGCGGCAGAACATCATTACCTGCCAAGTAATCGACTTGCCGCGTTTCGGCCGCCAAGCTTTGAGCTGACCAACCCGACATGAAAGAGGTCAGCATGAACGACATCGTCACCGCGTACCTGAAGACCTGGAACGCCACCGACCCGACTGAACGGAAGGCGCTGCTCGACGACCACTGGACGCCCGAGGCGTCCTACACCGATCCGATGGCCGACGTCGCGGGTCACGACGCCATCTCCGGCGTGATCGGCGCGGTCCACACCCAATTCCCCGGATTCGTCTTCTCGCTCGTCAGCGGCCCGGACAGCCACCACAACCAGGCCCGCTTCCAGTGGGGCCTGGGGCCGGCGGGGGAGCAGCCGCCGATCATCGGATTCGACGTGCTGGCCACGGACGCCGACGGCCGCATCCGGTCGGTGCACGGCTTCCTGGACCAGGTGCCCTGCTGACCCTAGGAGTCGGCGCGAAGGGCTTCGGTGCGCAGGAACGTGGCCAGCCGAGCGGTCGCCAGCGCCTGCTCGGCGTCGTACTGCTCGAACGTCGCCACCACACTGAACCCGAGGCGCTCGGCCAAGCGGAGCGAGGCGCGGTTGGCGGTCTGGGTGATGATCACGACAGGTTGGTCGTCCAGCTCGCCGGCCGCGTACTCCAGCAGTAGCCGCGCGGCTTCGCTCGCATAGCCCCGACCCCACGCGTGCGGACGGAAGACGTAGCTCAGCTCGAGCTCGTCGCCGCCGGGGTCCAGATGGCCGGGCACGTCGTTGCGACGGCGACTCAGCGTCACCGTCCCAAGCATCTCGTCGGAATCCTTGGCCGTCGCGATGTAGCAGCCGGGGGCTTCCAATAACGTTGCCGCGCCGACCCCTTCGAGCACGGCGCGCACTTCGTGGACAGGTCGCGGTCCGCCCAGATACCGGCGTACCCGCTCGTCGGTCTGCGTTTCGATCAGGCCCTCGGCGTCCTCGTCGCGCGCCTTGCGAAGGCGGACTCGGGGTCCTTCGAGGCAGGACGCTCGCAACTCGATCGCATCACCCACGTGCACCACTGTGCCAGCCGGGCGCGAGACCCCCGGAAAACAAACATCGCCTCACCCGCTACGCGCAGGTGAGGCGATGTTCTACCTCGGGGTGGCTGACGGGACTCGAACCCGCGACACCCAGGATCACAACCTGGTGCTCTACCAGCTGAACTACAGCCACCATCGCTGCTTCTCAGAAGCAGCGTCGTAGATACTAACCGCTTGGGCCCGCTAAGCCGAATCGGTCTCCACGGCGTCGTTCGTCGGTGGGCCGAGTTCACCGGCGACGGCCGCGATTTCGCTGGTAGACGGGCCGGGCGCGGGCACGAACGCGGTGCCGCGGTAGTACTTCAACTCACGGATGGATTCGTGGATGTCGGCGAGGGCGCGGTGCGCCAGCCCCTTGTCGGGCTGCCCGAAATAGATGCGCGGGTACCAGCGGCGGCACAGTTCCTTGATCGAGCTGACGTCGATCATCCGGTAGTGCAGAAAGTCGTCGAGGCGGGGCATGTCGCGGGCGATGAAGCCGCGATCGGTGGCGATCGAATTGCCGGCCAGGGGAGCGGTTTTCGCCTGCCCGATGTGGCCGCGGATGTAGTCCAGCACCATCTGCTCGGCCTCTTCGAGGGTGACCGTGGAGGTCCGCACCTCGTTGATCAGGCCCGAGCGGGTGTGCATCTTCATCACCACATCAGCCATGCCGTCGAGGGCGGCGTCGTCGGTGTGGATCACCACGTCGACGCCCTCGCCGAGCACGTTCAGGTCGCTGTCAGTGACCAATGCCGCGATCTCGATGAGCCGGTCGGACTTGAGATCCAGCCCCGTCATCTCGCAGTCGATCCATACCAGTTCGTCACGCACGGTGTTCCAGACTATTCCCAGGCGTTCAACGGGGTGTCCATACCCGGCCACCAGCGACCCGACGAAGTAGGGTCAGGCGCATGACGACCGATTCGAGTGCATCCCCCGCGCAGCAGATCGCCGCTGGTTACGCCGTCACCGGCCAAGCGCTGAACCTGGGCGCGGTCGTCGTCGACGGGACCGTCGACCCCAGCGCTCAAGTCAAGATTCCGCTGGCCACCATCAACCGCCACGGCCTCATCGCGGGCGCGACCGGTACCGGTAAGACGAAGACGCTGCAGGTCATCGCCGAGCAATTGTCGACGGCCGGGGTGCCGGTCGTCATGGCCGACGTGAAGGGCGACCTGTCGGGGCTCGCGCAGCCCGGCGCGGCGGGCGACAAGACCGCCCAGCGTGCGAAAGACACCGGCGACGACTGGACGCCCACCGCCTTCCCGGTCGAGTTCCTGTCACTGGGGACGACGGGCATCGGCGTCCCGGTGCGCGCCACCGTCACCAGCTTCGGGCCCATCCTGCTGTCGAAGGTGTTGGGGCTCAACCAGACTCAGGAGTCGACGCTCGGGCTGATCTTCCACTGGGCCGACCAGAAGGGCCTGCTCCTCGATGACCTGAAGGATCTGCGCGGTGTCATCCAGTTCTTGACCAGTGATGAGGGCAAAGAGGAGCTCAAGGCACTCGGCGCGGTGTCGCCGGCCACCGCGGGCGTGATCCTGCGTGCGCTGATCAACCTGGAGGCCGAGGGCGGCGACACGTTCTTCGGATTGCCCGAGCTCAAGCCCGAGGACCTCATGCGTCTGGACCCGCAGGGCCGCGGCATCATCACGCTGCTGGAGCTGGGCAGCCAGGCCGCGCGGCCGGTGTTGTTCTCGACGTTCCTGATGTGGGTGCTGGCCGACCTGTTCTCGACGCTGCCGGAGATCGGTGACGCGGACAAGCCGAAGCTGGTCTTCTTCTTCGACGAGGCGCACCTGCTGTTCGCCGACGCGTCGAAGGCGTTCCTGGACCAGGTCGAGCAGACCGTCAAGCTGATCCGCTCCAAGGGTGTCGGCGTGTTCTTCTGCACCCAGCTGCCCACCGACATTCCCAACGACGTCCTCAGCCAGCTGGGTGCGCGCGTCCAGCACGCGATCCGGGCCTTCACCCCGGACGACCAGAAGGCTCTGACGAAGACGGTCCGGACCTACCCGAAGACGTCCGTCTACGACCTGGAGTCGGCGCTGACGTCGCTCGGGATCGGTGAGGCCGTCGTCACCGTGCTGTCCGAGGTCGGTGCGCCGACGCCGGTGGCGTGGACCCGGCTGCGCGCGCCGCGGTCGCTGATGGGCACCATCGGCCCCGACGCCATTGCTGCCGCCGCCAAGGCCAGCCCGTTGCAAGCGACCTACGGCGCGACAGTCGACCGCGACTCGGCCCACGAGCGGCTGTCTGCGCAGCCGGCGCCGGCCGGTGCGCCGCCTGCGGCTGATGCCGGCACGGCGCCCGCGCCCACCCCGGCCGAAGAGCCCGACCTCACCGCATCCGGTCGCGTCGAGGTCGAGGCAGAGGGACCCGGCATGGTGTCGGAAGTCCTGCAGAGCACCGCGTTCAAGAGCTTCCTGCGCTCGGCGGCGACCGTGGCAGGCCGCGAGATCACCCGCAGCCTGTTCGGTACGACGCGCCGGCGGTAAGTCGGTTCAGTTGGGGCGCGCCGAGAAGGACCAAATGGTCGTTGCGAAGCCGAATCAGCAGCCATTTGGTCCTTCTCGGCGCGGCGGCTGGGCCTTACGACCCGCCGAGCTTCTTATAGACCGCGCCGACGATCGGCGCGACGATCGCGCGCGGGGCGTAGCCGCTCGCGGCCGACATGGCCTTGGAGGTCAGGCCGGGCACGACGCGCATCTTGTTCTTCTCGAGGCCGTCCAGCGAAATCCGGGCGGTGTACTCGGTGTCGATCCACAGGAAGTCGGGGATCAGGCGCTCGACCAGTGACTGCTCGGACGGGTCGGGCAGCTCGGTGCGCACCGGTCCGGGCGCCAGCAGCGTGACGTTGATGCCGTGCGGCTTGAGCTCGCCGCGCAGCGACTCGCTGAAGGTGTTGGCGAACGCCTTGGACGCGGCGTAGGTCGCGTTGTTCGGGATGGGCGAGTTGCCCGCGGCCGAACCGGAGATCAGGATGCCGCCGCCCTTGCGCGCGATCATGCCGGGCAGCACGGCGAGCACCAGGTCGTGCACACCCTGCACGTTGAGCTGCACCTGGGCCTTCTCACCCTCGGCCGGCAGGTCGGCGACGGCACCGAAGGTCGCGGTGCCGGCGTTCGCGCACAGGATGGAGATGTCGCGCTGGGCGAGCTCGTCGCAGAGCTTGTCGCGGTCGGCCGGGTCGGTCAGGTCGCAGGCCCGGACCTCCACGGTGACGCCGTACTTGTCGGTGATGCGCTTGGCGACCTCGGCCAGCACCTCGCCGCGGCGCGCCGTGATGATCAGGTGGTGGCCGCGGGCGGCGAGTTCGGTGGCCAGCGCTTCACCGATGTTCTGCGAGGCGCCGGTGACGACGGCGCGGGCGTCGGGACTGGGAGCGGGTACGGACATGGGTGCAATCGTAGGGACCAATAGAGTGGCGGCATGAGCGAGGCTTGCCGAGCGAATCGACGGGCCTTGGGCAGCCACGTCCCGCCTGTCGGCCGGGGCCGCGTCGCCGCCTGGGCGCTGTGGGACTCCGGTGCCACGGGCGTGAACGCGATCGTGACGACCTTCGGTTTCAACATCTATCTCATCTCGGAGGTCGGCAAAGGCCTGCCGGGCCCGACGACGCCCGAGAGCTGGCTGGGGCGCGCGGTGCTGGTGGCGGGCATCGCGGTGGCGTTGTTGGCCCCGGTGACGGGCGTGATGGTCGACGCCGCGTACCGGCGGCGGCGGGCGCTCGCGGCGCTGACGGGCGCCGTCGTGGTGCTGACGGCGTCGATGACGTTCATCAAGCCCGACTACCACTACCTGTGGATCGGCCTGGCGTTGTTGGCCTGCACCGCGGCGTGCATGGACCTGGCGACGGTCCCGTACAACGCGATGCTGCGGCAGTTGTCGACGCCGACGACCTCGGGTCGCATCTCTGGATTCGGCTTGGCGGCAGGGTTTTTCGGCAGCGTCGTACTGCTGCTCCTGGTCTTCGTGGGTTTCAAGTCCGGTAGCGGCGACACCCTCGGCCTCCTGGGCATTCCGAACTCGGACGGCAAACCCGACCGGTACGCGGTCCTGGTGGCCGCGGCGTGGTTCGTCATCTTCGCGCTGCCGTTGCTGCTGACGGTGAAGTCGCCGCCGCACGACGGCACGCCGGCCGTCGGATTCTTCGGCGCCTACCGCAGGTTGTGGACGGAGGTCGTCGGCGAGTGGCGCCGCGACCGCAACGTCGTCTACTACCTACTCTCCAGCGCCGTCTTCCGCGACGGGCTGACGGGCATCTCGATCTTCGGACCGGTGGTGGGGGTCAGCGTCTACGGGCTCGCGCCGACGAGCGTGCCGTTGTTCGGCGCCGGTGCGTTCACCATCGCGGCACTGGGCGCGGCGCTCGGCGGCATGCTCGACGACCGGATCGGTTCCAAGCGCGTCATCGTGGGCTCACTGGCCGCGATGGTCGCCGTCGGCATCACGCTGATGTTCCTGTCCGGACCGCTCGCGTTCTGGATTTGTGGCCTGACACTGTGCCTGTTCGTCGGCCCCACGCAGTCGGCGTCGCGGAACCTGATGCTCCGCATCTCGGCGGACGGCAAGGAGGGCGTGGCCTTCGGGCTCTACACCACCACGGGCCGGGCGGCGCACGTGCTGTCGCCGTGGTTGTTCTCGATGTTCATCGACATCTTCGCGACGACGCGGGCGGGCCTGGGCGGCCTGTGCACGGTCCTGGCGATCGGGCTGGTCGGGATGATGCTGGTGAAGGTGCCGGCCCGGCGTTAGTGCCCGTGCCCGCGGCCGCGTTTGCCGGACTGCCGGCACACCGTGAGGCCCGCGCCTTCCCGCTGCTGAATCTGGGTGCCGTCGACCGAGATGGTGCACGCGATGCCGCGTCCGGCGTTGACGATGCTGACGCTGGCCGAGCGCGCGGCCGGCCGGTTCAGCTGCACTTCCTTGGTCCACGGCAGCGGCACGTTGAACTCCGTCTGCAGCACCCCGCCGGTGTCGACGTACGTGATGCTCACCGCCCGGCCGTTGCCGATCACGGCGTACAGCACGGCTTCGGTGTCGCCGCTCTCGTCGTCTGGGGGCGCTGCCGCCGCCGGTGGGCTGACGGCTTCGCTGGGCTCGGTGCTCTCGGGCGTCGTGGTGGTCGTCACAGTCGTCGACGACGACATCGGATCCTGCGTCGGGACCGGCAGCGGCGGCGGTGCGACCAGGGTCTGTTGTTCGGAACTGTTGACGATGACCAGCGCGATCACGGTGCAGAGAGCCAGGATCAGTACCGCGCCGGCCAGCGGGAACAGCCACTTGTGGCGGCGGACCTTCGGCGGTGCGGTGACACCGTAGGGATCGGTGAAGGCGTCGGTCTGGTAGCCGGCCGTCGGCATGGCCGGGAGTTTCTTGGTGGCGTCCAGCCCGTCGTCGCGCGATCCGGTCATGCCCACCTCATGTTTGCAGGGTACCTGCGGCGCGCGCCGGACCGCGGGGACGCTGCGGCGGGTTGGATCAGCGGTGCGGGGCCAGTGCCGCGACGGTCATGGCGCGCAGCACGGCGCGCGAGGATTCCTCCTGCTTGCGGGCGCCGCCCGCGGTGACACTGTGCGGCGTCGAGTTCAGGAGCCCGAATGCGGCGTGGGCCATGGTGCGGGCGTCGGCTTCGCTGCGGGACGGGTCGAGCCGGCGCAGGACGTCCACCCAGATTTCCACGTACTGGCGCTGCGAGCGGCGCACCTGCCGTTTGGCGGCGTCGGGGAGGTTGTTGAGGTCGCGGTCCTGGATCCGGATCAGGTCGGACTCGTTGAGCGCGAAGTCCAGGTGGAACTCGATGAGGCCGTTGAGTGCGTCGGCGGGATCGTCACATTCGGCGACCACGGCGCGTCCCCCCGCGTGCAGCCGGGCGCTGACACTGACCAGTAGCTCGACCAGGAGCGCTTCCTTGTTGGGGAAGTGCCGGTAGATCGCGGGCCCGCTGATGCCTGCCGCGGCGCCGATGTCCTCGAGGCGGACCGCCAGGAAGCCACGTTCGGCGATGAGTCGTTCGGCGGCGGCGACGAGTTGGCCGCGCCGGTCGGATTTGGCTCGGCTGCGCGGTGTTTCGGCGTCTGACACTGATGCCGTCATCGACACCTCCAACCCGGTCTGGACATCTCAGTTAATGAAGACTAACATCGCGTTCGGTTATTCGCCATTAACTCAAGTGAAATGGAGCGACGATGTCGCCGAGCGTTTCCCAACGGGTATCGCATCGCGAGCAGCACCTGGCGCTGGTGGCCGATCTCAAGGACAGGCTGGCCGTCGCCGCGCTGGGTGGATCGGAGCGCGCCCGCGAGCGCCACGTCGGTCGCGGCAAGCTGCTGCCGCGCGACCGGGTCAACGGGCTCCTCGATCCGGGCAGCCCGTTCCTGGAGATCGCGCCGCTGGCCGCGGGCGGCATGTACGACGACGAATGCCCGGGCGCCGGCATGATCGCCGGCATCGGCCGGGTGTCGGGTCGCGAATGCATGATCGTCGCCAACGACGCGACGGTGAAAGGTGGCACGTACTACCCGATCACGGTCAAGAAGCACCTGCGGGCGCAGGAGATCGCCAGCCAGAACCAGCTGCCGTGCGTGTACCTCGTCGACTCCGGTGGTGCGTTCCTGCCGCGCCAGGACGAGGTGTTCCCCGACCGTGAACACTTCGGCCGCATCTTCTTCAACCAGGCCAACATGTCGGCGCGGGGTATCCCGCAGATCGCCGCGGTGCTCGGCTCCTGCACCGCCGGCGGCGCGTACGTCCCCGCGATGAGCGACGAGGCCGTCATCGTCCGCAACCAGGGCACCATCTTCCTGGGCGGCCCGCCGCTGGTGAAAGCCGCGACCGGAGAGGTGGTTTCGGCCGAGGACCTCGGTGGCGGCGACCTGCACTCCAAGATCTCCGGCGTCACCGACCACCTGGCACACGACGACCGCGACGCGCTGCGCATCGTCCGCCGCATCGCCTCGACGTTCGGGCCGCGCGCGCAGGCGCCGTGGGACGTCGCCCCGGTGGTGGACGCGGTGTGCGACCAGACCGAGCTCTACGACGTCGTGCCGATCGACTCCAAGGTGCCGTACGACGTGCACGAGGTGATCACCCGCATCGTCGACGGGCCATTCCCCGGCGCTTCGCTTGCCCAAGGTGGCGAATTCACCGAATTCAAGGCCGAATACGGCACCACGCTGGTGACCGGCTTCGCCCGCATCCATGGCCACCCGGTGGGCATCATCGCCAACAACGGCGTGCTGTTCGGTGAATCCGCCCAGAAGGGCGCACATTTCATCGAACTGTGCGACAAGCGGTCGGTGCCGCTGCTGTTCCTGCAGAACATCTCCGGCTTCATGGTGGGCCGCGACTACGAGGCCGGCGGCATCGCCAAGCACGGCGCCAAGATGGTCACCGCGGTGGCCTGCGCGCGGGTGCCGAAGCTGACCGTCGTCATCGGCGGCTCGTACGGCGCCGGCAACTACTCGATGTGCGGCCGCGCGTACTCGCCACGCTTCCTGTGGATGTGGCCCAACGCCCGCATCTCGGTGATGGGCGGCGAGCAGGCCGCCTCGGTGCTGGCCACCGTGCGCGGTGACCTGACGCCGGAGGAGGAAGAGGCCATCAAGGCCCCGATCCGCCAGCAGTACGAAGATCAGGGCAACCCGTACTACTCGACGGCCCGGCTCTGGGACGACGGCGTCATCGACCCGGCTGACACCAGAACCGTGGTGGGACTGGCTCTTTCAGTTGTCGCGCAGGCTCCGCTCGAGCCTGTGTCCTACGGCGTTTTCAGGATGTGAGATGAAGACTTTCGATACGGTCCTGGTCGCCAACCGCGGCGAGATCGCGGTCCGCGTCATCCGGACGTTGCGGGCCATGGGGATTCGTTCGGTCGCGGTGTTCAGCGACGCCGATGCCGGTGCCCGGCATGTGCTCGAGGCCGACGTGGCGGTGAACATCGGCCCGGCCCCGGCCCGGCAGAGCTACCTGAGCATCGACGCCATCGTGAGCGCGGCGCGGCGCACCGGCGCGCAGGCCGTGCATCCGGGCTACGGATTCCTGTCCGAGAACGCCGAATTCGCCGCCGCACTGCACGATGCGGGCATCGTCTTCATCGGGCCGCCGGCCAAGGCCATCGGCACCATGGGCGACAAGATCACCGCCAAGGCGGCGGTGTCGGCCTTCGGGGTGCCGGTGGTTCCCGGTATCTCGCGTCCGGGCCTCACCGACGACGAGCTCATCACCGGCGCCCCCGAGGTGGGCTTCCCGGTGCTGGTGAAGCCGTCCGCCGGCGGTGGCGGCAAGGGTATGCGCGTGGTGCATTCGGCTGCCGAGCTGCCCGCCGCGCTGGCCTCGGCCCGCCGCGAGGCCGCCTCGGCATTCGGTGACGACACCCTGTTCCTGGAGCGATTCGTGTTGAACCCCAGGCACATCGAGGTCCAGGTCGTCGCGGATAGTCACGGCAACGTCGTGCATCTCGGCGAGCGCGAGTGCAGCCTGCAGCGCCGGCACCAGAAGGTCATCGAAGAGGCCCCGTCACCCGTGCTGGACGAGGCGACCCGGGCCCGCATCGGTGCGGCCGCGTGCGACACCGCCCGCAGCGTCGATTACCGCGGCGCCGGCACCGTCGAGTTCATCGTTTCCGCCGACCGGCCCGACGAGTTCTTCTTCATGGAGATGAACACCCGCCTGCAGGTGGAACACCCGGTGACGGAACTGGTCACGGGCATCGACCTGGTGGAGTTGCAGGTGCGGGTGGCCGCTGGCGAGGCACTGCCGGTGGCACAGGACGACATCACGATGACGGGCCACGCCATCGAAGCCCGCGTGTACGCCGAGGACCCGGCGCACGACTTCCTGCCCACGGGCGGCACCGTGCTGGCGCTGGCCGAGCCCGCCGACGCCCGCGTGGATTCCGGTATCCGGGCCGGCTCGGTGATCGGCAGCGACTACGACCCGATGCTGTCGAAAATCATTGCGTACGGGCCGGATCGGGAGTCGGCGCGGCGTGGCCTGGACCGGGCACTGGCCGATACCGCCGTGTTGGGTGTCGGCACCAACCTCGACTTCCTGCGTTTCCTGCTGGCTGACGAGGACGTCATCGCCGGACGCCTCGACACCGGGCTGCTGGACCGCCGCACGGGCGACTACGTCGCGGCGCAGGCCGGCGACGACGAGTTCATCGCCGCCGCCGCGTACCGCTGGCTGCACAGCTGGGCGGACGCCGGCGAACTGTGGGCCACCCCGACGGGCTGGCGGGTGGGGGAGCACGCGCCGACCACCATCCGGCTGCGGGCCGGTGACCGGACCGACCACGTCCACCTCACCGGAACGCCCGCGGCCGCCACGGCACGCATCGAAGACGGCGAACCGCTCAGCGTGACAGCGTCGTTGGACGGTGACCGGCTGATCGTCACGGTGGACGGCCTGCGCACCGAATACCTGACCGCCGTCGAGGACCACCGGCTGTGGCTGGCCGGTGCCGGCCGTACCACCGTCGTCGAGGACGTACGTGAGGCGCCGGTCCGCGCCGACGACGAACACAGTGGTGACGCCGAGATCGTCAGCCCGATGCCGGGATCCGTTGTCGCCGTGGGCGTCGAGGACGGGTCGACGGTGAGTAGTGGTGACGTCGTCGTCACCGTCGAGGCCATGAAAATGGAACACGCGTTGTCGTCGCCGGTCGACGGCACCGTGGAATTGCTTGTCGCCGTGGGCGATCAGGTCAAAGTGGGCCAGCCGCTGGCCCGGATTACCGCAGCAACCGAGGAGACCAAATGAGCGACTTCATTTCGACCGGCACCCTGCCGGACCACTACGCCGAGCTGGCCAAGACGGTTCGGGAATTCGCGCAGACGGTCGTCGCGCCGGTGGCCGCCCAGCACGACAAGGACCACACCTTCCCGTACAAGGTCATCGACGGGATGGCCGAGATGGGCCTGTTCGGCCTGCCCTTCCCCGAGGAGTACGGCGGCATGGGCGGCGACTACTTCGCCCTGTGCCTGGCCCTGGAAGAACTCGGCAAGGTGGACCAGAGCGTCGCCATCACGCTGGAGGCCGGCGTCGGCCTGGGTGCCATGCCGGTGTACCGCTTCGGCACCGAGGCGCAGAAGCAGGAATGGCTGCCGCAGCTGGCCAGCGGAAAGGCCTTGGGCGCCTTCGGTTTGACCGAGGCCGGTGGCGGCAGTGACGCCGGCGCCACCAAGACCACCGCCAAGCTGGACGGCGACAGCTGGGTGATCAACGGCTCCAAGCAGTTCATCACCAACTCCGGCACCGACATCACCAAGCTGGTGACCGTGACGGCCGTGACCGGCGAACTGCCCGGTGGGCACAAGGAGATCTCGTCGATCCTGGTTCCGGTGCCGACGCCGGGCTTCACCGCCGAACCCGCCTACGACAAGGTCGGCTGGAATGCCTCGGACACCCACCCGTTGAGCTTCGACGACGTGCGGGTGCCGGCCGAGAACCTGCTCGGTGACCGTGGCCGCGGCTACGCCAACTTCCTGCGCATCCTCGACGAGGGTCGCATCGCCATCGCCGCGCTGTCGGTCGGCGTCGCGCAGGGCTGCGTCGACGAGTGCGTGAAGTACTCGAAGGAGCGGGAAGCGTTCGGCCGCAAGATCGGTGGCTACCAGGCCATCGCCTTCAAGATCGCCCGGATGGAGGCCCGCGCCCACGTCGCCCGCACCGCGTACTACG
The DNA here is from genome assembly GCF_000383495.1 of Mycobacterium sp. 360MFTsu5.1. Classification (NCBI taxonomy): domain Bacteria; kingdom Bacillati; phylum Actinomycetota; class Actinomycetes; order Mycobacteriales; family Mycobacteriaceae; genus Mycobacterium; species Mycobacterium sp. 360MFTsu5.1. Next base: position 231,942 of record NZ_KB911468.1, on the reverse strand, counting down.
ACGCCGCCGCACTGATGCTGGCGGGCAAGCCGTTCAAGAAGGCGGCCTGCATCGCCAAGATGATCGCCAGCGAGGCCGCGATGGACAACGCCCGCGACGCGACCCAGGTGTTCGGCGGCTACGGCTTCATGAACGAGTACCCGGTGGCCCGGCACTACCGTGATTCGAAGATCCTCGAAATCGGTGAGGGCACAACGGAAGTTCAGCTGATGCTGATCGCGCGTGAGGCCGGGCTGTGACCGAGAAGCGGATCATCGAGCAGCGCGGGCTCTGGTACGAGGAGTTCCAGCCGGGCGTCATCTACCAGCACCGGCCCGGCCGCACCATCACCGAAGCCGACAACGTCCTGTTCACCACGCTGACCATGAACACGCAGGCGCTGCATCTGGACGCCGCGTTCTCCGACGCGTTGCCGCCGTTCCATGCGCGGCTGGTGAATTCGATGTTCACGCTGTCCACGCTCGTCGGGCTGTCGGTCGCCCAGCTGACGCAGGGCACGATCGTCGGAAACCTCGGTTTCTCCGACATCGCTTTCCCCAGGCCGCTTTTCCACGGCGACACGCTGTACGCGGAGTCCGAGGTGGTCGAGAAGCGCGAGTCCAAGAGCCGGCCGGGGGAGGGCATCGTCACGTTCGCCCATACCGGTCGCAACCAGCACGGTGACATCGTCGCCACGGCGACGCGCAAGACCATGGTGCGCAAGCGTCCCGCGGAGCAGCCGTCATGAGCTTGACCGCCCCGGGCCCCGGCTGGCTGTTCTGCCCGGCGGACCGTCCTGAGCGGTTCGAAAAGGCCGCCGCCGCAGCCGATGTGGTGATCCTCGACCTGGAAGACGGCTGCGCCGCGAAGGACCGGCCGGCGGCTCGCCAGGCGTTGATCGACACCCCGCTGGACCCGGCGCGCACGGTGGTGCGGCTGAACCCGTCGGACACCGCTGATCATCCGCTGGACCTGGAAGCGCTGGCGAAGACGCCGTACACCACGGTGATGCTCGCGAAAACCGAGTCCGCCGAACAAGTTCGGGCACTTGCGCCGCTCGACGTGGTGGTGCTGGTGGAGACGCCGCTCGGCGCGCTCGCCGTCACCGAGACCGCACGGGTCGACAACACGTACGCCGTCATGTGGGGCGCCGAGGACCTGTTCGCGGTGCTCGGCGGCACCGCCAACCGCTGGCCCGACGGCAGCTACCGCGACGTCGCCAAGCACGTCCGATCACAGTCGTTGTTGGCGGCCAAGGCTTTCGGCAAACTCGCGCTGGACTCGGTGTACCTGGACATCAAGAACCTCGACGGCCTGCGGGCCGAGGTCGACGACGCCGTGGCCGTCGGTTTCGACGCCAAGGTGGCCATCCACCCGACCCAGGTCGCGGTCATCCGGAACGGCTACGCGCCGACCGAGAAGGAGATCGCCTGGGCGCGTGCGGTACTCGATGCCGCGACCCGCGAGCGTGGCGTGTTCCAGTACGACGGTCTCATGGTCGACATGCCGGTGCTGCGCCGCGCCGAGCGGATCGTCGCCCTGGCGCCGTAAGATCAGCCCAGATACGGCCCGGGGTCGACGCGTCCGGCGAAACCGTTCCCGAAGTCGGGGCGCAGCGGCAGGACTTCGAAGTGCAGGTGGGGGCCGTCAGCGTCACCGGTCTGACCCGTATGCCCGATGAGCTGGCCCTTGGTCACGTGCTGGCCCTTGTTGATGACCGTGTCGCTCAGATGCGCATAGCCGGTGTACACATTGCTGTTCTTGATGAGAATGCAGATGCCGGCCGGCGTGGTCATCCATGGATGGTTCTGGCCCCACCCTTCGAACTCGATGACGCCGTCGCCGGCCGCGTAGACGGGCGTACCCGGTGACGCAGCCAGGTCGATACCGTTGTGCCCGTTCTGCCCGTACTTCCGGTAGAAGTCGGGGCGTGCGCCGAAGCCTTGATTCACATTCACCGCGTCGAGTGGCCAACGGAGCCCGGCGGATTGGGCAGCGGGCGCCGGGCTGCCGGCCTCCGGCTTGACTGCGCCGCAGTCGGCTGTCACGTCGTTCAGGGTGCCGGTCTCGATGTCGACATCGGCGACGTAGTTGTTGTCGGACGTCCGGTACCAGAGGTTGTCCCAGCCGCCGTTGGGGATGTTGAAACTGAAGAAGCCCTTGACCGCCTGGCCGCGCTTGGAGCACACCAGAGTGACCTTGTCGCCGGGGTTGTACCAACCGTTCTGCTGCGCGCTCAGACTGGCGTCGGACATGCGCTGCGTGCGGGCTTTCACCGTGGCAACGGGGTCGGCATGAGCGGGTGTAGCGAAGATCAGCGACGGCAGCGCGAGTCCGGCGACCACTCCGCACGTCAGTTTGCTAAATAGCCGTGATGGTGTCGATGAGGTCTTGCCAGTCTGGCTGGGAGTCGCCAAATATCCGGCAGCAACGTCTTTCTGACAGCTCATCGATTCCTCACTTCGGACATTAGAACTTTGCTGGTGGCAATGTTCTAGCACGCCTGGATCGTCGGTGCTGGCAAAGTGGAGGAGTTATGGGTGAACGTCGAATCAAATTCGTACGTTCGGGGGACGGCGGCAGGCCCGCTGGGCGGCAGTGACGGCTTACAGGTCCTCGACGCTGAGGATGCCGTCTTGCACGGCACGGGCGACGAGTTGGGCCTTGGTGGCCGCCGGCCGCCCCGCGGCGGCGTACTTGGCGCGGACACGTTGCAAGTGGGTCCGGACGGTGGTCGGGGCGAGATGTAGCCGCTTGGCGACGATGTCCTTGCTCTCGGTCTGGAACCAGGCCTTGAGCACTTCGCGTTCGCGCTGGGTGAGTCCGGGCCGGCCGGAGTCGGTGTCCGAGCAGATGGCCGCGGCCATGCGGGGGCCGACGTACGGCTCGTGGGTGCTGGCCGCGCGGATGGCCTCGATGAGGTGGCCCTGGCCTTCGCTCTTGGCCAGATAGGTGACCACCCCGATGGCCAGGCACCGCAGGATGACCTCGGCGTTCTCGAGGTGCGAGTAGACGATCACCGCGTGTCCCGCGTCCACGATGGCGGCGACCGCATCGAAATCAGGCTGGCGACTGCGCAGTTCGAGGTCCAGGATGACCGCGGCCAGCTGGTGGTCAGCCTTGGGGTAGACGGCCAGGAACGATTCGGCGTCGAGGTGGTCGGATGCGACGCGGATAGGTGGATCGGCCTGAGCGCACCATGCCGAGACGCCGGTGTGGATGACGTCGTGGTCATCGACAACGGCGATGGCCAGGGGCTCAGATCGGTTGGCCGGCGCGGACATGTTCGGTCGATCTTTCTGGGAGTGGGTGGCGCACGGTGATCCACACCGTGTCATCGAGGGTGGTCAGGTCGAATTCATCTTCGTCGTCGACACTGGATTTCGTCGGCAAATCGGCGTGCTGCGCGCGCTGACACATGACGCTGAGTTCGACTGCGGCCGATTCGGCCGTGACGGTGATGCGGGCCGGTGACGCGGCCGCCTGGAGAACCTGGTCGACGAGCCGGGCCAGTCGGCGGGCGGTGGGCACATCCATGGCCGGCAGCGTGCCCTGGACGTCCACGGAAATGGCGAGGCCGCGATTCTGGGCCGCGTCGATGCGTGGGCGTAATTCGCGGAGCAGGACGTGCTCGAAGCTCGCGGACTGGTCGAAAAGGGTACGCAGCCGCTGGTATTCGAGTTGTGCGCGGCGCCGCGTCTCGGCGTCGACCGGTTTTCCGTCCGCGAGGGTGCACAGCAGCGGCTGGATGGTGGCGGCGAGGTCCGCGTAGCGGCGGTCGTATTCCTCCTGCACGGCGTCGGCGATGTGTGCCGCGGCGGTCAGGCGCATGTGACTCTCGGTCTCGGCGGAAGCGGCTGCGGCAGAACGCCGGATCATGTCAGCTACGACCAGGGCGCACAGTTGGGCGACGAGCACACTCGCCGTGTCGTATCCGAGGTCGACGACGGTGTGGACCGACGGATTCCGGATGATCGCGTAGATGGCGGGAACGACCCAGCACCACACCAGAACGCCCACGGCGTAGCTGAGCCGCACGCTGAGCAGCAGCGGCAGCACACACCAGCCGATCGCGCCTTCGGCCCACTGCAACCGGGGGTCGAGGTCGTTGATCGGCATCGAGATCGACTGCACCAGAGCCACAATGACGAGCGCCATGATGCCGAAACGTGCCCGGGGATAGGTCCGGCCCATCACCCGGGGGATCGCCGACAGCGCCGCTGCCGTCGTCACGACGATGAGGGTCCATTGCAGATACGGGTACGCCGCGAACCTCAGGGATGCGGGCACCGTCACCAGCAGGTTCGCCAGCCCGTAGGCAACCAGCGCCAGTCCGTATCCCATGTGTGCCCGCTCGATGAGCCGCTCCGGGTCAGGCGCTGGGCCGGCATTGGCCGGTATTGCCGTGGGCCAACACAACTCGACTGTGGTGCCCTGCCCGGGCTGCGTGATGATCTCCGCGACGCCGCCGAGCTGCTGCATGCGGGCGATGATCGAGTCGGCGATGCCGTGTCCCCGCGTCGGTCGGGTGGGATCGAATCCGCGCCCGTCGTCGGTGATCTGGATTCGCCCGAGCTGCACGGTGATGGTGACTGCGGCGGCGCCGGAATGCCGGTCGACGTTGGTGAGGGCCTCGCGCGCGGCGGCCGCGATGGGCGCCGCCGTCGCCCCGTCCACCCACATCGCCGAGACACCGGCATAGCTCACGGGCGTCGTGGTGTGGGCGGCGTGATCACGCAGGGCGGCAACGAGATCGGCCGGCGGCGCGGGGGCGTGGGACGTCTCGGTGAACACGCGAAGGTCGCGGCGCGCCTGGGCGGCGACACGCTCGGGCGACAACGCGGCCCCGGTCCCCACCATCAGCAGGGTGGAGGCGACGGTGTCATGTAGCAGCCGCGTCTGCTCGCGGTCGTAATCGCGCACCGCGGCGTTGACTTTCTGGCGGAGCTCGACGGCGAGCCGCTCGGCGCGCGCCGCATCGACTTTCTCGGCCACGCGCACCGTCAAGATGCGGATCAACGTCGACGCCACCCACAGCAAGGCGAAGTAGTAGACGTTGACCCACTGGTCGGTGTCGTGCACACCGCCGACCGGCGCCGCGCCGGCCGCGACCGCGGCCACGACGCCCGCGGCCATCGCCGCGTTCAGTAGCGGTTCGAACACCGTGAAGCTCGCGATGGCCGTACCGCCGATCGCGATCGGCGCGCAGGTCGGCGGACACACCTGGTCGTCGGCTGCCGCGAGGGGGAGGACCAGGCAGGCGGCGATCGTGACGGCGTAGTCGATCGCGATGATGCGCGGCGTCGCGGAGCGGGTCAGCAGCCGGTACAGCGACCAGGCGCCCGCCAGGCCGGCGAAGGCGACGCCGGCCAGGCTGATGCGCGGCGCCGAGACCAGCACCACGGCGTACACCACCAATGCCCCGCCGTGCCGCATGAACAGGCTGATGAGCATCGTGTGCGCGAGGAAGTTGCGACGTGCTGCGCCTGTACCGGTGTCGAACATGATGAGACTGACGTACGCGTGTGGTCAGGGGGCGGGCACGGATGACGCTCGGGCGACGTTGGGGCCGGCGCGGTTCGGACGTCTCATCGGTTTCTCGCTTCTGGCACTGCCACGTTGATGATGCGATGGTTTTAGCACGCGGCAACGACAGACTCCGGGCCGATTCGCGTGTCACCAGCGCAAATAACAATGAATTCATACGTTCGGGCTACAAGTTGGCCGTATTGCCGCCGACTGTGCCGGCCGGCCCGACACGTCTTCAGTCTGTTACCTGCGATAACCGCGGCCGGATGGCCTTCGAGCGCATAATGGCGGTGATGCCCCAGCACTGCGGCGAGCAGAGCGGATCATCCGACTGGTGCCACACCCCGGCATCGGCCGGCGACCCTCACCACCTGAGGGGTTGCCCTGGTCGCCACCGCGCTGAGCTTCTCGCGGACTGACGGCCGAACATGCCGTCACCGAAAGGAGGCGGTATGGCTGACGTGACGGTCCCCGGCCTGGACAACTGGGTGGACCTTGAACCCGTGCAACTCGTCGCGCCCGACGGCGCGGCCACCTCCGACGTGCGCTATCGCCGCGACCTGCCGCCCGAAACGCTGGGCTGGCTGTACGAGGAGATGGTTGTCACCCGCGACCTCGACGTCGAATTCGTGAATCTGCAGCGGCAGGGTGAACTCGCGCTGTTCGCCTCGTGCCGCGGCCAGGAAGCCGCACAGGTGGGCGCGGCAGCCTGTCTGCGCAAGACCGACTGGCTGTTCCCGCAGTACCGGGAACTCGGCGCCCTGCTGGTTCGCGGCATCACGCCGGCTCAGATCAGCGCGGTGTGGCGGGGCCGCTGGCACGGTGGCCTCGGATTCACCGAAAAACACTGTGCGCCATTGTCGATCGATATCGGCTCACATGGCCTGCACGCGGTCGGCGCGGCGATGGCGGCGCAGCGGCTCGGGGAGGACTCGGTGACCGTGGCGTTCATCGGCGATGGCGGCACGTCCGAAGGTGACATGCACGAAGCGCTCAACTTCGCGGCCGTCACGTCGGCGCCGTGTGTGTTCTTCGTCCAGAACAATCAGTGGGCCATCTCGGTACCGGTGCGCCATCAGCAGGCGGGACCGTCGATCGCGCACCGCGCCATCGGCTACGGCATGCCCGGCATCCGGGTCGACGGCAACGACGTGCTGGCCTGCTACGCGGTGATGTCCGAGGCGGCGCAGCGCGCCCGCGGGGGCGACGGGCCGACGCTGATCGAGGCCGTCACCTACCGGATGGGGCCGCACACCACGTCCGATGATCCGACCCGCTACCGCGACCCGGATGAGCTGAAGCACTGGGAGGCACGCGATCCCATCACGCGCTACCGGACGTACCTGGAGCAGACCGGGGTGTGGACGCCCCGGCTGCAGCAGCACGTCGAGAACCGCTCCCGGCGGCTCCGCGCCGAACTGCGCGAGACGGTGCTGACGGCGCCGGATTTCGACGTCGCGGACATGTTCGACAACGTCTACGCCGACATCACACCCGAGCTGGCCCGGCAGCGTGACGCGTTGCTGGCCGAATTGGATTGGGAGGGTTGACATGACGCAGCTCATCGAGCGACCGCCGTGGTCCGGCGACGCGGAGCCCGACGAGCCGGGACGGCCGGCGGGGAAAATCGCCGCGGTCACCACAGTGTCGATGGTGCAGGCCATCAACCGCGCGCTCCGTGACGCGATGGCGGCCGACGACCGGGTGCTGGTGTTCGGTGAGGACGTCGCACAGCTGGGCGGGGTCTTCCGCGTCACCGACGGCCTGCACGAAACCTTCGGGGAAGCAAGGTGTTTCGATACACCGCTGGCGGAGTCGGCCATCGTCGGCATCGCGATCGGCATGGCGATCCGTGGCCTGGTGCCGGTACCCGAGATTCAGTTCGACGGATTCGCGGCCCCGGCGTTCGACCAGATCGTCAGCCACCTCGCGAAGTACCGGATGCGTACCCATGGCGATGTCGACATGCCGGTGACCATCCGCATCCCGTCGTTCGGCGGTATCGGTGCGGTGGAACATCATTCTGAGTCGACCGAGTCGTACTGGCTGCACACTGCCGGGCTGAAGGTCGTCATCCCGTCGACGCCGTCGGACGCGTATTGGCTGCTGCGTGAGGCCATCTCGTCCCGTGACCCGGTGATCTTCCTCGAGCCCAAACGCCGGTACTGGACCAAGGGCGAGCTCGACACCGGTGTCCCCGCGTTGCCGATCGGTCGGGCCGCGGTGCGGCGCACCGGGCGCGACGTCACCGTCATCACGTACGGCTCGCTGGTCGACACCGCATTGGCCGCAGCGGATCTCGCGGACGGCCACGACCTGGAGGTCATCGACCTGCGGTCGCTGAACCCGCTCGACTTCGACACCGTCGCGGCGTCGATCCGCAAGACCGGACGCGCGGTGATCATGCACGAGGGGCCGCGCACCCTGGGGTTCGGCGCCGAACTGGCCGCCCGGATCTCCGAAGAACTCTTCTATGACCTGGAGGCACCCGTGTTGCGCGCCACCGGCTTTGACACGCCCTATCCGCCCGCCCGGCTGGAGAAGCTCTGGCTACCCGGTGTCGACCGCCTGCTCGACTGCGTGCACAAGGCGATGAGCCAGCCATGACCGCGAGGCGGGACTTCCTGGTGCCTGACCTGGGCGAGGGATTGGAAGACGCCACCATCACGTCGTGGGCCGTGGCGGTGGGAGACACCGTCGAACTCAATCAGGTGTTGTGCACCGTCGAGACCAACAAGGCGGCCGTGGAGATTCCCAGCCCGTACGCCGGCGTGGTGACCGAACTCGGTGGGACAGAAGGGCAGACGCTCGCGGTGGGTGCCGTGCTGGTCCGCATCGCCACCGACGCCCCGGCGGCGGCAGAACCCGCCGAGCCGAAAGTCGAAGAGCCGAAAGCTGGGCAGCCGCATGCTGACGAGCCGAAACGCAAACCCGTGCTCGTGGGGTACGGCGCGGACGCCGATCTCGATACCACCCGCCGCCGGCCCCGGGCCAAACCGCGGGTGCGCAAACTCGCGGCCGACCTGAACGTCGACTTGACCGGGGTGGCGCCGTCGGGCCCGAACGGCATCGTCACGCGCCAGGACGTGCTGGCCTCGGCGCACCAGACCGGCGACACCGACCTCGTTCCCGTCAGCGGCGTGCAGGCCGAGATGGCGCGCCGGATGTCGGTGTCACGCAAGGAGATACCGGACGCACACGCGTCGGTTCAGGTGGACTGCGCCGAGTTGCTCCGGGTACGCGACACCCTGGCCGGGGCCGACGCCACCGTCACGCCGTTCGTGCTGACGCTGCGGCTGCTGACCATCGCGCTGCGGCACCACCGAGAGTTCAACGCCACCTGGGTGCCCGCCGAACACGGCGCGAGCGTTCACCTCCACGAATCGGTGCACCTCGGCATCGGCGTCGCGACATCGCGTGGGCTGCTGGTGCCGGTGGTCCGGGACGCCGAGCGCCTCTCCACCCGGGACCTGGCCTGGGCGGTGGACGGGCTGATTCGCTCCGCCCGGGACGGCACGCTGAAACCCGTTGAACTGCACGGCTCGACGTTCACCGTGTCGAACTTCGGGGCGCTGGGCCTCGACGAGGGCGTCCCCGTCATCAACTATCCGGAGGCGGCGATCCTCGGGATGGGCACACTCAAACCCCGGGCCGTCGTGCGCGACGGCGAGGTGGTGGCACGGCCGACCATGACACTCACCTGCGCCTTCGACCACCGCATCGCCGACGGCGCCGGGGCGGCCGCTTTCCTCGGCGAACTGCGGGCGCTCATCGAGGCGCCCGAACTGGCGCTGCTCGACGCGTAGTGGTCAGCGCTGCTTGGCAGCGGCCAGTCGGGCGGCGAATTCCGGTGACTCGATCGACGCGGCCTGCGGGACGATCTCGATGTCGACCGCCTTCGCGTGCTGCTCCTTGTCCAGAACACCGGGATGGTCGGTCGCGCGCATCGATGCCTTGGTCGCCAACACCACCTCGCGGGGCGCCGCGGCGGGACCGGCGGCCAGTGCCAATGCCGCGGCGACGGGGTCGTCGGCAACCTCCAGCGCCAGGCCGTGCCGGACGGCGGCGTCGGCGTCGAACTTCATGCCGAACAACAGCGCCGCGCGCGCCGCCTGCGGGCCGATGGCGCGCTGCAGCATCCAGGTCGCGCCGCCGCCCGGGTGAATCCCGAGCTTCTGGAACCGTGGGTCGAAGACCGCTCCGGGTCCGGCGATCCGGACGTCGGCGGCGAGCGCGAGGTTGAGCCCCGCCCCGACGGCCGGGCCGTTCACCGCGGCGATGGTCGGCAGCGTGCAGTCGGCCACCGCGAGGAAACCGTCGTAGATGACTCGCAGTCCGTTGACCGTCGCGGCACCGAGCGCGGTCAGGTCGGCGCCCGCGCAGAACGCCTTGCCGGCGCCGGTCACGACCACGGCGTGCACGCTGTGATCGGCCTCAGCGGCGTTGATCGCGGCCCGCAGGCCGGCGGACATCTCCGCGGTCACCGCGTTGCGGCGGTCGGGATCGTTCACCGTGATGAGTGCGACGCGGTCGATGACCTGCGTCAGTACGAGATCGGACACCACCTCAGCCTATGGCTTGTGTTTCGACTCACGTGAGTCAAAACCTTTACCCGAGGTCGTATCTGCGAAACAACTGTGTGATTCCTTTGGCTGTGCATGTTGAGAGGCGTTCGGAGTTCATGTTGAAGCGTTTTGCTGTGGTTGCTGCTGTGGGCATGTTGCTCCCGTTCGGGGCAGCGACCGCTGCGTACGCCGACCCCGCGCCCGCCGGTGACGAGGGCCCGCCGCCGGACACCGGTGTGGTGGCCTCGGAAGAACCGGCGACGGTGACGACGCCCGACGGCTGGACGCTCACCGTGGTGGCCAAGAATGAGACCGAACTGCCCGTCGCACCACTCACGACCGCGGTCAGCTCGCGTGAATACCTGGTGGGCGGCACGTTCACCGGGACGGTGACGGGCAAGGGCAAGACCACCCTCAACGGCGGCACACTCGAGGCCGGCTACCAGATCGGCTGCGGCATCGAGCTGGGCCAGGTGCGTCTGGTCGGGTCGATCGGTATCGCCACGTCGGGATCGACGCTGGCCGGCCTGCTGCCCACCGGCGTGAGCGTGCCGATGTCGGGCACCGTGGAAATCCACCCGAAGCCGGGCACCGTGACCCAGGTCCCCGTCGACAAGAAGTCCTTCAAGTCGGCGCCCGTGCGCATCACGCTCAAGGACACGCACGTCAAGGTCGACGGCTGCGTCGGCCAGTCGTTCCTGCGGTCCTACGCGGTGCTGACCAGCTCCACCACAGACACCGACGACATCGTCGCCTACTACGGCGTCACGAAGTCCGTCTGATCCGACCCGCACGCCGTTTCGGCGCGCGGAGCACCCCCGACCGGGCACAATGCCCGGGTCCGTAGAAGGGGGAGCATGAGCGACGACGCCGAATCGCCGGCAATGCGGCAGCGCGTCGAAGACCGCTACCGACGGCTGGCCGAGCTGCGCCAGCTGCGGCCCATCGTCGCCGTCGTGAACCGCTTCAACGAGATCGACGGCGGCACGCTGGGCACGGTGGTGTCGGTGCAGCTGTTCACCACGGTCATCCCGCTGGCGATCATCGGGTTCAGCTACCTCACCGGGTTCGCCGACAGCGCAAGCCCCGGCGTCGTGGTGAGCCGGCAACTCGGACTGGCCTACCCACTGACCGACCACGTGCGGGCCGCGTTCGGCCGGGCGTCGGGCCTCCGATCCAACTGGACGTTCTTCGGCGTCGCGAGCTTCCTGGTGTGGGGCATCCCGATGTCGATGACCATCGCCGGCATCTTTGCCAAGGCCTGGCGCCGCGAACCGTTCGGCTGGGGCGGCAAGCTGTGGCGCGGCGTGACGTGGTTCGTCCTGTATCTGACGATGATCGGAGTGCGCGAACGGATCGCGTTCGGCGCTGAGCACCACGGGTGGAGCCAGATCCTGCTCTTCGCGGTGTCGCTGATCCCGGTCTGGATCTTCTGGACGATCACCCCCGCGCTCCTGGTTCGCGACGGCGGCCGCGCCTGGCGCGCGCTCTTGCTCGCGGGCTTGGCGGGCGTCGTCATCGAGGGCACCATCCTGCCGCTGGCGGCCCGGATGATCTTCCCGCCGCTGCTGCGCGGGTGGGATGACTTCGGGCCCATCGGCGTCGCGATGGCGCTGCTCACCTGGTGTGGGATCAGCGGCGCCGGCTGGGTGGTGACGGCGTGCGTCGGCGCGGTCTTGTGGGAGCGGACGGCACCGTCGCAGACGGTCATCGAGGCCGAGACGGACGCAGACGACGAGCTGGTGCGGCCGCACCAGCAAAAAGCGCCCCCGGCAGGAATCGAACCTGCGACCTAGAGATTAGAAGGCTCTTGCTCTATCCAACTGAGCTACGGAGGCAACGCGCTGGAAGTCTATCCCGACGCCTCCGCGCAGTGGCCATGGCAACAGCCGTATTGCCCGCGCTGTGTCCGGCGGCGGACTAGCGTTAGGGTCCAGCGCTGGGCAACGACGGAGGAGAGCGACAGCCATGAGCGACGTGCCGGACTTTGACACGGCCGGGTTGCCCGAAGAGTTGAGTGCGGTTGATCAGTTGATGCATCGCGGGGAGGCCAATCCGCGCACCCGGTCCGGCATCATGGGCGTCGAACTGTTGGACGTCACCCCCGACTGGGAGCGGTACCGCGCGGGGTTCGAGCAGGCGTCCCGCAAGGCCATCCGCCTGCGGCAGAAGGTCGTGATGCCGAGCCTGCCGACGGCGGCGGCGCGCTGGGTCGTCGACCCCGACTTCAATCTGGATTTCCACGTGCGGCGCGTGCGTGCGCCCGGTGCGGGAACGCTGCGTGAGGTCTTCGACTTCGCCGAGCTGGCGCTGCAGTCGCCGCTCGACATCTCGCGGCCGCTGTGGACGGCCACGTTGGTCGAAGGGCTGGCGGGCGGCGGCGCAGCGAACATCGTGCACATGAGCCACGCCGTGACCGACGGTGTCGGCAGCATGGAGATGTTCGCGAACCTCTACGACCTCGAGCGCGATCCCGCGCCGCGGCCCTCGGCACCGCTGCCGATCCCCGAAGACCTGTCGCCGAACGACCTTGCCCGCCAAGGCATCAACGCATTGCCCAAGGGCATCGCCAACAATGTGCTCGACGTGACGCGCGGTGCGGCCGGGCTGCTCGGGCGCATGATGCGCGATCCGGCCGATGCGGTCGGCGGGGTGGTCGACTACGTGCGATCGAGCCGGCGGGTGATGACGCCCGCGGCGCCGCCGTCGCCGGTGCTGCGCCGCCGTGGTCTGGCGTCGCGCAGCGAGGCGATCGACATCAAGTTCAGCGATCTGCACAAGGCGTCCAAGGCCGCCGAGGGCTCCATCAACGATGCCTATCTCGCCGCGCTGTGCGGCGCGCTGCGCCTCTACCACGAGGCCAAGGGCATCCCGGTGGCGTCGCTGCCGATGGCGGTGCCGGTGAACGTGCGCTCCGACTCGGACCCCGCCGGTGGCAACAGGTTTGCGGGGGTGAACATCGCCGCGCCCATCGGCGTCGTCGACCCGCGCAAGCGCATCCAGAAGGTGCGCGCCCAGATGACCCGCAAGCGCGAGGAGCGCGCCATCGAGGTGGTGGGCGTCGTCGCGCCGCTGCTGAACCTCGTGCCGGACCCCCTGCTGGAGTCCATGGCCGGCTCGGTGGTCAATTCCGACGTGCAGGCCAGCAACGTGCCCGGCCCGCCGATGGACACGTACATCGCCGGCGCAAAGGTGTTGCGGCACTACGGAATCGGGCCCCTGCCCGGCGTCGCGATGATGGCGGTACTCATCTCGCGCAGCGGCTGGGTCACCATCAGCACCCGCTACGACCGGGCGTCGATCAACGATCCCGAGCTGTGGGCCCGCTGCCTGCTCGACGGATTCAACGAGGTGCTGGCCCTGGGTGGAGACGGCCGCGCCATTCCGGCGTCGTTCGCGCTGGCGGACGAACAGGCCGAGCCGGCAGTGAACGGGGGTGCCGCACAATGAGTTCGGACGACGACTACGCGGGCGAGTTCCGCAACGCCCGGCTGCCGGGGTCGGTGGCGGAGATTCTGGCCAGCCCCGAGGGGCCGGAGGTCGGCGCGTTCTTCGACATGGACGGCACCCTGGTGGCCGGGTTCACCGGCGTGATCATGACGCAGGACCGGTTGCGCCGCCGCCAGATGGGCGTCGGTGAGTTCATCGGCATGGTGCAGGCCGCGGTGAACCACCAACTGGGACGAGCCGAGTTCGAGGACCTGATCGGCCGGGGCGCGCGGATGCTGAACGGCAACTCGCTCAGCGACCTCGACGAGCTGGGGGAGCGGCTGTTCATCCAGCACATCAAGAAGCGGATATACCCCGAGATGCGCGAGCTCGTCCGCGCGCACCAGGCGCGCGGGCACACCGTCGTGCTGAGCTCGTCGGCGCTGACGGTCCAGGTCGAACCGGTGGCGAACTTCCTCGGCATCAAGAACGTGCTGTGCAACAAGTTCGAGACGGACGAGGACGGACTCATCACCGGTGAGGTGGTCAGGCCGGTGCTGTGGGGGCCCGGAAAGGCCAACGCCGCACAGCATTTCGCGGCGAACAACGGTGTCGATCTGGCGAAGAGTTACTTCTACGCCGACGGTGACGAAGACGTCGCCCTGATGTACCTGGTCGGCAATCCACGGCCCACCAATCCGGCTGCCAAGCTGGAATCCGTGGCCGCCAAGCGTGGTTGGCCGGTGCTGAAGTTCTCCAGCCGCAGTGGCAGCAGCCCCATCGCACAGCTGCGGACCTTCGCCGGCATCGCGTCGCTGGCCCCGGTCGCCGCCGGTGCCCTCGGCCTCGGTCTGTTGACCGGCAACCGGCGCACGGGCGTCAACTTCTTCACGTCGGCGTGGAGCAAGGCGTTGATGGCGACGCTCGGCATCGACCTGAACGTGCTCGGCGCGGAAAACCTGCGGGCGCAGCGGCCTGCGGTGTTCATCTTCAACCACCGCAACCAGGCCGACCCGATGATCGCCGGCGCGCTGGTGAGCGACAACTTCACCTCGGTGGGCAAGAAGGAGCTCGAGAGCAACCCGATCATGGGCACCATCGGCAAGGTGATGGACGCGGCGTTCATCGACCGCGATGATCCCGCGTCGGCCATCGAGAGCCTGCACAAGATGGAAGAGCTTGCCCGTAAAGGCCTTTCGATCCTCATCGCACCCGAGGGCACCCGCCTGGACACCACCGAGGTCGGCGAGTTCAAGAAGGGCCCGTTCCGCATGGCCATGGCCGCCGGTATCCCCGTCGTGCCGATCGTGATCCGCAACGCGGAGGTGATCGCCGCGCGCGATTCGTCGACCTTCCACGCGGGCAAGGTCGACGTCGTCGTATACCCGCCGATCTCGGTCGAGGACTGGACCCTGGACGACCTGTCGGAGCGCATCGCGGAGGTGCGTCAGCTCTACCTCGACACCCTCCGAAAATGGCCGCATGACAAGGTGCCCGACAACGCGCTGTACCACCGGACCGCGCCTGCAGCACAACCTGATTCGGGTGACGACAGCGGCGATGCGCCGCGCAGCGCCAAGGGCCGACGGTGAAACACACCGCTGACGACCTCGCCAGCTTCGACCCGACGGACGACGCCCTGGTGCTGACCGCCGTCGGCTCCGCTGCCGAATGGGACCTGCTCAACGACTGGCTGGCGCACCAACGCAAGCAGCACCCGGATACCCGCCTCGAGGTGCTCCGGCTGCCGACCGATGGCGAGCCCTCGCCCGGCACGCTGGCCCGCCTGGTGGAACTGCTCGGCGCCGATGAGAGCCGTTCGGTGGTACCCGTGCGGGTGTTCTGGGTGCCCGCCGGGCTGCCGACGCGCTCGAAGATCGTCGGGTTGATCTCCGGCCGCGACCGGTACCGGCCACCGGAGGTGCTGCAGCGCCGCATCCTGCGCAAGGACCCGCTGCGCGCCCGGGTGGTGGCCGGTGAGCCCGCCACCGTGGGGCAGTTGCGGCAGCAGTGGAAGGACACCACGACCGCCGAAAACCCAAGGGAATTCGCCCGTTTCGTCCTGCGCCGGGCGCAGCTCGCCATCGAGCGGGTGGAGCTGCGGCTGCTCGGGCCCGAATACAAGTCACCCCGGCTGGTCAAGCCGGAGGTGCTGGCGTCGGCGCGGTTCCGGCAGGGCCTGGAGAAAATCCCCGGCGCGACGGTCGAGAAGGCCGGCGAGATGCTCGACGAGCTGTCGACGGGCTGGAGCCGCTTCTCCGTCGACTTCATCCCCAAGATCGGGCGCGCCATCTTCAGCCGCGGTTTCGACCCCAACGTGGACTACGACCGCGAGCAGGTCGAGGCCATGCGGCACGCGCTGGAGCTGCACCCTGCCGTCCTGCTGTTCTCGCACCGGTCCTACCTCGACGGCGTGATCGTGCCGGTGGCGATGCAGGAGAACCGCCTGCCGCCGGTGCACACGTTCGCCGGCATCAACCTGGCCTTCGGTCTGATGGGGCCGATCTTCCGGCACTCCGGCGTCATCTTCATCCGGCGCAACATCGCGGGCGACCCGCTCTACAAGTACGTGCTCAAGGAGTACGTCGGGTACATCGTAGAGAAGCGCTTCAACCTCAACTGGTCCATCGAGGGAACCCGCTCCCGGACCGGAAAGATGTTGCCGCCCAAGCTCGGTCTGCTCGCCTACGTCGCCGACGCCTACCTCGACGGCCGCAGCGAGGACATCCTGCTGCAGCCCGTCTCCATCAGTTTCGACCAGCTGCACGAGACGGCCGAGTACGCCGCCTACGCGCGCGGCGGCGAGAAGACGCCTGAAGGCCTGAGCTGGCTGTACCACTACATCAAGGCGCAGGGCGACCGGAACTTCGGCAAGATCTACGTGCGCTTCCCCGAAGCGGTGTCGATGCGCGAACAGCTGGGGCCACCTGACGGGCCGGTGGCCACCGACCCCGCGGCCAAGCGTCTCGCACTGCAGAAGATGGCGTTCGAGGTGGCCTGGCGCATCCTGCGAGCCACCCCGATCAACGCCACGGCGCTGGTGTCGGCGTTGCTGCTGACCACCCGCGGTCTGGCGCTGACGCTGGACCAGCTGCACCACACTCTGCAGGACGCGTTGGATTACCTTGAGCGCAAACAGATTCCGATGACCAACTCGGTTCTCCGGCTCCGTACCCCCGAGGGGGTCCGGGCCGCGCTCGACGCGATGTCCGGTGGGCACCCGGTGACCGCGGTGAACAGCGGCCGGCAGCCGGTCTGGTACATCGCGCCGCAGGACGAGCACGAGGCCGCGTTCTACCGCAACACGACCATCGACGCGTTCCTGGAGACCGCCATCGTCGAGCTGGCCATGGCGCATGCGGCCAAGGCGGAATCCGACCCGGTGGAGGCGTTCTGGTCGCAGGTGATGCGGCTGCGCGACCTGCTCAAGTTCGAGTTCTACTTCGCCGACTCGGCATCGTTCCGCGCCCACATCGTGGAGGAGATGTCGTGGCAGGCCAACTGCGAGCAGCAGCTGGCCGAGGGTGGCGAGGCCATCTACGCGATGCTGCGGGCCAAGCGCCCGATCATCGCCGGCGCGATGCTGCGGCCGTTCCTGGAGGCCTACGAACTGGTCGCCGACGTGTTGCGCGGTACGCCGCCCGACATCAGTGAGAAGGACCTGACGAAGCGGGCACTCGGTGTCGGCCGGCAGTACGTCGCACAGGGCCGGATTCGCAGCAACGAGTCGGTGTCGGCGCTGCTGTTCACGACGGCGCGGCAGGTGGTGGCCGACCAGAAGCTGCTCGAAGCGGCCCCTGATCTGGAGGAGCGGCGCACGGCGTTCCTCGCCGAACTGCGGGCGATCCTGGCGGACCTGGCGACAGTGGACTCGATCGGCTGGATCAAGTTCGACGTCCGGGAGCTGCAGCGGCGCAAGGCCAAGAAGGCCATCGACGTCATCGAGGCCGAGTAACCCGCCCCCGGGTTATCCACAGTTCGCGATTCATCCACAACCGGCGCCGTCCCGAGGGCGGCGCCGGTTCTTTTGTCGGTGCCTGACGGGTCAATGGACGCACAGGCCGACGAGAACGCCGGCAACACCGAAATGGATGGAGAAGCACATGTTCGAGACACCCATCACCGTCGTCGGCAACGTCGTCACCGATGTCGTGTCACGCCGCGCCGGCGAGACCAATCTTGTGACGTTCCGGGTCGCGAGCAATTCGCGGAAGAAGACCGACGACGGTTGGGAGCCGGGCAACTCGTTGTACGTGACAGTGAACTGCTGGGGCCGGGTGGCCGACGGGGTCGCGGGCCGGTTGTTCAAGGGCGACCCGGTGGTGGTCGTCGGCCACATCTTCACCAACGAGTACCTGGACAAGGAGGGCAACCGCCGGTCTTCGATGGAGGTGAAGGCGACGTCTGTCGGTCCGGACATGGGCCGGTGCCAGGTCAAGGTCGATCCCCGGCGGCCGAACCCGATCGAACTCGAGCCACCGCAGGTCGAGCCCGAGGCGGGCTCAGAGTCGCCCGATGCCGAGAATTCCGGCGCACTGGTGCTGTCGGCGTAGAAAATGCCGGGGCGCCTCACGAAGCCCGGCGCGGGGGGCGCCCCGACCGCGCCATCGGGCGATTTGGCGGCTTGCCTAGGATGGTCAGCGAGTTTTCGCGGGACCGCGCCCGACCCAGTGAGCCGGGGCGCGCGCTACGAGAACGCTACGACGAACAGCCAACGAAAGGCATGACGACGGCATGGCCGAATTCATCTACACGATGCGCAAAGTCCGCAAGGCGCACGGCGACAAGGTCATCCTCGACGACGTCACCCTGAACTTCCTGCCCGGCGCGAAGATCGGTGTCGTCGGCCCCAACGGCGCCGGTAAGTCCAGCGTCCTGAAGATCATGGCCGGCATCGACAAGGCGAACAACGGCGACGCCTTCCTGGCGCCCGGCGCCACGGTGGGCATCCTCATGCAGGAGCCCGAGCTCGACGAGACCAAGACCGTCCGGGAGAACGTCGAGGCCGGTGTCGCGGTCAAGGCCAAGCTCAACCGGTACAACGAGGTCGCCGAGCTGATGGCCACCGACTACACCGACGAGCTCATGGAAGAGATGGGCAAGCTCCAGGAGGAGCTCGACGCCGCCGATGCCTGGGACATCGACTCCCAGCTGGAGCAGGCCATGGACGCCCTGCGCTGCCCGCCGCCGGACGAGCCCGTCACCCACCTGTCCGGTGGTGAGCGCCGCCGCGTCGCCCTGTGCAAGCTGCTGCTGAGCAAGCCCGACCTGCTGCTGCTCGACGAGCCCACCAACCACCTGGACGCCGAGAGCGTGAACTGGCTGGAACAGCATCTCGCCGACTACAAGGGCGCGATCCTCGCCGTCACCCACGACCGGTACTTCCTGGACAACGTCGCCGAGTGGATCCTCGAGCTCGACCGCGGCCGCGCCTACCCGTACGAGGGCAACTACTCCACGTACCTGGAGAAGAAGGCCGAGCGTCTCGAGGTCCAGGGCAAGAAGGACCAGAAGCTGCAGAAGCGCCTCAAGGACGAGCTGGCCTGGGTGCGTTCGGGTGCCAAGGCTCGCCAGGCCAAGAACAAGGCCCGCCTCGGACGCTACGAGGAGATGGTCGCCGAGGCCGAGAAGACGCGGAAGCTCGACTTCGAGGAAATCCAGATTCCGACGCCGCCGCGTCTGGGCAACGTCGTGGTGGAGGTCGACAACCTGAAGAAGGGTTTCGACGATCGCGTCCTGATCGAGAACCTGTCCTTCACCCTGCCGCGTAACGGCATCGTCGGCGTCATCGGCCCGAACGGTGTGGGTAAGTCCACGCTCTTCAAGACCATCGTCGGTCTGGAGCAGCCGGACGCCGGCACCGTGAAGGTCGGCGAGACGGTCAAGCTGTCGTATGTCGACCAGAGCCGCGCGGGCATCGACCCGAAGAAGACGGTCTGGGAGGTCGTTTCCGACAAGCTCGACTACATCGAGGTCGGCCAGAACGAAATCCCGTCGCGGGCCTACGTGTCGGCGTTCGGCTTCAAGGGACCCGATCAGCAGAAGCCGGCCGGCGTGCTCTCCGGTGGTGAGCGCAACCGCCTGAACCTGGCACTGACCCTCAAAGAGGGCGGCAACCTGATCCTGCTCGACGAGCCGACCAACGACCTGGACGTCGAAACCCTGTCTTCGCTGGAGAACGCGCTCGAGCAGTTCCCCGGTTGCGCCGTGGTCATCAGCCACGACCGCTGGTTCCTCGACCGCACCTGCACCCACATCCTCGCGTGGGAAGGCGACGACGAGGACGAGGCCAAATGGTTCTGGTTCGAGGGCAACTTCGGTGCCTATGAAGAGAACAAAGTGGAACGACTTGGAATCGAAGCGGCGCGTCCGCACAGAGTGACCCACCGCAAGCTGACTCGCGACTAACGTCGCATCTACGTGCTCGGATCGGGGCACGTAGGTGCAACGTCAGGAGCAAGTCGGATGACGGAAAATCGGGGCGGACTCAGCAGCACGCGGTCCGCCGGCGCGGACGGTAACGCTGGTCTCGCACGGGCATACCTGCAGACCTACCGCGGCCCCAACGATGGCTCACCGGCCGACGGTGGGGTCACCGCCCCGATCGACGCGGCACTGGCAACCCGGGTCTCCCCGGAGTTGCTGGCCGCGCACTATCGCCTCGGTCATCGCCGGTCGACGGGGGAGACGCTGGTCGCGATCTACCCCGCCGACGATCCGGGGCGTTTCGGTCCCGCGCTGCAGATCGTGACCGATCACAGCGCGCTGCTGATGGACTCGGTGATGGTGCTGCTGCACCGCATCGGCGTCGCCTACACCGCGATCATGAGTCCCGAGTTCCGGGTGCGGCGTGACTCGGCGGGTGAGGTCGTCGCGATGGGCCCGGCGGGTGACCCCAGCGCTCCGCCCGACGGCATCGACGAGACCTGGATCCATGTGCAGCTGGCGACCATGGGTGACGGCAAGGCCGTCGCCGAGGCGGCCGCCGTGCTGCCGCATGCCCTGACCGACACCCGTGCGGTGGAGCTCGATACGCCCGCGATGAACGCCGCGCTCGTCGGGCTGGCCAACGCGCTCGACGCCGACCACAACGGCCGGTTCCCCGGCTATGACCGGCGCGACGTCGCGGCCCTGCTGCGCTGGCTGGCCGACGGGCATTTCGTCCTGCTGGGCTACCAGCAGTGCACCATCGAGAACGGGCAGGCCCAGGTGGACCCGGCGACCCGGCTCGGCGTGGCCAAGCTGCGCACCGACGTGCTGCCACCGCTCGCCGGCGACGACGAACTGCTGGCCGTGGCCCAGGCCACCATGCCGAGTTACCTGCGCTACGGCGCCTACCCGTACATCGTGGTGGTCCGCGAGAGCGCGGGACCGAACGGGCCGGCGCGTGAGCACCGGTTCATCGGTCAGTTCACGGTGACCGCGGGCAACGCCAATGTGCTCGAGATTCCCTTGATCTCGCGGCGGGTCAACGAGGCGCTGGCGTTGTCCCAGGGAGATCCGAGCCGGCCCGGCCAGCTGATGCTGGACATCATCCAGACCGTGCCGCGGTCCGAGCTGTTCTCCCTGACCGCACGCGACCTCGTCGAGATGGGCAAGTCCGTCATCGACCTGGGGTCGCGGCGACGCGCGCTGCTGTTCCTGCGCGCCGACAAGCTGGCCCACTTCGTATCGTGCCTGGTGTACCTGCCGCGTGACCGCTACACCACCGATGTGCGGCTGGCCATGCAGGACATCCTGGTGCGCGAACTCGGCGGCGAGAGCATCGAGTACACCGCCCGGGTCAGTGAATCACCCTGGGCCGTCGTGCATTTCACCGTCCGGTTGGGCGAGACCGCGAGCCCCGCGACCATCGACACGTCGGCCGCCAACGAAACCCGCATCCAGGGCCTGCTGACCGAGGCCGCCCGGACCTGGGGCGACCGGCTGATCGGCGCCGTCACACCGGGCACCATCACCCGCGCCGAGGCCGAGCACTACGCGGTGGCGTTTCCCGAGGTATACAAGCAGGCCTTCACACCGACCGGTGCCATCGAGGGCATCAGCATCATCGACCAGTTGCAGGACGACAGCGTCAAACTGGTGCTGGACTATCCCGAAGCCGGGCCCGACGATGACGGCACCGCCCAACTCACGTGGTACCTGGCCGGCCGGTCGGCCTCGCTGAGTGAGCTGCTGCCGATGCTGCAGTCCATGGGCGTGGTGGTGCTGGAGGAGCAGCCGTTCAACGTCGTGCGCGCCGACGGTATGCCGGTGTGGATCTACCAGTTCAAGATTTCCCGGCACCACTCCACCGTCGACGCCCCGGAAGCCGAACGCGAAGTCATCGCCACCCGTTTCGCCGACGCGGTCACCGCCATCTGGCAGGGCAAGGTGGAGATCGACCGGTTCAATGAGCTGGTGCTGGGCGCGGGACTGACCTGGCAGCAGGTGACGATCCTGCGGGCCTACGCGAAATACCTGCGGCAGGCCGGTTTTCCCTACAGCCAGTACCACATCGAGACGGTGCTGCGGGACAACCCGGCCACCGCGAAGTCGCTCGTCGATCTCTTCGAGGCGGTGTTCGACCCGACCGGGGCCGACGCGGCAGACCGTGCCCAAACCGCCGCGGCCGCCGTCGCCGCGGACATCGATGCCCTCGTGAGCCTGGACACCGACCGCGTGCTGCGGGCGTTCGCGGCGCTCGTGCAGGCCACGCTCCGCACCAACTACTACGTGACGGCGCCGGGCTCGGCGCGACAGCGAAACGCGTTGTCGTTCAAGCTCAATCCCCAGCTCATCGACGAATTGCCGCTGCCCAGGCCGAAATACGAGATCTTCGTGTACTCGCCGCGGGTCGAGGGCGTGCACCTGCGGTTCGGCAACGTGGCCCGCGGCGGCCTGCGCTGGTCGGACCGGCGGGAGGACTTCCGCACCGAGATCCTGGGCCTGGTCAAGGCGCAGGCGGTGAAGAACGCCGTCATCGTCCCCGTCGGCGCCAAGGGCGGCTTCGTGCTGAAGTCGCCGCCGGCGCCCACCGGTGACGCGGCCGCCGATCGCGATGCCCTGCGCAACGAGGGCGTCGCCTGCTACCGGCTGTTCATCGCGGGTCTGCTCGACGTCACCGACAACGTCGAGACGGCGACCGGCGCTGTGGTGCCGCCGCCGCAGGTGGTGCGTCGCGACGGCGACGACGCCTACCTGGTGGTTGCCGCCGACAAGGGCACCGCGACGTTCTCCGACATCGCGAACGATGTCGCCAAGTCGTACGGCTTCTGGCTGGGCGATGCGTTCGCGTCCGGCGGTTCGGTGGGCTACGACCACAAGGCGATGGGCATCACCGCCAAGGGCGCCTGGGAGTCGGTCAAGCGGCACTTCCGCGAGATGGGGCATGACACCCAGACGCAGGACTTCACCGTCGTCGGCGTCGGCGACATGAGCGGTGACGTGTTCGGCAACGGCATGTTGCTGTCCAAGCACATTCGCCTCGTGGCGGCCTTCGACCACCGGCACATCTTCCTGGACCCGAACCCCGATGCGGCCCGCTCGTGGATCGAACGCGACCGGATGTTCAAGCTGCCGAGGTCGAGTTGGGACGACTACGACAAATCGCTCATCAGCGAGGGCGGCGGCGTCTACAGCCGCGACCAGAAGTCGATCCCGATCAGCCCGCAGGTGCGGGCGGCGCTGGGCCTGGCGGCCGACGTCACCGAGCTGACCCCGCCGGCGTTGATGAAGTCGATCCTGCTGGCGCCTGTCGACCTGTTCTGGAACGGCGGTATCGGCACCTACATCAAGGCCGAGACCGAGTCGGATGCCGATGTCGGTGACCGCGCCAACGACGCCATCCGGGTCAACGGAAATCAGGTGCGCGCCAAGGTGGTCGGCGAGGGCGGCAACCTCGGTGTGACGCAGCGCGGCCGCATCGAATTCGATCTGGCCGGCGGCCACATCAACACCGACGCGATGGACAACTCGGCGGGTGTGGACTGCTCCGACCACGAGGTCAATATCAAGATTCTGGTCGACGCCCTGGTGACCTCGGGCAAGGTCGCGGCCGCCGAGCGCACCGACCTGCTGATGTCGATGACCGACGAGGTGGGCCGGCTCGTGCTGGCCGACAACATCTCTCAGAACGATCTGATGGGCACCAGCCGCGCCAACGCGGCCAGCCTGCTGCCGGTGCACGCCGCCCAGATTCGCAATCTGGCCGCCGAACGCGGCCTGAATCGTGAGCTGGAAGCGCTGCCGTCGGACAAGGAGATCCGCCGGCGGATGGAGACCGGGCTGGGGCTGACCTCACCGGAGCTGGCGACGCTGATGGCGCACGTCAAGCTGGCGCTCAAAGAGGATGTGCTGGGCAGCGACCTGCCCGATCAGGAGGTGTTCGCCGGACGACTGCCGGACTACTTCCCGGAGGAGCTGCGGGACCGGTTCGGCGCAGACATCCGGTCGCACCAGCTGCGCCGGGAGATCATCACCACGATGCTGGTGAACGACCTCGTCGACACCGCAGGCATCACCTACGCCTACCGGGTCGCCGAAGACGTCGGCGTGGGGCCGGTCGACGCGGTCCGCAGCTACGTCGCGGTGGACAAGATCTTCCGGGTCGGCGAGGTGTGGCGGAACATCCGGGCGGCCGGCCTGGCCGGTGTCCCGGTGGATGTCACCGACCGCATGACGCTGGATCTGCGCCGGCTGATCGACCGGGCCGGCCGCTGGCTGCTGAACTACCGGCCCCAGCCGCTGGCGGTCGGCGCCGAGGCGAACCGGTTCGCGGCGAAGGTCGCCGAGCTCACCCCGGAGATGGCGCAGTGGCTGCGTGGCGACGACAAGGCCATCGCCGAGACCGATGCGGCGCAGTTCGTGGCCGCGGGCGTCTCGAAGGAACTGGCCTACATGGTGGCGACCGGGCTGTACCAGTACAGCCTGCTGGACGTCATCGACATCGCCGACATCGCCGAGCGTGAGCCCGCCGAGGTGGCCGACACGTACTTCGCGCTGACCGACAACCTGGGCATCGACAACCTGCTCACCGCGGTGTCGGAACTGAACCGCAATGACCGCTGGCATTCGTTGGCGCGCTTGGCGATTCGCGATGATATCTACGGATCGATCCGGGCGCTGTGCATCGATGTGATGGCGGTCGGCGAACCCGACGAGACCGGTGAACAGAAGATTCACGAGTGGGCGTCGACGAACAGTTCGCGGGTCATGCGGGCCCGCCGGACCCTGACCGAGATTCTGGGCGACGAGGTGCGTGACCTGGCGACGCTGTCGGTGGCCGCGCGGCAACTGCGCAGCATGACCACGCGGACGACAGGAACGGGCAATCAGGGATGATGGGCGGGTGACAGAGCGATTCACGACGCCGGTGCCGGTGCGCTGGTCAGACATCGACATGTATCAGCATGTCAACCACGCCACCATGGTGACCATCCTCGAGGAGGCGCGGGTCCCGTTCCTCACCGAGCCCTTCGCCGAGGACGTCGCCACCACCGGCCTGCTGATCGCCGAGGTCAACGTGAAGTACAAGGACCAACTGCGCCTTGTCGATTCACCGCTGCAGGTGACCATCTGGACCAACCGGCTGCGTGCCTGCGACTTCACGCTGGGCTATGAGGTGCGGTCGGCGCAGGCCGACCCGGATTCCAAGCCCGCGGTGATCGGGGAGACCCAGCTGGCCACCTTCAACATCGAGCGACAGATGCTGGTGCGCATCGCCCCGCATCAGCGGGAGTACCTGCAGCGTTTCGCGCGATGAGCGCCTGCGCGAAGAACAGGGTGCAACGATGAGCGAGCGGGGCATCTGGCTCGCCGACGCCGCGCAGGCACAGAACCTGGCCACCTTTGTCGAGCGCGTGCTGCGCCTCGACGAGGCGGCCGTGGTGCGGTTGCGGGCGCGCGGTGAGGGCGTCGTCGTTGCCTGGGCGGCAACAGGTTTCGAGGTGCTGGCCGCACGTGTGGTGAACGGGCGAGTGTCGCCATCCGATCTCAGCGCCGGGGCCGACGCGTTGAGCCGTGAGCTGCCCGGTTCGGGCCGCATCGATCCGGGTTTCGCGATGGACTCGGCGTGGCGTGGTGCGCTGCCGCCCGACGACGGCTTCAGCCACCTCGACGATGTGCCGGCGGCCGCGGTGCTTGAGCTGTTCCAGCGCGGCGTCGAATTGGCCCGGGAACACAGCGGCCCGCAGGGCCCGCCGCCGTCACTGCTGGACCAGGACGTCCTCACCGTCAGCTCCGGCGACATCGAGGTCGGCATCCCGATGCGTTGTGTATTCGCTTTGACCGCCATGGGTTTCGTGCCCGATCCGCTGCCGGAGAACGAGGTGGTCCGGGTTCGGGTGCATCCGACGTGGCTGCGCATCGACGCGCGGTTCGGGTCGGTGTACCGCCGCCGTGGTGGTCCGATCCTGCTGTCGCCCTAGGACCGAACCGGGCAAGCGCGAATCAGTGCTTGCGGACGACGTGCTCGGCTTTGCCGGGCTTCCACACCGTGATGTCGAGGTGTCCGTCGGCCACTTCGACCGCGGACGCCCCGACCAGGTCGGCGCGATAGCAGTGTTCGAACTCCTGGCCGCGGATGTCGAAGCCGGTCTGTTCGTACAGCGCCTCGGCGAACCGTCGATGAAGGGCCTTGTCCTGCACGTCCTCCACGACGCCCCAGAGTTTCGCGTCGCCGTCGCCGACGTGGGTGTCGACGGTTGCGGTGTGCAGGCAGAAGCGCGGGTCGCGGGCGAGGTCGTCGAATTTCGTGGTGTGCGGCATGCCCGAGATCCACAGCTCGTCTTCGAAGAACCGGGGCTCCATGGGGCTGATGCGGGGAAATCCGTCGGAGCGCAGCGTGCCCAGCATGCACAGGTTTCCGGTGGCGGTGTGTCGGCGGACGAAGGTGGTTGCGATTCGCGGCGCGAAGTCCGCGAACTCTTTCCAACTGGTCATGTTCGCGACGGTAGTCCGCGGCGTGCGGCGTGGAAACCTCCCGTGGGCTCAGTCCGGGATGGTCGCGTATGCCCGGACGGGGAAGGTACCGAATCCCTCGATCCGCGGCGGGGCGGCGGTGAAGCGTGCACCCCGGGCCGGTAGCGCCGCCAGGTTGGTCAGGTGCTCGACGACGTGAATCCCGTTGCCCAAGAGCACGGTATGGATGGGCCGCCGTCCGGCGGCTGCCGGGCCGGCATCGTCGATGTTGACCGAGTCGATCCCGACGAGAGCGACCCCACGGCTCACGAGGAGCTCGGCCGCGGCCTCGGACAGGAACGGTGCGTCGACGGCGTAGGCCTCGGTGCCGAAATGCCGGTCCCACCCGGTATCGATCAGTACCGCACAGCCGGCTTCGATGTCATCGGGCAGTTCGGCGGCATCGACGGCGCGTGCCGTGACGTCGCGACGGTCAACGACGATCGTGGGCAGGTCCACCAAGGTGTTCAGATCGAGGCCGGCCAGGTCGGCACCGTCCTCGTAGCGGTGAAACGGGGAGTCGAGGTAGGTGCCCGTGTTGCCGACCATCGTGATCGCGCCGATCGCGAACTCGGTGCCGGCGGCGTAGACGTCGCGGGACGCCGCACGGGTGAGGTGGTCGCTGATCGACGGTGCCGGCAGCCCGGGGTAGGTCACCAGCCCCGCACGAATCGTGTGGGACAGATCGACGAGCATCGCGACTCCGTTCAGATTGGCGGCGGCTGAGTGAAGAACTCTAGCCGCGTCAGCCCGCGGCCAGCGCGTCGTGCCATGGCTTGGTGTCGGTGATCTGGGTCAGTGCGGCGATCTTCCCGTCGCGAACGGTGATGTCGTGGGCGAACGCGGCCGTATAGCGGCGTCCGGTGGTCCGGCACCGCCCGCGGTAGTAGCCGAGCACGATGACCCGGTTCTCACCGGCGATGACGTATTCGTCTGGGTGCGGTGCTATTTCGTAGTGCTTGGACGCGCCGCCCCAGACGTCGCGCAGCATCTGTTCGGGGCTGTGCACGGTGCCGCCGAGGCCGAACGGCATGCCCTCGCTGACCCGGCCGGTGAAGTCGGGATGCAGCAGTGCGGCCAAGGCGGTGCGGTCGTGTGTGCCGAAAGCGGCGTAGAGGCGCGTGGCGACCTCGGTTGCCGGGGTGGTGTCGGGTGTGGTCATCGGTCTTCCTCTCGCTACTTTATTAGAGGGTGATCTCTAATAAAGTAGTAGAGCATAGTCTCTAGATCATGGGTAGACCTCCACGGCACACGGCCGACGATTTTCTGGACGCGGCCGCGCGCCTGTTCGTCGCCGGGGGAGCACGCGCGCTGACGATGAACGCGGTCGCGCGGGAGGTCGGGGCGCCGAGTGGGTCGATCTACCATCGCTTTCCCGACCGGGCCGCGTTGTTGGCCGCCTTGTGGCTGCGCACCACGGCGGGCTTTCAACGCGATTACCTGGACGTCCTCGGGGAACAACCGACGCCGGACACCGCCGTCCGTGCGGCCACGTGGCTGGTCGACTGGTGCCGCGATCATCTGCCGGCGGCCGTGGTGCTGCAGGCCGGCGTGCGGTCATTCGAGCCCGACGAATGGAGCGCGGTCGCCCGGACCGAACTGGCTGTCGCTGAAGACGATTCGCGGCGGCGCCTCGACAAAGCCGTGCGAACCCTGGCGAGACAAACCGGACGTCCCGCGGATCAGATCGCCTTCGCCCTCCTGGACCTGCCGCTGGCCGCGGTGCGGCGGCACCTGCTCGCGGGTGAGCCGCCACCGAAACGGGTCACCGTGCTCGTCAAGAGCATGGTGGGCCTCGTCCTGGGCACTAGCGCAGAGCGACCGTCAGACGCGAGCCATCGGTTCCGTGGAGGTCGTGGTGGTCGACGGTGCCAGCCGGTCGAGTAACGGACCGGCCAGTTTCTCGAGCAGATCGAACGAGAAGGGCTGTGTCATACGGCGATTGACGCCCGGTGCGAGGCGGTGCATGACATAGCCGAGCCACGCCTCGGCCCGCACGGGTACCACCGCGAGGTCGTAGCTGACCGCCCGCACCACGGCGCGCGCCACGAGGTCGGGGCTCATCGGCGAGAACGGCAGCTTTTCGGCGAACTCCTGAAGCTGCCTGGTGAGACGCTGGGCCTGCGCGACGAGCGCAGGGTCCACGCCGACGGTCACCGCGCGGTCGCCGATGTTCGTGTTGATGACGCCGGGGCAGATGGCACTGACCCCGATGCCGTACGGCTTGAGCTCGAGGCGCAGGCATTCGCTGAGCATCTTCACCCCCGCCTTGGACACCGAGTACGGCGCCATGACCGGTGTCGGCGTGAAGGCCGCCGCCGAGGCGATGTTGACGATGTGACCACCCCGGCCGCGCTCGGCCATCTGCGCACCGAAGACCCGGCAGCCGTGCACCACGCCCATCAGGTTGACGCTCAGCTGCTTGTCCCAGTCCGCCGCGGACAGTTCGAGGAAAGGCCCACCGACGACGATGCCGGCGTTGTTGACGACGACGTCGGGCACCCCGTGCTCGGTGCGTACGTCATATGCGAAAGCCTCCCAGTCCTCCGGGTCGGTGACGTCCAGCCGGGCGGCCGAGGCGCGGCGGCCGGCGCCCTTGATCATGGCGGCGGTCGCTTGCGCCGAGTCGAGGTCGATGTCGGAGACCACCACGTGCGCACCCCCTTTGGCGAAGCGGATCGCGGTGGCGCGCCCGATGCCGCTGCCGGCGCCGGTGACGACCACGAGCTGTGGGTCCAGGCTGTTCATCTTCATCCGGCTTCCTTCGCAGTAGCGGCTACTTCGTGGGCATTGGCGGTGCCGGGCCCGTACCGGTATACGTCGAGGTCGTAATGGCGGTTCTGCCAGTACATCTCGCCGTGTGTGGTCGGCCGGAACGGGGAATCGCCGTGGTAGTCGATGTAGTACGTGTTGGACCCGGCGCAGGTCGGCGTGAACAGGACATTCCGCGCCTGCCGCCGGAGGCAGTACTGGAAATAGGCGTCATGGACTTCGCGCCGGATCTCGACCTCCCGCGCGCCGCGGCGCTTGGCTTCGGCGATCGCGCGGCTCAGGTGGGCCGCGGTGGCCTCGATCATCCACAGATAAGACCCGAGCACGAAGCCGTAGGGGCCGGTGATCATGAACATGTTCGGGAAGCCGGGTACGGACACACCCTGATAGGCCTGAAAGCGATTGACCGCCCAGAACTCCGCGGCGTCGAGTCCGTCCCGGCCGACGACGGGGAACGGCGGTACCGAATCCCGTTCCCACAGCTTGAATCCGGTCGCGCAGATGAGGACGTCGACCTCGTGCTCGACGCCGTCGGCGGTCACCACGCCGGTCTCGGTGATGCGCTCGATGGCGTCGGTCACCAGGCTCACGTCGCTCCGGTTGAACGTCTTGAGGTAGTCGTTGGACATCGACGGGCGCTTGCAGCCCAGGCCGTAGCGGGGGATCAATTTCTCCCGGACCGCCGGGTCGGTGATCTGGCTGCGCATCCACGCCCGCACGGGTGCCTCGGCGAGCTTGCGCGTGGCCTCGACCATCCAGCCCGGCCCGGTGAGCATGCCGCCCATCCCGATCTCGGTCGCGACGGTCCCGACGGCGCGCAGCGCCGACCGCACCTGGCCGACCTCGAGCACCGCGCGGGTGATGCCGTGAATCATGCTGTCGGGCTTGGGAAACACCCAGATCGGTGTGCGCTGGAAGACCGTGAGGTGCGCCACCTCGTCGACGATCGCCGGGACCAGCTGCAGCGACGTCGCGCCCGTGCCGATGACCGCGACCCGCTTACCGGCCAACTCGACGTCGTGATCCCACAGTGCGGTGTGCATGAGAACCCCGCCGAAATCCTGCAGCCCGGGAATGTCCGGCAACTTCGGCCGCTCGAGCCCACCGACCGCCATCACCACGTGGCGGCCGGTCATCTCGGCACCACCATCGAACGTCAAGCGCCACATGCTGTTCTGCTCGTCGAACGTCGCAGCGGTCACGGTGGTGTCCAGCTGCAGTTTGTCGCGCAGGCCGTACTTGTCCACCATGTCGTCTGCGTAGTCCCGCAACTCGCTGCCGGGCGCGAAGACCCGCGACCAGCCGCCGCGCTGCTCGTAGGAGAAGCTGTAGATCACGGACGGGATATCCACTGCCACACCGGGATAGGTGTTCGCGTGCCACGTGCCGCCGACGTGATCCCACTTGTCGACGATGACGAAGTCGTGGATCCCCTTGCGCTGGAGCGCGATACCGGCGCCGATGCCGCCGAACCCGGCGCCGACGATCACCACCTCGTGATCGGGATCGTGTCGCTCCGCCGTGGCCGGCCGCGCAGCCTTCGCGCTCGTGGTCATATCTGTGCCCGACTACCGGACGTAGCCGACGAGTTCGCCGTCGGCGCCGAACAAGTCGTGCTGCCAGCGGGCCAGGAGCTCCTCGGTGGGCACGTCATCGGGGTGGAAGCCGGGCCGTAGATATTCGGCGATCTCCCCGAGGATGCCGCGCACCAGCGGCCCGCGGAAGACGCCGTAGGTCTGGCGGAGCACCGTGATCGGTCGCGGCCATGCCGTCGGGTCCAGCAGGATCGACAACGCCACCGCGGCGGTGACCACGGGGATGGTCAGGAAGTACATGAACCACATGACCGCGATGCGGGTGCGCTCGGAACCGCCCACCGACCGGTAGACGTCGAAGGCG
The DNA here is from genome assembly GCF_000383495.1 of Mycobacterium sp. 360MFTsu5.1. NCBI lineage: Bacteria > Bacillati > Actinomycetota > Actinomycetes > Mycobacteriales > Mycobacteriaceae > Mycobacterium > Mycobacterium sp. 360MFTsu5.1. Next base: position 200,830 of record NZ_KB911468.1, on the reverse strand, counting down.
ACGGACTTGTGCTCCAGTTCCTCCATGGCGTGCCAGTTCAACAGGCGCCAGACCTCGGGATCGCCTGGGATCGCCTGGATTTCGTCGTTCGACAGCACCCGTGCGCCCAGCACCGCGGTGTAGTGCTCGGCGGCGGCCGTCATCGCCAGGTGCACCTTCGCCGGGATCAGCTTCTCGATGCGGAGCACGACCTTCTGGCGCACGCTCGTCGGGGCGAACAGCAGGAACCGGACGAGGGGATAGCCCATGTCGGCGAGCTGGGTGTTCAACTTGCGGTGCTCCTGACCGTGCACGGACTCCTGGCCGATGAAGCCGGCGACCCGTCGCTTGAGATCGGGATCGGTGATCTGGTCGGAGAAGCGGCGAACGGAACGGATGAACGACTCCTCGCCGGGTGGGAAGGAACCGGACAACACCGCCACCAGGTGGCTGAACACGATGTCGCCCTCGACGAAATGCCGGTGCAGCGGTTCGGGTTCCCCGAACCGGAACCGCATCCGGCGGACCTTGGGAAACGCGACCGCATGCGCGGTGATGGGGTCAGCACTCATGATCGATTCCTTCCGTTGTGCCGGCTATCTGAGGTGGTCGACGAGGACGCCCTCGGCGCCGAAGAGGGTGTCGCGCCACTGCTGGGCCAGTGCGCTGGTGTCGACGTCGTCCGGATGGAATCCGGGACGCAGGTAGACCGCGAGGTCGGGTAACAGGCCCTTGAATATCGGGCCGGTGAACAGTTCGTACGTCTCGCGTACCAGGCGGTCGGGCCGGCGCCGCGCCACGGGATCGGACCCGACCGAGACGGCGAGCGAGATGAGCGTCACCGGCAGCAGCAGGGCGCACGCCGCCACCATGACCGCGATGCGGGTGCGCTCGGTGCCGCCGACGGCGCGGTAGACGTCGAAGGCCACCGATTTGTGCTCGAGTTCTTCCAGCGCATGCCAATTCAGCAGATGCCACACCTCGGGATCGGCCGGGATCGCCTGCAGCTCGTCGCTCGAGAGCACCCGCTCGGCCAGCACCGCGGTGTAGTGCTCGGCGGCGGCCGTCAGCGCCAGATGGACATGCGCGGGCAACCGGTCTTCGAACCGAATCCGCTTGTCTTTGAAGGATTCTGAATCCCACCACGCGATGGGGTAGCCCATCGCGACCAGCTTCTCGTTGAGGTGCCGGTGCTCCTGCCCGTGCATGGACTCCTGGCCGATGAAGCCGGCGACCCGTTTCTTGAGGCCGGGATCGGTGATCCGGTCGGCGAATCGGCGGACCGACCGGATGAAGCCCTCCTCGCCGGGCGGAAATGCGCCCGAGAGACCGGCGACGAAATGGCTGAACACCATGTCGCCGGCGACGAAGTACTTCCGGCTCGCCTCCTCGGCGAATCGGAAGCGGATTCGCCGGGTCCGGGGATAGGGCGCCTGGGAGCTGGGCTCCGACGGCGCCGTCGGGTGTTGCCTGCTGCGTACGGCCATGCCGCCAGCCTTTCCTCGAACAATCAGTAACTAGTACCGCGAGTTCTAGTAGTTCGAAGTTACGACGGCATGCGCCATTGCGCAAGGGTTTTGGATAACGACGTTTTCTGAGCTGCCCGTGTGCAGGTCAGGAGGACCGGCCGTGGCTCAGTCGGTGGTGCCGAACAACGCCATCTGCTCGTCTGGTGCGATGACGACACCGCGGGCAGCGGCCGCCGCTGACACCGCACCCCAGATCACGGGGGTCAACTGGGCGATGAGTTCGTCTTTGCCGATCGTCGGTTCGTTGAGCCAGCGCAGCACGCCGAGCGCCACGGAGCCGAGGATCGCGTCGGCCGTGTATTCGAGATGATCGCCGTCGCCGCCGTGGGCCCGCACCATCGCCGCGAGGACCTCGGTCATCGCGCTGGACAGGTTGCGGCCGTTCTCGAGCAGCTTGGTCCGGGAATGGTCGTCGCTGAAATGGGAGCCGACGACGAACCGAAAGAGGTTGGGGCGCTCGGCCACCAGGTCGACATAGCCGGTCAGCGCAGAACTCACCAGCTCCAGCGCCGTCGCGGTGACGTGGAAGCACGGCATCACGCGCTGCACGATCAGCTCCTGCATGCGCTCACCGACCGCGGCGAACAGCGTCTCCTTGTCGGTGAAGAAGCGATAGAGCTTCGGCCGCGGGACGCCGGCGGTTTTCACCACGTCGTCGATCGACAGGTCGGGCCCGTACGCGTCGATTGCCCGCAGGGTCGCCTCGATCAGGTCGGCCTTCACCGTCGCGCGGTGCGCCCGCCAGCGGTCGGCCCGCGCGTCACCGGTCGGTGCGGACATCCGCACCGCGACACGGGTGGCATCCACGGGCATGGGCTAATCGTAAGTCAGCCAGACGGCCGTGTCGGGTGGGATTTGTCCGTTGGGCAGTGGCCCACTGGCCAGCACCACCCGGCCGGCGGGCACGTCGACCGCGGTGCTGCCCGCATTCAGCAGGCATACCAACCCGTCCTCGCACCGGAATGCCAGCAGCTTCGGCGCGGTCGGCAGCCACCGCACCGAGCGGCCCAAAACTGTTCGGCCCCGGCGTAATTCGATGGCGCGCCGGAAGAGCGACAACGTCGAATCCGGGTCGTCGCTCTGCGCGGCGACGGTCAACGGCCCCCAGCCGTCGGGCATGGGGAGCCAGGTGTGCGCGGTCGCCGAGAACCCGTACGGCGCGCGGTCTCCGGACCAGGGCAGTGGCACCCGGCAGCCGTCGCGGCCCCGCTCGGTGTGGCCGGACCGTTCCCAGACGGGGTCCTGCAGGACGTCGTCGGGCAACTCGACGTTGGGTAGTCCGAGTTCTTCGCCGTTGTAGACGAACACCGCGCCCGGCAGTGCCAGCATCACCAGCGCCATCGCCCGGGCGCGCGAAAGTCCCTGTGCGCCATCGCCGTAACGGGTGACCTCGCGTTCGACGTCGTGGTTGGACAGTGTCCAGGTGGGCGGTGAGTCGGCCAGTGCGGCGGCGGCCAGGGAATTCTCGATCGCCTCGCGGACGGCGGCCGCGGTGAAATCGGCTCGTACCAAACGGAAATTGAAGCCCAGATGCAGCTCGTCGGGGCGGAGGTACTTGGCGAAATCCTCGTTGTCGAAAACCCAGACCTCGCCGACGGTGGCCGCGTCGGGGTAGTCGTCGAGCACCGTCCGGATACCGCGGTGGATGGCGTGCACACCGTCGTTGTTGAACCGCGGGTCGTCGGCCCGGGTGGCCAGCATGGTGCCGTCAGGATCGGCCATGTCCGGCAGGTCGGCCGGTTTCGCCATCCCGTGCGCGACGTCGATCCGGAATCCGGCGACGCCGCGGTCCAGCCAGAACCGCAGCGTCCGTTCCAGATCCGCGGCGATCTCCGGGTTGTCCCAATTCAGGTCCGGCTGCGCGGCGTCGAACAGGTGCAGGTACCACTGGCCGGGCCGGCCGTCGGGTTCGATGACCCGGGTCCACGCCGGCCCGCCGAACACCGACGTCCAATTGTTGGGTGGCAGAACGCCGTCCGGCCCGCGGCCGTCGCGGAACAGGTAGCGGTCCCGTTCGGGACTGCCGGGCGGTGACGTCAGCGCCGCCCGGAACCACGGATGCGCCGAGCTGGTGTGGTTGGGGACCAGGTCCATGGTGACCTTGATGCCCGCTGCATCGGCGGCGGCGATCAATCGATCGAGGGCCGCCATGCCGCCGAACAGGGGATCGACGTCACGCGGGTCGGCGACGTCGTACCCGTGATCGACCATGGGGGAGACCATCACCGGGTTGAGCCACAGCGCGTCGACGCCGAGTGCGCGCAGATGGTCCAGGTGCGCGGTCACGCCGTCGAGATCGCCGACACCGTCACCGTCGCTGTCGGCGAAAGAACGCGGGTAGAGCTGATAGAAGACCGCGCGTGACCACCACCGCGGATCTGCCATCAGAACGCCGAGTTGACCATGTGCTGGGCGGCCATGTCGAAGTAGTCGAGCAGCGCCTGCCGGTGCGCGTCGTCGATGGTCTCGGGCCCGATCGAGGCGAGCGCGCTGTGCATGCACCGCAGCCAGGCGTCGCGCTCGAGGTAACCGATCCGGAACGGGGCGTGCCGCATCCGCAGCCGGGGGTGGCCGCGTTCCTGGCCGTAGGTGCGGGGGCCGCCCCAGTACTGCTCGAGGAACATCCGCAGTCGGTGCTCGGCGCCGTCGAGGTCGTCCTCCGGGTACAGCGGGCGCAGGATTTCGTCGTCGCGGACCAGTTGGTAGAACCGCGACACCAGGAGCCCGAAGGTCTCCGCCCCGCCGACTTCGTCGTAGAACGACCGCTGCGCCTCTGTCACGGTCGCCATTGTCCACGAGGACGCGATGACGCGTTCCATGCGGGACTCGTCACGCGAAGTTCATCGAATGGTCCAGCTAACACGCCAGAATTCTCGTGCGTTGTCTGTCGATCCGTGGTGAACTGTCAGCACGGAGGACGTATGTCGCAACGGAGGAAGGTCCGCGGCCACAGACTTCACGGCGCCGCGGCGGGTTCGCCTGTGTCGAGCCCGGCACTGTCATCACCCCTGCACGCAGTCGAATCAAGTCCCACCGACGGTTCACTCTGGGGCCGCCGCCGCGTCCTGCTGCTGAATTCGACCTACGAACCGTTGACCGCGCTGCCCATGCGGCGCGCCGTGATCATGGTGCTGTGCGGCAAGGCCGATGTGGTGCACGCCGATCCGACCGGTCCGGTCATACACTCGGCGACCCGCGCGGTCGCCGTCCCGTCGGTCATCCGGCTGCGTAGTTATGTGCGGGTCCCATATCGGGCCCGCATTCCCATGACGCGGGCCGCGTTGATGCACCGGGACCGGTTCCGCTGTGCGTACTGCGGCGGCAAGGCCGACACCGTCGACCACGTCGTGCCGCGCAGCCGCGGTGGCGAGCACTCCTGGGAGAACTGCGTCGCGGCGTGCGGTCCGTGCAATCACCGCAAGGCCGACCGGCTGCTGACCGAACTCGGCTGGACCCTGCACGCGGTGCCGCTGCCGCCCAAAGGACAACATTGGCGGCTGCTCTCGGCGGTCAAAGAGCTCGATCCGGCCTGGGTGCGGTACCTCGGCGAAGGCGCCGCCTGACATCCGCGGCCGGATTGCCCCTGTCCTCAGCGTGAGCAGTGTGCGTACTGATACGGTTTGCGCGTGAGCATTGCACTTACTCATTCGCTGCTCGGTGGCGTGCCGCTGGCGCTGCTGCTGGTGCTTGGCGCGCTGTTCTTGCTGCGCAAGAGTCCGCATCCGGACACCTACAAGATGACCGACAAGTGGACCCACGCCCCGATCCTGTGGGCGGCCGAGGAACCGGCGGATCACGGCCACGGTGGCCATGACTCGCACCTGACTGTGGGAGGTGGCGCAAGTGGCAAGTGGTAGCCAGACCGAGGTCGCAAACATCGATCCGGCCAACCTGCCGTACGGCTACGCCGTCACGTACAGCGGCCGTATCTCCGGCGTCACCGAGCCCGGTGAGCTGTCGGTGCACTACCCGTTCCCGGTCAAGGACCTGGTGTTCCTCGACGACGCCCTGAAGTACGGTTCGCGCGCCGCCGGCGCCCGCTTCGCCGTCTACATCGGCGACCTGGGTGCGGACACCGCCGCCACCGCGCGTGAGGTGCTGGCCACCGTGCCGACGCCGAACAACGCAGTGCTGCTGGCCGTCTCGCCGAACCAGAAGGCCATCGAGGTCGTCTACGGCGCCGAGGTCCGCGGCCGCGGTATCGAAGAGGCCGCTCCGCTGGGTGTCTCCGCGGCGGCGGCGTCGTTCAAGCAGGGCAACCTGATGGACGGCCTCATCAGCGCGGTCCGCGTGCTGAGCGCCGGCGTCTCGCCCGCCTGATTTCGGTCACTCTGCCGGGTGCGAACCACTGGTTCGCACCCGGCAGAGTGCTATCCGGGGTTCGGTTGACCTGGCGCCGAGAGTGTCGCGCACTCGCGCGAACGCGCCGTCGCCGCAGAATCAGCGTGGCGCGCAGCGGGTTCAGCGTGCGGCGGGGTAGCGCTTGCGCAGGCGGGCCTCATAGCCCGGCTGCAACGCGGTGCGGCTGATGTCGCCGTCGTAGTGCGCCAGCACGCGGGGATCCATCACCCGGCGCCACAGCGGCGGGCAGATGGCCAGCAGCAGCATGGTGCCGTAACCGCCCGGCAGCTGCGGTGCCTCATCGGCATGGCACAGCGCCTGGTACCGACGCATGGGGTTGGCGTGGTGATCGGAGTGCCGCTGCAGGTGGAACAGGAAGACGTTGGCGATCACGGTGTTGCTGTTCCAGCTGTGCCCGGCGCGCACCCGCTCGTACCGGCCGTTGGGCAGTTTCTGCCGCCGCAGGCCGTAGTGCTCGAGGTAGTTGACGGTCTCCAGCAGGAAGATGCCGATCACGGCCTGGCCGAACAGCCACGGCAGGACGGCGACGCCGAACCAGGCCACCAGGATGACGAACAGGATGACGCTCAGCAGCCAGGCGTTGAGGACCTCGTTGTGCAGCGACCACTTGGACTTGTGCACGCGGGCGAGTCGCTCGGATTCCAGCTTCCAGGCCGAACGCAGGCTGCCGATGACCGATCGGGCGATGAAGGCATACAGGCTCTCGCCGAGGCGCGAGCTGGCCGGATCCTCCGGCGTCGCCACCCGCACATGGTGACCGCGGTTGTGCTCGACGAAGAAGTGGCCGTAGCAGGTCTGGGCCAGGGCGATCTTGGAGAGCCGGCGCTCGGACATGCCGCGCTTGTGGCCGAGTTCGTGGGCGGCGTTGATCGCGATACCGCCGACGGTCCCGACGGCGGCCATGAGGCCGAGCTTGTCGGCCAGCGACATGGTCACCCAGCCGCCGCCGGCCCACAGCCAGCAGGCGAAGATCAGCGACAGATACTGCGCCGGCAGGAAGAGGTGCGTGGCAATCCGGTAGAACGGGTCGTCCTCCAGGCTGCGCAGGTCGCCGGGGGCTTGTTCGGCCTCGGGGCCGACGATGTGGTCGAGCAGGGGGACCAGCCCGAACGTCAGCAGCGATCCGGTCCACCAGAACGCGTCCATACCGGTGAGCCAGACCAGCAGCCACGACAGGCCGACCATTCCGGGGGTGATGGGACCCAGCAGCCACACGTAGCGTTTGGAATCGCGCCATTTGGACTTGGCGGCGGGTGCGTCGGGTGCCTCGGGCGCGTGAGGTTGCGACGCCTCCTGGCCCGCGCGCAATGCCGACAACACCCCGTATTCGTACCCGCATTCGGCCGTTTGCGCAAATACAAGTCGGTTGCCAGAGCCAGTTCCTGTCCGTTTTCTCATCGTTATCCAGCAAATTGTTTGAGGCGTCAGCGCGCGGGGGTATTCGGGATGGTCGCCCGGCCTCGGTCCCGACAGGTGGGCAGCTGTCGCCGGTTCGGCGTCATCGCCACCAAACTTGCAGGTAGAGTGCCGTACACGCATATGGGTGACGTACGACATACCGGGCGTCGTACGGGTTGGGCGACGCGGTGAGGGTCGGATCTCGCGCAGCGGCGGAAACTCAGCGGCATCGTGTAATTTTTGAGATGAATCCGTTATTCGGGAGCTGGTACGCGAGCGGCTTCGGGTTAGCTGGGCGGTTAGGCGGAAGGACGATCTTGGCAGTGATGCACGGCCGGCATCGGCACGTCCGGTGCTGGGGCGCGGCCGCGGCAGGTCGCCGATGAGCCCGATCAGCCGGCGCCAGTTTCTCGGCGGTGCGGCGGTGGTGGGCGTCGCGGGCGCGGCGGGTATCGGGGCGCTCGTCGAAAGATCGCGCGACCGCACCGAGGCCCGGAAGCATTTCTCGGCCATCGTCATCGGTAGTGGTTACGGCGGGGGCGTCTCTGCGCTGCGGCTGGGGCAGGCCGGTGTCGAGACGCTGGTCATCGAACAGGGCCGGCTCTGGGACAAGCCCGACGACGACGGCAAGCGGTTCTCCAAGATGCTGCCCGCCGACACCCGCGCCGGTTGGTTCACGAAAATTCCGCCGAGCCTGGTCACCTCTTTCGGCGGCTTCACCGTCGAGCAGGTGGCCGAGCACGCGCCGTCGCCCCAGCCGATCCAGGCCGGCATCTGCCAGAAGGTGACGCACGGCGCCCACGACGTCTTCCGGGGCCTGGCCGTCGGTGGCGGCTCGATGATCAACGCCGGCATCGCCGCCATCCCGACGCCGCGCCAGGTCGCCAAGGCGTTCCCCGACATCGGCACCGATGAGTTCCTGCGCACCTATGTCGAACGCGCCAAGTCGTCGCTCAAGATCAGTTATCGCGACATGGCCTGGTTCGAGCAGACCCCGTGCTTCCAGTACGCGCGCGCCGGCCGCAAGTACGCGGCGGCGGCCGGCTACAAGGTCGACTACAACGGCAGTTCCTACTCGTTCGACTATCTGGTGAAGGAGGCGGCCGGTCAGGTGCCGCAGTCGTCGCTGGCGTTCGAGCAGCAGTTCGGCAGCAATTACGGCCGGTTCGGCAGTGTCGACCAGACCTACCTCGCCGACGCGCTCAAGACCGGTCACGTCACGCTGCGGCCGCTGACCGAGGTCATCTCGATCAGCCAGGAGCGTTCGGGTGAGTTCGTGGTGTCCACCCGCGAGATCGACCGCTGGGGCAAAGAGCTATCCAAGACCGAATTCGGTTGTGACCAGCTGTATCTGGCGGCCGGTGTGCTCGGCACCACCAAGCTCCTGCTGAAGGCGCGGGAGACCGGGGACCTGGCCCACCTCAACGATCAGATCGGCAAAGGCTACGGCAACAACGGCGACGTGATGGTCGGGCACAACCTGGCCAAGAGCGATCCGGCCGGCACCACACAGTCCCTCATGGGCATGATCAACATCGACGGTCGCGACGACCCGGACAACCCGGTGTACGCCAGCATGTTCTCCATGCCGTTGCCGGTAGAGACCTACCTGCTCGGGTACTACGTCATGGTCGACACCGGAGACCGCGCCGACATCACCTACGACCGCCAGTCCGACACCGCGACGATCCAGTGGACCGACGCCTTCGCGGCGAACAACGAGGCCAGGGCCAAACAGGTTTTCGACAAGATCCTGAAGGCCAACAAGGTCGACTACCGCAACGACCTGTTCAGTGGAAAAGTCTTCGCGCCCAACACCGTTCACCCGCTGGGCGGATGCGTGCGGGGCAAGGCCACGGACGCGTTCGGGCGGGTGAACGGCCACCGCAACCTGTTCGTCAACGATGCGTCGCTGATACCCGGGTACGTGGGCTGCAACCCGTACATGACCATCACCGCGCTCGCCGAGCGCAACATCGAAGGCATCCTGCAGGGCCGCACCTAGCTGGTGGCCAGGTGCGGCACCCGCAGTCGCGTCAGCTCACGTCGAAGGCGCGGGCGCGCAGCGAGCGCTCCACTCCCGCACGGCCTTCCAGCACCAGCCGGCGCAGGGCCGGCGGAATCTCCGGATCGGACAGGTACCGGTCGGCGGCGTCGAGGCCGGCCTGGCTGATGTCCCACGACGGGTACAGGCCGATGACCACGGTCTGGGCCACTTCGCTCGAGCGCCGCTCCCACACCCCGGAGATCGCCGCGAAGTAGCGGTCCCGGAACGGGTCCAGCAGCTCGGTCTGGCCCGGCTGGATCAGACCGCCGACGATGGCGCGCGTGGTGATGTTCGCCAGGGTGTCGTCCTCGATGACCTGTTGCCACGCAGCCTCTTTCACCGCGGCCTGCGGACGCGCGGCGCCGGCAGCAGCGGCACTGCGCTGACCGGCAGCCGTCGGATCCTGCTTGGCCTCGGCGTCGATGAACGGCGTCTGCGTGCCGTCCGCGTCGACGACGCCGGCACGCGCCAGCGCCGTCACGATGCGCCAACGCAGATCGGTGTCGATCACCAGACCCGGCACGTTCACCGCGGCGGGCTCGTTGTCCAACAGCGTCGACAGCACCGCGATGTGGTTCGGCGCCAGCACCGACGTGCACAGTGCGTTGATGTAGGCCAGCTGGTGGTCCGATCCCGGCGACGAGTCCCGGGCCAGGTCCAGCAGCGCGTCACCGAAAGCGGGCCAACCGATTTCGGCCGCCCACGCCGGATCGGCGTAGGAGGTCAGCGCGGTCTGCGCCTGCAGCACCAACCGCTGGGCGACGCCCACCTCGGACTCGGCGTGCAGCCCGCTCATCACCAGAGCGACGAACTCGCGGGCCTTCATCTCGGCCTCGCGCGTCATCTCCCAGGCCGCCGACCAGGCCAGCGTGCGGGGGAGCGGGTCGTCGATGTCGGCGATCCGGCTCAGCACCGTCTGCAGCGAGGCGGGATCGAGCCGCATCGAGCAGTAGGTCAGGTCGTCGTCGTTGACCAGGACCAGCTTGCCGCGCGAAACCCCCACCAGGGCAGGAACATCCGTCACGGGGCCCTCGATGTCGAGTTCCTCGCGGTGCACCCGGACCAGCTTGCCGGAGCCGTCGTCGTCGTAGATGCCCACCGCGAGCCGGTGCACGCGCGTCTCGCCCGCGCCGGGCGCCGCACCGCTCTGGGTGATGGCGAAGCGGGTGAACGCACCGGCGGCGTCGACGTCGAAATCCGCCCGCAGGGTGTTAAGGCCCGTGGTCTTGAGCCACTGCTGGCCCCAGTCGGACAGGTCCCGGCCCGACGACTTCTCCAGCGCGCCAAGCAGATCGGCGAACGTGGCGTTGTCGTACGCGTGATCGCGGAAGTAGTCGCGCAGGCCCGACAGGAACGGTTCCAGCCCGACGTAGGCCACCAGTTGCTTGAGCACGCTGGCGCCCTTGGCGTAGGTGATGCCGTCGAAGTTCACCTCGACCGCGGCCAGGTCGGGGATGTCCGCGGCCACCGGGTGGGTGGACGGCAACTGGTCCTGCCGGTAGGCCCAGGACTTCTCGACATTCGCGAAGGTGGTCCAGGCCTGCTTGTACTCGGTGGCCTCGGCCTGGCACAGCACCGAGGCGAAGGTGGCGAAGGACTCGTTGAGCCACAGGTCATCCCACCACCGCATGGTGACCAGGTCGCCGAACCACATGTGGGCCATCTCGTGCAGCACCGTCTCGGCACGCCGCTCGTATGAGTAGCGCGTGACCTTGGACCGGAAGACGTAATCCTCGAGGAACGTGACCGCGCCCGCGTTCTCCATGGCGCCTGCGTTGAACTCCGGCACGAACAGCTGGTCGTACTTGCCGAACGCGTACGGCGTCCCGAAGTTGTTGTGGTAGAAGGAGAATCCCTGCTTGGTCTCGGTGAACAGCCGCTCGGCATCCATGAATTCAGCGAGCGACGCGCGGCAGAAGATGCCCAGCGGAATGTCGCCGTGCTCGTCGCTGTAGACGTCGTCCCACCGGGCGTACGGCCCGGCGATCAGGGCCGCCAGGTACGTGCTCATCTTCGGGGTGGTGGCGAACGTGTGCTTGCCGTCCCCGGTAGCCGTGCCGGCCCCGTTCGAGATGACCTGCCAGTGCGCCGGTGCGGTCACCGACACGTCGAACGTGGCCTTGAGGTCCGGCTGGTCGAAGCAGGCGAACATCCGCTTGGCGTCAGCGGTTTCGAACTGCGAGTAGAGGTAGACCTCACCATCGACGGGGTCGACGAAGCGGTGCAGTCCCTCACCGGTGTTGGAGTAGCGGCAGTCCGCGTCGACCACGACGACGTTCTGCTCGGCGAGCCCGGCCAGCGGCACGCCCGTCGATTCGTCGTACGCGGACACGTCGATGGGCTGCCCGTTGAGGGTCGCGCTGCGGATGGTGTCGGCGGCGATGTCGATGACGGTATTGGCGCCGGGTAGGGCGCTGAACGTCACCGTGGTGACGGACCGGAAGGTGCGCTCGCCGGGTGCGCCGGCACCGTCGGTGAGGTCGAGATCGATGCGGTAGTTGTCAACGGTCACCAGCGCGGCGCGCTCGGCGGCCTGGTCGCGGGTCAGGTTCGGAAGTGCCACGTCACCAACTTAGGGGACAACCGGTTGCCGTGACCGGGAACATAGGGACGCCGGGCATAGTTGTTGGCAACGAGATCTGTACCGACTCAGTAAGGACGAGCAATGGCCGACGCCACCGCCACGAAAGACCCAGCCGTCAAGAAGGATGTCGCGGGGTTCTGGTTCGACCCGCTGTGCCCGTGGGCCTGGATCACCTCCCGCTGGATTCTCGAGGTCCAGAAGGTCCGCGATATCGACATCGAGTTCCACGTCATGAGCCTGGCGGTGCTGAACGAGGGCCGCGACCTGCCGGAGCAGTACCAGGAACTGATGAAGAAGGCCTGGGGCCCGGTCCGCGTCGCCATCGCGGCGGAGGAAGCCGTCGGCTCCGAGGTGCTGGCGCCGCTGTACACCGCGATGGGCACGCGGATTCACAACCAGGGCAACAAGGATTTCGCTGTGGTCATCGCCGAGTCCCTCGAAGAACTCGGCCTGCCGGCCGAGCTCGCGGAGGCAGCCACCAGCGACAAGTACGACGAGGCGCTGCGCAAGAGCCACCACGCCGGCATGGACGCCGTCGGCCCCGATGTGGGCACCCCGACCATCCACGTCAACGGCGTCGCGTTCTTCGGTCCGGTGCTGTCGCGCATCCCGCGCGGCGAAGAGGCCGGCAAGCTGTGGGACGCGTCGGTGATTTTCGCCTCGTACCCGCACTTCTGGGAGCTCAAGCGCTCCCGCAACGAGGCGCCCGAATTCGACTGACCGCAATCACCCGCTAGTCACGCTCACCTGGGTCGGCCCAGGTAATCTCGTCGGCGTTCCGCAAGGAACGTCTGGATGCGGTTACCGTGGCCAGACACATCCGAAACATGAGCCACAACGATGCAACTGGTGGGGAGCGACGTGCCGACGGACAGTTTCGTCCTTCGACGTGCGGGTTTGAGTAGGATGCGCTGATGTCGCTGGAGACGGGCGCAACCTTCGCCGGGTACACCGTGCGCCGGTTGCTGGGCTCAGGGGGAATGGGCGATGTGTACCTCGTCCAGCACCCCCGGCTGCCCCGCCTCGACGCCATGAAGGTGCTCCGGGAAACCGCCTCCACCAACGACGAATTCCGCATCCGGTTCGAGCGCGAAGCCAACATCGCCGCGGGCCTGTGGCACCCGCACATCGTCGGCCTGCACGACCGCGGCGAGTTCGAGAGCCGGCTGTGGATCACCATGGACTACGTCGACGGCACCGATGCCGCGCAGCTGGTCAAGTACGAGTACCCGAACGGGCTGCCACTGGAGCTCGTCGTCGACATCGTCAAGGCCATGAGCTCGGCGCTGGACTACGCGCACCAGCGCGGGCTGCTGCACCGCGACATCAAGCCGGCCAACATCCTGCTCAGCAACATCGACTCTGATGAACGGCGAATCCTGCTGAGCGACTTCGGCATCGCCAGGCAGATCGGTGAGGTGACGGGCCTGACGTCGGCCAACCTGGCGATCGGCACCGTCTCCTACTCGGCGCCCGAGCAGCTGATGGGCGGCGAGATCGACGGCCGCGCCGACCAGTACGCGCTGGCCGCGACGGCCTACCGGTTGCTCACCGGGCAGACGCCGTACCAGGACACCAACCAGATCGCGGTGATCAGCCAGCACCTCAGCGCGCCACCGCCCAAGGCCAGCGACCTCAAGCCGTGGCTCGAACCGCTCAACGATGTCCTGATCAAGGCCATGGGCAAGTCGCCCGAGGACCGCTTCGACTCCTGTACCAAGTTCGCGCGGGCCTTCGAGCGGCAGGCCGAACTGGTCACCGAGTCGCCCACGCTGAACCTGCGCACTGCCGAACTGAAGCTGCCGACCGTCACCCCGGTGGTGCCCGAGGCGCCGTCCGCCCCGGAGGTGACGCCGCCGCCGGTCGCTCCGCCGCCGGTGCCACCGGTCGTGGTGGCCGAACCCGCGCCCGAGCCCGAACCCGAACCGGCGCCTGCACCGGAACCCGAGCCGGTCGCCCAGGAGCCCGTCGCGCAGCCCCCGGCTCCGGAACCACCCGTGCCGCCGGTGCCGCCCGCGCCGCAACCGTCGAGCGAGCCGGTCTCGGAACCGACGCCGCCGCCGGTGCCGCGGCGCGGTCCGGTCGGTCCGCCGCCGCTCGAGCCGAAACCGTTTCGGCCGGAACCGGATTCGTCACCGTCGGCGCCGCCGTACCGGCAACCGGTACCTCCGCCGCCACCGCCCCTGCCGCCGCAGCGGCCGGTGCGGCCGACTCACGAGACGGTGTCGCCGACAGTGGTGCTACCGGTCATCCCCGCCGACCCGGCGGCGCACGCAGCCGGAGTCGGCCGTCCCAGTGCACCGCCGCCGTCGTACGCGCAGCTCGCGGCCGATATCGGCAAGACACAGCCGGGCCGTGCCCAGTCCTCGGGTGGCAAGACCAAGATCTGGGTGATCGGTGGCGCCATCGCCGCGGTCATCGTGGTGCTGATCGGTGTCGTCCTCCTGAATTCCGGTGACGACTCGAGTGGGTCCTCGGACGCCTCGGGAACCAGCACCCAGAGTTCCGGCGCGGACAAGCCGTCGTCGTCGCACAAGCCCGCGCCGCCGGTGCTGGTCGGTACGCCCGGCAACTACCAGACCATCGCGACCTATCTGAAGAGCAACAACATTCAGGAGGCGCTGGTGCACCGCAACGAGCCCGGCGCGCCGGTGGTGACGATGCCGATGCCGCCGGGCTGGGCCGACGCCGGGCCGCAGACGCCGGCTTTCGCGTACCAGTCGATCGTCTACAACGGTCCCAGCGCCGGCAATTACCGGCCCAGCGCCACGGCGCTGATCTCGCGCCTCGGCCCGAACGCCGACGCGCAGAAGATCCTCGACTTCGCGCCGGGTGAGCTCAACAACCTGCCGGGATTCACACCGACCGACACCGGCACGCCCGGGACCGTCGACGGCCACAAGTCCTTCCAGATCGCCGGTTCCTGGAACTCCAACGGGGTGACCAAGCTCATCACCCAGAACACCGTCGTCATCCAGGACGGCACCGGGTTGTACGTCATGCAGATCAACATCGACGGCGTCGCCGATCAGGCCGAGATCATCAAGCAGATCACCGAAGCCATCGACCGCGACACCAAGATCGCCGCCGGCTGAGCCGGCGAGTGTGCCGGGCCGGCTGAGCCACTGATTCTGTCCCGGGCCGCTGTTCTGCCAGAATGTGCGCCATGCGCGTATATCTCGGAGCCGACCACGCCGGATACGAACTCAAGCAGGCCCTGCTCGACCATCTGACCGCGGCCGGCCACCAGGCCGTCGACTGCGGTGCCTTCGCCTACGACGCGGAGGACGACTACCCGGCGTTCTGCATCGACGCCGCCAAGCGCACCGTCGAGGACCCGGGCAGCCTGGGCATCGTCATCGGCGGCTCCGGCAACGGCGAGCAGATCGCGGCCAACAAGGTGCCGGGCGTGCGCTGTGCGCTGGCGTGGAGCGTCGAGACCGCGCAGCTGGCCCGCGAGCACAACAACGCGCAGGTGATGGGCATCGGTGGCCGTATGCACAGCACCGAAGAGGCCTTCGCCATCGTCGACGCCTTCCTGGCCGCCGAATGGTCGCAGGCCGAGCGGCACCAGCGCCGCATCGACATCCTGGCCGAGTACGAGAAGACGCACGTGGCACCTGAGGTTCCGGGCGCTCCCGCCTGATCGCAAGGCCTGACTCGTGCCGGAGGGACATACCCTCCACCGGCTGGCCCGCCTGCACCAGCAGCGTTTCGGGCGGGCGCCGGTGGTCGTCAGCAGTCCGCAGGGCCGGTTCGCCGATGCCGCGGCCGCGGTGAGCGGCCGGGTGCTGCGTAAGGCCGACGCCTGGGGCAAGCATCTGTTCCACCACTACGACGGTGGTGCGGTCGTGCACGTCCATCTCGGGCTGTACGGCACGTTTACCGAGCAGCCGCTGCCGATGACAGCGCCTGTCGGGCAGGTGCGCATGCGCATGGTCGGGGCCGAATTCGGGACCGACCTGCGCGGCCCGACGGTGTGTGAGCTGATCGACGAGGGCGGCGTCGACGATGTCGTGGCCCGGCTCGGTGCCGATCCGCTGCGCCGCGACGCCGACCCGGGATCGGCCTGGGCGCGAATCAGTAAGTCCCGCAGGACAATCGGATCGATGCTGATGGACCAGACGGTGATCGCCGGGGTCGGCAACGTCTACCGCAGCGAGGTGCTGTACCGGCACCGGATCGACCCGCACCGTCCCGGCACGCAGCTGACCGAGGCCGAATTCGCCGAGCTGTGGACCGATCTCGTCGCTCTCATGAAGGTCGGGGTGCGCCGCGGCAAGATCGTCGTCGTGCGTCCGGAAGACGACCACGGTGCACCGTCCTACGCCGCCGACCGGCCGCGCACCTATGTGTACCGGCGGGCGGGCGAGGCGTGCCGCGTGTGCGGCGCCACCATCCGCACCGAGGTCATGGAGGGGCGAAACCTGTTCTGGTGCCCCGATTGTCAGGTGTGACCGCTAATCGCCGCCACCGCCGCAGCCGCCACCGCAACCACCGCCGCCACAGCGGCTGCCGCCACCGCCGCAGCTGCTACCCGAGTCGCTGCTGCCGGAGTCCCAACTGCCGCTGCCGGCATCCCAACCGTTGTTGTCGTTCCAGCTGACGTCCTGGCCCTGGCCGGCGTCGAGGCCCTGCTGGTAGCCCTGGTCGAATCCCGAGCCGTATCCGGACTCGAAACCCGATGCGCCGTAACTGACTCCGTGCATGCCGTCGAACAGCGCGTCGAACAACAGCACCGAGCCGACGCCCCACGCGCCGGCTACCAGAGCCGGCTTCCACCACGGCTCGGAGTACCAGCCCTCGGGCACCGGGCGCCCGGCGACCCGGCCGCCGGGGTAGTAGTTCGGCGTGGCGGCAGTCGGACCCGGTGAGGCCTGAATCTGCCTGCCGTCGAACTGGATTCGGCGATCTTCGGTGACCGAACCGGCACCGCGCTGGCCGGCCAGCTCCTGCAGCGGGGGACCGGGGTCGATGCCCATGGCGGTCCGCGCGGCCCGTACGTAGTACAGCCCTTCCATCGCGCTCTGTTTCGCGAAGGCCGCCTGCTGGGCGGTGGTGGCCTGTTCGATCTGCGACGCGGCGGCGTTGTAGCGCTCGGACGCGTCGGCCAAGGCCTGGCGTGAGGCGTCATCGGTGCCGGTCAGGTTGAACACCTGGCCGCCGAGCATCTCGATGACGCGCCGGGCGTCGGCTTTCGCGTTGGCCAGCGCGGCCGCCTTGTTGGCCTTGTTCTGCCTGCTGAACAGGAAGAACCCAATGGCCGCGATGACGATCAGGATGAGCACGAACTCCATGGAGGCAGCTTACCGATGACCACCGTCACATAGATATGGACATTTATGTCCGTATCTATTACGGTCATCATCATGAACCTGACATTCCACGTCTTCGACACCGAACGCGGTGTGCTGGCGACCGCACCCGGAATCGTCACCAGCTATCCCGGTGGCGACACCGCGGTCCGGGAACTGGAACCGCTCGGCCCGGGATTGCGCCCGGTCGCCTGGAACCATTGCGGTGCAGTCGATTACGCCGCGGTCGGGCAGTGGGCGGCCTATCATCGCAACCGATCGACCGGTACTCCGGTGCTGGTGGCGCCGTACCTGCCGTCGGCCCGCGGCGATCACGACCCGACCGACGACGCCCGCGTCGCCGCCCGGCTCACCGCCGCCACGGGCGTAGCGCACATCGTGACGGTGGACCCGCACTCGCCGGTCTGGGCCGACGAGGCCCGGCGCGGGGGAGCGGCCGTCACCGTCATCGAGGCCGTCGACCTGGTGGGGTGCGCCGCACACCACCCGGGCTGGGCGGGCGTCGTCGCGCCCGACAAAGGGGCCCGCGACCGTGCCGGCCGGGTGGCATCCCGGTTGGGCGTGCCGCTGTATGTCGCTGGGAAGCAACGCAATCCGGTCAACGGCAAGCTGTCGGGATTCGTCGCTCCCGAGGGGCTGCCGGACCGTGGTCGACTGCTGGTGATCGACGACATCTGCGACGGCGGCGGCACGTTCGCCGGGCTGGCCGATGCCATCCGGGCAAGCCGGCCCGAGCTGGCGCTGCACCTGTGGGTCAGTCACGGCTGCTTCACCGGACGCTGGCGGGAGAACCTCGCCGGCTACGCCTCCGTCACCAGCACCGACTCCCGCACCACGCCCGACGGCGTGCACGTCCAACCGCTGGAACCGTTCATCGTCCGTGCTCTGACCGCATTGACCTAGGGGACCTTCATCATGACCATCGAAGCAACCACCACCTACCGGCCGGAAACCATTGCGGCCCTGGACGTCCTGATGGACACCGACGCCTACAAACTGGACCACCGCCGCCAGTACCCGGCCGGCACCGAGTACGTCTACTCCAACCTGACGGCCCGCGGCAGCCGGATCCCCGGCGTGCGCTGGACGGCGTTCTTCGGCCTGCAGGCGTACCTGTCGGACCTGAACCAGCGGTGGAGCGCCTTCTTCGCCGCCGACATCGACGAGGTGTGCCGGGCCTACGTGGACCGGGTCACCCAGGTGCTGGGTCCCAATGACGTTGGCGCCGAACACATCCGCCAGCTGCACGCGTATGGTCGCCTGCCGCTGCGGGTGCGGGCGCTGCCGGAGGGGACCATCGTCCCGGTCGGCGTCCCGTACCTGACCGTCGAGAACACCGCGCCCGAATTCTTCTGGCTGACCAACTACATCGAGACCGAGATGTCGGCCGCGCTGTGGCAGCCCATCACGTCGGCGACCACCGCGTGGCGCAACCGGACGCTGCTGGACGCCCGCGCGCGGGACACCGGCGCCGACCCGGCCGCCGTCGACTGGCAGGGGCACGACTTCTCCTTCCGGGGCATGGCCGGCAGCGCGGCCGCCGCCGCGTCGGGGGCCGCGCACCTGTTGGCGTTCACCGGCACCGACTGCCTGCCTGCACTGGGCTGGATCGACAGGAATTACCCGGGCTCACCCGAAGGCACCGTGATCGGCGGCAGTGTGCCCGCCACCGAGCACAGCGTCATGTGCGCGGGCACCCAGGACGACGAAGTCGCCACGTTCGCGCGGCTGCTGGGCCTGTATCCGACCGGCATCGTGTCGATCGTCAGCGACACCTGGGACCTGTGGCACGTCTGCACCGGCATCCTGCCGACGCTGAAAGACACGATCACCGCGCGCGACGGCAAGGTGGTGATCCGCCCGGACAGCGGTGACCCCGAACGCATCCTGTGCGGCGACCCGCAGGCCCCGGCCGGAAGCCCCGCGCACAAGGGTGTGGTGAACCTGCTGTGGGAGGTGTTCGGCGGCACGGTCAACGCGGCCGGCTACCGGGAACTGGATCCGCACATCGGCGTCATCTACGGCGACTCGATCACCCACGACAGGGCTGACGCCATCACCGCCAACCTGACGGCCCAGGGCTATGTGTCCACCACTCCCGTGCTGGGATTCGGTTCGTACACGTACCAGTACGTCACGCGCGACACCTTCTCCATCGCGATGAAGGCCACCTGGGTGCAGGTCGACGGTCGCGGCCGAGACATCGCCAAGGCGCCGGTCACCGACCCGGGCAAGCGCAGCGCCCGGGGCCGGTTGGCCGTCATCCGCGACCAACGGGGTCGCCTGACACTGGTTCAGGGCGCGGCCGGTGTCATCGGGACGACGGACGCCATGCGGACGGTGTTCGAGGACGGCGTCATCGTCAACCCGGTGACCTTCGCGCAGGTGCGCGCTACCGTGCGACGTGATTGGGCGGCATACGCCGCCGGCGAGGAGGACGCCCGTCATGGCTGAGTCGCTGGCCACCTGGCTGAGCGTCGACGTCTTCGCGATGAGCCCCGGCGACGAGCCGGGGCTCATCCTCGCGCGGCGGCAACGCGAACCGCACCAGGGCGACTGGGCACTACCCGGGGTGGTGCTCGACGCGGCCAACGGGGAGACGGTCGCCGCGGCGGCATACCGCGCGCTCCGGGACCGGGCCGGCGCCGAGCCGATCGACGGACCGCCGACGGTGGCCCTCGTCGTGTCCGACCCACAGCGCGACGAGCGCGGGCACACCGTCTCGCTGGTGAACGTGATGCGCGCACATCCCGGCGACGACGCCCTGGTGGTGCGTGACGGTGACCCCGTGCCGCCGCTGCCGTTCGGCCACAACGCCATGATCAGGGACACCGCGGCCACGGTGTCGCAGCGACTGCTGACGGACCCCGCGACCGTCGCGGCGATGTTCGGCGCCGCCGGCTGCACGGCCGGGGAGGTCTGCGCGCTGACGACGCTGCTGTTCCACCTGTCCGGCGGCACGGGAGCCGAGCCGATTCCGCTGGCCGCGATGCGGCGCCGGCTGGAACGGGCGCCACTGTTCACCGCCGCCGGCAGCCGGCCCGCGCACACCCGGCCGGTGACGGTGTTCCGGGCCGCCAGGTAAACGTCGACTGCGTAAACGCTGGCAAATTGCTGGGGTAGATGGATCGGCGCGGCGCGAGGCACGCACGTTACGTTCCTGTGAACACGTCACCGACCTGGGAAAATGGTTCCACTATGAGTCGCGACCTGCTGATTTACGGGATACGCTCCCGGCACCCTGCTGGGAGGAGATCGACTTATGGCAGACGCAGAGACCGAACCGGTGGCAAACGCCCACACCGCATCGGCACCGACGGGTTGGTTCACCACCGACACCGGCAAGGTGCTGATAATCGGGGGCGGTTCCGTCCTCATCCTGCTGATCCTGTTGGGAATCGGGTCGCTTGCCGGATTCGAAATCCCGCCACCCGCGCCGGAGCCACCGGCCGCCCCGACCAGTTCCACCACGTCGGCTCCCGCCGCCACGTCGTCGGCCTCGACGACCACCACACCGGTACCCTCGCCTGCGCCGGCACCGGTCCCCGCACCGACGACGACCGCGCCCCCGAGCCCCGTGCCCGTGCCACCGACCCATCCTTCGACGGCGACGACCCAGGCTCCGACGACCTACACGCCGCCGCCCGCCCGGCAGTACACGCCGCCGGCCAGCGCTCCCGAGCCCCCGCCCGCCGCGTCACCGTCCGCGACCGCGACCGCGACGGCGAGCTCGGAAGCCCCCGCAGCGCCCAATCCGCCGCAGTTCAACGTCATTCGCACGACCAACGGCGTGGCGCGGCCGATTCCGGGTAACGGCTAGCAGGGCGACCCGAGCGCGTACACAAAACTGCACGGCCGTTAATGTCGTTGGAGTGTCACAGCAACTTCCCGGTTCCACGGTGTCCCCGTCGTGGCAGAAGCGGTTCGATTTCTTCAACACCTACGGCCTGCCGAACTCGACGCCCGAGTCGAAGGCGGCCTACAAGGCGCTGACGTTCATGGAGCGGGTGAAGCTGACCTCGAACATCCTGGCGTTCCTGTTCGGTCCCATCTACTTCTTCGTCAAGGGCATGTGGCGCAAGGGGCTGACGCTGCTCGGGATCTTCGTCGCGGTCGAGGTGGTACTCGTCGTCCTCAACGTGTCGGATTCCCTCGCCCGTGCCATCGGATTCGGTCTTGCCGCCATCGGTATGTCGACCGCGAATTACGCGTACTACCTGCACGTGGTGCGGGGTAGTCAGTCCTGGAACCTGTTCGAGGGACACGGCCGGCAGCGCTAGCTGCCGTCGAGCCCCAACCGCTTCAGCTGTCGCGGGCTCAGCGCGGTGCGCCGGACGTCGCCGTCGTACATGGCGAGGACGCGCGGATCCATCACGCGGCGCCACAGCATCGGAACGAGGCTGAGGACCAGCATCGCCGTGTAGTTGCTCGGCAGCTGCGGCGCATCCTCGGCGTGCCGGATCACCTGGTAGCGATGCGACGGGTCGATGTGGTGGTCGGAGTGCCGTTGCAGATGCAGCAGGAACACGTTCATGATCACGGTGTTGCTGTTCCAGCTGTGCGTGGGGCGCAGTCGCTCGTAGCGGCCCGACGGTAGTTTCTGCCGCCGCAGCCCATAGTGCGACAGGTAGTTCATGGCCTCCAGCAGGAAGATGCCGATGAGCGCCTGGCCGAACAGCCACGGCAGGACCACGGGCCGGAACCACAGGGCCAGCCCGGCGAACAGGATGACGCTTAACAGCCACGCGTTGAGGATGTCGTTGCGTACGTTCCAGCGTGAATGGCCTTGGCGGTCAAGGCGTTTGGTTTCGATTCGCCACGCCGAGCGGGTGCTGCCGACGACCGAGCGCACGACGAAGAAGTACACGTTCTCACCGAAGCGGGCGCTGGCCGGGTCCTCGGGTGTCGCGACGCGGACATGGTGTCCGCGGTTGTGTTCGACGTAGAACTGGCCGTACCAACTCTGGGCGAGCGCCAGCTTGCTGAGCCACCGTTCGGCGCGGTCGCGCCGGTGTCCCAGTTCGTGCGCCGCGTTGTTGGCGATGCCGCCGGACAGGCCGACCGCGACCATCAGCCCCAGCTTGTCGGTGAACGTCAACGTCACCCAGCCGCCACCGGCCCACACCCAGCAGCCGAACGCGAGTGCGAGGTACTGCGTGGGCAGGAACATGTGGGTGGCGAACCGGTAGAACTTGTCCTGCTGCAGCTCGGCCAGGATGCGGTCGGGCGCACGATCGCCCTTCTCCCGCCCCAGCAGATGATCGGCGGCCGGCCCCGCCACGAGGATCACGAAGAGTGCGGTCCACCAGAAGACGTGCAGGCGGGTGGTCCACACCAGGAGCCAGGACAGCGTCACCGCACCGGGGGCGGACGGAACCAGCAGCCACAGGTATCTCTTCGGGTCCCGCCACGTGCCCGCAGCAACCTCGGAACCCACGTCGACAGGCCGCCGGATTCGGCGGTCCGATGGGGTGGTCGACGTGGTCATCGAGCATTTATACCGCCGTCCCCATGAAGTCTCGACTCGGATGGAAAAACTATTTGCCAGGACGTCCAATATTTCTGGTCAAATCGGCTTTGAACTGCAAATTAATGCTCGAATCACATGCGAGCCCGCATTGCGGCGATTTGCATGAAATTGTCAGGAAACTCCCAGAATTTGACGGAATTACCGCACCGATGGAAGCAATTTATTGGCCACTCGGTCAATAATGATTGCGGAGCATCGGGCAAATTCCCTTTCCGGGAGACGTAGCGCTGTTGCCCGTTTCCCGGGCGGCGCGGTCCGGGCGACACGCCGGACGCCTGAAAACGCACCCCAAAACAAAAGGACCGGCCTGGTCAGGCCGGTCCTGTGGAGCGGGCGACGGGAATCGAACCCGCGTAGCTAGTTTGGAAGACTAGGGCTCTACCATTGAGCTACGCCCGCGTGCACTGCTGCGATCACAGTACCGGCAGACAGTACCGGGACAGCGGCCGCCAATCCAATTGATGGTGTCGCGTGTCTAGGACGTAGTATCTCGACCGCGGTAATGCGACCGCGACGAGGCACGGGGTGTAGCGCAGCTTGGTAGCGCATCCGCTTTGGGAGCGGAAGGCCGCAGGTTCAAATCCTGTCACCCCGACCACCGACTGATGGCAAGTATCAAAAAACAAGGAGTAACGCTGTGAAGAGCACCGTGGAGCAGTTGAGCCCCACCCGGGTTCGCATCAACGTGGAGGTGCCCTTCACCGAGCTTCAACCCGAGTTCGACCAGGCCTACAAGGAGCTGGCCAAGCAGGTCCGCCTGCCCGGCTTCCGTCCCGGCAAGGCGCCGGCCAAGCTGCTCGAGGCCCGCGTCGGCCGCGGCGCGGTGCTGGAGCAGGTCGTCAACAGCGCCATCCCGGCCCGCTACGGCGAGGCCGTCACCGCCCAGGACGTGAAGCCGCTGGGCCAGCCGGAGATCGACATCACCAAGCTCGAGGACAACGACGAGCTCGTCTTCACCGCCGAGGTCGACGTCCGCCCGGAGATCGCCCTCCCGGACCTGAAGGCCATCAAGATCACCGTTGACCCGATTGTCATCAACGACGACGAGGTCGACGCCGAACTGCAGAACCTGCGCGCCCGCTTCGGCACCCTGACCGGTGTCGAGCGCGCGGCCGCCGACGGCGACTTCGTCTCGCTCGACCTGTCGGCCACCGTCGACGGTGAGGACGTGCCGGAAGCCAAGACCGAGGGCCTGTCGCACCAGATCGGTTCCGGTCAGCTGATCGAGGGTCTCGACGAGGCCATCATCGGCCTGAAGGCCGGCGAGTCCAAGGAATTCCCGACCACGCTGGCCGCCGGCGAGCACGCCGGTAAGGAAGCCCAGGTCACCGTCACCGTCAAGTCGGTCAAGGAGCGCGAGCTGCCGGAGCCGGACGACGACTTCGCCCAGCTGGCCAGCGAGTTCGACACCATCGACGAGCTGAAGGAGAGCCTGGTCACCCAGGTTCGCCGGGTGAAGCAGATCGGCCAGGCCGAGCAGATTCGCGACAAGGCCGTCGAGACCCTGCTCGAGCAGATCGAGGTGCCGCTGCCCGAGGCCATCGTCCAGGCGACCGTCGACGAGACCGTCCACAACGCGATCCACGGACTCGACCACGACGAGGCCAAGTTCGAGGAGCAGCTCAAGGAGCAGGGCAGCAGCCGCGAAGAGTTCGACGCGGACACCCGCACCAACGCCGAGAAGGCCGTCAAGACGCAGCTGCTGATGGACGCCATCGCCGATGAGCTGGACGTCAAGGTCGGCCAGGGCGACCTGATGGAGCGCATCGCTCTGATGGCCCGCCAGTACGGCATCGAGCCGCAGCAGCTGATCCAGATCCTGCAGCAGAACAACCAGCTGCCGTCCATGTTCGCCGACATCCGTCGCGGCATGACCATCGCCGCTGTGGTCTCCGGTGCGACCGTCACCGACACCGACGGCAACGCGGTCGACACCGCGGAGTTCTTCGGCCCGGCCGGCGACGCCGCTGAGGCCGAGGTCGCCGAGGCCGGCGACGAGGCCGAAGCGCCCGCCGCCGACGAGCCCGAGGCCGAGGACGAGAAGCCCGCCAAGGCCAAGAAGGCGAAGGCTGAGGCCAAGGACGAGAAGCCGGCCAAGGAAAAGAAGGCCAAGAAGGCCGCCAAGGATTCGAAGGACGAGGACTGAGTCCTCGAACTCTGATCGTGGTACAGGTGCCGCAGGTGTCTTCACTGATGCCTGCGGCACCGTCCGCTCTCCGGCGACTGTGACGCTGTGAGCGAACTAGACCGCGTCGGGGACTCGCGGCCGTCGGCCGTTGGTTAGTGTCGTGTGAACGAACTCGAGAAAGCAGGTATCCAGTCGTGACTGACATGCGTTCAAGCGCACCGGGGCTCAACCTCACGGACTCGGTCTATGAGCGTTTGCTTGCCGAGCGCATCATCTTCCTGGGCTCGCAGGTCGACGACGACATCGCCAACCGGCTGTGCGCCCAGATCCTGCTGCTGACGGCCGAAGATCCGTCCAAGGACATTCACATGTACATCAACTCGCCGGGTGGCTCGATCAGCGCCGGCATGGCGATCTTCGACACCATGGAGTTGTCGGAGTGCGACATCGCCACCTACGCGATGGGCATGGCCGCGTCGATGGGTGAGTTCCTGCTGGCCGCCGGCACCAAGGGCAAGCGCCACGCGCTGCCGCACGCCCGCGTCCTGATGCACCAGCCGCTCGGTGGCGTCACCGGTAGCGCGGCGGACATCGCGATCCAGGCCGAGCAGTTCCACGTCATCAAGAAGGAGATGTTCCGGCTCAACGCCCAATTCACGGGCAAGAGCATCGAGCAGATCGAGGCGGACTCCGACCGCGACCGCTGGTTCACGGCGCAGGAAGCGCTGGAATACGGCTTCGTCGACCACATCATCACCCGTGCAAACCTCAACGGCGGCAAGGGAGCCTCGAAGTGATCTCCAAGCATCTGAACCCGGAGCTGGCTCCGCAGGCGCGTTACATCCTGCCGCAGTTCAGCGAGCGCACCCACCTCGGTGAGCGCATCGTCGACCCCTACGCCAAGCTGTTCGACGAGCGCATCATCTTCCTGGGCGCCCAGGTCGACGACGTGTCGGCCAACGACGTGATGGCCCAGCTGCTGGTGCTCGAGTCGCAGGACCCCGATCGCGACATCACGATGTACATCAACTCGCCGGGTGGCTCGTTCACCTCGCTGATGGCCATCTACGACACCATGCAGTACGTCCGCGCCGACATCCAGACGGTCTGCCTCGGCCAGGCCGCCTCGGCCGCCGCGGTCCTGCTGGCCGCCGGTACGCCGGGCAAGCGCATGGCGCTGCCGAACGCCCGCGTGCTGATCCACCAGCCGTCGCTCGGTGGCGTCATCCAGGGTCAGTTCTCCGACCTGGAAATCCAGGCCGCCGAGATCGAGCGCATGCGGAGCCTCATGGAGGAGACGCTGGCGCGGCACACCGGCAAGGAAGCCGCCGTCATCCGCAAGGACACCGACCGCGACAAGATCCTCACCGCGACCGCCGCCAAGGACTACGGGATCATCGACACGGTCCTCGAGTACCGGAAGCTCTCGGCCCAGAAGGCCTGAGTCCCACAACGTGCAGCGGCCGTCAGCCTGTCCAGGCTGGCGGCCGCTGCACGTTTATGCCTGATGCGCCGCCGTTCGGTCAGGCTTTGTCGGGCTTGCCCTTCGGGGCGGGGGATGACGTGTCTGACTTGGGCTTCTTGTTCTTGGATGCACCGTGTTGCGTTGCGGATGAACTCGATGGATCGCTACGCGGAGGGGCTTGCCGTCCCGGCTTGGGCGAGGTCTGAGGGTCCGCTGTGGGCAGCGTCGGATCCGGGCCCTCGGGCGTTCCGAGCGCCGTCGCGGGTGTGGTCTTGCCGGCTCTGGTGTTCGCGGGAGTAGTTCGCGTATTCGCCGGGGCCGGCGGTGCGCGGTGCGTCGTATCGGCCGTCGGGTCGGCGATGGTGTCTGTCGATGCACCCGGTGTCGGGGCCGACAGGGGATTCACTGTGGCAACCGGGGCGGGCGTGACGGCTGCGGTCGCCGCCAACGGCAACACGGCTCTGATGGTGTTGAACACGGCAAGGCCGATCACGAAAGGTGCGACAACGACGGCCCCCAGGATCATCGCCGGTACGGCCAGCTGCGGTACGGCCTGAAAAATGGGGAACTGCTGCAGGAATCCCGCGGCGATGAGCGCCGAGACGAAGAAGACCCCGACCGCGCTCAAGGCGATCGTGGCGGGGATGGCTGAGATGGCGGCGACAATCTGGTCCGGGGTCGGAAGAGGCGGCAGGCTCGGCAGGCTGAGCGCGGCCGTGGGTGTGGGTACGGCGGCGGCGGTCGGTGTCGGTGCGGCCATGGTGCCGGCCGAGGTCGGCGTCGGCGTCGGCTTCGGATGGACAACCGCGAACTGCTGTTGCAGATCGCGCTGTACGGAGTTCAGAACCGTTGACAGCGAAGTGAATTGGACCACCGTCACACCTGCTTGCCCGGTGGCGGCCGTGGCCGGCGCCGCGATGGGCGGATGTGTCACCTGAGCCGCGGCCAGGATGCCGACGGTGATGGTGGCGCACTCGACGCGGTGGACGTTCGAGATGTGGTGTGCGGTCATGGCTGCCTCCTCGGGTGGATGTCGGCGGGCGCCCTCAGCGCGGACCGTTCCCGTAATTGTCGCGTGCGTCAATGACTGCTGTCTTCAGTCGATCGCCGTATGTGGCACCAAGAATCCGCCAAGGCGCCCACCGCACCCTGTGACGTGACCACGATCCCGGCCATTCGAACAGGACCTGCCATGAACCGACACTCCCGCCGCACCGCCGCCGCCCTGGCCACGGCCGCCCTGGCCGTGTCCCTGGCGGTCGGATTGCCGGTGGCCCAGGCGAATCCCACTCCCGAGGCCGCGATGCCGGTGCCGTGGAACCAGGTCGGTGACGGCTGGACGCTGGCCACCTGGAACCCGGTGGCCGGACGTCGCCCGGGCGAGCGGCCCGCGCCCGACGAGGCGCCGCCCGCGAAAGCCGCCGACACGCTGTTCCTGATCGACCCGGCGGGGCACCGGTACGCCATCACGACATTCGAGCCGAACGACAAGGGCTGGAAGCCGCATCTGCTGGACTGGTCGGGTGACGGCGGTCGGGCATTGTTCTCGATGGGTGACGACACCGTCATCGTGGTCGATCTGCACACCGGCAACCAGACGTCCTTCCCGACGCGCGCCTCCGCCCGTTTCAGCCGCCCGAACGGCCAGGCGATCGTGCTGTCGAGCAGCAGTCAGGACCAACCGAGCACCTTGCAGCGCGTCGACCTCGCCGGCAACGTGCAACTGACCTACCCGACCGAGAACCTCGCCGGCGCCGGTCGATTCGGCGGCGACTACCTGGAAACACCCGACGGCACGACGCTCGTGCTGTCGACGGCCAACCGGGGCAACGACGCGGCACCGCGAACGGACAACAGCTTCGTGCTCATGGGCAACGACGGCACCGTCGGGCGGGTGCTGCCGGTACCGATGCCCGGCGCCGTCTGCCGGACCACACGATGGCTGGCGCCAACGGATTTCGTCGCCAGTTGCACCGCGCAGAAGTCCGCCGGAAGCCAGCTGTGGAAGGTGCCGATCGACGGCTCGGCGCCGACCGCGCTCACCGCCGTCAACAACGCGAAGAACGAACCGGGATTCGACGGCGACTACGGCGATATCGACGCCTGGCAGTTGCCCAGCGGCACCTTCGTGCAGTCGCTCGGTGCTTGCGGCGTCATCTTCCTCTCCCGCGTGACCGCTGACGGGCATACGCAGCGGGTCAAGGTGCCGGGTGCGGGTGACAAGATCGACGTCGTCGGGGCGTCCGGCGACTCGTTGATCCTGAAGTCGACGAGCGGCTGCAGCCCGTCGACGGCGCTGATGTCCTACGACCCCGCCGCGAATTCCACCAAGGTCCTGCTCGGCCCCACCGTGAACGACGGCCGCGTCGTCGACGCCATGACATTCGCGGAGGGCTACCGGTCATGAGGCGGTTCGCGTCCGCACTGGTGGCCGTCGCTGCCGCGGCGACCCTGTCGCCGGCCGCGCACGCTGACGACCAGGTGACCACCGAGGCCTGCGGCTGGGTGCACCCCGACGAAGCCGCGGTCTTTCTCGACGGTCCGGCGACGGCCGAACCGATCCGGACCCAACTGCCCGAATTGTCTTGTGCCTACCGGGCATTCGACGAGCCACTGGGGCGGCGCAGCCTGGAATCCGATGTCCGGTTCGCCGATGCGTTCCCGTGGGACGCCGCAACGACATTCCGCCAGGTGGCCGAGTGGCCCAGGGCCACCGCGGTCGACGGCGTGGGCGTCAAGGCGGTCTGCACGTACGAACCGAATGTCACGCCGCCGTCGACGACGCTCACGGTGCTGTTGACGGGCGAACGGATCTATCGCGTCACGGGCAGCTACGTGTGGCGCTGCGAAACGCTGAAGACGTTCGCCGAACTGGCAATAGCCCGCATCGGCTGATAGCACCCGATACCCTCGGCCCATGTGGCCGACCGGAATCGATTTCGGTGTTCTGGGCACGCTGCGGATGGCCGTCGACGACCGCGTCGTCTCACTGGGCGCACCCAAGCAGCGCGCGGTGTTCGCGATGCTGCTGCTGGGCCGCGGCCGCCCGGTGTCGGTGGATGCGTTGATCGACGCGGTGTGGGAGCAGTCACCGGCCGCGGCCGCCCGCACCGCGCTGCACTCCTACATCTCCAACCTCCGAAAGATCTTGGCGGAGTCCGGAATGCCGCGGGAGGCCCTGGCCGCCGCCCCGCCCGGATACCGGCTCGACGTGGCGGAGGACGCAACCGACCTGGGGCGCTTCGAGAAGGAGAAGCTCGCTGGGTTGCGTGCGGCGGCCGCCGGTCAGTTCCCGTCCGCGGCGGTGCACCTGTCGGCGGCCCTGGCGCAGTGGCGGGGGCCGGTCCTCGGCGATCTGTCCGACTTCGCTTTCGTCGACGCCGTCGCCGCCGCTCTGGTCGACGAGCGCATCTCCGTGGAGACCGCGCGTGCGGAAGCTGAAATCGCCTGTGGCCAGGCAGCTCTGGTGATCGGCCCGCTGGAGACCCTGGTCGCCGAACACCCCTACCGCGAACCCCTGTGGGCGCAGTTGATCACCGCCTACTACAGCTGTGGGCGGCAGGCGGACGCGCTCGACGCGTTCCGGCGCGTGAAGTCGATCCTGGCCGAGGACCTCGGTATCGATCCCGGCTCGGCGATAAGTGCCCTGCAGCAACGCATTCTGCGTCAGGAACCACTCGACGTTCAGGGCGCCGCGCAGGCGACGGCGGTGCACACCATCGGCCGGCTCCGCTCGGGTTCCACCCGGTCGACGGCGTCCAGGGCGGGCCTGCGCGACGCGTCCGGGCAGTGGTTTGCCCTGCGCGCGATGGCGACCCGGATCGGTCGCCAGGCCGACAACGACATCGTGCTCGACGCGGCAGACGTCAGCCGGCACCACGCCGTCATCGTCGATGCGGGCACCGGGCCGGTGATGGTGGATCTGCGTTCGGCCAACGGCGTATACGTGCAGGGCACGCGGATCGAGGCCAACACCAATCTGTTCGACGGCGACCGCATCCGTATCGGCGCACATGAATTCACCCTCGAGCTCGGGTAGGAGCACACCAAGAATCTGCCAAGGGCAGCGGCGAACCATGTGGGCATGAGGATTTCGGTTCTTGCCCTGGCCGCGGCGGTGACGTTCCTGAGCGTCGCGCCGGCCGCGTCCGCTCAGCAGACGTGTGGTGCCCTGGGCGGGACGCCCGACGCCACCGGCATCTGCCGGATCCATGAGGTCGGCACCGGGTATGACCGGACCGTCGCCTTCCCGGTCGACTATCCCGACCAGCAAGCGGTCGCGGACTTCCTGGCCCAGGACCGCGCCGGTTTCGTCGGCTGGGTGGACGAGTTCGGCCGCGGCCGGGTGTACACCGAGACCGTGACGCCGACGGTGTACCGCTCGGCGCGGACCCAGAGCCTGGTGCTCAAGATCGTCGACCCGACGGGCCTGGCCCACGAAGGCCACCCCGACATCCGGTACCGGACCTTCACCTACGGAAATGGCGGGCCGATCACCATCGACTCGCTGTTCGGGCCGGGCTCCGATCCGGCGGCGATTCTCACGCCGGTGGTGCAGCGTGCGTTGAAGGCGCGCAACGCCGCGCTGATCGAACCGGACCGTGGCTCGTACCGGAACTTCGCGCTCACCGACGAGGCCGTCACCTTCTTTTTCGGCGAAAGCCAGCTCGCGGGCAACGGTGGCCCGCTCACGGTGACGGTCCCGGTGGATGAGCTGGGCGGTCGGCTCCAGGGATAGGCCGGACGGGCCGCGTTCTTGCGCTGGCCGCGAAACGCGTCGGCAGCTTCGATGTGCACACGGTAGGGTTGCGGATAGGTGAACAGCCCTGATCAGAGGCTTGCCGAGCCAACGCCACGCGGCGCCGGAAAGACACGCCAGAATCACGGTCAGCGCGCCGAGGGGTGGCAAGCCACCGATCGGGCTATGTTCTCCTGCACACGGATAAATACCACCGGAGCGATTCGGCCCTTTCGGTCGCACCGCAACGGAGCGAACGGGTAGCGTCGGGATCACACCCGGAATAACCCACTATCTGGTGTAACGACTGACGGCGACCGGAGAAAGTAGGGCCTCACCCCATGGCGCGCATCGGAGACGGCGGTGACCTGCTGAAGTGCTCGTTTTGCGGAAAGAGCCAGAAGCAGGTCAAGAAGCTGATTGCTGGACCTGGCGTCTACATCTGCGACGAGTGCATCGACCTCTGCAACGAGATCATCGAAGAGGAGCTGGCCGACGCCGACGACGTCAAGCTCGATGAGCTGCCCAAGCCCCAGGAGATCCGGGACTTCCTCGAGGGCTACGTCATCGGCCAGGACAACGCCAAGAAGACGCTCGCCGTGGCCGTCTACAACCACTACAAGCGCATCCAGGCGCAGGAGAAGTCGCGTGACTCCCGGGGTGAGCCGGTCGAGCTCGCCAAGTCGAACATCCTGATGCTCGGGCCGACCGGTTGCGGCAAGACCTACCTGGCGCAGACCCTCGCCAAGATGCTCAACGTGCCGTTCGCCATCGCTGACGCGACCGCGCTGACCGAGGCCGGCTACGTCGGTGAGGACGTCGAGAACATCCTGCTGAAGCTGATCCAGGCCGCCGACTACGACGTCAAGCGCGCCGAGACCGGCATCATCTACATCGACGAGGTCGACAAGATCGCCCGCAAGAGCGAGAACCCGTCGATCACCCGCGACGTGTCGGGCGAGGGCGTGCAGCAGGCGCTGCTGAAAATCCTCGAGGGGACGCAGGCTTCGGTGCCGCCGCAGGGCGGTCGCAAGCACCCGCACCAGGAATTCATCCAGATCGACACCACCAACGTGCTGTTCATCGTGGCCGGCGCGTTCGCGGGCCTCGAGAAGATCGTGTCCGACCGGGTCGGCAAGCGTGGTCTGGGCTTCGGCGCCGAGGTGCACTCCAAGGCCGAGATCGACACCCAGGACCACTTCGCCGAGGTGCTGCCCGAGGACCTGATCAAGTTCGGCCTGATCCCCGAGTTCATCGGCCGTCTCCCGGTCGTGGCGTCGGTGACCAACCTGGACAAGGAATCGCTGGTGTCGATCCTGTCCAAGCCGAAGAACGCCCTGGTCAAGCAGTACGTCCGGCTCTTCGAGATGGACGGGGTGGAGCTCGAGTTCACCGACGACGCCCTCGACGCGATCGCCGACCAGGCCATTCACCGCGGAACCGGCGCCCGTGGCCTGCGCGCCATCATGGAAGAGGTCCTGCAGCCGGTGATGTTCGACATCCCGAGCCGCGACGACGTCGCCAAGGTGGTCGTGACCAAGGAAACCGTGCAGGACAACGTGCTGCCGACCATCGTGCCGCGCAAGGCGCCCCGCTCGGAGCGTCGCGACAAGAGCGCATAGGCCTCACCACAGGGAAAGCCCCCGCTCCGGCGGGGGCTTTCCCATTGGGTCCATTGGCCGCTGGGGCCGGGAGAGTCGCTACCTGACCACGCGGTCGGGCCGGGTGTAGACGTTCATCGATTCGTTGCGCAGGAAGGCCACGAGGGTGAGTCCGGCCTGGCTCGCCAGGTCGACCGCCAACGAGGACGGCGCGGACACCGCGGCGAGCACCGGAATGCCCGCCATGACGGCCTTCTGCGTCAGTTCGAACGACGCCCGGCCGCTGACCAGGAGGACGGTGCTCGTCAGCGGAACTCGGCCCTGCTCGAGCGCCCAGCCGATCACCTTGTCCACGGCGTTGTGCCGGCCGATGTCCTCGCGGGCCACGAACATCTCACCGTCGGCGCTGAACAGCGCGGCAGCGTGCAGCCCGCCGGTGCTGTTGAACACCTTCTGGGCCTGCCGCAGCTGCTGGGGCAGCGCCGACAGGGTGGCATTGGTGACGGTGGTCGGATCGTCGCCGGGGGAGTAGTGGCTGACGGTCCGGACGGCGTCGATGGACGCCTTGCCGCACACGCCGCACGACGAGGTGGTGTAGAAGTTGCGTGTCACGTCGACCGACGGCGGCGGGACGTGCGGTGCCAGCGTCACGTCGAGCACGTTGTAGGTGTTGGTGCCGTCGTCGGTGGCGCCGCGGCAGTAGGCGACGCGGGCGATGTCGTCGCGCCGGGCGATGACGCCCTCGGTGAGCAGAAACCCTTGGGCCAGTTCGACATCCGAGCCCGGCGTCCGCATGGTGACGGTGAGGGGCGTGCCGTTGACCCGGATCTCCAGCGGTTCCTCGACGGCCAATGTCTCCGGCCGTGACACCGACCCACCCGAGGTGACGTGTTCAGCCCGCCGGCGCGCGGTTACCCGACCCATGGCTGGTCCGATCCCCCCTCGCTGCGCTCGACCCCTGGGACAAGCCTAATCACCACTGCCTTGGATACCGGCGTGTTCGACTTCCGTGCAGTGTGGTCCAACGGGATCAACGGATTGGTCTCCGGGTAGTAGGCCGCGGCATTGCCCGCGGGTGTCGAATAGGGCACCACCAGAAAGTCTTTCGCGCGGCGCTCGTGGCCGTCGAATTCGGAGACCAGGTCGACCCGGCTGCCCTCACGCAGGCCGAGCGCAGCGATGTCGGAGGGGTTGACGAACACCACGCGCCGGCCACCCTTGACGCCGCGGTAGCGGTCGTCCAGGCCGTAGATGGTGGTGTTGTACTGGTCGTGGCTGCGCAGGGTCTGGAGCACCAGCCGGCCCTCGGGTACCGGCACCCATTCGACGGGCTCGACAGAGAAGTTGGCTTTGCCTGTGTGCGTGGGGAATTCGCGGGAATCCCGGGGCGGGTGGGGTAGCTGGAAGCCGTCCGGCTGACGGACGCGGGTGTTGTAGTCGGCACATCCGGGAACGACGTCGGCGATGGCGTCGCGGATGCCGTCGTAGTCGGCGTTGAAGGATTCCCACGGCACCGGGTGTGCCGGCCCGAGCAGGGTCCGGGCCAGCTGGCAGACGATCGCGACCTCGCTGCGCACCTGGTCGCTGGGTGGGGTCAGCCCACCGCGCGACAGGTGCACCATCGACATCGAATCCTCTACCGACACCACCTGCTTGCCAGCGGCCTGGAAGTCCTTGTCGGTGCGACCGAGGGTGGGCAGGATCAGGGCTGTGCGGCCGTGAATGACGTGGCTGCGGTTGAGCTTCGTCGAAATCTGTACCGTCAGAGCGCAATTGCGCATCGCCGCGGCGGTGACGTCGGTGTCGGGGGTAGCCGAGACGAAGTTGCCGCCCATTCCGATGAAGACCTTGGCGTGCCCGTCGCGCATGGCCCGGATCCCGTCGACGGTGTCGTGACCGTGCTTGCGCGGGGAGGTGATGCCGAACCGGGCGTCCAGCGCGGCCAGGAATTCTTCGGGCATCTTCTCCCAGATGCCCATGGTCCGGTCGCCCTGCACGTTGGAGTGCCCGCGCACGGGACACACGCCCGCGCCGGGCTTTCCGATCATGCCGCGCATGAGCAGCAGGTTGGTGGCCTCACCGATGGTGGCGACCGCGTGCTTCTGCTGGGTCAGGCCCATAGCCCAGCAGATGATGGTGCGCTCCGAGCGGATCAACGCGTCGGCGACCCGCTGCAACTGGTCGCGGCTGATGCCACTGGCCGCGGTGACGGTGTCCAGATCGACTGTGCGGGTTCGGGATTCGTAGTCGTCGAAGCCGGCGCAGTGCCGGTCGATGAAGTCGCGGTCCACCACGGTTCCCGGCGCCCGGTCCTCGGCTTCCAGCAGCAGCCGGCCCAGGCCGGCGAACAGCGCCATGTCGCCGCCGATGCGGATCTGCACGAACTCGTCGGCGATGGGCACCCCGTGGCCGACGACGCCGTGCACCTTCTGCGGATCCTTGAATCGCATCAGCCCGGCCTCGGGGAGGGGGTTGATCGCAATGATCTTGGCGCCGCCGGCTTTCGCCTTCTCGAGCACCGACAGCATGCGCGGGTGGTTGGTGCCCGGGTTCTGCCCGGCGATGACGATGCAGTCGGCGTGGATGACGTCGTCGACGGTGACCGAGCCCTTGCCGATGCCGATCGACTCGACCAGCGCGGTGCCCGACGACTCGTGGCACATGTTGGAGCAGTCCGGCAGGTTGTTGGTGCCGAAACTGCGCGCGAGAAGTTGGTACAGGAACGCGGCCTCGTTGCTGGTGCGGCCGGAGGTGTAGAACAGCGCTTCGTCGGGGCTGCCGAGGACATTGAGTTCGCCGGCGATCAGCGCGTAGGCGTCGTCCCAGCCGATCGGGCGGTAATGCGTGTCGCCGGGCGCCAGCACCATCGGATGCGTGAGGCGGCCCTGCTGGGACAGCCAGTATTCGGGCTGCTCGGCAAGTTCGGCGACCGAATGCCGTGCGAAGAATTCCGGGGTGACGCGCCGCCGCGTCGCCTCCTCGGCCACGGCTTTGGCGCCGTTCTCACAGAACTCGGCCAGCTTGCGTCCGCCGTGTTCCTCCGGCCACGCGCAGCCGGGGCAGTCGAAGCCGTGCCGCTGATTGATCCTGGTCAGCGTCTCCGCGGTGCGGAGCGGCCCCATCTGCTCGATGGTGCGGCGCATGCTGACCATCACGGCCTTGACGCCGGCGGCCTCGTGCTTCGCCCCGGTGACCGCTACGTCGTGTTCGTCGTAGGAGGCATCGACGTCGTTGTCGCTGACGGTGGTCATCTGCCCAATCTAATCCTCACGATCGGCCTGATCAGGCCGAGAGACGGCGTTCGTGATCGGCATTTCAGATGCACTGATAGGCGGCACCTATTACCGGTGCAGGCGACGGTGCGCCGCGCCGCCCTCGGGTACCCGGGACCTAAGTCCCTATGCCGGGTATATGACCCGGGGTACTTTCAGGAGAGCTCGACGATACCCCCACCCGTATAACAATGAACTGGGAATAAGATACCCCCGGGGGTATATTTAATACCTGTAGGGGTATAGCTCAGAGTGGTGCTACCCAATGAAGAGAAAGAAGCCGCTGATGATCCTGCAGCAGTATTACCTGGATTGCCTGTCGCACGCGTCCTACCTGATCGGTGACGAAACCACCGGCCGTGCAGTGGTTGTGGACCCGCAGCGCGACGTCGCCGGATACGTCGCCGATGCCGCAGCGCAGGGGCTGACCATCGAATTGGTCATCGAGACCCACTTTCATGCGGACTTCCTCTCCGGTCATCTCGAGCTGGCCGAGGCCACCGGCGCGAAGATCGTCTACTCGGCGGTCGCCGAGACCGAGTTCGAGTCGATGGGCGTCGCCGACGGTGAGCGGTACTCGCTGGGCGACGTGACGCTGGAGTTCCGCCATACCCCCGGCCACACTCCCGAGTCGATGAGCGTGGTGGTGTACGAGCACGCCGACGACGCGACGCCTTACGGCGTCATGACCGGGGACACGCTCTTCATCGGCGATGTCGGTCGCCCCGACCTGCTGGCCTCGATCGGTTTCACACGAGAAGAACTGGCGGACAAGCTGTATGAGTCGCTGCACAACAAGCTGATGACGCTGCCCGATGCGACCCGGGTGTACCCGGCGCACGGCGCGGGCTCGGCTTGTGGCAAGAACCTGTCGACGGACCTGTGGTCGACGATCGGTGATCAGAAGGCGACGAACTACGCGTTGCGAGCCACCGACAAAGCCTCGTTCGTGGACCTCGTCACCGAGGGCCAGCCGCCCGCGCCGGGCTACTTCGTCTATGACGCGATCCTCAACCGCAAGGATCGTGAACTGCTGGACGAGACCAAGATGCCGTCGGCACTGACCTACGCGCAGGCTCGCGCGGCGATTGACGCCGGCGCTGTCCTGGTGGACGGCCGTGGACCGGAAGAATTCGCCCTGGGTCACCTGCGCGGCGCGGTCAATATTGGGCTGCAGGGGCGTTACGCCGAGTTCGCCGGCTCCGTCCTGCCGTCTGACGTCGACATCGTGCTGTTCACCGAGCCCGGTGAGGAACTCGAGGGTAAGAACCGGCTCGCCCGGATCGGCTTCGACCGGGTGATCGGCTACGTGGCGGAGCCCTACGCGGCGCTGGTCGCACACCGGGACGATGTCCAGGTGGCATCGCGCCTGACCGCCAAGGCTTTTGGCGAAAGAGCCGCCACCCTGCCGAACCTCCAGATCGTCGACGTCCGCAACCCCGGTGAGGTCGCGGCCGGGACCATCCCGAACGCCATCGACATCCCGGTGGGGCAGTTGCCCACCCGCCTGGGTGAACTGGACCCCGCCAAACCGACCGTCGTCTATTGCGCCGGTGGGTACCGCTCATCTGTCGCGGCAAGCCTGTTGCGACGGAATGGATTCAACGACGTGAGTGACATCTTGGGCGGTTACGGCGCCTGGGCAGAAGCCGTCGAGAACGCCTGAAGATCGGAGACATCACAGATATGACCATCACTGCCAAGCACCAGATCGTGATCGTCGGCGGCGGCACCGCCGGCATCACGGTCGCGGCACGGCTGCTGCGTAAGGGTTACACCGACGTCGCGGTCATCGAACCCTCGGATAAGCACTACTACCAACCGCTGTGGACTCTGGTCGGTGGCGGACGGGCTCGGGCCGCCGAGACCGAGCGCGCCGAATCGTCGGTGATGCCCAAGGGCGCGACGTGGATCAGAAACGCCGCGAGCGCTTTCGATCCCGACGCCAACACGGTCACCTGTATCGACGGCGCCACCTACGAGTACGACGCGCTCGTGGTCTGCCCGGGTATCCAACTCGATTGGGATCGCACCGACGGACTGGAGGACACGCTGGGTCGGGACGGCGTTTCGTCGAACTATCGCTTCGACCTCGCGCCGCGGACGTGGGATTTTGTCCGGAACCTGCGTTCGGGTACTGCGGTGTTCACCGTTCCGTCCGGAGCCATCAAGTGCGCAGGGGCTCCGCAGAAGATCGCATATCTGGCGTCGGACTACTGGCGGTCGCAGGGCGTGCTCAAGGACATCGACGTCCACCTCGTCATGCCGGGCGCGCGGCCCTTCGGGATTCCCGCGATCGCGGACAGCCTCGACAAGGTGATCGCCGATTACGGCATCACCTTGCACACCAACTCCGAGGTGACCTTGGTCGACGCGACCGCACACAAGGTCGGCGTCACCAGCGTCGGGGCCGGTGGGACCGACGCCATGCTGCCCTACGACGTACTGCACGCCGTGCCGCGGCAGTCCGCACCGGACTGGATCAAACACAGCGCGTTGTCGACGGGTGACGCAATGGGCTACGTCGACATCGACAAGCACACGATGCAGCACGTGCGGTATCCCAACGTCTTCAGTCTCGGCGACGCCGGCTCGTCGCCGAACTCGAAGACCGGCGCCGCCATCCGCAAGCAGGCCCCGGTGGTGGTCGAGAACATCGACTCCTTCCTTGAAGGCCGCCCGCTGCGCGCGTCCTACGACGGTTACTCGTCGTGCCCGATCGTCACGTCGTCGAACGCGATGCTGCTCGCCGAATTCGACTACGACCTCAACCTCAAGCCCTCGTTCCCGCTGCTCGATCCGGTCATCCCGCACCGGGCGTACTGGTACCTGAAGAAGTACGGGCTGCCGTACATGTATTGGCATCTGATGTTGAAAGGCCTTGCCTAGCAATGTGGTTGCTGACCCAAGAAAGGAAATCGCCATGACCACCAAAACTGTCACCGCCGCCGACTTCGAGGCGACCA
The DNA here is from genome assembly GCF_000383495.1 of Mycobacterium sp. 360MFTsu5.1. Taxonomy (NCBI): domain Bacteria; kingdom Bacillati; phylum Actinomycetota; class Actinomycetes; order Mycobacteriales; family Mycobacteriaceae; genus Mycobacterium; species Mycobacterium sp. 360MFTsu5.1. The sequence continues at coordinate 161,916 of NZ_KB911468.1, read as the reverse complement.
TAACCGACAATCCCATTGTCCTCATCGATTTCTGGGCATCGTGGTGCGGTCCGTGCCGCGCCTTTGCTCCGGTTTTCGACCGATCGGCACAGTCGCATCCTGATGTGGTGCACGCCAAGGTCGATACCGAAGCGCAGCAGCAGCTTGCCGCCGCTCTCGAAATCCAGGCGATCCCAACGATCATGGCGTTCCGCGACGGCATCCTCGTGTACCGCCAGCCGGGTGCGATGCCCGCTCCGGCCCTCGAGGATCTGATCACCCGCGTCAAGGCACTCGACATGGCCGATGTGCGTGCTCAGATCGCGGGCAAGACGCACTGACCGAGATGTCGTCGCGCGCCATGCGCGATGACGCGCCCCGCCGTTCCGTTCGAGGAGAGTGAAGTTCCGTGAATATCGTTGTCGCCCTTGGCCTGGGCGCCGTCATCGGCGCCCTGCTGGGCCTGCTCGGCGGCGGCGGGTCGATCCTCGCGGTGCCGGCCCTGGTCTACGTGCTGGGGCTCGGCATCGAGCGGGCGATTCCGATGTCGCTGTTGGTCGTCGGCATCGCCTCGGCGGTGGGCGCGCTGCCGAAGATTCGGGCCGGCCACGTCCAATGGCGGTTGGCCGCCGTGTTCTCGGCGGCGGGTATCCCGGCGACCTTCATTGGCAGTGCCATCGGTCGCCACCTGCCGCAGCCGGTGCTCCTCGTCGGCTTCGCCGCGGTCATGGTGCTGGCCGGAATCCGGATGCTGCAGGACAACGGCGGCACCGGTACCGCCTGCAGAGTCGGTGATTCCGGCATCAATTGGCGCCGCTGTGCCTCCAGATCGATTCCTGCGGGCTTCCTCGTCGGGCTGCTCACCGGACTCTTCGGCGTCGGCGGCGGCTTTCTGATCATTCCGGCGCTCGTGTTGATGCTCGGGGTGGAGATGCCCATCGCGATCGGTACCTCGCTGCTCATCATCGTCGCGAACTCGTTGGCGGGCCTGCTGTCCCACCTCAGCGGCACCAGCATCGACTGGACCATCGCCGCGGCGTTCGTCGGTACCGCGATCGTCGGTTCGCTGCTCGCCGGCCACCTGGGCACCCGGCTCGACACCCGGCGGCTGCAGCGCTGGTTCGCCTACCTGGTCTTCGCGGTCGCGGCGTATGTGCTCATCGACACCGTCGCCGTGAGCTTCTTGTGACGTGACCAGCGGTGTCCGCAAATCTTCACCAGACCGACATGTCGGCGCCCCGTCGCGTGACGTGCGCGGTTGCCCAGCTTCTGGACAATGGCCGTATGGATACCGATACCGGCCGTGGTACGCCGGGTCGCCGCGCCTGGGCCGACCCGCTGGCGTTGGGGTTCCAGGCGCACCGGCAGCTGATGCTGCTCCGGTTGCGGTGGCACGGCCGCCGTCTGGACACCCGTCCAGACGGGCAACCGGACTGACGCCTAATCGCTTGTGCCGCCGGATGTTTCCGACGCGGCCGAGTGCTAGCGCGGACCGCTACCGATCGGTAACCGCGTTCTTAGGAATTCCACCTGCCGGAACGTGATGAAAGCCACATTTTGACAGGTGTCAAGCGGCTGCAATCGATTTGACGTGCGCATTTGTGGGGCCGCCACACCGCCTTCAATGGCGCGTCCTGGCGAGTGCACCCTAAGAGAAGTGCAATAATCGGTACTAGCAGTGACATCAAAATTTTGGCGGGCGCCGGGCTGGCGATCGTGAGCACCGTTCTGCGGCGTCTCCGAACAGTGCGACGGACGGTCGAAACAGAGTGTGAAAGGCAGGCGTCGTGGGTCTCAACGACGACGACAACGGCACCGGCGCCGGGAGTGGCGCAGCCTCGCGGCAGAAGCTCGAGAAGGTCGTCATCCGCTTCGCCGGTGACTCCGGTGACGGTATGCAGCTGACCGGTGACCGGTTCACTTCGGAAGCCGCGCTCTTCGGCAATGACCTTGCGACGCAGCCGAATTACCCCGCCGAGATCCGCGCACCACAGGGCACCCTGCCCGGTGTGTCGTCGTTCCAGATCCAGATCGCGGATTACGACATCCTCACCGCCGGTGACCGCCCCGACGTGCTGGTCGCGATGAACCCGGCCGCACTCAAGGCCAACGTCGCCGACCTGCCGCGCGGCGGCATGATCATCGCCAATTCCGACGAGTTCACCAAGCGCAACCTGGCCAAGGTCGGGTACGAGGAGAACCCGCTCGAGAACGACGAGCTGTCCGAGTTCGTCGTCATCCCGGTGGCGATGACCACGCTGACCCTGGCCGCCGTCGAGGTCATCGGCGCGACCAAGAAGGACGGTCAGCGCGCCAAGAACATGTTCGGGCTCGGCCTGCTGTCCTGGATGTACGGCCGCGAGCTGGAGCACAGCGAGGCCTTCATCCGTGAGAAGTTCGCCCGCAAGCCCGAGATCGCCGAGGCCAACGTGCTGGCGCTCAAGGCCGGCTGGAACTACGGCGAGACCACCGAGGCCTTCGGCACCACCTACGAGGTGGCCCCGGCCAAGCTCAAGTCCGGTGAATACCGACAGATCTCGGGCAACACGGCCATGGCGTACGGCATCGTCGCCGCCGGTCAGCTGGGTGACATCCAGGTGGTGCTCGGCACCTACCCGATCACCCCGGCCAGCGACATCCTGCACGAGCTGTCCAAGCACAAGAACTTCAATGTCCTGACCTTCCAGGCCGAGGACGAGATCGCTGGTATCGGAGCGGCCATCGGTGCGTCGTACGGCGGCGCGCTCGGTGTGACCAGCACGTCGGGCCCCGGTGTCTCGCTGAAGTCCGAGGCCATCGGCCTCGCGGTCATGACCGAGCTGCCGCTCATCGTCATCGACGTGCAGCGCGGTGGCCCGTCCACGGGTCTGCCGACCAAGACCGAGCAGGCTGACCTGCTGCAGGCGCTCTACGGCCGCAACGGTGAATCGCCCGTCGCGGTGCTGGCGCCCGCCTCCCCGTCGGACTGCTTCGACATCGCGGTCGAGGCCGTGCGGATCGCCATCGCGTACCACACGCCGGTGATCATCCTGTCCGACGGCGCGATCGCCAATGGCTCCGAGCCGTGGCGTATCCCGGACATCGCGAGCTACCCGGCCATCGAGCACACGTTCGCCAAGTCGGGCGAGCCGTTCCAGCCGTACGCGCGTGACCCCGAGACGCTGGGGCGCCAGTTCGCCATCCCGGGTACCGCCGGTCTGGAGCACCGCATCGGTGGTCTCGAGGCGGCCAACGGCTCCGGCAACATCTCCTACGAGCCCAAGAACCACGACCTCATGGTCCGGTTGCGCCAGCTCAAGATCGACGGCATCAAGGTGCCCGACCTCGAGGTCGACGACCCGAGCGGCGAAGCCGAGCTGCTGATGCTCGGTTGGGGCAGCTCGTACGGCCCCATCGGCGAAGCGTGCCGCCGCGCCCGGCGCAACGGCGTCAAGGTTGCCCACGCGCAGCTGCGCCACCTCAACCCGTTCCCGGCGAACCTCGAAGAGGTCCTGCGCAAGTACGACAAGGTCGTCGTGCCCGAGATGAACCTCGGTCAGCTGGCGCTGCTGCTGCGCGGCAAGTACCTGGTCGACGTCCAGTCGGTGACCAAGGTCGAGGGCATGGCATTCCTGGCCGACGAGGTCGAGGGCATCATCAGCGCGGCGCTGGACGGATCGTTGCGCGAGAAGGAAACTGACAAGGCCAAGTTCGCACGGTTGGCAGCCGCCACCGTGGAAACCGGTGTGGGAGCAAACGCATGACGGATCTGATCGGTGCTGATCTGGGCCTGACCGAAGCCCTCAGCAAGACTGCCCTGGTTCCGACCACGGACCAGCCGCAGAAGGGCAAGGACTTCACCAGCGACCAGGAGGTGCGCTGGTGCCCGGGTTGCGGTGACTACGTCATCCTCAACACCATCCGCAACTTCCTGCCGGAGCTGGGCCTGCGCCGCGAGAACATCGCGTTCATCAGCGGCATCGGCTGCTCGAGCCGGTTCCCGTACTACCTGGAGACCTACGGGTTCCACTCGATCCACGGTCGTGCCCCGACCATCGCCACCGGTCTGGCGCTCGCCCGTCCGGACCTGTCGGTGTGGGTCGTCACCGGTGACGGTGACTCGCTGTCGATCGGTGGTAACCACCTGATCCACGCGCTGCGCCGCAACATCAACATCACGATCCTGCTGTTCAACAACCGGATCTACGGTCTGACCAAGGGCCAGTACTCGCCGACCTCCGAGGTCGGCAAGGTCACCAAGTCGACCCCGATGGGCTCGCTGGACCAGCCGTTCAACCCCGTGTCGCTGGCCCTCGGTGCCGAGGCGACGTTCGTCGGCCGCGCGCTGGACTCCGACCGCAAGGGTCTGACCGAGGTGCTCAAGGCCGCGGCCCAGCACCGCGGTGCCGCCATCGTCGAGATTCTGCAGGACTGCCCGATCTTCAACGACGGCTCCTTCGACGCGCTGCGCAAGGAAGGCGCCGAGGAGCGCCTGATCAACCTGCAGCACGGCCAGCCGATCACCTTCGGCGCGGAGAACGAGTACTGCGTGACCAAGTCCGGCTACGGACTGGAGATCGGGAAGACCGCCGACGTCGATCCGTCGGACATCGTGGTGCACAACGCTCACCTCGACGACCCGGCCTACGCCTTCGCGCTGTCGCGCCTGTCGGAGCAGAACCTCGAGCACACCGTGATGGGTATCTTCCGTCAGGTGAACCGGCCGACGTACGACGACGAAGCGCGGGCTCAGATCGCCTCGGCGCGGGAATCCAAGGCGCACGACACCGCCGCTCTGCAATCCTTGCTGCGTGGCAAGGACACTTGGACAGTCGACGAGTAACAACGCATTGACCGAAGACGCCCCGCTGGCCGCAGTTGTATTGGCCGGCGGGGCGTCTCGTCGTATGGGGCGCGACAAGGCCACCGTGCGGTTCCGCGGGCCGGCGGGGGAGATCACGTTCGTGGAGCAGGCGGTGGCGACGCTGCGAACCCGCTGCCAGGCGGTGTTCGTCATCGCCGCCCGTGGCCAGGGGCTGCCTGACCTGGACGCGGAAGTGTTGCGCGACGCGACTCCCGGCGTGGGACCACTGCTGGCCACCGCTCGTGGTCTGCGCGCGGCGGCCGACGCCGGATACTCGCGCGCCTTCGTGTGCGCCGTGGACATGCCGTATCTGACGACGGAGCTGATCGACGAGCTGGCCGAGTACGCGGCACGTGTCGACGCCGACGTGGTGCTGCCCTGGGACGGGCGGGATCACTACCTGGCGGGTATCTACCGGACCGCGCTGGCCACCCGGGCCGACGAGCTGGTGGCCCACGGGCGGCGCAGCATGCGGGCCCTGGTCGACACCTCCGACACCCAGCGCGTGGTGATGGACCGGCAGCGGGCGCTCGTCAACGTCAACAGCCCGGACGATTTGGTCTGACCTGTCAGCAAAGGTTGACCGCGGGCAGTGCATTCTTGCATTTCTTGCTGTTCTTCGAATTCGGACTTCTTGCAATTCCGCCATATGTGCCGAATTCTCGAATTAGTCGACACAATTCCGTGCAATTGTCCGCTCCGGCACGCCGTGAATTCGAAAGATGTTGCCGCGCAGTAGGTTTGAGTCGTCATGCGGGCCGGTTGATGGTTAACGCCGCTCGAACAGTGCACATCGGGTGCATGAAAAGCGCTGATTGGCGGCGGTGTCGAGCGGCCCTATGAAGTCCAACCGGGTTTGACGCGTACGTCGGCAGCGAACTGCGGCTCCGGCGCAACCGGATTTCACCGGGCGACACGCCGGAGGTTTAACGCGGACACTGCAGAAATGTGCCGCTGACCTGCGACAACTGTGACTCGTGTGAATGGAATTCTGTGTGCCAGGCCACAATTTCATGGTGACCTCTATCACGAAATGTTGCCGAACTGTGATTTGTTAGCGGGGCTTTATATAACGCGTGACCTGCTTATGTTCCTCTCAGGTTCGGCCGTGATCTGCCTGTTATCTGGCTGGGATGGGTTCGACATTGCCCGGCGAATCCTTGCTACGGTCCTCGTGCTGCTCCAAGAGAGCAAATAACTGAAAAACCATGAACCTGCGTGTGAGCGGGATCGCGGTGGGACCAGAGCAGATGGCCTGGTGCCCGTAGTGTCCGCCGGCTTCGAGCCCGGACCGATCAAGCCGCCCCCGCTGTCGTGTCTGACCGAGACGGCACGATCCAGCCCCCTAACGCCTGCCCGGCAGGCAGCAGTTCGCACCGCCTATGCGCGGGCGATGTTTGGCGCGCGCTCGGCGAGAGGAACAACGTGAAGAACATCCGCACAACGCTTGGACTGGTTGCCGTTGCTGGGGCAGTTGCTGTGGCCCCGATGGTCATCGGTACCGGTACCGCGAATGCGGACGGCGGCCACAACTGGGACGCCGTTGCAGCCTGTGAGTCTGGTGGCAACTGGGCGATCAACACCGGCAACGGTTACTACGGTGGGCTGCAGTTCAACCTCGGCACCTGGCGTGCCAACGGCGGCTCGGGCATGCCCCACACCGCCAGCAAGGACGAGCAGATTCGAGTCGCCGAGAACGTCGCCGCCCGTCAGGGCATGGGCGCTTGGCCGGTCTGCGGCCGTCGGGGCTAATTCCCGAAGGCTCAGAGCGCCTCAAACGCTCGAACGAGACAAACAGAGGGTGTCGGACCACACGGTCCGACACCCTCTGTCATTGTCACGGCCGTTGTCCCGGGCGGCCAGGGGTGATCCGTCACTTGATGAAACTATGGGGTATGGCGACGCACGACATCGCGACCGGCCTCGGCACCCTGCGGGTCCACGTCAGTGGTTCTGGCGACCCGATTCTCCTGATGCCCAGTCTGTTGACCGACCACACGCTGTACGCGGCGCAGGTGGCCCACTTCTCTACGAGCTACACCACGATCGCCGTCGACCCGCCGGGGCAGGGGCGCAGCGAGCCGCTGCGCAGTGCCTTCACCTTCGAGGCCAGCGCCCGGGCGTACCTCGACGTCCTGGACGCGCTTGGCCTGCCGTGGGCGCACCTCGTCGGCAATTCGTGGGGCGCCATGATCGGCGGCACGATGTCGGCGACATTCCCCGAGCGGGTCGGGTGTGCGGTGCTGCTCAACGGCACGGCGTCCGGGGGTCCCCGCTGGGACCGCCTGCAACTCGCGCTGGCGGCCCGGATGACCCGGCTGGCCGGGCGCCCACTCTTCGTGCGGTCGACGGTCGTGCCGCGCTTCCTCGGGAAGACCACGCGCCGTCAGCGGCCCGACCTGGTCGACGGACTGGTGACGATGATCAGGCGCAACGATGCCCGGTCCGCCAGCTTCGCGGTGGAGAGCATCGTGGTCAGGCGGCCCGATCAGCATGCGCTGTTCGGCCACATCGCCGTCCCGACCCTGGTGGTGGCGGGCCGCGAGGACGCGAGTTTCCCGGTCGCCGAAGTACGCCGGATGGCCGAGGCGATTCCGGGCTCGGAGCTGGTGGTCCTGGATCGGATCGGCCACCTGGCCGCCTATGAGGCGCCCGACACCGTCAATGCCCTCATCGACGACTTCCTCGACCGCCACCGCAGGCAATAATCGCGCGAGGTGGCGCGCCGTCATGTGCTAACAACGAAGTCATGGCCCTGACACCGTTCGACGACCTGGATACGTACTTCTCTCTGCCCCGGGTGTCCGGGCTCGCGGTCTCGCCCGACGGCCGCCGCGTCGTCACGATGATCAGCGAGCTGAACGCCAAGGGCACCGAATTCATCACCGCGGCTTGGGAACTCGACGCCGACGGTCAGCGCGAGGCGCGCCGGCTGACGTACGGAGCCAAAGGGGAGTCCCAGCCGGCGTTCACCGCGGCCGGTGACCTGCTGTTCGTCGCGGCGCGCCCCACCGACACCGACGATGAACCGCCGGCGGCGCTGTGGCGACTGCCCGCCAACGGAGGTGAGGCACAACGGATTCTGGAGCTGGCGGGCGGCGTCAGTGGTGTGCACGCGGCCCACTCGGCCGACGTCGTGGTGGTGACGGCGCCGATGCTCCCGTCGGCCGGCACGCCCGACGATGACAAGCGGCTGCGCACCCTCCGCAAGGACAAGAAGGTGTCGGCGATCCTGCACACCGGATACCCGGTGCGGCACTGGGACCACGATCTGGGCCCGGATCACACGCACCTGCTCCGTGTCGAATCCGGTGCGGCCCATGACATCACACCGCAGCCGGGGATGGCGCTGAACGAGGCCACCGTCGACATCAGCGCGGACGGCAGCTTCGCCGTCGCGTCCTGGGAGCTCCCCGCACCGGGGGCCGCGCTGCGCAGCGTCCTGGTCCGCATCGACATCGGCACGGGGGAGCGCACCGTCATCGCCGACGACCCGGCCGCCGACCTCGGGCACCCGTCGATCTCGCCCGACGGCACCACCGTCGCGTACCTGCGGGAGACGCACTCGACACCAGAGCAGGCGCCGCGGATCACCTTGTGCCGCCAGGTCTTCGGTGCCGAGCCGGTCGAGCTCACCGCCCACTGGGACCGCTGGCCGGCATCGGTGACCTGGTCGCACGACGGGTCGACCCTGCTGGTCACCGCGGACGACAACGGCCGGGCGCCGATCTTCGCCGTCGACCCGTCGAGCGGTGCGGTCACCCGGTTGACGCACGACGACTTCGCGTACGGCGAGGTGCGGCCCGTCGCCGGTGGCGCGCTGTATGCCCTGCGCAGCAGCTACCTGAGCCCGCCGCATCCGGTCCGGGTCGACGGCGACGGGTCCGTCACCGTGCTCCCGAGTGTCGAATTTCCCGAATTGCCAGGCGAATTGGTCGAGCTGACGGCAACCGCGGACGACGGTACGCCCGTTCGTTCCTGGCTGACACTGCCGGCCGGCGATGCCCCCGCGCCGCTGCTGCTGTGGGTGCACGGCGGTCCGCTGGGCAGCTGGAACACGTGGCACTGGCGGTGGAATCCCTGGCTGCTCACCGCGCTCGGCTACGCCGTGCTGATGCCGGACCCGGCGCTGTCCACCGGATACGGTCAGGACTTCATCCAACGCGGCTGGGGTGCTTGGGGTTTCGCGCCGTACACCGACCTGATGGCCGCTGTCGACGCGGCGTGCGCGCACCCGCGCATCGACAGCAGCCGGATCGCCGCGATGGGTGGCTCGTTCGGCGGCTACATGGCCAACTGGATCGCCGGGCACACCGACCGGTTCGCCGCCATCGTCACGCACGCCAGCCTGTGGGCGCTGGATCAGTTCGGGCCGACGACCGACGGCGCCTACTGGTGGGCCCGCGAGATGACACCCGAGATGGCCGAACGCAATTCACCGCACCGCCATGTCGAGAACATCACGACCCCGATGCTGGTGATCCACGGTGACAAGGACTATCGCGTCCCGATCGGTGAAGGCCTGCGGTTGTGGAACGACCTGCTGACCCGGTCGGGGCTCCCGGCCGACGACGCCGGCACCACCGCGCACCGCTACCTGTACTACCCGTCCGAAGGGCACTGGATCGCCGCGCCGCAGCACGCCAAGATCTGGTACCAGGTGGTGGCGGCATTCCTGTCCGAGCACGTGCGCAAGGAACACGTCGACCTGCCGGAGACCCTCGGTTAGGTTTGCAGCATGACCGCACCGCAGCGCGAATTCGACATCGTTCTCTATGGCGCCACCGGCTTCGTCGGGAAGCTGACCGCCCAGTACCTGGCCGAGAACGGAGGACAGGCGCGGATAGCGCTGGCGGGCCGGTCGATGGACAAACTGGCCGCGGTCCGCGACTCGCTCGGCGCGGCCGGGCAGGGCTGGGGCCTGATCCAGGCCGACGCCTCGTCGCAGCACACCCTCGATGCCATGGCCGAGCGGACCCAGGTGGTGGTCACCACGGTCGGGCCGTACCTCAAATACGGGCTGCCGCTCGTGGCGGCGTGCGCCGCGGCCGGTACCGACTACGCCGACCTCACCGGCGAGAGCCTGTTCATCCGGGAGAGCATCGACCTGTTCCACAAGCAGGCCGCCGACACGGGCGCCCGCATCGTGCATTCGTGCGGATTCGATTCCATCCCTTCGGATCTCACGGTCTATGCGCTGTTCAAGGCCGCCCAGGCGGACGGCGCCGGCGAGCTCACCGACACCGACTACGTGCTCCGCGGATTCTCCGGCGGGGTGTCGGGCGGCACCGTCGCCTCGATGCTCGAGCTGTTCACGCGGACGTCCGGTGACGAGGAACTGCGGCGGACCATGATGGATCCGTACACGCTGACCACCGATCGCGGCGCCGAGCCCGACCTCGGCCACCAGACCGACACGCCGTGGCGCCGGGGCCGGGACATCGCCCCCGAACTCGCCGGCACGTGGACCGGTGCCTTCGTCATGGCCGTCGCCAACACCCGCATCGTGCGGCGCAGCAACGCACTGCTGGACTGGGAGTACGGGCGCCGGTTGCGGTACGCGGAGCACATGAGCCTGGGGTCGTCGCCCATCGCGCCGGTGGCCTCGGCGCTGGGCACCGCGGCCAACGCGGCCGTCATGAACCTCGGCAGCCGCTTCTTCAACAAGCTGCCCCGTGGCCTCATCGACCGCGTCGTGCCGAAGCCCGGGACCGGGCCCAGCGAGCGGGCGCGCGACAAGGGCTACTACCGCGTCGAGACGTACACCCGCACCACCAGCGGCGCCCGGTACCGCTCGGTCATGGCGCAGCAGGGTGACCCGGGCTACAAGGCGACCGCGGTGCTGCTGGGCGAGAGCGGGCTGGCGCTGGCCCTCGACCGCGACCGGCTCTCGGACCTCAAGGGCGTCCTGACCCCGGCCGCGGCCATGGGCGATGTGTTGATCACCCGGCTGCCGGCCGCCGGCGTCACCTTCGAAACCGAGGCGCTGGGGCGCTGATTCGCGCAGCAAGCGCCGAAGTGCTGTGCCACGCCGCCGACCCGGCTAGTGTCGGCGGCGAGGCGCTTCACACACATCGGTGACGAGGGGAACATGCCATGGCTGGTCTTGACGAACTGCTCAATCAGATTCCGACACAAGAGATTGCGGCCAAGCTCGGCGCTGATGAAGGGGAGGTGAACAGCGCCGTACAACAACTGGTGCCGCTGCTGCTGGGCGGTGTGCAGCAGACTGCGCAGGACCACCCTGATACCGCGGCCGGCCTCGAAAGCGAAGCCGCCGACCATGCGGCGAGCGGGCTGCTCGACGGGGGCGTGACGGTCGACCAGGTCAACCAGGACCAGGGCGCCGACGCCATCGCGAAGATCTTCGGCGGCAATGACAGTGGCCAGGTCGCGTCGGCGCTCGCCGGTGGCGGCGCGGGCAACAGTGAGCTGATCCAGAAGCTGCTGCCGATCCTGGCGCCCATCGTGCTGGCCTACATCGGCAAGCAGCTCACCGGCGGTGGTGGCGCGGCGTCGACGCCTGCGGCATCCGGCGGCGGCGGACTCGGTGACGTGCTGGGCAACATCCTCGGTGGCGCGCTGAGCGGTAACAAGGCGGGCAGCAACGCGAACTCCGGGGACAACCCGCTCGGCAGCATCCTGGGCAGCGTCCTCGGCGGTGGCGGCAACCAGGGCGCCGGCGGCGTGCTCGGCAGTGTCCTGGGCGGGTTGTTCGGCAACAAGAAGTAGCCCCCGAGGGGCAGTTTTATGTCAGCTCACCGGGTTTACCTAGAATTGGCCGGTGACTGCCAGCGATACACCTGATCCCGCGACCGTGACTGCGGCCGATGCTCTGCCCAAAACGTGGGATCCGAGCGCGGTAGAAGCTGACATGTACCAGGGCTGGGTCGACGCCGGATACTTCACCGCCGACCCGACCAGCGACAAGCCGCCGTACTCCATCGTGCTGCCGCCGCCGAACGTCACCGGCAGCCTGCACATGGGCCACGCGCTCGACCACACCCTGATGGACGCGCTCACCCGCCGGAAGCGCATGCAGGGTTACGAGGTGCTGTGGCTGCCCGGCATGGACCACGCCGGTATCGCCACGCAGACCCTGGTCGAGAAGCAGCTCGCCGCCGAGGGCAAGACCAAGGAGGACTTCGGCCGCGAGGGCTTCGTGGAGAAGGTCTGGGAGTGGAAGCGCGAGTCCGGCGGCACCATCGGTGGCCAGATGCGCCGCCTGGGTGACGGCGTCGACTGGAGCCGCGACCGCTTCACCATGGACGAGGGCCTGTCGCGCGCCGTCCGCACCATCTTCAAGCGGCTTTTCGACGCCGGCCTGATCTACCGCGCCGAGCGGCTGGTCAACTGGTCGCCGGTGCTGGAGACCGCGATCTCCGACCTCGAGGTCAAGTACGACGACGTCGAGGGCGAGCTGGTCTCGTTCCGGTACGGCTCGATGAACGACGCCGAGCCGCACCTGGTCGTGGCAACCACGCGACTCGAGACGATGCTCGGTGACACCGCCATCGCGGTGCACCCCGACGACGAGCGCTACCGCGCACTGGTCGGCAAGACCCTGCCGCACCCGTTCCTGGACCGCGACATCATCATCGTGGCCGACACGCACGTCGACCCCGAATTCGGCACGGGCGCAGTCAAAGTCACGCCGGCCCACGACCCGAACGACTTCGAGATCGGCCTACGGCACAACCTCGCGATGCCGACGATCATGGACACCAAGGGCGCCATCGCCGGTACCGGAACCGAGTTCGACGGCATGGACCGCTTCGAGGCCCGCGTCAAGGTGCGCGAGAAGCTGGCCGCCGAGGGCCGCATCGTCGCCGAGAAGCGGCCGTACCTGCACAGCGTCGGGCACTCCGAGCGCAGCGGTGAGGCCATCGAGCCGCGGCTGTCCATGCAGTGGTGGGTCAAGGTGGAATCGCTGGCCAAGGCTGCCGGTGACGCAGTCCGTAACGGCGACACCGTGATTCACCCGACCAGCCTGGAACCCCGCTGGTTCGCCTGGGTCGACGACATGCACGACTGGTGTATCTCCCGTCAGCTCTGGTGGGGCCACCGCATCCCGATCTGGCACGGCCCCGACGGCGAGACCGTCTGCGTCGGCCCGGACGAGGAGCCGCCCGCGGGCTGGGAGCAGGACCCCGACGTGCTCGACACGTGGTTCTCCTCGGCGCTGTGGCCGTTCTCGACCATGGGCTGGCCCGACAAGACGCCGGAGCTCGAGAAGTTCTATCCGACAACGGTTCTCGTCACGGGCTACGACATCCTGTTCTTCTGGGTGGCCCGCATGATGATGTTCGGCACGTTCGTCGCCGACGACCCGGTGCTCGATGGGGCCAAGGTGCCTTTTGAGAACGTCTTCCTACACGGGCTGATCCGCGATCAGTTCGGCCAGAAGATGAGCAAGTCCAAGGGCAACGGCATCGACCCGCTGGACTGGGTCGAGATGTTCGGCGCCGACGCGCTGCGCTTCACACTGGCTCGCGGCGCCAGCCCCGGCGGCGATCTGTCCATCGGTGAGGACCACGCCCGCGCGTCGCGCAACTTCGCGACGAAGCTGTTCAACGCAACGCGTTTCGCGATGATGAACGGTGCGGCGCCGGCCGCGCTGCCGGCTGCCGCTGAACTCACCGACGCCGACCGCTGGATTCTGGGCCGGCTCGAAGAGGTCCGCGCCGAGGTGGACAGCACGCTGGAGCGCTACGAGTTCAGCCGCGCGTGTGAGGCGCTGTACCACTTCGCCTGGGACGAGTTCTGTGACTGGTACCTGGAGCTCGCGAAAGCCCAACTGTTCGAAGGTGGTTCGCGCGCCGAACACACCAAGGCAGTCCTGGCCGCCGTGCTCGACGTGCTGCTCAAGCTGCTGCACCCGGTCATGCCGTTCGTCACCGAGGCGCTGTGGAAGTCGCTGACCGGTGGTGAGTCGGTCGTCATCGCCGAGTGGCCGCAGGCATCGGGTGTCGCGCTGGACCAGGTGTCCGCGCAGCGGATCACCGACATGCAGAAGCTGATCACCGAGGTCCGCCGGTTCCGCAGTGACCAGGGCCTCAACGACCGGCAGAAGGTGCCCGCGCGCCTGGTGGGCATCAGCGAGGCCGACCTGGATGCCCAGGTGGCCGCCGTGACGTCCCTGGCGTGGCTGACCGAGCCGGCCGACGGCTTCAACCCCTCGGCGGCAGTGGAGGTCCGGCTGTCCAAGGGCACCGTCGTCGTCGAGGTGGACACCTCGGGCACCGTCGACGTCGCCGCCGAGCGGCGCCGGCTCGAGAAGGACTTGGCCGCCGCGCAGAAGGAACTCGCCCAGACCGCAGGCAAATTGGGCAACGAGGCATTCCTCGCGAAGGCGCCGGAGGATGTGGTCGCCAAGATCAAGGCCCGCCAGCAGCTGGCCACCGAAGAGGTCGACCGGATCAATTCCCGGCTGGCGAGCCTGCCGTCCGCATGAGCGCCCCCACACCCGACGAGATCGCCGAACTGCTGCAGGTCGAGTACCTGCTCGACCAGCGGTGGCCGGAGACGAAGATCGAGCCGAGCACCGTCCGGATCGAGGCGCTGCTGGAGATGCTCGGTTCGCCGCAGCGCGGCTACCCGAGCATCCACGTGGCCGGCACCAACGGCAAGACGTCGGTCACCCGGATGATCGACGCGCTGCTGACGGCGTTCTCGCGGCGCACCGGCCGGACGACGAGCCCGCACCTGCAGGCCGCCACCGAACGCATCGCGATCGACGGAAAGCCCATCAGCCCAGCGCAATACGTCGCCACGTACACCGAGATCGAGCCGTTCGTCGAGATCGTCGACCGGCAGTCGGAAGCCGGCGAGCTGGGTGAACCGGGACCCAAGATGAGCAAGTTCGAGGTGCTCACCGCCATGGCGTTCGCGGCCTTCGCCGACGCGCCGGTGGACGTCGCGGTTGTCGAGACCGGCCTGGGCGGACGGTGGGATGCCACCAACGTCGTCGAAGCCCCGGTCGCGGTGATCACGCCGATCGGCTTGGACCACACCGATTATCTCGGCGACACCATCGCCGCGATCGCGGGGGAGAAGGCCGGCATCATCGCCCGCCAGCAGCCCGACCTGGTGCCCGCCGGCACCGACCCCAGCACCGTCGCGGTGATCGCCCGCCAGCCCGCCGAAGCCATGGAAGTGCTGATGGCACAGGCGGTTACGGCCGACGCCGCTGTGGCGCGGGAGGACTCCGAGTTCGCCGTCCGCGGCCGGCAGGTCGCCGTCGGTGGGCAGCTGCTGGAACTGCAGGGCCTCGGTGGCGTCTACACCGACATCTTCCTGCCACTGCACGGCGAGCACCAGGCGCACAACGCCGTCCTCGCCCTGGCCGCTGTCGAGGCGTTCTTCGGTGCCGGGGCCGACCGTCAGCTCGACGTCGACACCGTGCGCCAGGGGTTCGCCTCGGTGTCCACCCCGGGCCGGCTGGAGCGCATGCGCAGTGCCCCAACGGTATTCATCGACGCCGCGCACAATCCGGCCGGTGCCGCGGCCCTCGCCGACGCACTGCAGACGGAGTTCGAGTTCCGGTTCCTGGTCGGCGTCATCTCGGTCATGGCGGACAAGGACGTCACGGGCATCCTGGCCGCGCTCGAGCCGGCGTTCGACCTGGTGGTGGTGACCCACAACGGGTCGCCGCGCGCCATGGACACCGAGACGCTGGCGTCCCTGGCGGAGGAGACCTTCGGACCAGAGCGCGTCATCACCGCGCCGAACCTGCCCGACGCCATCGAGGCGGCGACGGCGCTGGTGGAGGAGTCGGGCAACGACTACGGCTCGTCGGACGGCTACTCCGGCTCGGGCATGGTGATCACCGGCTCGGTCGTGACGGCCGGTGCGGCCCGCACCTTGTTCGGAAAGGACCCGGCATGACGGCCCCGAACCAGCCCGACCCCTGGAAGAGCTTCCGGGGCGTGATGGCCGGCACCCTGATCCTCGAAGTCATCGTGGTGCTGCTGGCGCTGCCGGTGGTGTCGGTGTTCCACGGTGGCCTGACGCCGCTCAGCAGCGGCTACCTCATCGGCATGGCCGTCGTACTGGCCCTGTTGTCGGGGATGCAGGGCCGGCCGTGGGCACTGTGGGTCAACATCGGCATGCAGTTCGTGCTGATCCTGGGCGCGTTCATCGACGTGACCATCGGCATCGTCGGCATCATCTTCCTGCTCGTCTGGGTCCTGATCGCGTACCTGCGGTCCGAGGTCAAGCGGCGCCAGGACCGCGGCCTGCTGCCCGGCCAGCAGTGAGTTCCGCCCGAATCGTTCGATTCGGTTACTGACTAGTACGCTGTCCGCCGTGACTGAGCAGACCCTTGTTTTGATCAAGCCCGACGGCGTCAAGCGCAACCTGATCGGCGAAATCATCAGCCGGATCGAGCGCAAGGGCCTGACCTTCGCTGCGCTGGAGCTGAAGACCGTCAGCGTGGAGCTGGCGACCAAGCACTACGCCGAGCACGAGGGCAAGCCTTTCTTCGGTGACCTGCTGGAATTCATCACCTCCGGCCCGGTTGTGGCCGCCATCGTCGAGGGCCCGCGTGCCGTCGCCGCCTTCCGGCAGATCGCCGGCGGCACCGATCCGGTGGAGAAGGCCGCGACCGGCACCATCCGTGGTGACCTGGCCCTGATCACCCAGGACAACCTGGTGCACGGCTCGGATTCGCCGGAGTCCGCGGCCCGTGAAATCGCCCTGTGGTTCCCCGGTAACTGACACTGTGGTCCGCCGGTAGCTGAGCTATCGGCGGCACCTCGTCGGAGATTGGCCGGCGATGTGGGATACTGGCCTACGGGTGACCTGCTTCATACCAGGAGCGGACGCCCGGATGAAGACTTAGACGACGCGACCACCCGGAGAAATCCGGGTGCGGCGCCGACCGTCCAGCCATCATTCAGCCAGGCGCCGAGGGCTCCCCGTGGGCCGCTAGGTGCGAGACCACAACAATCTCGGGAGAAGTTCCCCGAGCCAATACAAGAAGCCCTCGCGTGGCCGCGTCGCAGGACGCGCCCGGGGGCTTGAGGAGAATACGTGGCCGACGATGCCCAACTTGAAGACCGATCCGAAGACGCCGGCAGTGCAGCGGAGCCGATAGAGCTCCCGGAGCGCCTGCGGATTTTCTCGCTCGCCCGGATCCTCGGGACGACCAGCAAGAAGATCACCGAGACGCTCGCCGAGGTCGACGGCAGGCCCCGCAACCCGGCTTCCACGGTGACCCGTGCCGAGGCCGAGCGCGTCCGTGACCTCCTGGGACTCGGTGGCGAAGCGACGCAGGACCCGGCACCCGCCGCACCGGCGGAGGCCGCCGAGCCGGCAGCCGAAGTGCTGGTCGAGGTCGTCAGCGAAACCTCTGAAGCGACCGCCGAGGTCGCCGTCGAAGCCGTCGACGTCGCCGAAGCCGCTGTCGAGATCGCCCGCGAGGCGGCCGATGCCGGCGCCGCGGAGCCCGACGAAGACGAGCCCGAGTCGCGCCTGCTGCTCGAGACGGTCCCGGCGCCCGCCGCTGAGCCCGCCGACTACCTGCCGCTGTTCGTGGCGCCGCAGCCCGTGACGTTCCGGCCGCCGGCCGAGCCCGACGACTTCGCTGACGACGACACCGCCGACGAGGCGGCCGACGCCGGCGACGAGGGTGGCGAGGACGGCACCGACGAAGACGGTGAGCGGCCCGCCAACCGGCGCCGTCGTCGTGGTCGCCGGGGACGTGGCCGCGGCCGGGGTGAACAGAGCAGCGACGACGCGACCGACGGTGACGCCGAAGGTGAGACGCAGGACGCGTCGGCCGAGGGCGACGAGGACACCGACGGCGAGGCCGACGAGGACGCCGGTGACGACGACGCGAACGCGTCGGACGGTGCCAGCCGTCGTCGCCGTCGTCGCCGCCGCCGCAAGTCGGGCGGTGCCGGTGGTGACGATGCCGATGGCGAGGCCGGTTCGCCGGACGACCCGCCCAACACCGTCGTCCACGAGCGCGCCCCGCGCGCCAAGTCGGACAACAACGAAATCCAGGGCATCACCGGGTCCACCCGGTTGGAGGCCAAGCGGCAGCGCCGTCGCGACGGCCGTGACGCGGGCCGCCGCCGTCCGCCGATCCTGAGCGAGGCCGAGTTCCTGGCCCGCCGCGAAGCCGTCGAGCGCGTGATGGTGGTGCGCGACAAGATCCGCACCGAGCCGCCGCACGAAGGTGCCCGGTACACCCAGATCGCCGTGCTGGAAGACGGCGTCGTCGTCGAGCACTTCGTCACGTCCGCGGCGTCGGCCAGCCTGGTCGGCAACATCTACCTCGGCATCGTGCAGAACGTGCTGCCCTCGATGGAGGCGGCATTCGTCGACATCGGCCGCGGCCGCAACGGTGTGCTCTACGCCGGTGAGGTCAACTGGGAGGCCGCCGGCCTCGGCGGCAACAACCGCAAGATCGAGCAGGCGCTCAAGCCCGGCGACTACGTCGTCGTCCAGGTCAGCAAGGACCCGGTCGGGCACAAGGGCGCCCGCCTCACCACGCAGATTTCGCTGGCCGGTCGCTACCTGGTGTACGTGCCGGGGGCCTCGTCGACCGGGATCAGCCGCAAACTGCCCGACACCGAGCGGCAGCGCCTGAAGGAAATCCTCAAGGAGGTCGTGCCTGCAGACGCCGGTGTGATCATCCGCACCGCGTCCGAGGGCGTGAAGGAAGAGGACATCCGCTCGGACGTCAATCGGCTGCAGGAACGCTGGAACCAGATCGACACCGAGGCCACAACTATCAAGGCCAAGGCCGCCGGCGCCGCAGTGGCGCTGTACGAAGAGCCCGACGTCCTGGTCAAGGTCATCCGCGACCTGTTCAACGAGGATTTCTCCAAGCTCGTGGTGTCAGGTGACGAGGCCTGGAACACCATCAACGGCTACGTGAGTTCCGTTGCGCCCGAACTGCTTTCGCGTATGTCGCAGTACGAGCCCGCCGGTGGGCCCACGGGTCCGGACGTGTTCTCGGTGTACCGCATCGACGAGCAGCTGGCGAAGGCGATGGATCGCAAGGTGTGGCTGCCCTCGGGCGGCACCCTGGTGATCGACCGCACCGAGGCCATGACCGTCGTCGACGTCAACACCGGCAAGTTCACCGGCTCGGGCGGCAACCTGGAGCAGACGGTCACCCGCAACAACCTCGAAGCGGCCGAGGAGATCGTCCGTCAGCTGCGGCTGCGGGACATCGGCGGCATCATCGTCATCGACTTCATCGACATGGTGCTCGAATCCAACCGTGACCTGGTGCTGCGCCGCCTCACCGAGGCGCTGGCCCGGGACCGGACCCGCCACCAGGTGTCCGAGGTCACCTCACTCGGACTGGTGCAGCTGACCCGCAAGCGTCTCGGCACCGGCCTGATCGAGGCGTTCTCCACGACTTGTTCGCACTGCGCGGGCCGCGGCATCGTGCTGCACGGCGATCCGGTGGACACCGCGTCGGCGAACGGCCGCAAGGCCGAGGCCGCCGGCGGTGCCGGTGGTGGCGGTGGCCGGCGCAGCAAGCGCGCCAAGAAGGCCGCGCCGCGCGCCGAGGAGACTCCGGTGGCCAAGGTGCCGCCGCACCCGCAGGGCGAGCACCCGATGTTCAAGGCCATGGCGGCCGCGAACGGCAAGCACGAGGACGAACTCGACGACGAAGACGTCACCGAGGACACCGAGGGCCTGGCCGACGAAGCGGCCGACAGCGATGCCGTCGAGTCCACCGAGGTGCTGACCGAGCTGGACACCGACGAAGACGTCGAAGACGACGAGGAAGCCGACGAGTCCGAAGACGACGAGGACGCCGAGGACGACGAACTCGAAGTCGAGCTCGACGAGGACTTCGAGGACAGCGACGAAGACGACGACGAGCTGGACCTCGACGACGACACCGACGAAGACGACGACGACTCGGACGACGACTCGGATGAGGACGGCGAAGACGAGGACGACGACGAAGACGACGAAGACGACGACGAGGACGAGGACGATCAGCCCGCTGAACCGGCCGTCGCCCGGGCTCCCGTCGTCCGGCAGCGGCGCCGCGCCGCGGCCCGTCCCGCCGGTCCGCCGGTCGGAGGTGTCGATGGCTGATGCCGTGAGGGTCCACGCGGTTTGACCCTCGAATAACTGGTCACGTACCCTTGACCAGTTGTCGCCTGGCCGACACCGGCGACAGTGGGTGCCTACCGGCCCCGCACCACAGACCCGCGCTCGCAGCCTTCGGGTGGCGCGCGCCCCGCAGTAGACGAAACGAAGAACAGAGGAACACCAACGATGGCAGCCGATAACGCCACGTACGCAATCGTCAAGACTGGTGGCAAGCAGTACAAGGTTGCCGTCGGTGACGTGGTCAAGATCGAGAAGCTCGACGCTGAGCAGGGCGCCTCGGTGTCGCTGCCCGTCGCTCTCGTGGTCGAGGGTGCGAAGGTCACCACCAGCGCCGACGCGCTGGCCAAGGTCGCTGTCACCGGTGAGGTGCTCGAGCACACCAAGGGCCCGAAGATCCGTATCCACAAGTTCAAGAACAAGACCGGCTACCACAAGCGCCAGGGCCACCGTCAGCAGCTGACGGTCGTCAAGGTCACCGGCATCAAGTAAGTAAGGGAGCGAACAGACATGGCACATAAAAAGGGCGCGTCCAGCTCTCGTAACGGTCGCGATTCAGCCGCCCAGCGGCTCGGCGTCAAGCGCTTCGGCGGCCAGGTCGTCAAGGCCGGCGAGATCCTCGTCCGTCAGCGCGGCACCCACTTCCACCCGGGCGTGAATGTCGGTCGCGGTGGCGACGACACCCTGTTCGCCACGGCCGCCGGCTCGGTGCTCTTCGGCTCCAAGCGTGGTCGCAAGACGGTCAACATCGTCCCGGTCGAGGCTTAACCTTTTCCCACGAGGTGTGAAGCTGCCACGAGGTTTCGCCTCGTGGCAGCTTTTCTTTTTCTTGAGGGAGAGGACGTCAGATGGCACCCCGGTTCGTTGACCGTGTGGTGATCCACGCGCGCGCCGGCAACGGCGGCAATGGCTGTGCATCGGTACACCGCGAGAAGTTCAAGCCGCTCGGTGGGCCGGACGGCGGCAACGGCGGCAAGGGCGGCAGCATCGTCCTGGTCGTCGACCCGCAGGTGCACACCTTGCTGGACTTCCACTTCCGCCCGCACGTCGACGCACCCTCCGGCAAGCCCGGCGCCGGCAGTAATCGTGACGGGGCCGCGGGCGCCGATCTCGAGGTCCACGTGCCCGACGGCACCGTCGTGCTCGATGACCAGGGCCGCATGCTGGCCGACCTGGTGGGTGCCGGTACCCGCTTCGAGGCCGCCGCCGGTGGCCGCGGCGGGCTGGGCAACGCCGCACTGGCCTCGCGGGCCCGCAAGGCGCCCGGCTTCGCGCTGCTGGGGGAGAAGGGCGAGATCCGGGATCTCACCCTCGAACTCAAGACGGTCGCCGATGTGGGCCTCGTCGGTTTCCCGTCGGCCGGTAAATCCTCTCTGGTGTCGGCCATCTCGGCCGCCAAGCCGAAGATCGCGGACTACCCGTTCACCACACTCGTGCCCAACCTCGGTGTGGTCTCGGCGGGCGACAACACGTTCACCGTCGCCGACGTCCCCGGCCTGATCCCCGGCGCCTCGGAAGGCCGCGGCCTGGGCCTGGACTTCCTGCGGCACATCGAACGCTGCGCCGTGCTGGTGCATGTGGTGGACTGCGCGACCCTGGAGCCGGGCCGTGACCCGATCTCCGACATCGAGGCGCTCGAGGCCGAGCTGGCCGCGTATACGCCGACGCTGCAAGGGGATTCGACGCTGGGCGACCTGGCAGAGCGCCCCCGTGCGGTGCTGCTCAACAAGATCGACGTGCCCGACGCCCGCGAACTCGCCGACTTCGTGAAGGAAGAGGTGGCGGCCAAGTACGGCTGGCCCGTCTACGAAATCTCGACCGTCAGCCGAGATGGCCTGCGCCCGTTGACCTTTGCTCTGTGGGACATGGTCGCGGCGTACCGCGCCGCACAGCCCGTGGTGGCCCCGCGCCGGCCGATCATCCGGCCCGTCGCGGTCAACGAGACCGGCTTCACCGTCGAATCGGACGGTTCGGGCGGCTTCATCGTGCGCGGTACCCGGCCGGAACGCTGGATTGCCCAGACGGCCTTCGACAACGACGAGGCGGTCGGCTACCTCGGTGACCGCCTGGCGCGCCTGGGTGTCGAGGACGAACTGCTCAAGAAGGGTGCCCGCGCGGGCTGCGCGGTGACCATCGGCGACGTCACCTTCGACTGGGAGCCGCAGACGCCTGCGGGTGTCGACATGCAGATGTCCGGTCGCGGCACCGACATTCGCCTGGAGCAGACCGACCGCGTCGGGGCCGCGGAACGCAAGGCGGCCCGCAAGGAGCGTCGTCGGTCGGCGGAGGACACCGAGGACGACCTGTGACGGAGGGCTCCGGCACGGTCTCGGCGCATCGCGAGGCCGTGCGCACCGCGCGCAGCGTCGTCGTCAAGATCGGCACCACGGCGCTCACCGCGCCCAACGGCATGTTCGACGCCAATCGGCTGGCCACGCTGGCCGACGCCATCGAGAAGCGGATGAAGGCCGGTTCGGACGTCGTGATCGTGTCGTCCGGCGCCATCGCCGCCGGCATCGAGCCGCTCGGCCTGAGCCGGCGCCCGACGGACCTGGCCACCAAGCAGGCCGCGGCCAGCGTGGGGCAGGTGGCCCTCGTCAACTCGTGGAGTGCGGCGTTCGGCCGGTACGACCGGACCGTCGGGCAGGTACTGCTGACCGCCCACGACATCGCCCAGCGCGCGCAGCACAACAACGCGCAGCGCACGCTGGACCGGCTGCGGGCGCTGCACGCGGTCGCGATCGTCAACGAGAACGACACAGTGGCCACCAACGAAATCCGGTTCGGTGACAACGACCGGCTGTCGGCCCTGGTGGCCCAGCTGGTCGGGGCCGACGCGCTGATCCTGCTGAGTGACATCGACGGGCTGTACGACTCCGACCCCCGCAAGGGCAATGCGCGCTTCATCCCCGAGGTCGCCGCGTCGGGTGACCTCGACGGCGTGTCTGCGACCGGGGGCAGCCACCTGGGCACCGGCGGCATGGCCTCCAAGCTGTCGTCCGCCCTGTTGGCCGCCGATGCCGGTGTGCCGGTCCTGCTCGCGGCCGCCAGCGACGCGGCTGCCGCGCTGACCGACGCCTCGGTGGGCACGGTCTTCGCGGCGCGCCCCGAGCGCATGTCGGCGCGCCGGTTCTGGGTGCGCTACGCGGCGGAGACGACGGGGACCCTGACGCTGGACGCCGGTGCGGTGCGGGCGGTCGTCGGGCAAAGAAAATCTTTGCTTCCCGCCGGGATCACCGCGGTCGCCGGACGCTTCCATGGCGGCGACGTCGTCGAGTTGCATGGCCCCGACGGCACCGCGGTGGCGCGGGGCGTCGTCGCGTACGACGATTCCGAGCTCGCGGGCATCATCGGCCGGTCCACCCCCGAACTGCCCGTCGAGCTGCGCCGACCCGCCGTGCACGCCGATGACCTGGTAGCAATTTGACGTCGACTTTGTGTGTATTTGGCTAGAATCGACGCCTCGTTCGGTGTTTTCCCTGCTGGAGAAGGCCTACCCATTAAATTAGGGTTATGCTGCCTTCGACACCTGACGCAGCAAACAGAATTGAGGGGGCGATGGCGAGACAGTCCGTGCTGGCGGTCGGCGCGCATCCCGATGACATCGAACTGGGCTGCGGCGGTGCGCTGGCAAAGCATGTCGCGGCCGGCGACCGGGTCACGATGTTGGTGGTGACCCGCGGCGAGGAGGGGCCCGGCGACTCGCAGGAGCGGGTGCGCGAGCAGCTCCGCGCGGTGGAGGTGCTCGGGGTCCACGAACTGCTGTGGGGCCAGGGTTTCGGCGACTGCCGCGTTTCGCTGCAGGAGTTCGAGCTGGTTCACCTGATCGAAGACGCCATCGAAAAGTCCTCTGCCACAATCGTTTACACCCACACGGCCAACGACAGTCATCAGGACCACCGGGTGGTCTCCCGCTGTACCCTCGGTGCGGCGCGCTGGGTGTCGTCGATCATGACGTACGGCGGACCGTCGGCCATCGGTTTCAATCCGACGGCGTTCGTCGATATCTCCGATTCGCTGGACAAGAAGATCGAAGCCCTGATGTCGCACGTCTCGCAGGCCGAGGCCAGCGAGAAGGTCAGTGCTTCGTGGGTGCGCAGTTCCGCTGAGCACTACGGCTTCCTGTGCCGCCGGGCGTTCGCCGAGGGTTTCGAACCGGCCCGACTGGTCGTCGATTTCTGACCCTGTGCCGACCTTTCTCATTGTCGGTGCCGGCCCGACCGGGCTGGGCGCTGCCGTCCGGCTGACCGAACTCGGGATCGACCACGTGGTGGTGGACGCCGGCGATCAGGTCGGCGGCATGGCCACGTCGGTGCGCGACGCACACGGTTTCACCTGGGATCTCGGCGGCCACGTGCTGCACAGCCACTTCGCGGAGTTCGACCGTGCGGTCGACGCCTCGGGCGTCAAGATGAACGACGTCGCCCGCAACGGCTGGGTGTGGCTCGACGGCAGCGGGCCGCAGAGTCTGGTGCCCACGCCCATCCAGCAGCAACTCGACGCGATGCCGACCGACCTGTACCCGGACGCACCGCTGCACAACCTCGCCGATTATTACCGCAACAATTTCGGTGGCAAACTTTTTGACGAATTTTTCGGGCCCTACAACTACAAGATGTGGACGGCCCCGCTCGAGCACATCGACCACGAATGGACGTCGTTGCGCAGCGGCAGCGCCGCGCCGAACGTGCCGCGCCTCGGCTTGGCCGGCTCGGCGACGGCACCCGCGGGCAGCTTTCCGTATCCGATCGGCGGTACCGGTGCGTTGTGGCAGGGCGTCCACGACCGGCTGCTGGCGCCCGGGACGGTGCGGCTCGGCACCCGCGTCGTCGACGTCGATGTGGCCGGGCGGGTCGCCACGCTGGATGACGGCTCGACCGTCGCGTACGACCACTGCGTCAGCTCGGCGCCGTTGACGACGGCCTGGGGCTGGCTCGGTGGCGCCGGAGCGCAGGGGACGGCCGAGCGAAACACCTTGTGCGCCAGTCGTATCTACGCGGTCGGCCTGGGTTACCGCGGTGCGGCGCCCGAGGCGCTGGCCGACAAGACCTGGCTGTACTGCCCGGACCTGGGCGTGCCCTGGTACCGGGCCACGATGCTGAACAACTACGACCCCGCCAACGCCGGCGACGGCCGCTGGAACGTCCTGTGCGAGGTGCCGCTGCTGCCGGGACAGGCACTGACCGCCGATGATGCGGTGCGGCGCACCGAGGAATCACTGCGGGCGCTGGGGGCCGACTCGGAGTACGTGGTGAGCCGGTTCGTGCAGGAAGTCCCGATGGGTTATCCCGTGCCGACCCTGGGTCGTGACGACATCGTGCGGACCGTCGACGAGCGGCTGCGTGCGCACGGCTTCTACAGCCGCGGCCGGTTCGGTGGGTGGCGCTATGAGTCGTCGAACCAGGACTACGGCTACATGCAGGGCCGGGAGGCCGTGGACAACGCGTTGTCCGGTACGCCGGAGGACGTCTACTGGCACCCGGACAGGTTCTGAGCGGCCAATTCGCCGGCCAGTAGCGCAAGGATCTCCGAACAGCCACTCTCGATCTTCACCGTGGCCAGGTCGTCGCCGCGGGTGGTGCCGCGGTTGATGATGGCGACGGGCTTGCCGGCGGCGGCCGCGTACCGGACGAAGCGGTAGCCCGAGTACACCGTCAGCGACGATCCCGCGACCAGCAGCGCGTCGGCCGCGTCGACCATGCCGTACGCCTGTTGCACGCGGTCTTTCGGCACGCTGTCGCCGAAGTACACGATGTCGGGTTTGAGGATGCCGCCGCAGCGCGGACAGTCCAGGTACCGGAATGTCGCGGTGTCCTCGACCGTGGCGTCGGCGTCGGGGGCCACGCCGATACTGCCGACCTCGGCCCGTTCGGTGAACCCGGGATTGAGCCGTTCCAGTTCGACGGCCAGCGCGGCCCGCGTCATGGTGTGCCCGCAGCTCAGGCAGACGACCTGCGCGTAGGTGCCGTGCAGGTTCACCACGGTCTGGGAGCCGGCCTTGGTGTGCAGCAGGTCGACGTTCTGGGTGATGACACCCGTCACCAGGCCTGCGCGTTCCAGGGCCGCCACGGCGCGGTGGCCGGCGTTGGGCCGGCGGGCGGCCATATGCCGCCAGCCGATGTGATTGCGGGCCCAGTACCGCTGCCGGAAGGCCGGCCCGGACAGGAACTGCTGGATGGTCATCGGATTGCTCGGCGGCGAGTCCGGTCCGCGATAGTCCGGGATACCCGAATCGGTGGAGATACCGGCGCCGGTCAGCACGGCGAGACGCCGGTCGGCCAGCAGATTGACCAGTTCAGGAGCCTGCACGTCATCGAGGGTAGGCCGTCTGCGAGGTGACGCGACGTGACGGCGCCACAATCGCGTGCCGCAGCGATGCGACAATCAGGTGGTGGACTTCTATTCCGCCTACCGGCACGGATTCGTCCGCGTCGCCGCGTGCACGCACCACACCGCGCTCGCGGACCCGGCGACCAACGCCGCGTCGGTGCTGCGCCTGGCCCGCGAGTGCCACGACGACGCCGTCGCGCTGGCGGTGTTCCCGGAACTGACCCTCTCGGGGTACTCGATCGAGGACATCCTGCTGTCGGACACGCTGCTCGAGTCGGTGACCGAAGCGCTGGCCTCGATCGTCGATGCATCGGTCGAGCTGCTACCGGTTCTGGTGGTGGGCGCGCCGCTGCGGCACCGGCACCGGATCTACAACACCGCGGTGGTCATCCACCGTGGCTCCATCCTTGGCGTGGTGCCCAAGTCGTACCTGCCGACCTACCGCGAGTTCTACGAATCGCGTCAGGTCGCCGCCGGTGACGATGTAGAAGGCACCATCCGGCTGGGCGGCGACGACGTGCCGTTCGGCCCCGACCTGCTGTTCGCCGCCGACGATCTGCCGAACTTCGTGCTGCACGTGGAGATCTGCGAGGACATGTGGGTGCCGGTGCCGCCGAGTGCGACGGCCGCGCTGGCCGGTGCGACGGTGCTGGCCAATCTGTCGGGCAGCCCGATCACGATCGGCCGGGCCGACGACCGCAAGCTGCTGGCCCGCTCTGCGTCGTCGCGATGCCTGGCGGCGTACGTCTATGCCGCCGCGGGGGAGGGCGAGTCGACGACGGATCTGGCGTGGGACGGCCAGACCATGATTTACGAAAACGGTGTGCTGCTGGCCGAATCCGAGCGCTTTCCACGCGGAGAGCGACGCTCGGTCGCCGACGTCGACACCGAACTGCTGGCCGCCGAGCGGCTGCGGATGGGCACGTTCGACGACAACCGGCGCACGTTCGCCGACCGGACCTCCGACTTCCGGCGCATCGGATTCACACTGTCGCCGCCCGCGGGCGACATCGGCCTGCGCCGCGAGATCGAGCGGTTCCCGTTCGTGCCGTCGGATCCGCAACGGCTGCAACAGGATTGCTACGAGGCGTACAACATTCAGGTGTCCGGTCTGGAGCAGCGGCTGCGGGCCCTGAACTTTCCGACCGTGGTGATCGGGGTGTCCGGCGGGCTGGATTCCACGCACGCGCTGATCGTTGCGGCCAAGGCGATGGACCGCGAGGGTCGGCCGCGCAGCGACATCCTGGCCTTCACCATGCCGGGTTTCGCGACCGGCGACCACACCAAGAACAACGCCACCGCACTGGCCAAGGCGCTCGGAGTCACGTTCTCCGAGTTGGACATTCGGGACACCGCGCGGCTGATGCTCACCGAGATGGGACACCCGTTCGCGCGCGGTGAGGCCGTCTACGACGTGACGTTCGAGAACGTGCAAGCCGGGTTGCGGACCGACTTCCTGTTCCGGCTGGCCAACCAGCGCGGCGGCATCGTGCTGGGCACGGGCGACCTGTCCGAGCTCGGCCTGGGCTGGTCCACGTATGGCGTCGGCGACCAGATGTCGCACTACAACGTCAACGGCGGGGTGCCGAAAACCCTGATCCAGCACCTGATCCGGTGGGTGATCTCCTCGGGGCAGTTCAACGACGATGTCAACGATGTGTTGCAGTCGGTGCTGGACACCGAGATCACGCCCGAACTTGTTCCGGCGGCCGACGGTGAGGCAGTGCAGAGCAGTCAGGCCAAGGTGGGACCGTATGCACTGCAGGACTTTTCGCTCTTTCAGGTGTTGCGCTACGGCTTCCGGCCGTCGAAGATCGCGTTCCTGTCCTGGCATGCGTGGCGCGACGCCGACGCCGGTGACTGGCCGGCGGGTTTCCCCGATGACGAGCACGTGGCCTACTCGCTGGCCGACATCCGGCACTGGCTGAAAGTCTTCGTCCAGCGGTTCTACTCGTTCAGCCAGTTCAAGCGGTCGGCGCTGCCGAACGGCCCGAAGGTGTCCGCAGGCGGCGCGCTGTCCCCGCGCGGGGACTGGCGGGCGCCGTCGGACATGTCGGCACGCATCTGGCTCGATGAGATCGACCGCAACGTGCCGGAGGCCTGACCGGGCCGGCCGCTTCTGACGCCCATCCGGACGTCAGAACGGTGGCGAGCTGTCGCCGTCGATGAGTTGTTGGGCGAGTTGGAGTTTGGCTTCGGCGGTCGACTCCGACTCCAGGAGCTCGGTCCAGTTGAGTTTGCGCTCGTTCCGGGTACGTCGAGCGCGGTCGTCGATGCGGGTGCGCCGGCGGGTGGGCATCATGAGGTCGCGACCGGGTTGATCGCTGGTGGTCGCCGTAGCTGATGGTGGCGGCGCTGCCGATGGTGGCGGTGCTGTGGTAGGGAAGTGCCTGTCGGGAAACAGGATTCGGCTACCGGGCACGGTCGTGTAGGTATGCCCGGTGGGTGCGGTCCACACGATGGTGCCGTCAGGGTTCTGGCGGGTGTGCCATCCGGTCGCGCCGGTGTAGAACGTTTTGACGAGGTGATGCTTGCGGCACTTCGGGCTGAGATTGCCGGGATGCGTGGCTCCGGCCGGCCAGGGGATGGTGTGGTCGAGGTCGGCGTCTACGGCGGGGCGGTCGCAGCCGGGGTGCATGCAGGTGATGTCCCGCATCCGCACGTAGTGGTCGAGCGTGGTCGACGGCCGGTATTGCGGTTGCCCGTCGGCCGGAACCTGCGGCGTGGTAACCGTTTTCACGGTGGCGCCGCGGGCGGCGAGGTCTGCCACGACCACCGCGGGGATCACGGGCCCGCCAGATAGATATCCGACCGCGCTCTGGTCGACGACAGGCTCGGGCTCGGGCAGAGGCGCGAGTGCCTCGGTGACCGGGGTGTCTGCCGTCACCGGCGGTTTGGCCTCCGGCGCGTCGAGCAGTGGGTCGCTGACCGGTTGTGGCGCAGCGCCAGTCAGGACATGAATGACGACTGCTGCGGCGCGCGGATCGGTACCGGCCGCGGGGCAGTCGGGATTGCCGCAGTGGCAGGGCAGTCGATCGCCGCGGACGGCCAGGATGCCCAACGCGTCGGCGCGGCGCTGGGCGAGGCTGCGGGGATCGTCGTCGCAGACCTCGTAGGCCATGGCGGTGAGGGTGCGCTTGAGCAGTTCGGCGTCGGTGGCCAGTAACAGACCCCAGACGGACGTGACGCCTGCGGGGTCACCCGGCTTGCCGAACTCGACATCGCGACCGCGGACGGCGTTACGGGTACGACGCACCGCGGCTGGGTCGAACT
Source organism: Mycobacterium sp. 360MFTsu5.1 (assembly GCF_000383495.1). Lineage (NCBI taxonomy): Bacteria > Bacillati > Actinomycetota > Actinomycetes > Mycobacteriales > Mycobacteriaceae > Mycobacterium > Mycobacterium sp. 360MFTsu5.1. The sequence continues at coordinate 132,404 of NZ_KB911468.1, read as the reverse complement.
TCTCGATCCAGCTGTCGATCTGCCGGATCGTGTCAGCTTTCGACAACGGACCCCACTCGCGCGCGCTGCCGGCCATGGCGGTGTCGATGAGGGCGAGCGTTGCGGGGTCTTGCACGAGCTCGGTATGCCAGCAGATCAGGGTGACCAACGGAAGTGATAGGTCCCCACGCGCCAGCAGGGCGCCGACGTGTGGGAGCCGGTCGCGCAGTGCGAGCGCGAGGTGCATCTGACTGGCAGCTTGCCAGCGATTGATCGTCAGGGCCGCGCCGATCTCGCACGCCGCGGCGTCCCAGCCGTCGCACGCCCACAGGTCGCGGTCTTCGTGGTCGATGCAGCGGCGGTGGGTGAGTTCGGCGATGGCAGCCAGCCGGCGGGCGGCACTCTGGGCTTCGGCCCGTGTTGCGCTGGTCATCGTGTCGACCAGGGAAGCGTCGTCGGCTTCCCTGGTTTCGATCACCAGTTCTTCGTACATATGTTCGATTTTAGTGTTCTCAACCGCTTCAAACTACGTGGCAGGCGCAGACTGTGGATGAATCGCGTTCTGTGGATAACTTGCCGCCGCGCTCAGGCGGCGGCGAGCACGTTCGGCTCATCGAGGTCGTCGTCGGTCCGGCGCTGAGACCGCGCGGCCGCGTGCACCACCAGCGCGAAGGCGACGGTGATCGGGATGACCGGGCCGTCCATGCCGCCGGCGAGAACGGCGTCGGCCGTCGTGAAGGCCGGCGGCACGATCTGCGCGTACAAGCTGGCCGCGGTCGGGGCCGCGGCGAATCCCCACAGCAGCCAGCGCCACTGCCGTTCGCGCGCCACATCGCCCGCGGCGCGGGCCCGGAACACCCCACTTGCGGCGATTGCGATGCTGATCCAGGCCGGTACCAGGTGAAAGAGCGCGAGGCTGTGCGGTATCGCGGCGGGCAGCCGGAGGATCAGCGCGGCGTATGTCACCGAGCCGGCAATGGCCAGTGCGAGGGCGAAGAAGTACACGCGGCGTGGGGTGGATGCGGCAACCGCGTCCACCTTCGGATGCTGCGCGAGCATGAACGCGAACACCGCGCTGCCGGGCGCGGCGACACCGAGGACGATGGAGCCCACACCGATGTTGGTCAGCAGATCGTGCTGCGGGATCAGTGGCTGGATGCCGATCCAGATCACGCGCAGCAACGGCGCCGTCATCATCAGGGCGATGCCGTAGGTCATCCAGGCCTGGTGCGTGATCACGTCGCGGCGGCGGATCGCGTAGACCGCGTACCACGCGCTACCGAGTGTGCCAATTGCCAAGGCGCGCAACTGGGTTTCGAATGCCGGGCCGATGAAGTGCTGGGCCGGCGGCGTGAAGTACAGGAACACCAACGCGGTCAGCATGCTGACGGACATCAGTGCCAGATAGCTACGGCCGATCCGGCGATGTACCGCCGGCCGGCGGGTGCGCAGCCGCGACGAGAACTGAAACAGCCCCAGCGTCAAGGCAAGTCCGGCCAATGTGGTGTGCACCATGAGGACCACGCGATGCTCGGCGTAGGCGCCGTGGCGCACGGATTCGACGGATCCGTCACCGACCGCGTAGGTGCGGCCGTTGATGACGGAGTTGACGCTGTCCTGCCAGCGTGACAAGCCGGGCGCGAACAGCGGCCAGGCGTAGTTGAGTGCGAGCGGCACGTAGAAGGCGGCGATGGCGACCGTGAGCACGAAGAATCGCCGCGACACCGCGATTCCCTTGTGGCCGTCCATTTGAACGTCAGATTCTAGGGCCACACCCGGTCACCTTGCAGTATTTGCTGAAGCAGGTCCGTCGCGCGGGTTTCGGGGTGTTCAGAGTCTGTCCATCTCGCGAGCCATGCACGCCTGCTCCAGATAGCTGTGATACGCCGCGCGCGACGCCGGCGCCGCCGCCCAAGGGGTGGACAGCCACCGCATGGCGGCCGAGATGACGGACTCGGCTTCGGTCCACCAGCGGGTCAGTGCCGGGTGAGTGGCCGCTATGCGGAAGTGCATTGTGGCGGTGGGGGTTTGGTTCATCGGAGTCGTCCTTGTCGAATAGTGACTCCTACTGTCTCGCCAGGCGGCGGGCATTCCATCGGCCGTGATGCGCAATTTGCCAGATGTGATGCGACCGGCCGCGCCTACGCCATCAGCGCATGCGTACGCATAGATGCTGAGAGATTGCCCGTGTAGTTGCCCGAAGGCGGTTAGCATGAGCGAGATCGACGGGAGCAATCTGGATGTGACCGTGCCGCTGCCGACTGGAACCGTGACGTTGCTGCTTGCAGACGTCGAGGGTTCGACGCGGCTCTGGCAGACGGCGCCGACGGAGATGACGGCAGCGGTCGCCGCGCTTGACGTCGCGCTGGCCGACCTCGCAGCGGTCCACCACAAGCGATCTGGTGCTCGACTGCCTGCCGCCCGACGCGTGGCTGGTTGATCTGGGCGCCCTGCAAATGCGCGACATCCCACGACCTGAGCGGGTGACGCAGTTGTGTCACCCCCACATTCGCAACGACTTCCCGCCGCTGTGCCCGGTGGCAAGCCTTGATGCGCATCAGCGCGGTCACGGCGAGCGCAAGCGGCCGGCCGGCGGTTGGGCGTCGTTGACTCCGGCTGAGCTGGAAGTCGTCAGATTGGTCCGGGAAGGATTGGGCAACAAGGACATTGCCACTCGGCTGTTCGTGTCACCGCGGACCGTGCAGACGCACCTCACGCATATCTTCAACAAGCTCGCGCTGACGTCACGCTTGCAACTCGCTCAGGAAGCCGCCCGCCACGACTGATCGACGCGGTCGAAGGCGATGGGCAGGGTGAGCGGTCCGCTCAGACCTACCAACGGCTTCCACGGGACCGGCCCGGTCACGCGGGCATTGGGCATGCGCTGAGTCATGAGGGCGAGCGCTTCGGCCAGCTCCATCTTGGCCAGGTGCACGCCGAGGCAGTAGTGCATCCCGGCGCCGAAGGTCTGCATCGCCGGGGCGCCCGCGCGGGTGACGTCGAGTCGGTCGGGATCGGCGTACACAGCGGGGTCGCGGTTGGCCGCGCCGGTGTTGACCTGCAGGAAAGTTCCTGCGGGGAACAGCATTCCGGCGAGTTCGACATCCTCGCGGGCCATCCGGAGAGAGCTGATCACGATCGGGGAGTGCCGCATGGTCTCTTCGACGGCGCGGTCGGCCATGTCCGGGTGCGCCCCCAGGAGGGCCCACTGGTCGGGGTGCTCGCACAGGACCTGTACCGAAGCCGAGACCTGGTTGCGGGTGGTGTCGGTGCCGGCCGCCAGCAGGCCGGTGGACAGCATGCGCAGTTCGTCGGCGCTGAGGCGGTCTCCGTCCTCTTCTGCGCGGATGAGATCCGAGATCAGATCGTCGGTGAGGTTGTCGCGGCGACGGGCGACCATGTCGTCGATGTATCCGTCGAGCGCGTCCCATGCGGTCAGGATCGCGGTCTCGTGCTCGGCGACGTGCCAGTCGAAGGCCTGCATGAAGTCGTCGACCCAGGCCGACAGTTGCGCCCAGTCCTCGGCCGGGGCGCCGAGCAGCGCACAGATGACCGGGGTCGGGTACTGCCGGGCGATGTCGCTCACCACATCGCAGTGCCCGCGGGCCACCTGGCGATCGATCAGGTCGCTGACGACGTCGACGACCGTGGTGCGCAATCGCTCGATCGCGCGGCGACTGAAGGCCGTGGCCACCAGCCGGCGCAGACGGGTGTGCTCGGGGCCGTCGATGCTGATGATCGATGCGCTGACCCGGTCCCACACCGGGCCCGACGTGATGCCCTGAGCCACGAGGAACATGCCCTGGGGAATCCGGAATCGCGGATCCCGCAGCACCTCGTGCGCCAGGTCGTAGGTCAGCACCTCTGGCCCGTGCGGCCCCATCGCGATCGGCGACTGCGCACGCGCCGGCCCGAGGATCGCCTGCGCTTCGTCGGGGCTGTGCGCGTCCGAGTAATCGATGGCCGGAAGCGTGACGTCGAAGACGCTCGGAATACCGCTGGCGATGGTCATGCATCGACTATCCGGCGCTGCGGCCGGCAGATCATCCGCTAAGTGGCGTATATCTGCGCGTCAGTTTGGCGTGTCGTCTTCCAGCGCGTCCTCGATGACCTCGTCCCGCGGTGCGCAATCGCCGGCACCGGGGGTCAGGGTGGCAAGGGCACCGGCGGTCACGGCGCGCCGGAGGGCATGTGCGGGGTCTGTGGTCCAGCCCGCGGCCAGGACGCTCGCGAAGACGTCACCCGCGCCCGTGGTGTCGATGGCTTCCACCTCGGGTGCGGGGACGTGCGTCTCGCCGTCGGGTGTGCGGTGCACCGCGCCGTCGGCACCGCGCGTGATCACCAGATGCGCGACGGGCCAATGCCATTGGGCCGCTTCGGTTTCATTGACGATCACCACGTCGGTGACGGCCGCCAGCTCGGCGAGCGCGTGCGGATCGGTGCCGGCGGGAGAGGCGTTGAGCACGACGGTGGCGCCGCTGTCCTTCGCCAGCCGCGCCGCCGCCAGCGCCGTGGCCGGCGGGATTTCCAACTGCAGCAACAGCACATCGCAGTCGGCGACGACCGCGCGAACGTGTGCGGAATCCAGGGTCAGGTGCCCGTTGGCGCCCGGCGCCACCACGATCATGTTCTCGGCGTTCGCACCGACCATGATCGCCGCGGTGCCGCTCGGGACGGGCAGGCTGACCGTCCCGACGAGTCCGACACCGTTGTCCTGCAAGTGCTTTCGCAGAGCCGCCCCGGTGGCGTCGGCCCCGAGCGCGGCGACGAGCTGGACGTCGGCACCCGCGCGGGCCGCGGCGACGGCCTGATTCCCGCCCTTGCCGCCGGGCTCTGAATGCAATGACGACGCCAGTACCGTCTGTCCCGGTCCCGGCAGGTCTGCGAGACCGAACACCAGATCCATGTTCACGCTGCCCACGACAGTGATGCGAGTCACCGGGCCACCGTAGCCCCGACCGGCCCGAACCGCGGATACCTCGTTACCCTGGGTTAATGAGTGTGCACGCAGCTACGGACACCGATCTGCGCCAGCAGGTGCATGACGCCGCCCGGAGGGCCCGCGTCGCGTCGCGCGTGCTGGCCACACTGACCACCGAAGCCAAGAACCGCGCGCTGCACGCCGCGGCCGATGCCGTGCTCGCCGCCGCGGACGTGGTGCTCGCCGCCAACTCCGAGGACATCGACGCCGCGCGCGCCGCCGGCACCGCCGAGGCGATGATCGACCGCCTGGCCCTGAACCCGCAGCGACTCGACGGCATCGCCGCCGGATTGCGGCAGGTCGCCGGGCTGCCGGACCCCGTGGGTCAGGTGCTGCGCGGCAGCACGCTGCCCAACGGCCTGCAGATTCGTCAGCAGCGGGTGCCGCTCGGCGTGGTCGGCATGGTCTACGAGAGCCGGCCCAACGTCACGGTCGACGCCTTCGGCCTGGCGCTGAAGTCCGGCAACGCGGCGCTGCTGCGCGGCAGCTCGTCGGCGGCCCGGTCGAATGCGGCTCTGGTCACCGCGCTGCGGGCGGCGCTGGCCGCCGAGGGCCTGCCCGAGGATGCCGTGCAGCTCCTGCCCAGCGAGGACCGCGCCAGTGTCACCCACCTGATCCAGGCCCGCGGCCTGGTCGACGTGGTGATCCCGCGCGGCGGCGCCGGCCTGATCGACGCCGTGGTCCGCGACGCCACCGTGCCGACCATCGAGACGGGCGTCGGCAACTGCCACGTCTACGTCCACGAGGCCGCCGATCTCGACACGGCCGAGAGCATCCTGCTGAACTCCAAGACGCGCCGTCCCAGCGTGTGCAACTCGGCCGAGACGCTGCTGGTGGACCGCGCCATCGCCGACACCGCGCTGCCCCGACTGGTGACCGCCCTGCAGGACGCCGGGGTGACGGTGCACCTGGACCCGAGCGAAGACGAATTGCGCGCCGAGTTCCTGTCACTGGATATCGCGGTAGCTGTCGTCGACGGGGTCGATGGGGCCATCGCGCACGTCAACGAGTACGGCACCGGCCACACCGAATCGATTGTCACCACCAATCTTGCTGCGGCCCAGCGGTTCTCCGAACAGGTGGATGCAGCCGCGGTGATGGTCAACGCGTCGACGGCCTTCACCGACGGTGAGCAGTTCGGCTTCGGCGCCGAGATCGGCATCTCGACCCAGAAGCTGCACGCACGCGGTCCGATGGGGCTGCCGGAACTGACCTCCACCAAGTGGATCGTGTGGGGCGACGGCCAGACCCGGCCCGTGTAGGAGGAGAAGAACTTGAGTACACCCGCTCGTTCGGTGCCGTTGTTCGCGGACATCGATGACGTCGCCAAGCGACTCGCCGAAACCGGATACCTGCCCGACACCGCAACGGCCACAGCGGTTTTCCTGGCCGACCGGCTGGGTAAGCCGCTGCTGATCGAAGGACCGGCGGGCGTCGGTAAGACCGAACTGGCCCGGGCCATCGCCCAGTGCACGGGTTCGGAGCTGGTGCGGCTGCAGTGCTACGAGGGCGTCGACGAGGCCCGCGCGCTGTACGAGTGGAACCACGCCAAGCAGATCCTGCGGATTCAGTCCGGCCAGCAGTCGGGCGACTGGGACCAGACCAAGATGGACGTGTTCAGCGAGGAGTTCCTGCTGAGCCGGCCGCTGCTGACGGCCATCCGCCGCACCGAGCCCACCGTGCTGCTGATCGACGAGACCGACAAGGCCGACATCGAGATCGAAGGCCTGCTGCTGGAAATCCTGTCCGACTTCGCCGTCACCGTGCCGGAACTCGGCACCATCAAGGCGCAGCAGACTCCGCTGGTGGTGCTGACGTCGAACGCCACCCGTGAGCTGTCCGAGGCGCTCAAGCGTCGCTGCCTGTTCCTGCACATCGATTTCCCCGACCCGGATCTGGAACGACGCATCCTGCTGTCCCGGGTGCCCGAGCTGCCGGAGAAAATCGCCGACGAGCTGGTCCGGATCATCGGCGTGCTGCGCGGCATGCAGCTCAAGAAGCTGCCGTCGGTCGCCGAGACGATCGACTGGGGCCGCACGGTGCTGGCGCTGGGCATGGACACCCTCGACGACGCGATGATCGCGGCCACGCTGGGCGTGGTGCTCAAGCACCAGTCCGATCAGCAGCGCGCTGCCGGTGAGCTGAAGCTGAACTAGGGAAGCTGCCATGGCCGTCGCACGAACCCCACCGCAACCGCTTGCCCCGCAAGGCATTCCAGGCCATCTCGTGGGGTTCGTCGAAGCCCTGCGCAAGGTGGGCATCAACGTCGGGCCGTCGGAGACGGTCGACGCCGGCCGGGTGATGGCCACCTTGGGGCTGGGTGACCGCATGGTGCTCCGCGAGGGCCTGGCGTGCGCGGTATTGCGCCGGCCCGACCATCGCGAGACCTACAACGCGCTGTTCGACCTGTGGTTCCCCGCAGCCATGGGGGACCGGGCCGTGTTGGAACTCGACGACGACGAGGATCCGGAGAACCGGCCCGACCGGATCCCGCCCGAGGACGTCGAGGGCATGCGCGCGGCACTCATCGACCTGCTGTCCGACGCCGACATGGCGAACCTCGACGACCGCCTGATGGCGATGATCGCGCAGATCGTCGACGCCTACGGCAAGTACAACTCGAGCCGCGGCCCGTCGTACTCGTCGTACCAGGCGCTCAAAGCCATGGGCCTGGACCAGCTGGAGGGCAAGCTGCTCGCCGGCCTGTTGGCGCCGTACGGCGACGAGCCCACGCCCACGCAGGAGCAGATCGCCAAAGCGATTGCCGCCAAGCGTATTTCGCAACTGCGACACATGGTCGAGTCGGAGACCAAGCGGCGCACCGCCGAGCAGATCGGCCGTGACCACGTGCAGACCTACGGCATCCCGCAGCTGGCCGAGAACGTCGAATTCCTCAGGGCGTCAGGCGAACAGCTGCGCCAGATGCGCAATGTCGTTGCGCCCCTGGCCCGTACGCTGGCTACCCGACTGGCGGCGCGTCGTCGTCGCTCCCACTCCGGCCAGATCGACCTGCGCAAGACACTGCGCAAGTCGATGTCGACCGGCGGCGTGCCCATCGACGTCGTCCTCAAGAAGCCGCACCCGGCCCGCCCGGAGCTGGTGGTGCTGTGCGACGTGTCCGGTTCCGTCGCCGGTTTCAGCCACTTCACCCTGATGCTGGTGCATGCCCTGCGTCAGCAGTTCTCGCGCGTGCGGGTCTTCGCCTTCATCGACACCACCGATGAGGTGACCGAGCTGTTCGGGCCCGACGCCGACCTGGCCGTCGCGGTGCAGAAGATCACCCGCGAGGCCGCCGTGTACACGCGGGACGGGCACTCCGACTACGGGCACGCCTTCGTCTCGTTCCTGGACAAGTGGCCCAATGCGCTCTCGCCGCGCACGGCGCTGCTGGTGCTCGGCGACGGCCGCAACAACTACCGCAACCCGCAGGCCGACCTGTTGGCGCACATGGTGAGCGCCAGCCGCCACGCGCACTGGCTCAACCCCGAGCCCAAGCACCTGTGGGGCAGCGGCGACTCTGCGACGGCCAAGTACCAGGACATCATCACCATGCACGAATGCCGGTCCGCCAAGCAGCTCGCGTCGGTGATCGACAACCTGCTGCCGGTCTAGCCCGCGAGGTCCTGCCCCGAAGTTGGCTCCGAACACTGCCGTAAGCTGGCCAATCGTGACTCGACGCAGGCTGGGAGTGATGGGTGGGACGTTCGATCCCATCCACCATGGACACCTCGTCGCCGCCAGCGAGGTGGCCGACCTGTTCGAGCTCGACGAAGTGGTGTTCGTTCCCACTGGGCAGCCCTGGCAGAAGCGCGATCGGCACGTCACCGCCGCCGAGGACCGGTACCTGATGACGGTCATCGCGACGGCCGCCAACCCGCGGTTCTCGGTCAGCCGCGTCGACATCGACCGCGGCGGCCCCACCTACACCAAGGACACCTTGCGGGATCTGGCCCGGCAGAACCCTGACACCGACTTGTACTTCATCACCGGCGCCGACGCGCTGGCCTCGATCCTGTCCTGGCAGAACTGGGAGGAGCTGTTCTCCACGGCCCGGTTCATCGGGGTCAGCCGCCCCGGCTACGAACTGGACGGGAAACACATCGAGGCAGCGCAGAAAGAACTGCCGCCCGACGCCCTGACCCTGGTCGAGGTGCCCGCGCTGGCCATCTCATCGAGCGACTGCCGTCGCCGCGCCCAGGCCAACCGGCCCATCTGGTACCTGGTGCCCGACGGCGTCGTCCAATACGTATCCAAACGTGGGCTCTACCAGGCCACGACCAAGCAGGAGAGTTCATGACCGCCACCCCCGAAGCCCTCAGCATGGCGACGGTCGCCGCCCGCGCGGCGTCCGCCAAGCTGGGCGAGAACATCAACGTCATCGACGTCTCGGATCAGTTGGTCATCACCGACTACTTCGTCATCGCCTCGGCATCCAATGACCGCCAGGTCAACGCCATCGTCGACGAGGTCGAGGAGAAGATGCGCTGGGCCGGCCACAAGCCCGCCCGTCGCGAGGGCGCCCGTGAGGGCCGCTGGGTGCTGCTCGACTACGTCGACATCGTCGTGCACATCCAGCACCAGGAGGAGCGCGAGTACTACGCGCTGGACCGGCTGTGGCGGGACTGCCCGGCCATCGAGGTGGACCTCGACGGTGAGCTCCCGGTGAACCCCGACGGTGACGACGCGCCCGACGAGGACGGCGAGTGAGGAACCGCCGCCTCCTGCTGCTGCGTCACGGTCAGACGGAGTACAACGCCACGAGCCGGATGCAGGGCCAGCTCGACACCGACCTCAGTGATCTGGGCCGGGCGCAGGCGGTGGCGGCGGCCGAGGTGCTGGCCAAGCGTCAGCCCCTGGTGATCGTGTCCTCCGATCTGCGTCGTGCCCTCGACACCGCGACGACGCTGGGGGACCAGGCCGGCATGGCGGTGTCGATCGACGAGCGGCTGCGCGAGACGCACCTGGGGGACTGGCAGGGCCTGACTCACCACGAGGTCGATGCCATCGCGCCCGGCGCGCGGCTGGCCTGGCGTGACGATGCCCGCTGGGCGCCGCACAACGGCGAGAGCCGGGTGGACGTGGCGAACCGCGCCCTCCCGGTGGTGGCCGATCAGCTGCGCAATCTGCCCGAGTGGGGCGTCGACGAGATCGACCGCCCGGTGGTGCTCGTGGCGCACGGCGGCCTGATCGCTGCGCTGACCGCTGCGTTGCTGGACCTACCGGTGGACAACTGGCCGATCCTCGGCGGCATGGGAAACGCCAGCTGGGTGCAGCTGTCCGGGCACAGTGCCGGACTCGCCGACGACGATCCGGTGAAGTGGCGGCTGGATGTGTGGAACGCCTCGGCTCAGGTGGCGAACGATGTCCTCTGATACCCCGGCCGCGCCGAAGAAGCCCGTTCTTCTCGTCTTCTGCGACTCGCTGTCCTACTACGGACCCACCGGCGGCCTGCCGTCCGACGATCCGCGTATCTGGCCCAACATCGTTGCGTCCCAACTCGGTTGGGACCTGGAGCTGATCGGCCGCATCGGCTGGACCTGCCGCGACGTGTGGTGGGCCGCGACGCAGGATCCGCGGTCGTGGGCGGCGCTGCCGAAGGCCGGCGCGGTGATCTTCGCGACGTGCGGCATGGACTCGTTGCCGTCACCGTTGCCGACGGCGCTGCGGGAACTGATCCGCTATGTGCGGCCGCCGTGGCTGCGCCGCATCGTGCGGGACGGCTACGGCTGGTTGCAGCCGCGGCTGTCGCCGCTCGCCCGGCCCGCGCTGCCGGCACACCTGACGGTCGAATATCTCGAAGAGACGCGCGGGGCAATCGATTTCAACCGCCCCGGCATTCCGTTTGTCGCGACCATCCCGTCGGTGCACATCGCGGAGACCTACGGCAGTTCGCACCGGTGGCGCGACGCCACCGTCGCGGCAATCACCGATTGGGCTGACGCGAAGCAGATTCCGATCGTCGACCTCAAGGCCGCCGTCGGTGACGAGGTGATGTCCGGCCGCGCCAATCCGGACGGCATCCACTGGAACTTCGAGGCGCACCGTGCCGTCGCCGAACTCATGCTCAAGGGGCTGGCCGAGGCCGGTGTGGTGTCGCAGCGGACCGACGACTAGCCATGGCAGTGGTGGTGGTCACCGACTCGTCGGCTCGGCTTGACCCGGATGAGTTGAAGCGCTGGGACATTCGCGTCGTGCCGCTGCACGTGCTGCAGGACGGCACCGATTACCAGGACGGGATCGACCCGATTCCGCAGGACATCCAGGACCGGTCGCACGTGTCCACCTCGGGTGCGGCGCCCGCGGATCTGACCGACGTCTACAAGCAGGCGCTGGCCGACAGCGGGGGCGACGGCGTCGTGGCGGTACATCTGTCGGCCGGTCTGTCAAGCACGTTCAGTTCCGCCGCGGCCGTGGGACGTGAGCTGGGTTCAGCTGTGCGCGTGGTCAATTCGCGCTCGGCGGCGATGGGCGTCGGGTTCGTCGCCCTGGCCGCGGCCCGGGCCGCGGCGGCCGGCGCCGACCTGGATGCTGTTGAGGCGCAGGCGCGTGCGGAATCGGGGCGGCAGCACGGTTTCATCGTCGTGCACAGGCTGGACAACCTGCGCCGTAGTGGCCGCATCGGGACCGCCGCCTCCTGGCTCGGTACCGCGTTGTCGCTGAAACCGTTGCTGCAGTTGGACATCGACGGCCGGCTGGTGCTCGATCAGCGGATTCGGACTGTGGCCAAGGCGCATGCCGCGATGATCGAGCGGGTGGTCGCGCTGGTCGGCGACCGGCCCGCAGCGATCGCCGTACACCACGTCGACAACCACGACGACGCCGCGCAGATTGGCGCCGCCCTGACTTCCCTTCTGCCCCAGGTCGATTCACTCGTGGTGACCGACATGGGGCCGGTGCTGGCGGTGCACGTCGGCTCCGGGGCCGTCGGCGTGATCGTCAACACGCAGGACTAATTGCCCGGCTCGAAGGCGACCGGCAAGGTGGCCGGACCGGTTACGCCCAGGAAGCTCTTCCACACCGCCGGCCCGTCGAGGTGCAGGCCGGGCATGTGCTTGGCCATGAGCGTCAGCGCCTCGGTGAGTTCGAGGCGGGCCAGGTGCGAGCCGAGGCAGTAGTGCAGGCCGCTGCCGAAGGACAGCGCGGTGGCTGGGTTGACTCGCTCGATGTCGAAGCGGTCCGGATCATCGAAGACTCGCGGATCCCGGTTCCCGGCAGCGGAATTGGCGATGATCTGGGTTCCCGCCGGGATGAGCAGCCCGTCGAGTTCGACGTCGACGACGGCCTCGCGGGGCAGGCCGATGCCGATCGGTGAGTACCGCAGCGCCTCTTCGACGGCTTGGTGGACCAGCTCGGGACGTTCGGCCAGCGTCGACCACTGCTCGGGATGGTCGCAGAAGACGTATACGGCCGCCGCCAGCTGATTCCGGGTGGTGTCGGTGCCGGCGACGAGCATCCCGGCCGCCAGCATCAACAGTTCGTCATGGGTGAGGCGGTCGCCGTCGTCCTCGGCACGGATCAGGTCCGAGATCAGATCGTCGGTCAGTGTCCGGCGCCGGGTGTCGACCATGCGATCGACGTAGTCGTCGAGGTTACGCCAGGCGGCCAAGACCACCGGCTCGTCCTCGACGATGTTCCAGGCCACCAGCTTCATGAAGTCGTCCGCCCAGTCCGAGAACAGCTCCCAGTCCTTCCTGGGCGCGCCGAGCAGGGTGCAGATGACCGGAATGGGGTACTGCAGGGCGATGTCGGCGACGACGTCGCACCGGCCGACTGGTGCGACCGCGTCCACCAGCCCGTTGATCACCGAGGCGATCGTGGGCTGCAGCCTGGCGACGGCCCGCGGTGTGAAGGCCTTGGCCACCAGACGTCGGAGCCGGTGGTGCTCGTCGCCGTCCATGGCCAACAGACTGTGGGTGACGCGGTCCCACAACTCGCCGGAGGTGATGCCCTGCGATTCGAGGCCCATCGCCTTGGGCTCGGCGAACCGCGGATCGCGCAATGCGGTGTGCACCATGTCGTATGTCAGGAGCTCCGGGCCATGCGGGCCCAGCGCGATCGGTGACCGACGCCGTGCCGCGGCGAGGATGTCGTGCACCTCGTCCCAGCTGGTGGCGTCGGTGTAGTCGATGACGGGCAGGTCGGCGTCGAAGACGGTGACGGGGCCGGGCAAGGTGGCGGTCATGCGGACTCCTCGTGTTGTGCGGCTGCGAGTTTCGCTTCGCCGATGCGGTAGATGCCGGCCAGAGCCGATGGTTCGACGCCGACGTACTCGCAGATCAGGTCTGCCGCCACGCGTGCGTCGCGCAACCGCAGGGCCAGGGAGTACGCCAATGGCAGACGACGCAGCGCCTGCTCGCGGGAAGTTGTTGTGGCCATGTGAACGAGCGTGCGCGCGCCGCGGCCGACCGGATTGAGTAGACGGATACTCGAATCGCGGCGGTACCGCGCACCTAGCGTCGTAGGAGGGCGGCGAGTTCGTCGCGGTTGGTGGTGCCGGTCTTGGCCATGGCGCGGTAGATGTGGCCTTCGACGGTGCGGGTGGACAGGGTCAGGCGTTCGGCGATGGCACGACTGGGTAGCCCTTGGCCGAGGAGGGTGACGATTTCGCGTTCGCGGTCGGTGAGGGGGAGTGGCTGGGCTACTTGCTGCAGCGCGGGGGTGGTGGCGCCGCAACGTTGGGCGAGGGTTTGTGCGCGCGTGGCGCAGCTCAGCGCCGAGCCGCGTTGGTCCTGCCGACGGTGCGCCAGCGCGGCGTGGGACGCCGCGTCGATGGCAGCGACCCGATCGCCGATGTCGTCGAAATCTGTTGATACGGAGGCAAGTTGGGCAGCATCGCCCGCGTTGAGAGCATCGGCGAACCTGGCCGCCAGGGCGGCCCGCGGCCCTTCGACGATGCCCGTCAGTTCGCGCAACCGGTCGGCGCCCGAGCCGTCGCCGAACTGCGCCGCGGTCTGCCACGCCAGCACTTCGTATGCCGGCTGTCCCGCCGACTTCGCGTCGACAGCCGCCGTCCGCGCCGACTGCACAGCCTCGGTCAGCGATCCCTCGACGGCGGCCACCCAGGCCCGAGCCAGCGTCAATTCGGTTGCCAGGAACAACAACCCGGGATGCAGGTTCGCGTCGAGGTCGGTCATCGCCTGTCGGGCGCGCGCGGCATCACCCGCCAACGCCAGTGCCTGCGTCACCCCCAGCCGGCAGCGGTAGGGCCAACCGCCGAATTCGCCGTACGGTTCCAGAGCCGTCAGAGCTGTTTGCAGGCGGCCAAGTGCTTCGGCGACCCGCCCGCAGGCGAGTTGGGCCAGGCCCAGGTGAATTTCCCCGCTGATCGGAAACCAGGTGTCCTCAGTATCGCGCCGCGCCAGTTGGGCGACCACTTCGGCGTCGTGCAGACGACCGGCCAGTTTGAGGCCGATCATGTGCCGGTAACTGAGGCCGTTGCGGAGTACCGAGCCGTTGGGTGCGACGGTGGCCGCCGTCTGGCCGTGTGCGGCCGCAGTCTCGAGTTCGCCGACCCGGCCCAACATCGCCAGTCCGCCGACCGTGCCCCAACAGGCAAGGGCCGCATCCTGTTCGGGCAGCGTTCCGGCCAGCGCCGCCGCAGCTGTCTGCACCGCCACGTCCGGCCGTCCGAGGTCCGCGTGGAATGCGGCTCGCTCCGCAGCGAGGATCCGTTTGGCGAGTGGATCGGAAACGGCAGCGTCGGCCGCGTCGAGGATCGCCTCGGCAGATGCCGGCTGGCGAAGGCTCCAGTAGGTGTTGTGTCCGCGGAGCGTGGCGACCTGCGCCCGCTCGAGATCGGTCACCGTGCGTTCAGCGAGCGCAGCCAACTCGGCTTGTGCCTCTGTGGTGCGGCCCAGCCAGACCATGCAGTAGCCATGTTGAATTTCTGCCGGCATGCCACCGTCCGCGCTCATTGCGGCGCGTGCCAACCGCTCGGCCAGTGGCATATCCAGCAGTTGGACTGCTGATTTGGCGGCCGACAGGAACAAGGCCGGGTCGGGCGGTAGATCGGAGTCGAGCGCCAACGTGGCGCGACGCACGAGAACGCGCAAGTCGTCACGGTCCGGGCCGGCCGCCAAGGAGCCGGCGACCAGGCCACGGAGGCGCCGCAGGCGGATCGCCGGTGCGCGTTCGCGCCGTACTTCACCGTAGAGCGGATGTGCCAGTCGCACTTTCGCCGCGCCGTCGCTGTTGTCGAGAATGACGAGGCTGCGGGTCTCGGCGTCCTCGATGGCCGCGGGATCCGCGATATGCGCGAGCAATCGGGTATCGATGGGTTCGCCGACCGCCAGGATGTCGATCACCTCCCCGACCGCTGCCGGCAGCGCGCCCATCCGAGACTCGATCAACTCCACCAGCGCCGGCGCGACGGTCACATTCCCGGTCCAGCGCCAGCATCCGTGCTCGGAAACCAGGCGGCCCGCCGTCACCTCCTGCTCCACCAGGTGATGCAAGTAGAGGACATTGCCGCGAGTGAGACTCCACAGTCGTTGCCCGGCCGCCCGATCGATGACACCACCGAGGGTGACGCGCAAGAGGCTGACGGTCTCGTCATACGACAACGGTTGAAGGTCGATGCGATGAAACTCGCCGGTGGCCCAAATCTCTTGAACCCCAGGGGGAACCGCCTCGCCGTCACGAAGGGTCAGCACGAGTTTCGCCGTCCGTCGACGAACGATCTGATGCAGGACAAAGGCCGACAGATCGTCAAGCAGATGAACGTCGTCGACGCCGACGATCATCGCGGCCCCGTCCGGCGCGGAGGTCAGGGCATCGACCACGAGTCGAACGAGTTGCGGGCCGTCCATGCCCGGCGTCACCCAGGCGGTCAACGCTCCGAGAGGCAGTGCGCGCGCCGACGACGTGGCCATCGCCCAATGCGTCATACCGCCTTTCGCGGCCGCATGCGCCAAGGCTTCCCGTGCGGTGCGGCTCTTACCGACACCGGCCGCACCACGAATCACGACGCCGCACGAGTCGGGGTCGGACATCGTGGCGTCGATGGCCGCAAGTTCTTCGTTGCGGCCGGTCAGCGGCCATTTCAACCGCATTGGAACAGGGTAGTGCGCAGCCGGTGCCGTGCACAGGCGGAACTGGGCGGGTAGGCGCGCGCGACTCTGAACCAAATTTCGAGTACCCGTCTACTCGCGCCCTGGTGCCGCCGTCGCCGCACGCTGAAATCCAGCGCGGCACCCATCGCCGCAAGACCCGAAAGGTGACGATGATGAGCCACACCCTGAATCTCGGATGGACCCACACCGTGACCGTGCACGCGCCGACCACGCCCCGGTGGTTGGCCAACACGGAGCGGGCTATCAGTCGGGCGGTGCATTGGCTGGCCGACGAGCACTCCGCGAAGCCGTCGTACCAGACGCACGCCGCCTACATCGAGGATGCGCTGATGGCGCGCGAAATGTACCGCCTGTGAACGCTTTTGGGCTAGCCGGCGAACCGGCCGGTGACCGGTGGCAGATCCTTGAGCGTCAGGATGCCTGGTGCGGCGGCCACCACCGCCGGTACTGCGTTGGTGGCCGGCAGCGCGGTGTAGATCATGCCAAGGCCGTTCAGGCTCACCTCGCTCCAGTCCTTCGACGGCAAGCAGTACACGACGGTGCGCATGTTGGGCACCCCGAACACCTGGATCACGTGACCGTGTGCCACTGGCTTCGGCGGCGTTACGTGGTTGCCCATGATCCAGTTGAAGCCGACGCTGACGACGTTCTTGTCGCCGACCCAGCCGCGGTGGTACCCGTAGACGCTGGCGACGGTGCCCTTCGGGATCTGCATGAACCCGAGGTCGGAGTCTTCGTCGGCCGCGGTGAAGGTGACGTCGAACGTGATCCGGTCCAGCTTGGCGCCGATGGCGTCGGCCATCATCGCGGCTGACTCGGCGAACACCTCGCTTTCCAGGCGCACGCTCTCGGCCAGGCCCGGTGTCTCGGGGTCCTTGCCAAAACCCATCGCGGCCATGGTGCCGGCCGATTCGTAGACGCCGCAGTCGACCGACTCGGTGATGCGGATTTCGTCGACGCTCTCGCACGCGCTGGACAGCACCATGCCCATCATGTTCGTCAGGCCGGGATGCGCACCGCTGCCGAAGATCGTGGAATTGCCTGCCTCGCAGGCCTTCTGGATTCGCGCGAAATCCTCCGGGCTCTGCTTGCCGCCGGTGATCCAGGCTGCGGTGGAACAGACGTTGATGCCGGATTCCAGCAGGCGCACCAGCTCGTCGACGCTGGGCCAGATCGGGTTGTAGCAGCAGGCGTCAGGTTTGAGGGCCACCAGCTCCTCGATGTCGTTGGTGGCCTTGATGCCGGTGGGCTCGGGCCAGCCGGCCAGTTCGGCGGCGTCCACCCCGACCTTCTCGGCGCCGTATGCGTAGACGCCGACCAGCTCCATGTCGTCACGGGCGATGATCGCGTGCAGCGACCGCTTGCCGATGTTGCCGGTGGTCCACTGGATGACGCGGAGCGGGCGGTCGGTGGTCATGGAGGCCTCCTCGTTGGGGCTGTGCGCTTTCGCTAGACACTATGCCGCAGGTGTCTACCCGGCTTGGAGGGTCCCGGTGGTATGCCGAGCGGACCGGCGGCGGCGATCATCATCAGCGACGAGGCCGCCTGCCGCTCTGGAGCCCTGACAGGATTGAGGTCACCGCACGAGGGGGGTGAGTTCGGAGAGCGTCAGCACGGCATGGACCAGCCTCGGGAGGGTGGTTTTCACGGTGCCATCATGGCCTTCGCGGCTCGATCCCGTGCAGCAGTCGCTGACGACCGTGGTGTGCAGTCCGGCTTCGGTCGCGTCGCGGGCGGTCGAATCGACCTCGATGTCGGTGCGGGCGCCGGCGATGATGACGTGGTCGCATTGCCTGCTCGCCAACGTGAGCGCGAGCGCGGTATGGGCGAAGGCGGACAGGCCTTCGAAGGGCGGCATGACGATGTCGCCTTCGGCTGCGCTGAGTGCCGGGTGGATGTCGGCGCCAGGGCTGCCGGGGCGAAGGAGGCCGGCATCGCCGATCGCCTGTTGGCTCGGGGTCGGATTCGTCCAGCCGTCGTACGGTTGGGTCATCGGCGCGTAGATCACGCTGATGCCGGCGGCTCGTGCCGTGCGCACCAGTCGTGCCTGGTTCGACGCTTCACCGACAAGCAGGTCGCGCTGTGGTGCCACCAGGATGACCGCGGAATCGGTTGCGGTGTAGGCGATCTGCGAACGCATCCGGGTGGCGACGAGCCCTCGCATGGCCCGGTCCATGACCTGGTTGACGATGGTCATGACATGAACTCCGCTGTGGTCAGCAAGCGATGTGCCACCAGTGGGAGCGAGCCGTTGACGGCTGCGGCGTGGTCGGCTCGCGTCCAGGCGGCTACCGCATCGGTCAGGATGCTGACGTGATAGCCGAGGTCGACTCCTTGGCGTGCGGTGGACTCGATGCAGGTGTTGGTCAGCAGTCCACAGATCACGATCTGGTCGACTCCGATCGATCGAAGGTGTGCGTCGAGATCAGTTCCGCCGAACCCGCTGGAGACGTCGTGCGTGGATGCGACGAAGTCTCCGGCCTCCGGTGCGAGATCGGGGTAGAAGCGCCCCCCGAACCCGCTGAAGAATCGGGCCAAGCGGCCCAAATCCTGGTTTGGAGTCGGATGTCGATGGTTCCGACGGTCACCTGCGCTGCGATGGGGTGCGTAGGCGATGGGCATTTCGCGCTAGCGGGCAGTGGAGATCGCGGCTCGCATGTTCGCTATGAGGCCGACATCGCCGGCCACTTCGCGCAGCAACGGCCACCCCTTTCCGCGGCGAGACACGAAGTCGTTCAACGGATCTACGACCACCAGAGCGGATGTCATGGGAGCTCTCCTGCTCGTTCTGGTTGTGGGCCGCTCGGTTGCGGCCAACCGGGGATCGATGCTGCAGGTCGTTCATAGCACGCCTGGGTGAGCTTGCGTGTCGCAAGTTCGACATCGGTCCAGGCCTTCATCCACGGATCCGCGTCTTGGCATGTTTCCGCCGCATTTCCGGTCGGTTTGGTGGCGTCGCCGGGCTGCCCGGCGGGTTGTGCCGCAACCAGTTCTGGGTGCCGTATCCGGACCGCCGGGTCCTGATGTGCCTGGGCATCCACGGCCAGCTCATCTACATCGACTTCGAGCGCGCCGTGGTGGTGGTCAAACTGTCGTCCTGGCCGAGGCCGTTGGACCCTGCTCTCGACGCAGCGACTCTGGCTCTGGCCGACGCCGCGGCGGCCGCGGCCACCTCTCGCGGTGTTGGCCGCTGACCGTTGCGGGCAGACGCACCCGCGTCAGGACGCCATGTGAGCGGGGGTCCTGTCACCCATGCCAAATCCGGTCGTGCTCGGCATGGGTAGACAGATACGCCCCCGGCTGGAAATGCGTGTCGTAGAACCCGAGGTCGATGTGTTGTGCCTGTAGGTAATTCATGATGTGGACGGTGGGCACGGTGCCGGGAAACTTGCCGAACGTGTCGTCGATGTATTGCGCGGCGATGGTCAGCAAGGTGATGAACTGCTCGTCGTGGCCGGCCGCAGCCGAACGCACGGCCCGCGAATCCCGCCACGGCCCTGGGGTGTCCGGGTGAAAAGGTCCGCCGGGGCCGAATTTTCGGTCGGCGAAGGCGCGCACCGCGGCCGCGATGTCCGGGTGGTGCGGGCGGCTGTAGGTTTCGAAAACTCCGGCCAGCCCCGTGGGATTGGGCAGTGCCCACCGTTCGTCGGTCTGGACGTTGAATCCCAGCCCGGGCACGTCCGGGTCGCCTGATGCGCCGAGGATGGTGAGCCGGTCGATACCGTCGAATGTCCAGCCGCCCAGGCCCAGTGCCCCGAGTAGTAGGTGACCGTTGTAGACGCTCGTCATCAACTCAGCGGTGGCTTCGGTGAGCGAATACTGCTCGACGAAGGTCAGCGGGAACGGGTCGTCGTCCCGGTGCGCCAGGCCAGCGGCTGCCTCCTTCAGTCCCGGGATCGGCCGGTTGTTGACGTCGTCATAGATCAGGTAGCCGTTCTGCAGGAAGAACGCCAGATTGGCCAACAAATGCTGTGCGATGTCGGCGACCGGGATGACCAGCAGCGAGCCGGGGTGATTGGCGATCCAGGTGTTGTGGCCTTCGAGGTACGGCTCGGACCGTGGAATGTGGATCCGATCGGTGGAGAGTTGGCGGTAGGAGGACACCGTCGCTGCCAGCCAGTCGTCGATGTCCACTACGCCGTCGTTGACCGGCACTGTCGGTGCCGTGTCTCGGGATGACAGGAAGTAGGTGCCCGAGTCGTCGGTGAAGAAGAACTCGACGATCTCGAATCCCGCGGCCGACGGGAACGTGCGACCCGATGCCGACCCGCTGTAGTTCGGGAACGCCGGTGCATATCCGGGATGGTGACTGATCCCGAAATGCCAGCCGGTGACACCGGTTACCGTCGCCAGGATCAGTG
Source organism: Mycobacterium sp. 360MFTsu5.1 (assembly GCF_000383495.1). Classification (NCBI taxonomy): domain Bacteria; kingdom Bacillati; phylum Actinomycetota; class Actinomycetes; order Mycobacteriales; family Mycobacteriaceae; genus Mycobacterium; species Mycobacterium sp. 360MFTsu5.1. The sequence goes on along the minus strand of NZ_KB911468.1, from coordinate 112,011 downwards.
CGCGTTCGACCTCATCGAGTGGTTCGACGTCCCGGGTACTGGTGTAGGCCAACGGCCCCGATGGGATGGAGCCGCCGACGGGGAAGCGCCGCGAACGCCTGCCCTGGATCGCGCTCAACAGCGGGAAGCTCGCGGCCGCGGCCAGCGCTTCGCGTTGTTGTGCGGTCAAACTCAAACGTGGCGAAGGTGTTTGGGTCGTCATGGTCACCCCGACTCTAGGGCCCGCGGCGCGTGCCGGCCCACAGTTCGGCGCACGGCGATGCCAATTTTGACGGCGATCGACCCTGTTTGGCATTAAAGCCGACCTGGCAGCTCGACAGCTATCCACAGAACGCGATCGATCCACAGGCAGCGCCCGCGGCCGCCTTTTCCGGGCGTTTCGGTCGGCCACGGTGCCTAACGTCGCGGGCATGGTCACTCAGACACCGGTCGATCGGGCGCAGCGGCGGTTGACTGCGCAGCCAGGAGACGCGACGGAACCCGACGGAGAATCCGACCAGAACGACGACACCTCGCTGTCGCGGTGGTTGCCCGACGCGATGCCCGGCAGGTCCGGGTGGCTCGCGACGGTGCGCGCCGACCCCGGGCGTGCGGGGGTCATCGCGCTCGCGGTGGTCGGCGTGGTCGCGGTCCTGGTGACCGTGATCGCCGTACTCGGTGATGACAAGCCGCCGGTCACCGCAGCGAAACTGCCTCCCGTGCAGATGGTTTCATCCTCGGTGCCTGGGACGCCCGCGCCGGCGGCCAAGGCCGAGGACGTCGTGGTCAGTGTGGCGGGGCTGGTCCACAAGCCGGGGCTGGTGACGCTGCCCGCCGGTGCCCGCATCGCCGACGCCGTCACCGCGGCCGGGGGAGCGCTGGCCGGCGCCGACCTGGTCGGCCTGAACATGGCCCGCAAGGTGGCCGACGGCGAGCAGATTCTGGTTGGCATCACCGCTCCACTGGGCGCGCCCGCGGTGATGCGTAGTTCGGCCGGCGCGACGTCCGGGCCGCCGGAGAAGGGGCCGCCCGGCGACGGAAAGGGTAGCGGTGCACAAGGACCCGTCGATCTGAACACCGCGACGGAGGAACAGCTCGATGGTCTGCCCGGCATCGGTCCCGTCATGGCGAAGGCGATCGTGGCGTGGCGTGCGGCCAACGGCCGGTTCGCGAGCGTCGACCAGTTGGGCGAGGTCGACGGCATCGGGCCGGGCCGGCTGGAGAAGCTGCGTGCCTTGGTCAAGGTGTGACGGGCAGCCCCGCGCCGGATGTCCCCGGCATCGACCTGCGGCTGGTACCGGCCGCCGTGACGTGCTGGACGGTGACGGCGGTCGGCGTGTGGTGGGGGCCGTGGGCGGCGCTGGCGGCGGTGGTGGTCGCGGTGGCTTGCTCCGTGGGAGTCGGCGTGTGGATGGGCTCGGTGCGCTGGCCCGCGGTGCTCGCCGTGGCGGCGGTGGGGGCGGCATTCGCGATCGTCGCAACGGTGCGGGTGCACGCGGTCGACGCCCATCCGTTGGCGGCGCGGTTCGGCACGACGGTGACGGTGACCGTCACGCCGTCCGAGTCCCCGAAGACCATCCAGGGTGGCCGCCTCATGTTCTCGGCGTCGTTGCAGAGGTTGCAGGACGTCGAATCATCAGGGCGGGTCATGGTTTTCGCGCCGGCCGTCGGGTATTCGGAGGTCGGCGTGGGCCGCCCGATGGCATTCCGGGCCAGGGTCACCCGGCCCCAGCGGCGCGACCTGTCGGTGGCCGTACTGGCCGCGGTGGGCACGCCCCGGTTCGGGACCGCCTCGACCGGGCAGCGCGCGGCGGCGCATGTGCGGGCCGAATTCGGCGAGGCCGCGCGACTGGCGTTGCCGCCCGATCAGGCCGCGATGCTCCCGGGACTGGTGCTCGGTGACGTGTCGGCGGTCGAGCCGGACACGACGGCCGCGTTCCGCCGGGCGGGGTTGACGCACCTGACCGCGGTCTCGGGGGCGAACGTGACCATCGTGTGTGGCGCGGTGCTCCTGAGCGCGGCGTTGGTGGGGCCGCGGATCGCCGTGGCGCTGGCGGCGGTGACGTTGTTCGTGTTCGTCGTCATCGTGCAACCCTCGCCGAGCGTATTACGAGCCGCGGCAATGGGTTCGGTGATGTTGATGGGGATGCTGGTGCATCGGCGGCGGCAGGCCATCCCCGCGTTGTCGGCCAGCGTGCTGGTGCTCATGGTGATCTCGCCGGCGCTCGCGGTGGACGCCGGCTTCGCGCTGTCCGTGGTGGCGACCGCGGGGCTCGTGGTGATCGCGCCCGGGTGGTCGCGCCGACTGGTCGGCCGCGGCTGGCCGAAGCCGCTCGCCGATGCTGTGTGTGTGGCGGTCGCCGCGCAACTGGTGACCGCACCGTTGGTGGCGGCGATCTCGGGAAGCCTCAGTCTGGTCGCGGTGGCAGCCAATCTCCTTGTCGCTCCCGTTATTCCGCCCATTACCGTCCTCGGCACCGCCGCTGCCGCGGTGGCGTGGTGCTGGCCCGCCGCGGCGCAACTGCTGATCCGGTTCACCGGGCCCGAACTCTGGTGGCTGCTGCACGTGGCGCGGTGGAGTGCCGCGGTTCCGGGAGCGGCGATCAGCGTCCCGTCAGGCTGGGGCGGCGCGCTGCTGCTCGGCGCGACGACAGTGGGAGGCGCGCTGCTGCTGGTCGTGTGGCGCCGACGACGAGGAAATGAGATCCGGCCATGAACTCCCGCGCCGCGTAGCAGAATTATTGACGTGAACGACGATACTGCCGGGTCCGTGGCAGCGGCGGTTGCGGCGCTCGAACCGGCCGGTGTCCGGACCCTGATCGGCACCGTGGTCAATGCCGCAGGACTGACGCAGGTCAAGGTGGTTCCGCTGAACCGGGTGGCGGTGTTCGCCGACCACGGCCTGGGTACCAGCCCGACGTGGCATGTCTTCGCGATCGACCAGACCGGCATCGTGGTGAGCGATGAGATCGGTGTGGTCGGAGACCGGCTGGTCCGCGTCGACCTGACGGGGCTGGCTCTCCTGGGCGACGGGCTCGCCTGGGCGCCCGGTGCGTTCTTCACTCAGGACGGCAACCCGGACCCGTACTGCGGTCGCGCTGTGCTGCAACGGGTTACGCTGCGATTGGCCGCGGCCGGGCTGACGGCCACTGTCGGGCACGAGGTGGAGTTCGTGCTCGTCGGCCCCGACGGCGCGCAGCTGCCGGCCAATCTGTGGGCGCAGTATGGGCTGGCCGGTGTGCTCGAATTCGAGGGCTTCGTCCGGGACGTGATTGACGCGGCCGCCGCGGCGGGGGTGTCAATCGAACAGTTTCATCCCGAGTACGGGGCCAACCAATTCGAATTCTCGCTGAAACCACGCGATCCGGTGGCCGCCGCGGACCAGCTGGTGCTCGCGCGCGTCATCATCAGCCGCGTCGCCCGCCGCCACGGCCTGCGCGTCAGCCTGTCTCCGGTGCCGTTCGCCGGCAGTGTGGGTTCCGGTGCGCATCAACACTTTTCACTGAGTCGTGACGGTGTGCCGGTGTTCTCCGGTGGCTCAGGAGAGCACGGTATGACCGGTGCCGGAGAGTCGGCCATCGCGGGGTTGCTAGCCGGTCTGCCTGACGCGCAGGGCGTGCTGTGTGGCTCGATCGTGTCCGGGTTGCGAATCCAGCCGGGAAGTTGGTCCGGCGCCAACGTCTGCTGGGGCACCGAGAACCGGGAGGCCGCCATCCGCTTCGTCAGCGCTGCGTCCGGAAATCCATACGGCGCCAACGTCGAGGTCAAGATCGTCGACCCGTCGGCCAATCCGTACCTGGCGTCGGCGACCATCCTCGGCCTGGCGCTCGACGGCATCACCCGGGCACTGCCGCTGCCGCCCGAGGTCAGCGTCGACCCCGGATCCCTGACCGAAGCCCAGCGCGAGCACGCCGGCGTGGTGACGCTGCCGGCGAAGCAGACTGAGGTGCTCGATGCGCTGCGGCACAGCGTTGTGGTCCGCGACATCCTCGGGGACGCACCGGTCGACGCCGTGCTGGGCGTGCGCGGCTACGAGCAGCAGAACTACGGCGGCCTTTCCGACGCCGAACTGGCCGAGAAGTTCCGTTTGGCGTGGAGTGTGTGAGTGCGTGCGAGGGCGTGTCTGCCCGACGTGAAACGATCAACGGGTGAGTGGATCGACCGAGGCGTTGCATCTGGTGCTGGGCGACGAGGAACTGCTGGTCGAGCGGGCGGTGGCGGAGGTACTGCGGAACGCGCGCAAACAGGCCGGCAACGACAACGTGCCGGTCGACCGGCTGCGGGCCGGTGATGTGTCCACCAGCGAGCTCGCCGAGCTGCTGAGCCCGTCGCTGTTCGCCGAGGAACGTGTGGTGGTCCTGGAGTCTGCCGCCGAAGCCGGCAAGGACGCTGTCGCCCTCATCGCCGACGCGGCAGCGGACCTACCGGGCGGCACCATGCTCGTCGTCGTCCACTCCGGTGGTGGCCGGGCGAAGGCGCTGGCCGATCAGCTGAAAAAGCTAGGCGCCGAGGTGCATCCGTGCGCGAAGATCACCAAGGCCGCCGAGCGTGCCGACTTCGTCCGCAAGGAATTCCGGTCGTTGAAGGTGAAGGTCGGCGACGACGCCATCAATGCCGTGCTCGACTCGGTCGGGTCGGACATCCGCGAACTGGCGGCGGCGTGCTCGCAGCTGGTGGCCGACACGGGCGGTCAGATCGATGCGGCGGCCGTGCGGCGCTACCACTCCGGCAAGGCGGAGGTGAACGGCTTCGACATCGCGGACAAGGCGGTTTCGGGTGACGTCAGCGGCGTCGCCGAGGCGTTGCGCTGGGCGATGGCCGGCGGGGTGCCGCACGTGGTGCTGGCCGATGCGCTGGCCGAGGCCGTGCATTCGATTGCGCGGGTCGGTGGCCAGTCCGGCGATCCCTACCGGTTGGCGGGGGAGTTGGGGATGCCGCCGTGGCGCGTGCAGAAGGCACAGAAGCAGGCGCGGCGCTGGAATCGGGACACCGTGGCCGAGGCGCTGCGGGTGGTCGCCGCGCTGAACGCCGACGTCAAGGGTGTCGCGGCCAATGCCGACTACGCGCTGGAGTCGGCGGTGCGGCGCGTCGCCGAGCTGGCCGACAGCTAGCCCGGACACAACAAAACCGCGGCCCGGTGAACGGGCCGCGGTTTCGCGAAAACTACCGGCTCAGATCAGAGCTTGTTGAAGGCCAGGGTCAGCGCCGACTTCTTGTTGGCGGCCTGGTTCTTGTGGATGACACCCTTGGTGGCGGCCTTGTCCAGCTTGCGGTTGGTGGCGACGAGCAGCTCGCCGGCCTTTTCCTTCTCGCCCGCCTCGACGGCCTCACGGAATCCGCGGATGGCCGTACGCAGCGCCGACTTCACCGACTGGTTGCGCAGACGTGCACGCTCGTTGGTGCGGATGCGCTTTTCCTGCGACTTGATGTTGGCCACGCGTGTCGTTCCTTCTAAATCTCAATTTGGGCATGCACGGGGACGAGCATGCTCGGTCTTAAGTCTGCGCTCTTCGCCCGTCAACGGGCAGCGACTGTTCAGGTTACCAGCGTCCATGCGAAATCCCCAAAGCGCGGCATGCGCGCACTGGCCGGCGACGACCCCGAGCATATCTGTGAATGCGAAGTTGCCCTGCCGAAACTGCCAGGTTGATGCAGCATGTCTGCCATGAGCCCACGGACATCGCACAGTGGTCCCGCGCGGACGCGGCCGACCTCCCCAGGGAATCGCTACGACGGTGTGTTCGACGGCTACGACGACGTCGACAGTTACGCCGCCGCGTTCGACGAGATGTTCGACGCCCAGGGTGTCGTCCGCGGTCTCTACAAGGGCGTCTTCGCCGAGTTGGCGCCGTCGGACACGTCCGAGCTGGCGGCCCGGTCCGAGGCGCTCGGCCGCGCGTTCACCGACCAGGGCATCACGTTCTCGCTGTCCGGCCAGGAGCGGCCGTTTCCGCTGGACCTGGTGCCCCGGGTCATCTCGGCCGCCGAGTGGTCGAAGCTGGAAAAGGGCATCAAGCAGCGGGTCAAGGCGCTCGAGATGTACCTCGACGACGTCTATGGCGACCAGGAGATCCTGCGTGACGGGGTGATCCCGCGCCGGCTGGTGACCTCGTGCGAGCACTTCCACCGCGAGGCCGCCGGCATCGTCCCGCCCAACGGTGTCCGCATCCACGTCGCGGGCATCGACCTGATCCGCGACGACAAGGGCGACTTCCGGGTTCTCGAGGACAACCTGCGCTCGCCGTCCGGGGTGTCCTACGTGATGGAGAACCGGCGCACCATGGCCCGCGTCTTCCCCAACCTCTTCGCGACGCACCGGGTGCGGGCGGTCGGTGACTACTCGTCGCACCTGCTGCGGGCGCTGCGCAACGCGGCGGCGTCGAACGAAGCCGACCCGACTGTGGTGGTCCTCACCCCGGGCGTCTACAACTCGGCCTACTTCGAGCACTCGCTGCTGGCCCGGCAGATGGGCGTCGAGCTGGTCGAGGGCCGCGATCTGTTCTGTCGCGACAACGTCGTCTACATGCGGACCACCGAGGGCGAGCGCCAGGTGGACGTCATCTACCGCCGCATCGACGATATGTTCCTCGATCCCATGCAGTTCCGGCCCGACACCGTGCTCGGCGTCGCCGGCCTGCTCAACGCGGCCCGCGCGGGCAATGTCGTCATCTCCAGCGCGGTGGGCAACGGCGTCGGCGACGACAAGCTCGTCTACACCTACGTGCCGACCATCATCGAGTACTACCTGGGCGAGAAGCCCCTGCTGGCGAACGTCGACACCTACCGCTGTTGGCTCGAGGACGAATGCGAGGAGGTGCTCGACCGCATCCGCGAGCTGGTCATCAAGCCGGTCGAGGGCTCGGGCGGCTACGGCATCGTCTTCGGCCCGGACGCCTCCGAGAAGGAGATCGCGGCGATCTCGAAGAAGGTCCGCTCCGACCCGCGCGGGTGGATCGCCCAGCCCGTCGTGCAGCTGTCGACGGTGCCGACGCGCATCGGCGACAAGCTGGCACCCCGGCACGTCGATCTGCGGCCGTTCGCGGTCAACGACGGTGACGACGTGTGGGTGCTGCCCGGCGGCCTGACCCGCGTCGCCCTGCCGGAGGGCTCGCTGGTGGTCAACTCCAGCCAGGGCGGCGGCTCGAAGGACACCTGGGTGCTGGCATCGCGGGCGTCGACCGCGACGCATGAGCTCGGTGCCGCCGAAGTCGTCCGCTCCCTGCCGTCCGCCGGCCAGGCGGCCGACGAGGGGCCGCCGCAGCAGGCCGTCCAAACTGCCCATCAACAGCAGCAGCAACAGCAACAGGCGGTGATGTACTGATGTTGGCGCGCAACGCGGAATCGCTGTACTGGATCGGCCGCTACGTCGAGCGGGCCGACGACACCGCCCGCATCCTCGACGTCACCGTGCACCAGTTGTTGGAGGACTCGAGCGTCGACCCCGACCTGGCGTCGCGAACGTTGTTGCGGGTCCTCGGGATCGAGCCACCGGCGGCGCCGCTCGACATGTGGTCGCTGACCGACCTGGTCGCGTTCGGCCGCGGTGACGGGCAGAACTCGATCGTCGAGTCGATCTCGGCGGCCCGCGAAAACGCCCGCGGCGCACGCGAAGTCACGTCCACCGAGATGTGGGAGTGCCTCAACACCACCTACAACGCCCTGGCCGAGCGGGAGCGGGCCGCCAGAAGGCTTGGGCCGCACGAGTTCCTGAGCTTCGTGGAAGGCCGCGCGGCGATGTTCGCCGGCCTGGCCGACTCGACGCTGTCGCGCGACGACGGCTACCGCTTCATGATGCTGGGCCGGGCGATCGAGCGTGTCGACATGACGGTGCGCCTGCTGCTGGCCCGTGTCGGTGACAGTGCGTCGTCGCCCGCGTGGGTGACGGTGCTGCGTTCGGCCGGTGCCCACGACACCTACCTGCGGACCTACCGCGGCGTCCTCGACGCCGGCCGGGTCGTCGAATTCATGTTGCTGGACAGGCTCTTTCCGCGATCGGTGTTCTACTCGCTGCGACTGGCCGAGCGGCATCTGGACGAGCTGCACAACCGGCCGCATGACCGCATCGGTGCCACCGGTGAGGCGCAGCGCCTCCTGGGCCGGGCGCGCAGTGAGCTGGAATTCCTGCAGCCGGGCCTGCTGCTGGACTCCCTCGAGGACCGTCTGGCGGGTCTGCAACGCAGCTGCCGGGAAATCGGAGAAGCATTGGCGCTGGAGTACTTTCACGCGGCGCCGTGGGTCGCGTGGACGGACGCGGGCCACCCGGTGTCGGTTATCGAAGAAGGTGAGATCTGATATGTGGCGGCTCAGAGTTGTCCATGCCACCGGGTATGCCTACAAGTCGCCGGTGACGGCGTCGTTCAACGAGGCCCGGCTGACGCCGCGCTCGGACTCGCGGCAGAACGTCGTCCTCAACCGCGTCGAGACCACCCCGGCCACCCGCTCGTACCGGTACATCGACTACTGGGGTACCGCGGTGACGGCCTTCGATCTGCACGCACCGCACACCGAGTTGGAGGTGACGTCGTCCTCGGTCGTCGAGACCGACAAGGGCGAAATGCCCGCGGAACTGGTCACGTGGGACGACCTGGCAGGCGCCGGCGTGCGGGACCGGTTCGACGAACTGCTCGTCCCGACCCGGTACACGCCGGTGAGCAAGCGGCTGCAGCGCGTCGGCCAGCGGATCATGAAGTACTACGACCCGCAGGAAGCCGTGATCGCGGCGGCGAACTGGGTCAACACCGAACTGGACTACGTGCCGGGCACCACGGGTGTGCACTCGTCCGGGTTGGACGCGCTGCGTGAGGGCAAGGGTGTCTGTCAGGACTTCGCGCACCTGACGCTGATCCTGCTGCGCGGCATGGGTATTCCGGCCCGGTACGTGTCGGGCTATCTGCACCCGCAGCGTCGGGCGGAGGTCGGCGACACCATCGAAGGACAGAGCCACGCCTGGGTGCAGGCCTGGACCGGCGGTTGGTGGGACTACGACCCGACCAACGACGTCGAGATCAACGAGCAGTACGTGACCGTCGCGGTGGGGCGGGACTACGCGGACGTCACCCCGCTGAAGGGCATCTACTCGGGCGAGGGCTCCACCGACCTGGACGTCGTCGTGGAAATCACCCGGCTCGCTTGACTTTCGCTTCGCACTCTCCGTCGCCGACTACCATGGATGTGAGGTGGATCACGATCGGAGGCGGGCGATGCGGATCGCGGACGTACTGAGCAACAAGGGTGCCGCGGTAGCGACCATCGCCCCCGAGACCACGGTGTCCCAACTTCTGGCGAGCCTCGCGGCGCTGAACATCGGTGCCATGGTGGTGGTCGGGGCCGACGGATTGGCCGGCATCGTGTCCGAGCGCGACGTCGTGCGCGAGCTGCACAAGCGCGGCGGCGGCCTACTGGGCCAGCCGGTTTCGGAGATCATGACGACCGTCCTCGCGACGTGCACGCCGCGCGACACCGTCGACCACCTCGTGGTGCTGATGACCCAGAACCGGGTGCGCCACGTGCCCGTCATCGACGACGGCCGGCTGGCCGGCATCGTCAGCATCGGCGACATCGTCAAGACCCGGATGGAAGAGCTCGAGACCGAGCAGCAGCACCTGCAGGACTACATCACCCAGGGTGGCTAGCGCCCGTCACCACTTCCGCGAGCGGCCGTGTCTGTACGGCGACACGCCGGTTGTGGCGGGCAATCTCGGGCCGCTCACCGGCGGCGAGCGGGCGCGAATTCTCGGCGGCGCCTGCACCGGCGTGACGATTCACGGCAAGCTGGGCGGCATGCGTGAAATTCAGACCCGGGCGGCCACTCGTTCCGACATCGGCGGCTTGTCGCACACCCTTGCCCGTGCATTCGCCGACGACCCGGTGATGACGTGGATGCTGCCCGACGATGGGCTGCGCCGCCGCCGGCTGCCGCGCCTGTTCACGGCGCTCACCAAGTACCAGCATTTGGGCCACGGTGGCGTCGAGGTGGCCTTGTCGGCGGACGGCATCGGGGCCGCGGCGTTGTGGGATCCCCCGGGCAAGTGGCAGCAGACGCGCGGCGCCGAGCTGCGGGCCGTGCCCATGATGCTGCTGACGTTCGGCACCGCGGTGCTGCGCGGCCAGGCGGCCGCGGAGTTGATGAAGAAGCACCACCCGGAGGAGCCGCATTGGTATCTCGCGGTGATCGGCAGCGACCCGACCGTGCGCGGTGGTGGTTTCGGGCAGGCGCTGATGCAGTCGCGCCTGGACCGCGTTGATGCGGAACACGCGCCCGCCTACTTGGAGTCGAGCAACCCGGTGAACGTGCCGTATTACGAGCGGTTCGGTTTCGAGGTCACGGGCGAGATGGTGCTGCCGAACGGCGGGCCGAGCCTGATTCCGATGTGGCGTCCGGCGCGCTGAGCGCACTCAACGCACGCTCGTCGGGCGCGAGCGGCCCCTGAGTGCACGCCTGAAACGGCGTGTCGCCGTCCAGACACGGCCGCTCGGGGAGAGGGGAAGCGGGGAGCGGCCTAGCGCCAGGAGTAACTGGCGCGGAGGCGGGCGGCGATGATCTCGAACTTCTCGCGGTCGAGGATCGCGCCTTCGCGGCGGATGCCTTCCTCCGGCACGTCGAGAACACGGTCGAGGCGCACCCAGCTGGCGCGTCCCTCGTAGTCCCAGCTGCCCGATCCGATGCCCACCCAGTCGGCGTCGCCCTGGTGGCGGTCCTGGCTGGACAGCATGAGCCCCAGCAAGGTGCTGCGGTCGCGGCCCACGACCAGCACCGGGCGGTCCTTGCCGCGCGTCGGATCGTCTTCGTAGACGACCCAGGTCCACACGATCTCGCCCGGGTCCGCCTGGCCGTCCAGGTCGGGGGCGTAGACGATGCGGCGGGCGCGGTGCGCGGTGGGGACGATGGTCTCGGTGATCGGGCGCCCGGCGGTGATGGCGGCCTGGGTTTCCGTCGGGACGGCGCCGAGCGCCGTGAGGCCCACCTCGATGCCGAACCGAATGCCCTGCTGGATGGTCCGCGACAGCCCGTCGGGCTGCTGCAAGGTGCGGATGAGTTTGGGCGCCTCGTTGAACACCAGTTGTTCCGCCAGACGCTGGAACGTCCTCCACTGCGACGCCATGGCATCGAGCATAGGTGAGTTTCCGGGCCGCGATTTAGTCGCCGGGGTCCTCGCTAGATACCCTGGTAGCCGCGCGTGATACGCGCAGACCCATCGTCACCAGGAGATTCCCATCAGCAGTTTCGCCGACAAGACGTTCACTGCGCCGGCGCAGATTCGGAACTTCTGCATCATCGCCCATATCGACCACGGCAAGTCCACCCTGGCCGACCGCATGCTGCAGCTCACCGGCGTCGTCGACGACCGGTCGATGCGCGCGCAGTACCTGGACCGCATGGACATCGAGCGTGAGCGCGGCATCACGATCAAGGCGCAGAACGTCCGGCTGCCCTGGAAGGTCGGTGACGAGGAGTTCGTCCTGCATTTAATTGACACGCCTGGGCATGTTGATTTCACCTACGAGGTGTCGCGCGCGCTGGAGGCCTGTGAGGGCGCCGTGCTGCTGGTCGACGCCGCGCAGGGCATCGAGGCCCAGACGCTGGCCAACCTGTACCTGGCGCTGGACCGCGATCTGACGATCATCCCGGTGCTCAACAAGATCGACCTCCCGGCCGCCGACCCGGACCGCTACGCGGGTGAGATCGCGCACATCATCGGCTGCGAGCCGTCCGAGGTGCTGCGGGTGTCCGGCAAGACCGGTGAAGGCGTCAAGGAGCTGCTCGACGCCGTCGTCCGCCAGATCCCGGCGCCGACCGGTGATCCGGATGCGCCGACCCGCGCCATGATCTTCGACTCGGTCTACGACATCTACCGCGGCGTGGTGACCTACGTTCGCGTGGTGGACGGCAAGATCGTCCCCCGCGAGAAGATCGCGATGATGTCGACCGGCGCGACGCACGAACTGCTCGAGGTCGGCATCGTGTCGCCCGAGCCCAAGGCCTCCGAGGGCCTCGGCGTCGGCGAGGTGGGTTACCTCATCACCGGTGTGAAGGACGTTCGCCAGTCCAAGGTCGGTGACACCGTGACCACGGCCCGCAAGGGCGCCACCGAGGCGCTGACGGGCTACCGCGAGCCCAAGCCGATGGTCTACTCGGGTCTGTACCCGGTCGACGGGTCGGACTACCCGAACCTGCGCGACGCCCTCGACAAGCTGCAGCTCAACGACGCCGCGCTGACCTACGAGCCGGAAACCTCTGTTGCCCTTGGCTTCGGCTTCCGCTGCGGCTTCCTGGGGCTGCTGCACATGGAGATCACCCGCGAGCGCCTCGAGCGCGAGTTCAACCTGGACCTGATCTCCACGTCGCCCAACGTGGTCTACCGGGTGGTCAAGGACGACAACACCGAGATGGTCGTCACCAACCCGTCGGACTGGCCGGAAGGCAAGGTGCGCAGCGTCTTCGAGCCCGTGGTGAAGACGACGGTTATCGCGCCCAGCGAGTTCATCGGCACCATCATGGAGCTCTGTCAGTCCCGCCGCGGTGAACTGCAGGGCATGGACTACCTGTCCCCGGAGCGCGTCGAGCTGCGCTACACCATGCCGCTCGGCGAGATCATCTTCGACTTCTTCGACTCGCTGAAGTCCCGCACGCGCGGCTACGCGTCGCTGGACTACGAAGAGGCCGGCGAGCAGGAAGCCGATCTGGTGAAGGTCGACATCCTGCTGCAGGGCGAGGCCGTCGACGCGTTCAGCGCCATCGTGCACAAGGATTCGGCGTCGGCGTACGGCAACAAGATGACGACCAAGCTCAAGGAGCTGATCCCGCGCCAGCAGTTCGAGGTTCCGGTGCAGGCTGCCATCGGCTCGAGAATCATTGCGCGCGAGAACATCCGGGCCATCCGCAAGGACGTGCTCTCCAAGTGCTACGGCGGTGACATCACCCGTAAGCGCAAGCTGCTCGAGAAGCAGAAGGAGGGCAAGAAGCGCATGAAAACCATTGGCCGGGTGGAAGTTCCGCAGGAGGCCTTCGTCGCCGCGCTGTCCACTGACGCGGCGAGCGACAAGCCCAAGAAGTAGGGATTTGTGCACGATTTTCCGCGGTCACCGCGGAAAATCGTGCACAAATCGCGCGTCAGACGACCCGCAGCACGGCTTTGCCGGCGATCTTGCGCCCCAGCAGGGCCTGCGCGGCCTCGGCGATGTTCTCCCACGAGTCCCGCAGTCCGATCTGCGGATCGATCTCACAATCGGCCAGCAGCGTCAGCAGGTAATCCAGGTCGGCGCGGAACGGCGCGCGGACGGTGAAGGGCTCCAAGCGTTTCCGGTTACCGATGCGCCGCTCCGCCTCGAAGTTGATCGTGGTGGGTTCATTGGAAGCCATCCCGATGGACTGCAGCGAGCCGCCGTCGGACACGAGGCTGAAGGCCTGCGCCAACAGCTTTCCGCCGACGTTGTCGAGGACGCCGAAGACCGGATCGGTCACCGCATCGAGTCCGACCACCACTTCGGCCGCGCCCAATTCCCGCAGACCCTCGCCGCGGGGTGCACTGCCGACGGCGGCCACCACATGGGCGCCCGCGCGCGCAGCCAGTTGCACCGCGAACCGGCCGACCCCGCCGGACGCGCCGGTGATCAAGACCCGTCGGCCGACGACCGGGCCCAGAGCGCGCAGGGCCTGCAGTGCGGTCACTCCGGCCACCGGCAGAGCCGCGGCATCCTCGAACTCGACGAACTCGGGCAGTTCCGACAGATTGTCGGTCGAGACGACGCGTCGCTCGGCCCAGCCGGCCTCGCCGGCGAATCCGACGACCCGAGCTCCGACCGAAGGCCCGGAGCCGTCGGCCGCGGCTTGCACCACCACGCCGGCGCTGTCCCAGCCCGGGACTTCGCCCGGACGGCGCATCTGGTCGATGAAGTGGAGCTCGCCGAAATTCAATGCGAACGCGTGTACTGCGATCACAGCCTGAGACTCGGTGGCTACGGGTTCGGCGACGTCGTCGAACCGAAGATTGGCGGGAGCGTCGGGGGCGTAGACGAGAGCGCGCATGAACGGGCCAACCCCGTACGTTATTCCCGTATTCCCGGTATTCGGACGCGGTGGCCCAGCGGGCGGTGTACTCGTTGCCGAATCCTGTACCGCGGCAACGACAAACGACCGGATGATCGCTCGGGTTTGTTCCCATTTCATCGTTCTGAGCGCAACGCTATCTACCGGGCGCATCGAGTCGTAGCTTGCACGGTGTGTCGAAAGAACTTCACCTTCTGGCCTTCGGCAACACCCGTTCTGCCGGTCCGTGGCGGCATCCCGAGGCGGACAACAGCACCGCGGGTGTGCGGCGCCGGCTCATCAAGCACGCACAGCTGGCGGAAGCGGGTACCTTCGACGCACTGTTCTTCGCCGACGGGCTGAACTACGGGCCACCGGCCACCTGGGCCTACAAGATTCCCGAAGATTTCGAACCACTCACCGCTGCGGCCGCGCTGTCGTCGGTGACCGACCACATCGGTCTGGTGGTCACCGGCTCGGCGACCCTGCAGCATCCCTTCCACCTGGCGCGGCAACTGCTTTCGCTCGATCACCTCAGTGGTGGACGGGCCGGCTGGAATCTGGTGACCAGCTTCGCTCGCGCGGCGGCGGACAATTTCAGCGCGCAGGGCGTCGTCGATCACGACGAGCGCTACGCGATCGCCGAAGAAGCGCTCGATGTGGTTCGCAAGCTCTGGGACGGCTGGGGCGAGGACACGATCATCGAGGACCGGGCCGAGGGAGTGTTCCACGATGTCAACACGATTCGTGCGGCAGACCATCACGGCAAGTACTTCGATGTGACGGGCCCGCTGGGTGCGTCGCGCTCGGCGCAGGGCCAGCCGGTGATCTTCCAGGCCGGGGCATCAACCACCGGAAGGACTTTCGCCGCCCAGCACGCCGAGGTCATCTTCACCAGTCACGGCAATCGCGGCCGGGCGCAAGAGTTCTATCGGCAAATCCACCTGGGGGCACGGAGTCTCGGCCGCGCGGCGCCGCCGCTGATCACGCCATCCTTCCGCTACGTCATCGGCTCGACCGAGGATGAAGCGCGCCGTGCCGAACGGGACGAGTACGAGTACTTCAGTCCCGAGTACCAGGCGGCCTGGCTGCTCGAGGTCGAGGTCGACGTTGTCGGCGCCGACCTCGACGGTCCCGTGCCCGCCTCTGCGTTCCCCGAATCGACGCAGACGCACCAGACTGCGTTGGCCGGATATCGCGCGCTGGCTGCGGAAAGCCCGACGGTGCGCGACTTCCTGTATCGCACCGTCAACGGCTGGGGTGCCGGCGTCGTCGGCACCCCGGAACGCATCGCCGACGAACTCGAGGAGTGGTTCACCGAAGGCGCCGCAGACGGTTTCGTCCTCCGCGACTCGGGGCTGCCCGGTCAGGTCGAGTTGTTCGTCGATCAGGTGGTTCCGGTGCTACGTAAGCGCGGCCTGTTCCGCCACGAGTACGCGGGCACGACCTTGCGATCGCATCTCGGGCTGGAAGTCCCCGCTCGTGCCCCGTCTCTCGCTGAGCCGGGTGTTCGATGACGGAGCCTTTCGTTCTCGCCGGTTTCACCATGTCGACGGTGTCGCACGGCAACTTCGGTATGTGGCGTCACCCGCAGGACCGGACGTCCCGGTACACCGACCTCCGGTACTGGGTGGAACTCGCGCAGCTCTTGGAGGCCGGCGGCTTCGACCTGCTCTTCATCGCCGACGCGGTCGGCCAACTCGATGTCTTCGGTGGCAGCGCGCAGGCGGCACTCACCGGCGCGGTGCAGACACCGGTCACCGACCCGTTGCTCGCCGTCTCGGCGATGGCGGCCGCCACCGAGCATCTCGGCTTCGGCATCACGGTGTCCACCACGTACGAGAGTCCGTATCTGCTGGCGCGCAAGTTCAGTACGCTCGACCACCTCACCGGCGGACGGATCGGGTGGAACATCGTCACCTCGCTGCTGGACAGCGCCGCCCGCAACATCATCGGACGCGACCGGCAGATTCCGCACGATGAGCGGTACGCGATGGCGCAAGAATTCCTCGAGGTCACCTACAAGCTGTGGGAAGGTTCCTGGGAACCCGACGCGATACTGCGCGACCGCGACCGCGGCGTCTACACCGACGCCGACAAGGTGCACCCCATCGGGCATCACGGCCGCTACTTCAGCGTGCCGGGTGCGCATCTGGTCGAACCGTCCCCGCAGCGCACTCCCGTGTTGTTCCAGGCCGGAACATCCTCGGCGGGAAGGGAATTCGCGGCGCGCAATGCCGAGCTGGTGTTCGCCAGCGATCCCCGGCCGGAGGTGTTGCGCGCCAACATCGCCGATATCCGGCGCCGCGCAGTGCAATACGGGCGGCGTCCGGACGCCATCAAGTTTCTGACCTCGGTCGAGATCGTCACCGACAGTACCGATGCCGCCGCGCGGGCGAAGGCGGACGAACTGGCGCGTTACCACGATCTCGAAGCCGGTCTGGTGCTGTTGTCGGCGCTGTCGGGTGTCGACTGGTCCGGCTACGGGGTGGACCGGCCGATCGAGCAGTTCGACACCGACGCGAGCCGGTCGATCCTGGCCGCCGTGGCCGATCCCGATGCGCGCCAGCGTCTTACGTTGCGTGACTATGCCGGTGGGCTCGGCGGATTCGGTGGCGCGCTGTTCGTCGGATCCGGGCGCACCGTCGCCGACGACCTGGAAAGTTACGCGGAGCGCGCGGGCGTCGACGGCTTCAACATCTCGTATCACATCACCCCCGGCAGCTTCGTCGATGTCGCCGAACACCTGATCCCCGAGCTGCGCCGGCGCGGGCGAGCGCGGGAGGCCGGTTCTTCGGAGACGTTGCGACAGCGGATTTTCGGCGGCGCGTCCGCGCTGCTGCCCGACGATCATCCCGGTACCGCGTTCCGGCACCAAAGAATCCCGTCGATTTGATCGCTGCCGTATCGACCGTGACTGAGGGAAAGTGAATATCACGTAATAGATCGGTAAATACCTGTGCGGCAAAGCATTACGCGATACGCAGGGTGGAAAGGCAGGCAAGGTGTCCGCACCGAATCGCGTAGAACTGGCCGGTCGCGCACTGGCCTCCGCGCAAGGTCATGGGTTACAGAAGGACGCGCTGGGATTCTGGGGCGTCTTCGCGCAGGGCCTGGCGGCCGCCGCACCCAGTGTGGCGCTGGCGTCGGTGCCCTTCTCTCTTTTCGTGGCCGCCGGCAGCGGTGCCACCTGGGCGGTACTCGTCGGCTTGACCATCACCGTGCTGATCGCCACCACCATCAGCTTCCAGGCCAGGCGCACCGTGTCGTCCGGCTCACTGGGCACCTACACCGGTAACGGGCTCGGCCCGGGATTCGCCTACACCGCCGGTTTCAGCCTGCTGATCGGATACATCGGCTTCGCCACCACCGGCACCCTGGGCGGCGTCGTCTACCTCGACTCGTTCCTGGAATCCATCGGATTGGGTTCGCAGGCAACGTGGTTCCGGCTGTTGCTGGTTGTGGTCATCGTCGGCGTCGCGACGTACCTGCCGTTCCGCGGTGCGTCCATCGCAGCCAAGTACGAGTTGGTCTTCGAGCTGATCGCCATCGCGTCGATTCTGGTGATCATCGTCGCCTCGTATGTCGGTTATGGATTCCGCGTCGACTGGGAGCAGTGGAACCCGGCACACCTGGGCAGCAGTACCACCTTCATCGCCGCGGTATCCGCCGTCGGTTCATACGCCGGCTTCGAGAGTGTCGCCTCGCTCGGCGCGGAAGCCAAAGACGCACACCGCAATATCGCCCGCTCCCTACTGCGGGTGGTGCTGCTGCTGGGTGTGCTCTACGTCGTGTCGACCTACCCGCAGATCCTGCACTTCAACTCGATCGACGGTGACAAGGCGATCCTGCCGCAGCTCGCGGATTCCACCGGCGTGCACTGGGTGAACCAGGTCGTCAGCGGAACCGTGGCGATTGCGTTCATCGTGTTCGTCACCGCCGTGACCACCGCCGCGGCGCGGTCGCTGTTCACCTTCGCCCACGAGGGTGCGCTGCCGGCCGCGTTGACCAAGGTGCATCCCAAGTACAAGACGCCGTGGGTCGGCATCGCCTTCATCGGCGTGCTGTCCTTCGTCTTCTCGGTGGTGGCCACCGTGAGCTCGGCCGGCCGCGTGGTGTTCGACGTCTACGGCGGTTACGTCTCCAACTGGGGCTTTCTGATCAGCTACCTGCTGGTCGTCGTCGCAACACCCATCTGGCTGTACAAGATTCGGGCCCTCACCCCGGTGCGGCTGGCCGTGTCCGTGGCCGCGACGCTGGCCATCGGGTATGTCATCTTCAGCAATTTCTATCCGGCGCCGAAGTTCCCGTTCAACATCCTGCCGCTCATCTATGCGGGCATCCTGCTGGCCGGGCTGGCCTGGTACTGGTACCTCAAGCGTGCCAAGCCCGAGGTGGCGCGGCGGATCGGGAGCATTCAGACCCTGTCTGAAACCGAGCAGCAGCGGCTGATCGACGAAGGCATCCTCGAAGTGCTCGATCACCGGGCCGAGCAGTCGAATGCCGATGAGGACCGTGAGCCGGACCGAGACAAGGAGCCGGTGGCGCCGTGACACTGGAAGCAGAACGCCGCGTCACAAGCTGGACGGTGACACCCGCGACGCCGATCGATCATCCACAGATCGCCGATTTCCTGGCCACCACTGTCGGTATCGGTGGACGCAAGTTCGCGGCCGATTCCCGTGATATCGCCGAACAATTCGACGACGCCCTACCCGACGCGCTACTGGTGGTGCACGACGAAACGCAGCGCGTCCGGGGCTACGCGGCATTGCACGAGCCGCACGGGCAGGCCCCGGAGTTCCTGGCGGACTTCGTCTTCGACCCGGCGACCGCGGACGACGTCGTCGACGCCACTGTCGAGGCGGTAGTCGCCCGGTTCCAACGGGAAGCCGCCGTGATCCCGAAAGCGTTCCTGCGCAGTTTCATCGGGCCCACGCAGCAGACCGCCCTCGATACGCTGATCCGACTCGGCGCCACCGAGGAAGGCCGCTTCATTCGGACCCGCAAGGCCCTCGACGACGAGGACGCCGAGTACCTGCAGGCCCTGACGCTGCCCGGGCTCACGTTGCTGAGCTGGCCGGAGGTCATCGAGCGATGCCTGACCGAACAGGTGCGCAGTCTGCAGTTCGACACGTTCCTCGAGCACTTCGGCAACATGTCCAAGACGCCGGAGAGCTTCGCCCATCACATCGAGAGTCGTGCTTTCACACCGGATTTCAGCAACGCGGTGGTCAACGAAGCGGGCGAGGTGGTCGGGTATGTGCTGGGCTCGACCTACACCCACCTGATCGGCGACGCCGAGGAGCGCAGCGCGCACACCAATTACATCGGCGTACGCGCAGACCAACGCAAGCGCGGAATCGGTGAATTCCTGCTGCGCAAGATCTGGCTGGCGGCGCTGCGCCGCGGCCTGTCGATCGCGTCGCTGGGCACCGATATCAACAACGCGAGCAAGGCACATCTGCTGTATGCCCGACTGGGATATGTCGCGGTCGAACACCAGTCCGCGTACCGCATCGACTCCGAAGGATTCGCGAAATGAGTTCCGCCACAAACTATCTGCAGCCTGCGACCGCCGATCTCGACGACCTACGGGCGCACTTCGCGCCGGTCTTCGCCAAGATCGCCGAGGCGAATCTGAACCGCGAACGCACGCGGACCTTTCCGCACGAGCAGGTGAGCCTGCTCAACGAAGCGGCGTTCGGCACGTTGCGAATCCCGGTGGACCGCGGCGGTTTCGGGGCCTCACTGCAGCAGGTCTTCCTGCTGCTCGCCGACCTCGGTGAGGCCGATGCCAACGTCGCGCACATCTGGCGCAACCATCTGGCCTTCGTCGAGGACCGGCTGAATGCGCCGGTATCCGATACCAATGACATCTGGATCAACCGGTTCCGGGCCGGCGAGTTCGTCGGCGGCGGCTGGACGGAAGCCAACAACGTCACGCTCGCCAACCTGGTCTCCACCGTCACCACCGAAGGGGACCACTACCGGGTGACGGGTACGAAATTCTATGCCACGGGCAGTCTTTACGCGGACTGGCTCGATGTGCTCGGCCGCGGTGATGACGGCGAACTGCTCACCGCGCTGGTGCGCGCCGACGGTCCCGGGGTCACCCTGGTCGACGACTGGGACGGTTTCGGCCAGCGCACCACGGCCAGCGGGACCGCCCGCTATGAGCGGGTGCGGGCCGAACGCGGCGACGTGTTTCCGGCCGCCGAACGGTTCGCCTATCAGGGCCACTTCTACCAGATCGCGATGTTGTCGGTGCTGACCGGAATCACGCGGGCGGCGCTGCGGGACGGCTCGGCGGCTCTGGTCGGTCGTAAGCGCAACTATCCGCAGGGCCTGACCGAGGTGCCCGCGCAGGACGCGCAGTTGCTGGCCGTCATCGGTGAGGTGTCCGCCGATGCGTTCGCGGCGGAAGCCGCACTCGCCAAGGCCGGCGAGGCGTTGGACCGGATCGCCGGAGACGACGATGGCGCGCGGCGCCGTCTGATCGCGGCCGAGGTGGCCGTGTCCCAGGCGCAGCTGGTGATCATCGCGGCGGCCCTGCGTGCCACCACGACGATCTTCGATGCGCTCGGTGCGTCCGGGGTGTCCGAAGAGCGTGGCCTGGACCGGCATTGGCGCAACGCCCGCACGCTGGCCTCGCACAACCCGCGGGTGTACAAGGCGCGCATCCTCGGCGATCACCTGATCAACGGCACCGACCCGGTGCCGGACTTCGCCGCGCTCGGGCGTGGGGGACAAGGCAATTAGGCGGTCGGCGCCGTCGGGTCAGACCGCGTGACGCGGCCCTGCTGAGTGATGGTGCGGGTGTAGTCCCGGGATCATCATCGGCACCTCGGCGCGGTAGTCCTGGTACGGGGCTCCGAGGCCGGCGACCAGGTCGTGCTCCTCGAGCTGGATCGCGATCAGGATGTACCCGGTGGTGGCGAGCGAGAACAGCAGATGTCCCGCCGTCATCATCGGGGTGGCCCAGAACGCGATGATGAAGCCGACCATGATCGGGTGCCGCACCACGCGATAGAACATCGTGGTCCGGAAAGGCAAGTCCCGGTAGGGTTCTCCGCGCCACGCCAGATACACCTGGCGCAGCCCGAACAGATCGACGTGGCTGATCATGAACGTCGACATCAGAACGATCGCCCAGCCCACCCAGAACAGGGTGAGCAGCACGTAGCGCCCGGCCGGTGCGGTGACGTGCCAGACGACCTGTGGCATGGTCCGCCATTGCCAGTACAACAAGCCCAGCAGCAAGCTCGACATCAGCACGTAGGTGCTGCGCTCGATGGATTGCGGCACGACGCGCGTCCACATCCGTTTGAACGCCGGCCGTGCCATCACGCTGTGTTGCACCGCGAACAGACCGAGCAGGATCAGGTTGACAACCACGGCCTCGCCGATCGACGCGGCGATGCCGTGGTCGACGGTGCGGGGCACCACCACATTGCCCACGAAGCCGACGGCATAGAGGAACGAGGCCAGGAACACCGCGTAACACAGCACGCCGTAACCAAGTGTCAGATAGCGCTTCATCCTGTCCTCCGATTCTCGGAATGATCCGGCGACGACGTCCGCACCGGTCGACTCGTATGCAGCGTCGGGGACGGCCCTAGGCGCGGCCTTGATGTCGGGAACGATTGGGCCCAACGAGAGGGGAGAGGCCGGCAGACCGCCGGTCCGTGACGTCACACTTGGTGCCGCGGCCCCTGGTCACTCTTCCAATATATTCCTGGCCGGAGATACGCGAAAACCCCCAGTTTTCCGCGGAAAACTGGGGGTTTTCGTGACTGCTCGTGAGGGTTAGGGCGAGCCCTCCGCGATGCGGCGGACCGCGTCGATGAACACGTCGATCTCCTCGAACGTGTTGTAGAACGCGAACGACGGACGCACCGTCGCCTCGAGTCCCAGGCGCCGCAGGATGGGCTGGGCGCAGTGATGCCCGGCCCGCACCGCGATACCTTCGGCGTTGAGCGCCTTGCCGACCTCGAGTGGCTCGTGCCCGGCCAACACGAAGGACAGCACGCTCGCCTTCTCGTCGGCCGTGCCGACCAGCCGCACTCCCGGAATGGCCGCCAACCGCGGGGTGGCGTACTCCAGCAGAGCGTGCTCGTAGGCCGCAATCCGTTCGATACCAACACGTTCCACGTAGCGGATCGCCTCGCCGAGGCCGACCGCGTCGGCGATGTTGCCCGTGCCGGCCTCGAACTTGTTGGGCGGTCCCTGGAACACCGAACGCTCCAGCGTCACGTCGGCGATCATGTTGCCGCCGCCCTGCCACGGCGGGGTCTCGGCAAGCACGTCCTCGCGGCCGTACAGCACGCCGATGCCCGTCGGCCCGTAGATCTTGTGCCCGGAGAACACGAAGAAATCCGCACCGAGTTCGGCCACGTCGATCGGGACGTGCGGGATGGACTGTGCCCCGTCGATCAGCACCCTGGCCCCGTAGCGGTGGCCCAGCTCGACGATCGTCTTGACCGGCGTCACCGTGCCCAGCGCATTCGAAACCTGCGTGGCCGCAACCAGTTTCGTCCGCGGACCCAGCAGGTCCTCGAACTCGCTGAGCAGCAGGTTGCCGGCGTCGTCGACCGGCGCGACCTTGATGACCGCGCCCGTCTGCTTTGCGATCAGCTGCCACGGAACGATATTGGCGTGATGCTCCAGGTGGGTGATGACGATCTCGTCACCCGGGCCCAGGTGCTTGCCACCCCACGAGTACGCCACCAGGTTGATGGCCTCGGTCGTGCCGCGGACGAAGATGATCTCTTCGGTCTTCGACGCGCCGATGAACCGCCGGACCGCCTCGCGGGCATCCTCGTAGGCATCCGTGGCCCGCGCCGCCAGTTCGTGCGCGGCCCGGTGGATGTTCGAGTTCTCGTGGGCGTAGAAGTACGCCAGCCGGTCGATGACCGACTGCGGCTTCTGCGTGGTGGCCGCGTTGTCGAACCAGATCAGCGGCTTGCCGTTGACCGTCTCCTTGAGGATCGGGAAATCGGCCCTGATCGCGTTGACGTCGAAGACCTCGTGGTCGTCGGGCACCACCGGAACCGGTTCGGCAGCAACGGATTCCGTGGGTGACTGCAGGAAGTAGTAACTCCCGGCATCCTCCGACGGTGGCGGAGCGCCCGTCCAGTTCAGCTCCGGCACCGTCGGGACGGTGCCCGGCCAGGTCGGCGCGGAGCCGCGCGGGGCGACCGGGGCGCTCGGCGGCGCAGCCAGCACCCCCGGCACCGTCGGGACCAGACCCGACGGCACCGCGAACGCCTCCAGCCCGCCGAACGGCGCGACCGGGCTCACCGCGTTACCCCGCGGCGCGACCGGCGCCGTCCCCGGCGGGATGCCCTCCGGCCCGGGCGAGGTCGGTGCCGGCGCGAACAGCTCCGGCACCGATACGAACTCGCCCGGCGTGCCCGGATGCGCCAGACCGGCCGCGGTGGCGGCCGCCGACGTCGCGGTGGTCGCATCCGGAGCCACCCCGCGCGGTGCCACCTGAGTGGTCACCGGCGGGCTGTCCGGACCGGGCCGCAGGCTCGTGGCGTAGATCTGGCTGGCCAGTGCCGAGAGATGGGCCTCGCTCGGTGCAGTCTGTTCGCTCCCGCTCAGTGCCGTCTGTTCGCTCCCGCTCAGTGGCAGATCACTTGTACTCATGGAAGTGGTCCACTCCGACGTCCTCGAGGACCGCCAGCGCATCGTCGGTGAGCACCGCCAGCGACGAGTAGAGCGTGACCAGGTACGACGCGATGGCCGACCGGTTGATGCCGGTGAAGCGCACCGACAGGCCCGGGGCCTGCTCGCCGACCAGACCAGGCTGGAACAGGCCGACCACGCCCTGACGCTCCTCGCCGGTGCGGACCAGGATGAACTTGGTCTTCCCGTCCACGACCGGCACCTTGTCCGACGGGATGATCGGGATGCCGCGCCAGGTGATGAACTGGGCGCCGAACAGGCTGACGACTGGTGGCGGCACGCCACGACGGGTGGCTTCCCTGCCGAACGCCGCCACACCGAGCGGGTTGGTCAGGAAGAACGCGGGGGTCTTCCACACCTTGGTGATCAGCGAGTCCAGATCGTCGGGGGTCGGGGTGCCGCGCAGCGTCTGGATGGTCTGCTCGGGGGTGACCTGCGACAGCAACCCGTACTCCGGGTTGTTGATCAGCTCGGACTCCTGGCGTTCCTTGATGGTCTCGATGGTCAGCCGCAGCTGCTGGGCCACCTGGTCGTGCGGGCTGGAGTAGAGGTCCGACACCCGGGTGTGCACGTCGAGCAGCGTCGAGATGGAGCGCAGCGTGTACTCGCGCGGGCTGGTCTCGTAGTCGACGTACGTCTCCGGCAGCGGGTCCTCGTTGCCCGAGCCCTGCTCGGCGGCAATGGCGACCTGCTCGGGGTTGACGACGCGGTTGACGCGGTAGATACCCGCCTCGACCGGGACCCAACTAAGCAGGTGCAGCAGGAATCGCGGGGTGATGGTCGACAGTTGCGGAACTGTCTTGGTGGCATTGGCTAGCTGCCTTGCGGCGAGATCGCCGAGGGCCTGCGATTCGTTCTGCGCAGACGTCATGGGGGGCTACCTCCGACGGGT
Organism: Mycobacterium sp. 360MFTsu5.1; assembly: GCF_000383495.1. Classification (NCBI taxonomy): domain Bacteria; kingdom Bacillati; phylum Actinomycetota; class Actinomycetes; order Mycobacteriales; family Mycobacteriaceae; genus Mycobacterium; species Mycobacterium sp. 360MFTsu5.1. The sequence continues at coordinate 87,421 of NZ_KB911468.1, read as the reverse complement.
TGGTGTTTGGGGATGCGGCGGCCACGATACGGCTTTATGGGTGCTCTGACAGGGTTAGCGCGCACGGCGACCGAAACCTGTTCGATTATGGGCTCTGTGACCAATTCGGTCGTGGCTTTTCTGCGGGAGTGCCGTATGGTAGGCGGCATGACCCACGACGGATCGCTGCGCATGCCCATGCGGCGCTGCTTCGTCGTGCCGTGTTGTTGTTGTTGTTGATTTTCTGACGCCGGCCCTCTGCGTTCTGCCCGCCCATCTTCTGGCGGAGCACGTAAACGCGCTGTTCACAGCCTCCAGAAAGCAACACCGCAATGCCCTCTGCTCTGCTCGCCCCCACCGGTACCTCCGTCGCGGTCCGCCGGACCGTGCGCCGGGACGCCGAGATCACCCGGATGACCCGCTACCGCGGCGGCACGTACTCGCCGACCGTCGACACCGTGGTGTTCACCGATGGGACGACCGCACGCACCGACCTGATCCGGCTGAACCCGAACATCGACGCGTACTCGGTGGACTTCCAGGGCGTGGCCCCGACCCGGCCGTCGCAGTACCGGCCGGCGAACTGGTCGGCGGTTCCCAACGTGGCGGCGCGCGCCTTCGAGGCCGAGGTGGACTGGATCATCCGCAACTCGTACCCCACGCTGGGCACCGTCGAGTTGAGCCGCCGGGTACGTGGAGCCGGCCATCTGAGTGGTGACGCGCACCTGGCCGAGCACGAGGCCATCGCCGCGACGCAGGCTGCGATCTGGCATTTCACCAACGGCATGCGCCTCGACAACCGTCCCCTCAACGTGCCGGTCGCGGTCACTCGGGAACCGGGCGCGATCACCTTCGAGTTCGACGGCGAACCCCAATTGGGCAGCTACACGGTCGAACTGACAAGTGATGCCGCCGTCTCGCTGGTGCTGCAGAAATCGGTCGACGGGACGACGTGGCGCGATGTCGCCGCGTCGGGGCTCAACGTCGCGGCCGGTTACGGACGCCACCGCCGCGGCATCGGCGTCGGGGCCACCGCGTCGGACAGCCGCCCGGGCCGCCAGCACCGCGGGTACCGCTTCTACCGCCTTCAGGTGCTTGCCGACAGCGGGGCATTCGTCGACATCGAAGACGTGAGCTTCACCCTCGACGGATCCGGCAACTACCGCAACGCCGAACGCGTCGTCGCGCTGTACAACCACCTCGTGGCCGGTGCCGAGGCGGCCCGGAGCCTGACGGTGGTGCCACGGCTGATCGCCGACCGCGCGGTGGTTGGCGACGTCGTCGGACCCTTCCGGTTCGAGGCCACCGATGCGGCCGCGCTCACTGCGGTGGGCGGCACCCTCGTCGACGCGGCGGGCGAGCCGATCAGCACCCCCGTGGTCCCGGGCAGTGACATCTACCTGCGTCCGCTGCCGGGTGCCCGTCGGGTGACCGTCACCGCGAGTGTGCCTGCGGCACAGAACGGTTTCGGCGGCCGGGTCATCACCGGGGTGGCGCACGACAGCAGCCTGACGCCCGTCGCGCTCGCGGTACCGACGCCGACCGTCATCGACTTCGAGCTCACCTTCTAGTCCCGCCTAGCCGCGGGATTTGTGCACGTTTTTCCGCGGCCACCGCGGAAAAACGTGCACAAATCGCTCACTACATCGGGGCGTTGGCGGGCTGGAACACCCCGCTGCTGTCGGCTTCCTCTTCGGCGCGGATGACGTGCACGACGGCGTTGATGAGCGCCAGGTGGGTGAACGCCTGCGGGAAGTTGCCCAGGTGCCGGCCGGTGCGCGGCTCGATCTCCTCGGCGTACAGGTGCAGCGGGCTGGCGAACGACAGCAGTTTCTCGCACAGGTGCCGGGCCCGGCTGACCTCGCCGATCTCGACGAGCGCAGACACCAGCCAGAACGAGCAGATGGTGAAAGTGCCTTCCTCGCCGGACAATCCGTCGTCGGTCTCCTCGGTGCGGTAGCGCAGCACCAGACCTTCCTCGGTGAGCTCTTCGGCGATGGCCATCACCGTCGCGCGCACCCGCGGGTCGTCGGCAGGCAGGAACCGGGTGAGGATCGCCAGCAGCAGTGAGGCATCGAGGGCGTCGTCGCCGTACCGCTGGGTCAGCACACCGCGCTTGTCGACACCGTGGGCGAGGACGTCGGCCTTGATCTCGTCGGCGATCTTGCGCCACTGCTGCGCGTAGGACTTTTCCCCTTGCAGCTCAGCAAGTTTCGAGCCGCGGTCCAACGCCACCCAGCACATGATCTTGCTGGAGGTGAAGTGCTGCGGTTCGCCGCGCACCTCCCAGATCCCGCGGTCGGGTTCCTTCCAGTGCTTGATCGCTTCTTCCACTTGGTTTTTCAGCACCGGCCACAGCATCTCGGGAATCTGCTCGCGAGATTTCGCGTGCAGGTACACCGAGTCGAGCATCGTGCCCCAGATGTCGTGCTGCATCTGGTTGTAGGCGCCGTTGCCGATCCGGACCGGCCGCGAGTAGTCGTAGCCGGACAGGTGATGCAGTTCCTCTTCGACGAGGCTGCGTTCGCCGCCGACGCCGTACATCACCTGAAGGGGATGGCGCTCACCGTTGTTGGCGCCGGAGACGTCGGCGATGAACGAGAAGAAGTCGTCGGCCTCGCGGTCCAGTCCCAGGGTGTACAGGCCCCACAGCGCGAACGTGGAGTCGCGGATCCACGAATACCGGTAGTCCCAGTTCCGTTCGCCCTGAGGCGTTTCCGGCAGCGACGTGGTGCTCGCGGCCAGCAGCGCGCCGGTCGGGGAGTACGTCAGGCCCTTGAGCGTCAGCGCGCTGCGCTGCAGGTACGACCGCCACGGGTGGTCGGGGAAGTCGCCGACGTTGATCCACTGCCGCCACGCCTCGCTGGTCTTCCACATCTTGTCGGAGGCCTCGTCGAACGTCTGCGGCGCCGGGTGCTTGGACCACGACAGCGCGACGAAAACCTTGTCGCCCTCGGTGAGCCGGGTCCGGGCCCGCGCCTCGTGGCCCTCCAGACCGATCCGCAGGTTGGTGGTCAGGCGCAGCGTCGGGTGCGCCTCCGGGTTCTTGCCGGCCCGCGCGATCGCCTCGCCGTAGGCCGCGGCCGAGTACTCCCACGTCGCGCTCTCGCGGTGGTAGTCGAACGACGGCTCACAGCTCATGACGAACTCGACGGTGCCGCTGACGCAGCGGACGGTGCGCAGCAGGATGTGCTCGGCGTCCCAGTCCATCGGGGTGCGACGGTGTGTGCGCGAACGGGTTTCGATGTCGTGCCACGGCCCCATCACGAGGGCGTCGCGCACGATGGCCCAGCCGGTGTGCGTCTGCCACGTGGTCTCCAGGATCAACGAGCCCGGCAGGTACCGCCGCGCCGACGGCACCGTCACGCCGTAGGGCGCCAGCCGGAAGTGGCCGGCGCCGCGGTCCAGGATCGAGCCGAAGACGCTGGGGGAGTCCGGGCGCGGCACGCACATCCACTCCACCGAGCCCGCAGACGAGATCAGGCAGGTGTTCTCGCAGTCGGACAGGAAGGCGTAGTCCGCGATCGGCGGGAACGGCGTGCGGACGGCCGTCGAGATCGCACCACCCGTCAATGAATCGTCACCCGCGGCGGCGAGGTGAGGAATCCCGTGGCCGTTCGCCAGGATGTGGCCTGGGTCGCTCGATTCGTCCGACTTGTCCGTGTGTGGCAGCACCATTCGCACATCATCGACTGCATCTGCGGTTGCCGTCCACCGAACGCCCTCACGGGGGCCTGCCGGATTCGGCCCAGCGCGATTCGAAAGGGCGCACACCGTAGGGTGGGAAGCGATGAACGGCATTCTGAATTGGTGGGACGGCGTCGAGCTGTGGCTGTCCGGTCTGTCGTTCGTGGTGCAGACGATCATCGTGATGCCTGTGGTGCTGGCGCTGGCATATGGCCTGGCAGTGCTGCTCGACGTGGCGTTGGGCTACTCCATCACCCTGCTGCACCGGGCCCGCCACGTCGAGGAGGACGCACTGTGAACGGACTGCCGCAGTCCCGGGTGACGCTGATTCTGGTGCTGCTGGTGGTGCTGGTCATTGTCACGTGGCTGTTGACTCGCTGAGCAGTTGCTACCAGCCGACCTCTGATATTCTTCCCGCCATGCACGCAGCGTCCGGCACAACCGAGGGCCACATCCTGGCTCTCATTGCCGTGGGTACCCGCGCTGTTGCTGACGTCGCCTGTTGTCGCTGACCCGTTTCCGTCCGCGGTTTCTGGGATCGGCGTTGGCTTCTGCTATGCCCACGTGCTGATCAATCACCCTTGCCGTGTGACGGGTAGTCCATCCGTAAACCAGCAAGGAAGGTCCATCAATGCACAAGATCATCAAGAACTGGCGGCCCGCCACCGCGGTCGCTGCCGTCGTGGCCAGCACCACGGTGCTCGCCGCTTGCGGTGGCGGCGCGAGTGACACCGCCGGTGGTGGCGGTGCACAGTCGGGTGCCAACACCACCCTGACCCTGGTGGGCTACGCCGTGCCGGAGCCGGGCTGGAGCAAGATCATCCCGGCGTTCGCCGCCACCCCTGAGGGCAAGGGCGTCGCCGTCACCACGTCCTACGGCGCCTCGGGTGACCAGTCCCGCAAGGTCGAATCCGGTGCCCCCGCCGACATCGTCAACTTCTCGGTCGAGCCCGATGTCACCCGCCTGGTGAAGGCCGGCAAGGTCAGCAAGGACTGGAACGCCGACGCCACCAAGGGCATCCCGTTCGGTTCGGTGGTGTCGCTGGTCGTGCGCAAGGGCAACCCCAAGGGCATCAAGGACTGGGACGACCTGCTCAAGCCGGGCGTCGAGGTCGTCACCCCGAGCCCGCTGAGCTCGGGTTCGGCCAAGTGGAACCTGCTGGCGCCGTACGCCGCGAAGAGCAACGGCGGCAAGGATGCCCAGGCCGGCATCGACTACATCCGGCAGCTGGTCGTCGAGCACGTCAAGACCCGTCCGGGTTCGGGCCGGGAAGCCACCGACCTGTTCCTGCACGGCACCGGTGACGTGCTGATCAGCTACGAGAACGAAGCCATCAACGTCGAGCGTCAGGGCAAGGACGTCGAGCACGTCAACCCGGCTCAGACCTTCAAGATCGAGAACCCGGTGGCTGTCTTGAACACAAGCCAGCACCAGGACAAGGCCAACGCGCTGAAGAACTTCCTCTACACCGCGGAGGGACAGAAGCTGTGGGCGCAGGCCGGGTTCCGTCCCGTCGATCCTGCCGTCGCCGCCGATTTCGCCAAGGACTTCCCGACCCCGGAGAAGCTGTGGACCATCGCTGACCTCGGTGGATGGAAGACCGTCGATCCGGCGTTGTTCGACAAGGAGAACGGCAGCATCACCAAGATCTACAAGCAGGCCACTGGATGACATCCGCAACCACGTTTGACGGCACCCCGGCCCGGCCCGAGCCCACCAGCAATGGTGGCTCGGCCGGGCCGGGGTCCGGCGTACGGCACGCATTCGGCACCACGTCGTTGCGGGTGGGGGCCGCGAGCATCTGGCTCTCCGTCATCGTGCTGCTGCCGCTCGCCGCGATCCTGGTCCAATCCGCTCGTGGCGGCTGGGGCTACTTCTGGTCCGCGGTCACATCGAATTCAGCGATCGCCTCGTTTCGTGTGACGCTCGAGGTCTCGGCGGCCGTCGCGCTCATCAACCTGGTCTTCGGGCTGTTGGTGGCGTGGGTGCTGACGCGGGACGACTTCGTCGGTAAGCGACTGGTGGACGCGGTCATCGACCTGCCGTTCGCGCTGCCGACCATCGTGGCCAGCCTCGTCATGCTGGCGCTGTACGGTCCGGCCAGCCCCGTCAACCTGCATCTGCAGCACACCAAGTGGGGCATCGGCGTCGCACTGCTGTTCGTCACGCTGCCGTTCGTCGTGCGGTCGGTGCAGCCGGTGCTGCTCGAACTGGACCAGCAGACCGAAGAAGCGGCCGCCTCGTTGGGCGCCAACAACTTCGTCATCTTCACCAATGTGGTGCTGCCGGCCCTGCTGCCGTCGCTGCTGTCGGGTGCGGGCCTGGCCTTCTCCCGCGCGATCGGCGAATTCGGTTCGGTGGTGCTGATCGGCGGCGCGGTGCCCGGCGAGACCGAGGTGTCGTCGCAGTGGATCCGTACCCTGATCGAGAACGACGACCGTACCGGTGCCGCTGCGATCTCGATTGTGCTGCTGGTGATTTCGTTCCTGGTGCTGTTCGTGTTGCGGGTCGTCGGATCGCGGGCGGCCAAGCGTGAGGAGCTGGCTCCATGACCCTCTCGCCGCTGGTTCGCTACCTGGCCCGGTACGTGGCGCTGGCCTACATCACGGTGCTCGTCATCGTGCCCGTCGGCCTGATCCTGTGGCGCACGTTCCAGCCCGGCCTGGGAGAGTTCTTCACCCAGATCACCACGCCGGCAGCCATTTCCGCGCTGCAGCTGTCGTTGCTCGTCGTCGCCATCGTGGTGCCGCTCAATGTGCTGTTCGGCGTGCCGACCGCACTGGTGTTGGCCCGCAACCGGTTCCGCGGCAAGAGCGTGCTGCAGGCGGTCATCGACCTGCCGTTCGCGGTGTCGCCCGTCGTCGTCGGTGTGGCCCTGATCCTGCTGTGGGGCTCGGCCGGCCTGCTCGGCTTCGTCGAGAACAGCTGGGGACTCAAGATCATCTTCGGGTTCCCCGGCATCGTGCTGGCGAGCATCTTCGTCACCGTGCCGTTCGTCATTCGCGAGGTCGAACCGGTGCTGCACGAGCTCGGCACCGACCAGGAAGAGGCGGCCTCCACCCTGGGTGCGCAGTGGTGGCAGACGTTCTGGCGGATCACGCTGCCGTCCATCCGCTGGGGCCTGACCTACGGCATCGTGCTGACCGTTGCCCGCACGCTGGGGGAGTACGGCGCCGTCATCATGGTGTCCTCCAATCTGCCCGGCCAGTCCCAGACCCTCACCCTGCTGGTCTCGGACCGGTACAGCCGCGGCGCCGAATACGGCGCCTATGCCGTGTCGACTCTGTTGATGGCGGTCGCGGTGATCGTGCTGATCGTGCAGGTAATCCTCGACGCCCGGCGTGTCCGGGCGGCACAATAGCTTTTCGATAGGAAGAAACCGATCATGAGTGACGAGCAGAAGCAGGGCAGCCCTCCCGCCATCACGGTGCGCGGTGCCAACAAGCACTACGGCGACTTCGCGGCCCTCGACAACATCGACTTCGACGTGCCCGAGGGCTCGCTGACCGCACTGCTGGGCCCCAGCGGGTCGGGCAAGTCCACGCTGTTGCGGGCCATCGCCGGCCTCGACACCCCGGACACCGGCACCATCACCATCAAGGGCAACGACGTCACCGGGGTGCCGCCACAGCGGCGCGGCATCGGGTTCGTCTTCCAGCACTACGCGGCGTTCAAGCACCTCACCGTGCGCGAGAACGTCGCGTTCGGCCTGAAAATCCGTAAGAAGCCCAAGGCCGAGATCCAAGAAAAGGTCGACAGCCTGCTCGAGGTCGTGGGCCTCGCCGGTTTCCAGACGCGCTACCCCAGCCAGCTCTCCGGCGGCCAGCGTCAGCGCATGGCACTCGCTCGCGCCCTCGCGGTCGATCCCCAGGTGCTCCTGCTCGACGAGCCGTTCGGCGCCCTCGACGCCAAGGTGCGTGACGACCTGCGCACGTGGCTGCGCCGCCTGCACGACGAGGTGCACGTGACCACCGTGCTCGTCACCCACGACCAGGCCGAGGCGCTCGACGTCGCCGACCGGATCGCGGTGCTGAACAAGGGTCGCATCGAGCAGGTCGGGTCGCCGACCGAGGTTTACGACAGCCCGGCCAACCCGTTCGTGATGTCGTTCCTCGGCGCCGTCTCGACCATCAACGGCACGCTGGTGCGCCCCCACGACATTCGCGTGGGCCGCAACCCCGACATGGCCATTTCCCAGGCCGACGACGATGTCGCCGCCACCGGCGTGCTGCGGGCCAAGGTCGACCGTGTCGTCGTGCTCGGCTTCGAGGTTCGCGTCGAGCTGACGACCGCGGCGGACCACACGCCGTTCACCGCCCAGATCACGCGCGGTGACGCCGAAGCCCTGCAGCTCATCGAGGGCGACACCGTGTACGTCCGGGCCACCCGCATCCCGCCGATCGCGGGGCAGACGCAAGAGGCCGAGGCGGTCCTCGCCCGGGCCTGAATCGCATCCCGTTCGCACCGCGGCCGGGCGACCAGACGATCTGGTTGCCCGGCCGCGGTGTTTTGCGTTGGGGCGGTAACCAGGGCGTAGAAGTGCGAGTGGCGTTGACCCTGGTTTCAGGGTCAACGCCACTCGTGCCGTATGTCAGGCGTACGTCAGATGTACATCGCGGGGTCGATGTAGGTCGTCGGGTCGACGGCGGGCTCGCGCTGTTTCTCGGTGCGCGGGCGCACGATCGCCGGAATGCCGGTGGCGATGGAGTCCGCCGGAACATCGTGTGTCACAACGGCATTGGCGCCGATGGCCGAGTCGTCGCCGACGAGGATGGGGCCGAGTACCTTGGCGCCCGCGCCGACCGTCACCCGGTTGCCGATGGTCGGGTGACGCTTGCCCTTGTTGAGGCTGCGGCCACCCAGCGTCACGCCGTGGTAGACCATGACGTCGTCGCCGATCTCGGTGGTCTCGCCGATCACGACGCCCATGCCGTGGTCGATGAAGAACCGCCGCCCGATGGTCGCGCCCGGATGAATCTCGATGCCGGTGAAGAACCGCGTCACCTGAGCCAGCACCCGCGCCGGCCCGCGCCCGGCCGGCCGGGCCCACAGCCGATGGGCCAGCCGGTGCGACCAGATGGCATGCAGGCCGGAGTACACGAGTGCGTTCTCGAAGTCCCCACGTCCCGCCGGATCATGGCTGCGTGCGTTGTCCAGGTCCTCACGGAGGGTGGAGAGCAGCGTCATCCCTATCTAATTCCTGTCGCTTCGCTCGCCCCGGTCAGTCCCGGATGTGCTCGTACAGCGCCGTGGAGACGTACCGCTCGCCGAAGTCGGGGATGACCACCACGATGAGCTTGCCGTCGTTCTCGGGGCGCTTGGCGAGCTGCAGGGCCGCCCAGACGTTCGCACCCGCCGAGATGCCGCCGAGGATGCCCTCCTGCGTGCCCAGCTGGCGCGCCACCTCGATGGCGTCCGGGAAGGAGACGTCGATGATCTCGTCGTACACGGCGCGGTCCAGCACCTCGGGGATGAAGTTCGCACCGATGCCCTGAATCTTGTGCGGCCCGGCCTGGCCGCCGGTGAGGATGGGCGAGTCGACCGGTTCGACGCCGACGATCTTCACGTCGGGCTTGCGGGACTTGAGGACGTGCCCGACGCCGGTGAGGGTGCCGCCGGTGCCGATTCCGGCGACGAAGATGTCGACCGCGCCGTCGGTGTCGGCCCAGACCTCCTCGGCCGTCGTCTTCTCGTGGATCGCGGGGTTGGCCGGGTTGGCGAACTGATCGGCGGCGACGGAGTTCGGGGTCTCGGCGAGAATCTGCTTGGCCTTGGCGACGGCGCCGGCCATGCCCTCGGCACCCGGGGTCAGGACGATCTCGGCGCCGTATGCGCGCAGCATCACGCGTCGTTCGAGCGACATGGTCTCCGGCATGGTCAGGATGACCTTGTAGCCGCGGGCCGCGCCGACGAGGGCCAGCGCGATGCCGGTGTTGCCGCTCGTGGCCTCCACGATGGTGCCACCAGGCTTGAGTTCACCGGACTGCTCGGCGGCGTCGACGATCGCCACACCGATGCGGTCCTTGACGCTGTTGGCCGGGTTGTAGAACTCCAGCTTCGCGACGACCTGCGCGCCGGCACCGTCGGTCAACCGGTTGAGCCGGACCAGCGGCGTGCGCCCGACCAATTCGGTGACATTGGCGTAGATCTTGCCCATCGGTGACCTCTCGTCGGCGCTAGCTTTGGTGAAATTGTGGTGCCCGCGCAGGCACCTGCCGAATCTGCTGAATGGCGGGTGTCCCGTCAAGGGTTTCATTCATCACAAAATCTATCTGTTTGCGACAACGCGCGAGCCCTGGGTGGGTATTTCAGACCTCGATGCGCGAGCCCAGGATCACCGTGCGGTCGAGGGGCAGCCGGAAGTAGGCCGCGGCGTCGGACGTGATGTAGGACGTGCCGATGAAAAGCTTTGTCCGCCAAGGGGCCATCGACGGCTCTTTGGCCATCACCAGATCGACCTTCGACAGGAAATACGTGGCACCGGCGAGATCCAGCGGCCCTTCGGTCTGGGCCGAGTCGAGCAGCGCCAAGGCTGCCGGTACGTCGGGCCGGTCCATGTATCCGTAGGTGGCGGTGACGTGGATGATGCCGTCGTCGCGGTGGCCCAGATCGTCGACCGCCAACCGGGCGCCGTCGGCGATCCTCGGCACCGTCGCCGTCTCCAGGGACAGCACCACGACGTGCTCGTGCAGCATCCGGTTGTATTTCACATTGGCGCGCATCGCCAGCGGCGCGGTCTCGATGCCGCGGTTGAGGAACACCGCGGTGCCCGGTACGCGGGTCAGCGGGGGCTCGCTGGTGACGATCGATTCCACGAACTGGCGCAGTGGGCCTTCGACGGCGTCGCGCGCCCGGGTGACCACGGCGCGGCCGTCCTGCCACGTCGTCATCACGGTGAACGCGATCAATCCGATCAGCAACGGCAGCCAGGCGCCGTGCACGAGCTTGGTGAGATTGGCGGCGAGGAACAACACGTCGACGGTGAGCAGCGGGGCCCCGATCGCGACCACGGACCACAGCGGCCAGTTCCACCTGGCGCGTGCGATGTTGAGGAACAGCAGGGTCGTGATGGTGATGGTCCCGGTCACCGCCATGCCGTAGGCGTAGCCCAGCGCGGCGGAGCTGCGGAAGGCGAAGACCAGGGTCAGCACCGCGATCAGCAGCATGCTGTTGATCCAGGGCACGTAGATCTGGCCCATCGTGGACGCTGACGTGTGCAGGATCCGCAGCCGGGGCAGGTACCCGAGGTGCGCGGCCTGGGCCGCCACGGAGAACGCTCCGGTGATCACCGCCTGCGACGCGATCACCGTGGCCGCCGTCGCGAGCAGGACCATCGGTAGCCGGCCCCACTCGGGCGTCAGCAGGAAGAACGGGGCGTCGTGGACGGAGGGGTTCTGCAGCAGCAGCGCGCCCTGCCCGAAGTAGCTCAGCATGCACGCCGGGAACACCAGCAGCAGCCAGGCGAACGTGATCGGCTTGCGGCCGAAATGGCCCATGTCGGCGTACAGCGCCTCGGCGCCGGTCACGGACAGCACCACGGCGGCCAGCGCGAAGAACGCGATGTGGAAATGGCCGGCCATGAATCCCAGCGCGTACAGCGGATTCAGGGCGCGCAGGATCTCGGGCTCTCTGATGATTCCGCCGACCCCGCATGCGCCGATCACCGTGAACCACACGACCATCACCGGACCGAAGAACCTGCCGACGACGGCGGTGCCGCGGTGCTGCACGCTGAACAACGCGATGATGATCACCGCGGTGATCGGCACGACCCAGTCCGCGAGGCCTGGGTCGATGGTTTTGGAGCCTTCGACGGCCGACAGCACCGAGATGGCCGGGGTGATCATCGAGTCACCGAAAAACAGCGCAGCACCGAGGATTCCGAGCGCGGCGAGGAAGGCCGCGGTGCGCCTGCCGAGCTTGTCCGACGACTGCTTCACCAGGGTGATGAGCGCCATGACGCCGCCCTCGCCGTCGTTGTCGGCCCGCATCACCAAGCTGACGTACGTGATGGTGACGATCAGCATCACCGACCAGAACACCAGGGAGACGACGCCATAGATGTTGTCGTGGCTGATCGGCACCGGATGCGGGTCATCGGGATTGAACAGCGTCTGCATGGTGTAGATCGGGCTGGTGCCGATGTCGCCGAAGACGACGCCCAGTGCACTGATGGCCAGGCCCGCTCCCAGCCCCTTCCGACCGGTGTCGGGGTGTGTGCCCACGCGCGGTGTCTCCTTCGTCCGGATCGTTGGCCGACCGTCCGGATCGTAGGCGACGTAGCCGTGGAGTGTGATCAGGTTCGAACCGCGCCCGAAGGCGGGTTGCGCCGGTTGACACGTCGGCACACCAGCAGAACCGACGCCGGCAACGCCATCATGGACAGCAATTGCAGCAGCTCAGACATCGGTGGTCCCGAAAATTCGCATGAGGCCGAGTCAACCGGCGCTGTCGGCGCGGTGCCACGATCTATACGCAATCCATACGGTGCGGGCCGCGGTCTTGCCGGGATTCAGGCGGCTTCGGGTTACGCGGCGCGCGGTACGGCGGCGACCTCGTCGAAACGGTCCAGCACGGTCTCGGCGACGAGCCGGTGGGCGCCCAGCGGCTGGGCCATCGGAATTCCGTGTGCGGCAGCGAATTCGGCGACCCGGTCGGTGATCGTGCCGTGGGCCAGGAACCAGGGCGCGATGACCAGACGTGTCGCACCCTGATCCCGCAGCAGCTCGGCGGCTTCGGCCAGGTTGGCGTGCGGGCCGGTGGCGAATGCCGTCGTGGCCTGCCAGTGGGTGCCCGCGACCAGTCCCGTGGCCACGGTGCCGGTGCGTGCGTTGGCGGCAGCCGACGACGACCCGACGGCCGTCACCAGGACGCCGACGCTCGCGTCCAGCCGGGACACCCCGGAGTGGGCGAGCCGCTGGCTCAGTACGTGGATCAGCCGGTCGTCCTCGCCGAGCACTGGCGCCAGTTTGATGGCCTGCCGCACCGCCGGATTGGCGTCGGCGATCATCGCCGGGATGTCGACACGCGCGTGGTAGGCGTCGGCCAGCAGTAGCGGCACCACGACGCCGTCGGCAGGGGAGTCGACCAGCACGTCTCGCAGATTCGGCGAATTCTGTTCGCAGAACGCCACTTTGACGTCGACATCATGACGCAGTGCCGCGACGATACGGGCCACCTCGCGGGCGTTCGCCGCAGACCGCGGATCGGCACTGCCGTGCGCGGTGAGGATCAGTTGCACAGGAATCTCAGGACGCGTGCAGACCGCACTCGGTCTTGGCCAGACCGGCCCAGCGACCGCTGCGGGGGTCAGCGCCCTCGGCCGGCTTCTGGGTGCACGGTGCGCAGCCGATGGACGGATAGCCTTCGTCCACAAGCGGATTCACCAGAATGCCGTTGGCTTCGATGTACGCCTGCATGTCGTCATCGCTCCACGCGGCGATCGGGTTGACCTTCACCAGGCCGAACGCCTCGTCGAAACTGATCAGCGGGGCGTTGGCGCGCGTCGGCGCCTCGACGCGGCGGATGCCCGTCACCCACGCCGAGTAGCCCTTGAGCGCCTTCGACAGCGGCTGCACCTTACGCAGGTTGCAGCACCGGGCGGCATCGCTGGCGAACAGGTCCTTGCCGACCAGTTCGTCCTGCTGGGCGACGGTCTGCTCGGGCGTCACATTGACGATGTTCACGCCGTAGACGGCCTCGACGGCGTCGCGGGTACCGATGGTCTCGGCGAAGTGGTAGCCGGTGTCCAGGAACAGCACGTCGACGCCGGGATGCACCTTGGCCGCCATCTCGACCAGGACGGCGTCCTGCATGTTGGAGGCCACGACGTACTGGCCCGAGAAATTCTCCTCGACCCAGCGCAGCAGTTCCTCAGCAGTGGCGTCGGCCAGTTCGGCAGCGCCGCGCGCTGCCAGTTCCCGTAGGTCAGTTTCCGAAACGTCCGTCATATCAGCGGTCACCTCAAGTCAGCTTCGTCGGCCCGAACGGCCCACTGGGCAAAACGCTCTCCGGCCTCACGTTGTTTCACGAAGTTGCGCACGACACGATCGATGTAGTCGCCGAGCTCGGTGGCCAGCACCTTGTGCTGACGCAGCTTGCGCCCGAATCCGCTGTCCAGGCCCAGGCTGCCGCCCAGGTGCACCTGGAAGCCCTCCTCGGGACCGTTGCCGTCGTCGATCATCTGGCCCTTGAAGCCGATGTCGGCGATCTGGATACGGGCGCACGAGTTGGGGCAGCCGTTGAGGTTGATGGTGACCGGCACGTCGAGCTGCGAATTCAGGTCGGCGAGCCGCTGCTCGAGCTCCGGAACCAGCGACTGTGCCCGCACCCGGGTCTCGGCGAACGACAGCTTGCAGTACTCGATACCGGTGCAGGCCATCAGGTTCTTGCGCCAGTGCGACGGGCGGGTCTGCAGGCCCAGCGCATCCAGGCCGGCGATCAGTTCCTCGACCTTGTCGTCGGGCACGTCGAGGATGATCAGCTTCTGGTACGGGGTCAGGCGGATCCGGTCGGAGCCGGCGGCCTCGGCCAGGTCGGCGACCTTGGTCAGGATGGTGCCCGACGAGCGGCCGGCGATGGCCGCGACGCCGACGGCGTTCAGGCCGTTCTTCAGCTTCTGCACGCCGACGTGGTCGATGGTGTGCGGCACCTGCTCCGGCGCCGGGCCGTCGATGAGCTTGCGGCCGAGGTATTCGGTCTCGAGAACGTCGCGGAACTTCTCGACACCCCAGTCCTTGATCAAGAACTTCAGACGGGCCTTGGAACGCAGGCGGCGGTAGCCGTAGTCACGGAAGACCTTGGTGATGCCCTCCCAGACGTCGGGCACCTCGGCGAGCGGCACCCAGGCGCCCAGGCGCTGCGCCAGCATCGGGTTGGTGGACAGGCCGCCGCCGACCCAGACGTCCAGGCCGGGGCCGTGCTCGGGGTGGTTGACGCCGATGAAGGCGATGTCGTTGATCTCGTGCGCGACGTCCTGCAGACCCGAGATGGCGGTCTTGTACTTACGCGGCAGGTTGGAGAACTCCGGGTTGCCGACGTAGCGGCTGACGATCTCGTCGACGGCCCAGCTCGGGTCGAGCACCTCGTCGAGGGCCTCACCGGACAGCGGGCCACCGAGCACGACGCGCGGGCAGTCGCCGCACGCCTCGGTCGTCTGCAGGCCGACGGACTCGAGGCGGCGCCAGATCTCCGGCACGTCCTCGACGCGGATCCAGTGGTACTGGATGTTCTCGCGGTCGGTGATGTCGGCGCTGTCGCGTGCGAACTCGACCGAGATCTCGCCGATGGTCCGCAGCGCCGCGCTGGTCAGGGCGCCGCCGTCGCAGCGCACCCGCATCATGAAGTAGGGGGCCTCGAGCATGTCGGCGTTGTCGTCGCCGGTGTAGGTGCCGTCGTAGCCCTGCTCGCGCTGGGTGTACAGACCCATCCAGCGGTACCGCCCGCGGAGATCGTCCTTGCTGATCGACTCGAAGCCCTGCTTGGAGTGGACGTCGATGATGCGCTGCCGCACGTTGAGGGCGTCGTCCTCCTGCTTGAACACCTCGTTGGGGTTCAGCGGTTCACGATTGCCCAGCGCCCACTGGCCTTCGTCGCGGGTCTTGGTGGGTTTTGCTGTTGTCACGGGGTGGTTTCCTTCGCGCAAGAGCAGGCGTTGGATCACGCGTACGCCGGGGGCTGTCCGGCACTGCCGATCCTGTGCCGGCTGAAAGATTCTGGTGGTCAGAACTAGGGCATCAAGGCAGCATCAAGGCAGACAGCAACAGCTGCATACGCGCTTGAAGTCGACATGCCGCCGCATTACCAATGCGGAACCGAGGGCGCGGTTGAGGCTGGCGGACACCCGGCCATTCTGCCACGAACAGGACATTCGGCCTAACCGGGCCAGGTTCGAAATCATCGCGAGCAAAAAGGTGCCCCTGCCACGCACATTGCCCCCTGATCGCGCGATGGGACACTGGTTGCCATGACCGACGCCCACATCGGCGCTACCGGGCCGTTCGGCATCTATATCCACGTGCCGTTCTGTGCGACCCGCTGCGGCTACTGCGACTTCAACACCTACACCGCCAGTGAGCTGGGCGGAGCCAGTCCCGAGGGCTGGCTGACGGCGCTGCGCACCGAGCTCGCGATGGCCGGTGCCCAGGTGGAGTTGCCGGTCGACACGGTGTTCGTCGGCGGCGGTACGCCGTCGCTGCTGGGTGGTTCGGGGCTGCGGGCCGTGCTCGACGCGGTGCGGGACAATTTCCGGCTCAGCCCCGGCGCCGAGGTGACCACCGAGTCCAATCCGGAGTCGACGTCGCCTGAGTTCTTCGCCGCGTTGCTGGATGCCGGCTATACCCGGGTTTCCCTGGGCATGCAGTCGACGGCGCCGCACGTGCTGGCGGCACTCGATCGCACCCACTCGGCAGGCCGCGCCCCGGCGGCGGCGCGGGAGGCGCTGGCGGCCGGGTTCGCGCACGTCAACCTGGACCTCATCTACGGGACGCCGGGGGAGTCCGACGACGATCTGCGCCGGTCCGCGGATGCGGCCATCGAAGCCGGTGTCGACCATGTCTCGGCGTACGCGCTGATCGTCGAGGACGGCACCGCGCTGGCCCGCAAGGTCCGGCGCGGCGAGATCCCGGCACCCGACGACGACGTGCTCGCGACCCGCTACGAGCTGCTGGACACACACCTGAGCCGGGCCGGACTGGACTGGTACGAAGTGTCGAACTGGAGCCGTCCGGGCGGTGAGTGCCGGCACAACCTCGGCTACTGGGACGGCGGCCAGTGGTGGGGCGCCGGGCCGGGTGCGCACGGTTTCGTCGGGGCCCGGCGTTGGTGGAATGTCAAGCACCCCAACGCTTATGCCGAGGCGCTGGCCGCGGGCAGGTTGCCGGTCGCGGACTTCGAGGAGTTGGACGACGCCACCCGGCACGTCGAGGACGTCATGTTGCGGTTGCGGCTGCGCAGTGGTTTGCCGGTCGCCGTGCTCACCGCGGCCGAACGGGACCGCGCCGAGGGTGCGGTGGCCGACGGTCTCGTGGCGGTCACCGACGAACGTCTGGTGCTGACCGAGTCCGGCCGGCTGCTGGCCGACGCCGTGGTGCGCACCGTCCTGGACTGAATCACCGGGCTGAACCCAGCGGGCGGGTCCTCGCATCCCACAACCAGTCGCTATGGTTAGGCAAACCTTAGTCTACGGGTGGAGTGGGTATTCCGATGACCGACGCAGAACCGTCGCCGCGTGCGCAGCTCAAAGCGGCGAAGCTCGCGGCAGCGCAGGACCGCGCGGCGCTCAAGGAGCTGCTGGCGCCGGTACGCGGCCGCACCGCGCTGGCCCAGTTGCTGCAGCTGATCGCGGCAGCAGCGACCGTGGTGCCGTTCATCGGCATCGTCGAGCTGGGCCGGTATCTGCTGGCCGGCGGTTCGATCGAGGCAGCCCGGGTGTGGACGATCGTCGCGGTCTTCATCGGCGGCGGCCTCGGCCTGCGCACCCTGGCCGGCGGCCTGGCGCTGACGCTCACCCACCACGCCGACGTCCAGCTACAGGGCGAGCTGCGCCGCCGGTTGGTGACCACGCTCGGACGGCTGCCGCTGGGCTGGTTCGGCGCGACGTCCTCCGGCGAGGTGCGCAAGGCCGTCCAGCATGATGTCGGCGAACTGCACCACCTGGTGGCGCACGCCGCGGTCGAGAAGACCGGCGCGCTGGCCACGCCGGCGTTCGGCCTGGCGTACTGCTGGTACCTGGACTGGCGGCTGGGGCTGCTGGCCATCGGCACCATTCCGATCTACCTCGTCGTCTACAGCGTCCTGATGCGCGGTGCAATGGCTCGCATGGCGCAGATGAACGAGGGCATCGCGCAGATCAGCGCGACCATCGTCGAGTTCATCGCCGGGGTCTCGGTCGTCAAGACGTTCGGGGAAACCGGCAAGGCGCACAAGCGATTTGCCGACGCCGCCGATGAATTCAACGACGGCTTCGCCGGATTCGTCGGGCCCATGGTGCGGCTGCGCGCGGTGTCGTCGGTGTTCGTCGAGGCGCCGGTGGTGCTGCTGGTGAACCTCGCCGGCGGGCTGTGGTTCATCCGCAGCGGCTGGGTGACGCCCATCGAGGTGCTGGGGTCGACGCTCGTCGCCGTCACCATCCCCACCGCGGTGCTGGCCGTCGGGTACTCCGCCGCCGCGAGCCGCCAGGCGGTCGCCGCTGCCGGCCGGCTGACGGCGTTGTTGTCCGCCCCCGCATTGCCGGTCGCCGAGAACCCGCAAGTGCCGCAGGGTAATTCGGTCAGCTTCTCGGGCGTCGAATTCTCGTACGACGGCACCAACACGGTGCTGCACGACATCTCGCTCGACCTGCCCGCCGGCAGCATCACCGCGTTGGTCGGCCCGTCCGGCAGCGGCAAGTCGACGCTCGCGACGCTCGTGCCGCGCTTTCACGACGTCACCGCCGGCGAGGTGCGCATCGGTGACGTGGACGTCCGCCAGATCGACCCCGCGGTGCTGTACCGGCACGTCGGTTTCGTCCTGCAGGACGTGCAGCTGCTGGGCATGAGCGTGGCCGACAACATCCGCCTGGGCCGTGCCGATGCCGACGATGGCGCGGTGCACGCCGCCGCGCGCGCCGCGCACATCCACGACCGGATCCTGGCGCTGCCCAAGGGGTATGACTCGGTGGTCGGGGAGGACGCGCACTTCTCCGGCGGCGAGGCGCAGCGCATCAGCATCGCCCGCGCGCTGCTCGCCGACACCCCGATCCTCGTGCTCGACGAGGCCACGGCCTTCGCCGACCCCGACTCCGAGGCGCAGATTCAGGCCGCGCTGTCGACCCTGATCGACGGCCGGACCGTGCTGGTGATCGCGCACCGGCTGGGGTCGATCGTCGGCGCCGACAACATCGTCGTCCTGCGGGACGGGCGCATCGTCGAACAGGGCCGGCACGACGAATTACTCTCCCGGGAAGGTGTTTTCGCGCGCATGTGGCAGACCTACACGGCCACCGGTGAATTGGAGGCGGCGCGGTGACGATGATCAACGGGTTCCTGCGAATCCTCGGCCCGGAGCGCGGGCGGATGTACAGCTTCCTGGCCTGGGCGGTCGGTTACGGCCTGCTGCACGGTCTTTCGATGACGCTGCTGGTGCCGATCTCGCTGGCGTTGTTCGATGGTGACTTCGGTGCGGCGGGCCGCTGGCTCGTCGTGCTGGCGGCGGTGGTGCTGCTCAGCGCCGTCGCGCACTATGTGCAGGCGGCGCGGTCGATGCGGATGGCCCTGACCACCATGCGGCTGCTGCACCACCGGCTCGGCGACCACATGGTCACGCTGCCGCTCGGTTGGTTCACCCGCGAGCGGGTTGGCCAGGTATCCCAGATCGCCGTCAAGGGCACGACTTTCGTCGGCACGAGCAGCGCGCATCTGGTGACGCCGCTGGTGGTCAACACCACCAGCGCGCTGACCGTCGTGGTCGGGCTGTTCGTCTTCGACTGGCGGATCGGCGTCGCGGCCGTGGCGGGTGGGGTGGTTCTGATCCTGGCCACCCGGGCCTCCGCCGCGTTGATCGCGTCGGCCGAGGCGCGCACGCATGCCGCCGAGATCGAGGTGAACTCGCGGGTCATCGAATTCGCGCGTTGCCAGCCGGTGCTGCGCGCGTTCGGCCGGACCGGGGCCGAATTCGATCCGCTGACCGGCGCGCTGGCCGAGCAGGAGCAGGTCGGCAAGCGGGCGTTGTGGGCCTCGGTGGCGGGCATGATGCTGAGCGGCGTCGGCGTGCAGGCGGTGCTGGGCGGACTCATCACGGTGGGCGTCTGGCTGGCCGTCGGTGGCGAGATCAACCCGGTGACGCTGGTGGCCATCCTCGGTCTGGCAGCGCGGTTCACCTCGCCGCTGTCGGAACTGGCCGAGTATGGCTCCGCGATGCGGATGGCCGGCGCGGAACTGGATCGGATCACGTCGGTGCTCGACACTCCGGCGCTCCCGGAACCGGCTGCACCGCAATCGGTTTCGACGCCCGGGCAGGTTGAACTGGACGGCGTCGCCTTCAGTTATCCGGGGCGTCGCGTGCTCGAGGACGTCAGCTTCGTCGCGGCGCCGGGCACCATGACGGCGCTGGTCGGCCCCTCGGGCTCGGGCAAGACCACCATCACCCGCCTGCTGGCGCGCTTCTACGACGTCGACGCCGGCGTGGTCCGCGTCGGTGGCGTCGATGTCCGGGACCAGAGCACCGCGGAGCTGATGGCCCAGCTGTCCCTGGTGTTCCAGGACGTGTACCTGTTCGACGAAACCCTGTGGGAGAACGTGCGGATCGGTGCGCCGGCCGCGTCCGATGACGACATCCGGAAAGCCGCCCGCACCGCCGGCCTGCAGTCCGTCGTGGACCGGCTGCCTGCCGGTTGGCAGACGCGGGTCGGTGAGGGCGGTTCGGCGCTGTCCGGCGGTGAACGCCAGCGCGTCTCGATCGCGCGCGCATTGCTGAAAAACGCTCCGGTGGTGCTGTTCGACGAGGCCACCAGCGCACTGGACCCCGAGAACGAACGCCACGTCGCGGCGTCCATCCGCGAACTGGCGGACCGCAGCACCGTCATCGTGATCGCGCACAAGCTGTCGACGGTCACCGCCGCCGACAACATCGTCGTGCTGTCCGACCGTGGCACGGTGGACGACAGCGGCACCCATGACCAGCTGATGGCGCGCGGTGGCCGCTACGCCGACTTCTGGGCGCAGCGGACGTCGGTCAGTGGGTGGACCGTCGCGACGCGGGAGGCGAAAGCCGGCGCTGGGTCCTGAATCACAGGGGCGGGCAGTGTTTTTTGGGTGAGGTTAGGCTAAATTAACTTTCGTGACTGCTGAAGCTATAGACGCGGCGTCGGTGACGCGCATTGCTTTGCCCGCCGACGTCGTCCCGGCCGATCTGATCGCGCAACTCGCAGCCGAACTTCCGGAGCGCTCCGGCGCCGACTATGTCGGCTACGAGCACTCGGGCGAGTGGGTGCTGGCCATCGGAGTGCGCACCGCCATCGAATTCGACAGCGACGAACTGCGGATCATCGACGCCGGCGGCGCAGTCGCCCGCCAGGCGTGGAGCGGCCGGCCCGGCGAGGTGCTCGGCGACGCCGTCGACCGCCTGCTCCTGGAGACGGACCGGCTCTTCGGTTGGGTCGCTTTCGAATTCGGCGCTTACCGCTACGGGCTGCAGCAGCGCCTGCCGGCGGGGACCCCGCTGGCGCGAGTCTTCGGCGCACAGACGCAGGTGGTCGTCACCGACGGCGAGGTGTGCGTGTCGGGCGACGCGGACATCGTGGCCGAGACGCTGAATCGTCTGCTGCAGTCGGGTATCCCGGCGGCCGGTGACACCCGCGCCGTCGACGTGAGCGTGGACGGCAGTGACTACCCGTCACGGGTAGCCGCCGCCGTCGCCGAGATCGTGGCGGGCGACTACCAGAAGGTGATCCTGTCGCGCCGGTTCGAGGTGCCGTTCGCGGTCGACTTCCCGGCCACGTACCGGGTGGGCCGGGCGAACAACACCCCGGTGCGGTCATTCCTGTTGCGGCTGGGCGGGATTCGCGCGCTGGGCTTCAGCCCGGAGCTCGTAGCCGCGGTGCGTGCCGACGGCACCGTGATCACCGAGCCGCTGGCCGGCACCCGCGCCTTCGGCCGCGGCGCGGATCACGATCGGGCTGCCCGCGCCGACCTGGAATCGAACTCGAAAGAGATTGTCGAGCATGCGATTTCGGTCCGCAGCTCGCAGGAGGAGATCGCCGAGGTGGCCAAGCCGGGCACCACGGTCGTCAGCGACTTCATGACGGTGCGTGAGCGCGGCAGCGTGCAGCACCTGGGCTCGACGGTGTCCGGTGAGCTGTCGGACCAGATGAACCGCATGCATGCGCTGGAGGCACTCTTCCCGGCGGTGACCGCCTCCGGCATCCCGAAGGCCGAGAGCGTCGACGCCATCATGCGGCTCGACGAGTCGCCACGCGGCCTCTATTCCGGCGCGGTCGTGATGTTCAGCGCTGACGGCGGCATGGACGCGGCGCTGACGCTGCGCTCGGCCTACGAGGCCGACGGCCGGACCTGGTTGCGCGCCGGCGCCGGCATCATCGCCGAGTCGACTCCGGACCGCGAGTTCGAGGAGACCTGCGAGAAGCTGACGACGCTCGCGCCGTACCTGGTGCCGCGCGCCTGAGTCAGAAGTCGAGGCCGGGCGGGACTTCGGCGGGTGGTTCGCCACCGGCTTCGCTGAACGCGTGCAGCGCGCGGACCATCCCCATGCGCTCACGCGGCGCCATGGCCTCGACGATCCGGGCGATCTCGGCACGGCGGCGTGCGCTCACGGTGTCCACGATGGCGCGTCCCCGGCGGGTCAGTTCCACGGCGATTTCGCGGCGGGAAGCCGGGTTCTGGTGGCGTTCGATCAGACCGGCGGTGACCAGGCGCTCGCTCATCCGGCCGATGGTCGAGGGCTGTACGTCGAGTTGAGCGGCGAGGGTCGTCAGATTGGTTGCGCCGTGTGCCGCCAGGATCGCCAGAACCCGAAGCTGGGGGACCGTCAACGTGTCGTCGACGACGGCGACCGCGCGGGCCGTGATGTCCAGGAGCAGGCGCGATGCCGTCACGAGAGCGTCGGTGATCGCGTCGACCGACGGCTCGGCGACGGTTCTCGGTTGGACGGACACCGCGGTTCCTCCTCGTTGATTAGAGGTAATTTACCAGCTCGCTAATTTTGAAGCCGTTACCAAACGGTGACCTGCGGGGTATGGTGCACCGGTGGACAAGCCCGGGTTAGCTACTGCGACGCGCGCACGGCGCCGCTGGTCGGTGGCTCTGGCGGCGCTCGTCATGCCGGCCGCGGCGTTCGTCACCGCGGGCACCGCGACGCAGGCGGTCACGACCGCCAGTGACGTGGATGTCTGCTGCGCGCAGGTCGTCCTGGCCGAGCGGGCCGCTTCGCATCCGGGGTCGCTGATCGTCGCCGAGGCCGCCGAGAGTTCTCGCGCCATGGTGCGCACCATCGCTTTGCCGGTGGGCGTCGCCGCCGAGCGCGGCCTGCAGGTCGACACCATTCTCGCCGAACGGGCCGTCAGTGCCACGTTCCCGGAGATCCACACCATGACCGGCGTCCGCCCGGACTCGCTGCGCTGGCATCCCGAAGGCCTGGCGCTGGACGTGATGGTGCCTGACTACGGGTCGTCGGCCGGCAAGGCGCTCGGGGACCGCATCCTGCGGTACGTGCTGGCCAACGCCGGGCGGTTCGACCTGAACCATGTGATCTGGCGGCAGGCGATCTACTTCCCGGACGGCACCGCGCACCGGATGCCGGACTACGGCGGCCCCGACGCCAATCACTACACGCACGTACACATCTCGACCAACGGCGGCGGCTACCCGACGGGCAACGAGTCCTACGTCTTGTCCGCCTCCGGGCCGACGTTGGTCAAGGGTTCATCGGCGCCGACCGTGACGTTCGTCAGCGCGCACTGAGTTCGACCCGCACTGAGCCGGGCCCCGGCGAGCGCACCGATGAAGAGCGCCAACAACATCCAGCCCGCGCTCGTGCCCAGCCCGTTCTTGGCCATCAGCAGTAGTGCCACCCCGGCCGCGCAGACCAGCACACCGGCCACCGTCGACGCGCGCCCCGTCGCCCGGACGCGCGCGTCCCACCAGCGCAGCGGATTGTGCTCGAGCGGGGACAGCAACAGGAACATGACCGTCATCACCACGGCGAAGACCAGCGCGCGGATCGCGATGTTGCGCCAGAAGTATGGGGCTGCCGGATCGTAGGCGTCCAGGCCCACGGCATGCAGGCTGAACGTCGCGACGGCGATGGCCGCGATGTGCCACAGGTACAACGTCATCGCCCCGCTGTTGCCCACCACGATCAGGTACCAGATGCGGGGACGCTCGGCCCACCGGCGGACCGCACCGGCGCAGGCGATGAACAGACTGGACATCCAGACGCATTGCAGGGCAAGCAGCAGTGTGGGCGGGGTGACGTTCGACATCCGTTCCGTGCCGGTGACCACCAGTGACACGTCGTAGGGACCGTACCTGGCAACCAGCACCTGGACGGCCAGGGTGCCGACGGCCACGGCCAGCGCCGGCTTGGGTGCGGTGAGCCGGTGCGCGTACGCCGCGCCGATGACCATCGGAATCAGCCAGACCACAATCAGATTCGCCGCGCCGGCTTCCAGCATGTGCGTGCTGATCCGGGCCCAGTCGCCGAACGCCGCGGCCGCGATGAGGGCCGCGACGACCAGTGCGGCCGACCGCGCCGAGCGCAAGCGGGCCAAGGCGGGGACGAACGCCAGCACGATCAGGTAGGTGCCGAGGAACCACAGCAGTGCGACGGCCTCGTTGCCCAGGGCCGCGGCCGACTCGGCACCCATGGTGAACCGCACCACGATCAGGGCGACGGTCCAGGCGCCCAGGTACCACAGCGCCGGCCGGCAGAGGCGTTGCGCCCGGGTGAAAAGCCAGGTGCCCCAGGGTGTCCCGTCGCGCCAGCTGTGAATACCCGCGGCGGCTCCGGCGAAGAAGAACAACGGCATGACCTGGAGTACCCAGGTGGCCGGCTGCAGGCTGGGTACTGCGCCCAGGGTGTTGCCGATCTGGACGCCGTCGGCGGTGATGGTGGCAAGCAACAACGCGCAGTGACCGAACATCACGACCAGCAGCGCACCGAGGCGCGCCACGTCGATGCTGCGGTCGCGGTCGGGCGCGGTGCCGTCGATCACGGCGTGGAAGTCGGGCAACAATCTCGGCATGAGCTGATGATGCCCGAGTGCCGGGCGGCGCGGATGAGTGTGACTACTCAGACCCGCCGGCGACCACCGCGACGTCGGCGGCACCGTCATGCTGCCCGACGAACCGGCGAATGCGGGCCACCGCGAACACGATGCACAGCACCACGAGTGTGGGTCCGGTCGCGACGATGACGAACTGCGAGATGTCGACCGGGTAGTTGAAGATCATGTACAGCGCGAAGACGGGATAGAAGCCGCAGAGCAGCCCGAGCCCGACGCACAGCTGCGTGTGCAGCCGGTGCCAGTCCTGGATGCTCTGCTCGGTCCAGCCGCGTTCGGGCAGGGCCGGCTCGGCGAGCGCGGGGGAGATGACGCCGGCCATCTTCTTCGAATTCGGTTTGCGCAGCAGCCCGCTGATGGCGAACGACCACACCAGCAGTGACATGGGGACGAGCTCGAGGGCCTGCACGATGCGCGGGTTCTTGGTGGTCAGCGCGATGATCAGCGAGCACGCGGCGCCGACGATCACCACGACGTTCGCGGGCTCGACCTTGCGCTTGCGCACCATGGTCAGCGCGCCCTGCGCGGCCGCGGTGATGATGGCCCCGACCAACGCGAGGTACGGCTCGAAGTCGAACACACGCAGCACGTAGTACGCGACCAGCGGCGGAATGGTGTTGATCGCCGTGTTGACGATGTACTCGCGCAGGGTCTTCGGGGTATCGGACATGGAAGCTGGCTCCTAGCGGGGGTCGGTTTATCCCGCGAGCAGACGTAAAACTGACGATATCTGGCGAAATTCGACAGTTTTGAGTCTGCTCGCGAGGGATTTCATGGTCAGGCGGATGTGGCGGCCGCGATGGCCCGGGTGATGGCCTTCTTGTCGACCTTGCCGACCGCGGTCAGCGGCAGCGACGGCTGTGCGACCAGGGTGTCGGGCCGGCTGTGGACCGCGACACCGCGGCTGTCGAGGTAGCCGTTGAGGTCGCTGAGGCTGACGGCCGGCCCGCTGAAAACGACCACGGCACAAATCTTTTCACCGAGGTACGGGTCGGGCAGCGGGACGGCGGCCGCGGCCCGGATCGACGGGTGCGTGAGCAGATGTTCCTCGAGATCGAGCGCCGAGATGGTCTCCCCGCCCCGGTGGATGACGTCCTTGATGCGTCCGGTGACCTCGAGGTAGCCGTCGGCCCTGCGGCGCACGCGGTCCCCGCTGCGGTAGAAGCCGTCGGGGCTGAACGACCGCTCGTTGTCGGACGGCGCCCGGTAATAGCCGTTGAGGGTGTACGGCCCGCGTACCAGCAGTTCACCCTCGCCGCCGACCGGCACGTCGGCGCCCTCGTCGTCGACGATGCGCACTTCGTCGTCGGGGCACAGCGGTGCACCCTGGGTGTGGTCGAGCAGTTCGGGGTCGTCGCCGGGGCGGGTGTAGTTGATCAGCCCTTCGGCCATGCCGAAAACCTGTTGCAGGCCGGGTGTCAGCGCGGCGCGGGCGGCCGCCGCGTCCGGTGCGGACAGCTTGGCACCGCCGACCTGGAGCAGTCGCAACGTGGTGGGGCGCTGGGGCTCCCAGTCGCAGGCCAGCGTCCACAGGGTGGCCAGAGCGGGCACCAGAGCGCAGACGGTGACGCGGTGCCGGGCGATGGTGGCGAACGCGGACTCCGGGCTGGGGTCGGTGGTGAAGACCGTGGTGGCGCCGACGGACATCGCACCCAGCATCCCCGGGCACGACAGCGGGAAGTTGTGCGCAGCCGGCAGCACCGTCAGATACACGTCGTCACCGGTCATTTCGCACACCGCGGCGCTGGCGGTGGCGTTGTAGTAGTAGTCGTCGTGGGTGCGGGGGATCAGCTTCGGCGCCCCGGTGGTGCCGCCGGAGACCAGGAGCAGGGCGGGTTCCGCGGTGTTGATGGCTGGCGCGGCTGCCGGAGCGTGGCCGAAAAGGGAAGTCCAGCTGGTGAATTCGCCGGCGTCACCGTTGACGACCACGTGCCGCAGGCGTGGGTGTTCGGCAACCAGCTCGCGCGCCATATCGCGATAGTCGAAGCCGCCGAAGCGGTCGGCGATGACGAGGGCGACAGCGCCGCTGACCGTGGCGAAATGACCGAGTTCGGCGCGGCGATGAGCGGGTAGGCACATGACGGGCACCGCACCCGCGCGCAGCAGTCCGAACAGGGCGATGGCGAAGTCCGCGGTGTTGGGCATTTGCAGCAGTACCCGGTCGCCGGTTTCGATGCCGAGAGCGGCGAAGCCGGCGGCCGCTTCCGAGGCCAGCTGATCGAGTTTGGCAAACGTGTGTGACGCCGATGGGTCGACGATGGCGACGCGGTCCGGCCACTGGCGTGCGCCGTCGGACAACAGGCTGTCCAGTGGTTTACCGACCCAGTAGCCCGCCTCGCGGTAGCGCTCGGCGCGGTCGTGCGGGAACGGGACGAATCCGTTCAGCAAATGCTGGTCGGCCTCGGTGGAGACAGTGGTGCGCGTCACGGCGGATCCCTCGGGGTAGGCATGGAGGTAGCGGCAATATAGGGTAGCCTAATCAAAATTAGGACAGCCTGTCTTTAACGTGTTCGGGAGGGTTTTGTGGGCGTCGTGGCAGTGAATTCGCAGGCCATCCGCGAGGAGGTTGCCGAACTGCTGGGTGCCCGTGCCGACACCCTCGACCCGGGTGCCGACCTGATCAGCCAGGGCCTGGATTCGATCCGCATGATGTCGCTCGCCGGGCGCTGGCGGAAGCAGGGCATCGACATCGACTTCGCCGCCCTGGCCGCCGAGCCGACCATCGCGGCCTGGTCCGAACTGCTGTCCGCGGCGGGTGGCCTGCAGCGAGCCGAAACCTCGGCACCGCAGGATGATTCGGAACACGACCAGCCGTTCGGCCTGGCTCCGATGCAGCACGCCATGTGGATCGGCCGGGAAGACGACCAGCAATTGGGTGGCGTCGCCGGGCACCTCTATGTCGAATTCGACGGCCACGGCGTCGATGTCGAACGATTGACTGCCGCCGCAACGGCGTTGGCGGCGCGGCACCCCATGCTGCGCGTGCAGTTCCTCGCCGACGGCACGCAGCGCATCAAGGCGCTCGACGGCGACTTCCCGGTGACGGTCACCGACCTGCGGGACCTGCCGGCAGATCAGATCGCCGAGCAGCTGGCCGCCACTCAACGCCGCAAGGCGCATCAGCAGTTGACCGACCAGGTCTTCGAACTGAGCCTGACCCTGCTCCCGGATGGCAAGACCCGCCTGCACGTCGACCTGGACATGCAGGCCGCCGACGCCATGAGTTACCGCACGCTGATGGCCGATCTCGCGGCCCTGTACCGCGGTGTCGAGCTGGCTCCGCTGGCTTACACGTACCGCGAATACCGCATGGCCACAACGCAATCGGCGCAGGAGCCCAATCCGCGGGCCGATGCGGATCGGCAGTGGTGGGGCGAGCGGCTCCCGGAACTGCCCGACCCGCCGCGTCTGCCGCTGGTCCCGGTCGCCGAGCAGAACGACCCGCGGCACACCACCCGGCGCTGGCACTGGCTGGCCCCCGACGTCCGGGACGCGCTGTATGCGGCGGCCCGCCGGCGCGGGATCACGCCCGCGATGGCCCTGGCCGCGTCCTTCTCCGATGCCCTGGCCTGCTGGTCGGCCGGGCAGCGCTTCCTGCTGAACGTGCCGCTGTTCGGGCGCGACCAGCGGCACGCCGACGTCGACCGCCTGGTGGGCGACTTCACGTCGTCGCTGCTGCTCGACGTCGACCTCACCGATGCGGCCACCGCGACGGCGCGCTGTGGCGTCCTGCAGGACGCATTCCGCAGCGCCGCAGCGCATTCCGAGTACTCCGGCCTCGAGGTGCTGCGCGACCTGAGCCGGCACCGCGGCACCCAGGTGCTGGCCCCCGTGGTCTTCACCAGTGCCCTCGGCCTCGGTGAACTGTTCGGCTCGGCCGTGCTCGAGACGTTCGGCACGCCCGGGTGGATCAATTCGCAAGGGCCACAGGTGATGCTGGACGCCCAGGTGACCGAATTCAACGGCGGCGTGCTGGTCAACTGGGATGTGCGCGAGGACGCGTTCCCCGACGGCATCATCGACGCGATGTTCGCCCGGCACATCGCCGAGCTGGAGCGGCTGGCCGGCGACGACACGGCATGGGAGGCGCCCACCCCGGAGCCCATGTCAGCGGCGCAGCGTGCGGTCCGCGACGCGGCCAACAGTCGCACCGCGGCGCCCAGCGGCGCGGCGCTGCACACCGGCTTCTTCGCCTCGGCGGCCGCCCGGCCGACCGCCACGGCCATGATCGGCGAGGCCCGGCAGTGGACGTATGCCGAACTGGCCGAAGAGGTTTCGGCCGTCGCGTCGGCACTGCAGATCGCCGGTATCAAGCCGGGCGACACCGTGGCCGTGCTCGGACCCAAGGGCGCGGAACAGATCATCGCGCTGCTGGCCATCCTGGCCGCCGGTGGGGTCTACCTGCCGATCGGGGTGGATCAGCCCGCCGACCGTACCGAGAAGATCCTGGCCACCGGCGGTGTCCGGATGGCGCTCTACTGTGGCGACCTGGCGCCGTCGTGGAAGCCGTCGCTCACCGTGACCGAGGCGCTGCGAATCGGGCGCCGCGCCGAGGGACCGTTCGTCCCGGCCGCCACCGATCCGCACGAGTTGGCCTACGTGCTGTTCACGTCCGGCTCCACCGGCGAGCCCAAGGGCGTCGAGGTCACCCACGACGCAGCGATGAACACCGCCGAATTCCTGTACGGGCACTTCGACATCGGACCTGCCGACCGCTGCCTCGCGCTGGCCACCCTCGAGTGCGACCTGTCGGTGCTCGACATGTTCGCCACGCTCGCCACGGGCGGCAGCATCGTCGTGGTCGACGAGCCGTACCGGCGCGACCCCGACCGCTGGGCCACCCTCATCGCCGAACACGGCGTCACGGTGCTCAATTTCCTGCCGGGCTGGCTGGAGATGCTCGTAGAGGTCGGTGCCGGGCGGCTGGACACCGTCCGGGTGGTGCTCACCGGCGGCGACTGGGTCCGGACCGCCATGGTCCGGCACCTGCAGGCGCAGGCCCCGGGTGTGCGCGTCGCCGGCCTCGGCGGCGCCACCGAAACCGCCATCCACGCAACCATTTTCGAGGCCGGCGAGCTGCCGGACTCCTGGTCGGCGGTGCCCTACGGCGTGCCGTTCACCAACAACGCGTGCCGCGTGGTCAACGAGGCGGGCCAGGACTGCCCCGACTGGGTGGCCGGCGAACTGTGGTTCACCGGGCGCGGCATCGCCTCGGGCTACCGCGGCCGGGCCGATCTGACCGCCGACCGCTTCGTGCGCTATGCGGGCCGAACCTGGTACCGCTCAGGGGATTTGGCACGCTACCGGCCGGACGGCATCCTGGAGTTCGTCGGGCGTGCCGACCACCGCGTGAAGATCAGCGGCTACCGCATCGAGCTCGGTGACGTCGAGGCCGCGCTGCAGCGGGTTCCCGGTGTGCGTGCCGCGGTGGCCGGTGTGGTCTCCGGCGGGGAACGCGGGCATGACGTGCTGGCGGCCCTGGTCTCGGTCGACGACGCGGAGCTGACCGCCGAGCGCATCTCGGCAGCGGTGGCCGAACTCGTACCGCCGCACATGATCCCGCGACAGCTGCAGGTGGTTGCGGCTATTCCGTTCACCGTCGGTGGCAAGACCGACCGCCGGGCCGCAGCGGGTCAGCTCGCGGCGCTGGTTCAGGCGGCCGACGGCGCCGGGCGGGCGCAGCCGGAGACCACGCTGGAGCGCGCCTTGGTGGCGATCGTCTCGGAGCTGCTCTCGGTCGATGCCGGTGTTGAGGACGACTTCTTCGAGCTCGGCGGTGACTCGGTCCTGGCCACCGCCACCGTCGCGCGCATCCGGAAATGGCTGGACACCCCGACCGTGGGCGTGCCGGACATCTTCGCCGCCCGGACGGTGCGGGCGCTGGCTCAGCGGCTGACCGGCCGCGAGGACGGCAGCGGCCGGCTGGACATGGTCGCCGAGCTCTACCTGGAGATTGCCGAGATGAACCACGACGACGTGCTCACTGCGCTGGACCCGGCGGCGGTCTCATGACCGACCTGCATACCGGCTCCGTGACCGAGCCGAAAAGCACCTTCGCGCCCTGGATCAAGCACTACCCGGGCTCCGGAGACGCCGGTGCGGTCGTGATCTTCCCGCATGCCGGTGGTGCCGCGGTCGCCTACCGGGACCTGGCGACCGCCTTGTCGGGCAAGGGGATCGACGCGTACGTCGTCCAGTACCCGCGCCGCGCCGACCGGCTCGCGCATCCGGCGCATCCGACGGTCGAGCAGCTGGCCGCCGACCTGTTCGCCGCGGGCGACTGGCCGGGCGTGGGTCCGCTGCGGCTCGTCGGGCACTGCATGGGTGCGGTGGTGGCCTTCGAATTCGCGCGCGTGGCAGAACAGAGCGGCGCCACCGTGCACAGCCTGTGGGCGTCGGCCGGCCAGGCGCCGTGCGATGTGGTCGACGCGCCGCCGCTGCCGACCGGCCCGCGCGAAATGCTCGCCGAGATGGTCGATCTCGGCGGCACCGACCCCCGGCTGCTCGCCGACGTGGATTTCGTCGAGATGCTGCTGATGGCGGTGGGTGCCGACTACGAAGCCCTCAACAGATACGTGGGCGGTGGCCGCATCGCCGCCGACATCCACGCCCTCGGCGGGCGCGACGACCATCGCATCGACCGGGACATGCTGCTCCGCTGGGAGAACCACACCTCGGGCGCCTTCACCCTGGCCGAGTTCGACGGCGGCCACTTCTACCTCAACGACCAGCTGGACGCGATCGCGGAAGTGATCAGTGCGCGCTGATTCGATGAGTTCTGACGCCACAGCGGACGATCCGGTGGTCATCGTCGGGATGGCGGTCGAGGCCCCCGGCGATGTGGACGACGCGGACAGCTATTGGCAGCTGCTGTCTTCCGGGCGAGAGGCACTCGGCGCGTTCCCCGAGGACCGCGGCTGGGCCGTGCGCGACCTGCTCGCGGGCTCGCGCCGTGACGGGTTCAAGCGCATCCACAACCGCGGCGGATTCCTCACCGGCGCCGCACTTTTCGACCCCTCGTTCTTCGGCATCTCGCCACGCGAGGCGGTGGCGATGGATCCGCAGCAGCGCGTCGCGCTGCGCGTGACATGGCGGGCGCTGGAGAACGCCGGGATCAACCCCGATGATCTGGCCGGGCACGACGTCGGCTGCTACATCGGCGCCTCAGGCACCGGGTACGGCCCCGATCTCGCCGAATACTCCGACCTGAGTGGGCATCTGATCACCGGGACGTCGCTGGGCGTGATCTCCGGACGGATCGGCTACCTGCTGGGCCTCGACGGCCCGGCGCTGACGATCGACACGTCGTGCTCGTCGGCGCTGACCGCGTTCCATACCGCCGTGCAGGCACTGCGTTCGGGTGACTGCAGCATGGCGCTCGCCGGCGGTGTGTGCGTGATGGGGTCGCCGGGATACTTCGTCGAATTCGCCAAACAGCACGCCCTCTCCGATGACGGGCACTGCCGGCCCTACAGCGCGCAGGCCAGCGGCACCGTGTGGGCCGAAGGCGCGGGCATGTTCGTGCTGTCACGAAAGTCGGTGGCGCAGCGGGGCGGTCACCGCGTGCTCGCGGAGGTCCGGGCCAGCTGCCTCAACCAGGATGGCCGCAGCACCGGCCTGACCGCGCCGAGCGGGCCGGCGCAGGCGCG
Source organism: Mycobacterium sp. 360MFTsu5.1 (assembly GCF_000383495.1). NCBI lineage: Bacteria > Bacillati > Actinomycetota > Actinomycetes > Mycobacteriales > Mycobacteriaceae > Mycobacterium > Mycobacterium sp. 360MFTsu5.1. The sequence goes on along the minus strand of NZ_KB911468.1, from coordinate 55,329 downwards.
GCTGTTCGGCCGTGCGCTCGCTCTCGCCGGTGCCCGGCCCGACCAGATCGGGATGATCGAAGGCCACGGCACCGGAACCAAACTCGGGGACCGCACCGAATTGAACTCGCTGGCGCAGACCTACGGTGCCACCGCGCCCGGCCAGGGCGCGGTCCTGGGCTCGGTGAAATCCAACGTCGGGCACAGCCAGGCCGCCGCGGGGGCGCTGGGACTGGCCAAGGTCCTGGTGTCGGCCGAGCATGCCACCATCCCGGCGAGCCTGCACACCGCGCAGGCCAGCGCCGAAATCGACTGGAGCGCACAGGGCTTACGGCTCGCCACCGCGCACACGCCATGGCCCGCCGTCAACGGTGAGCGCCTTGCGGCGGTCTCGGCGTTCGGCATGAGCGGCACCAACGCGCACGTCGTCGTCGCGATGCCGGAGGGATTGGTGGCGTGATGAGCCTTTCGCACTTTCCCGACGGCCGTGTTCCGGTCCTGCTCAGCGCGCACACCGAAGAACTCCTGGCCGCTGAGGCGACCGGCGTCGCCGACTACCTGGACCGGCATGGTGCCGTAGGCCTGGGCGCGGTGGCTGCGATGCTGCTGCGACTGCGCCGTCGCCGCCGGTTCCGGGCCGTGGTCCGGGCCCATGACGCCGCCGAGCTGGCTGCCGCGCTGCGGGCGCTGGCGGCGGGGGAGGAGCACCCCCTGGTGGCGGTCTCCGCACGGACCGCAGCGCCCCGCACGGCTTTCGTGTTCCCCGGCAACGGCGGCCAATGGCCGTCGATGGGCACCGATGCATACCGGCAGCTGCCGGTGTACCGCGCCGCGGCCGACCGGTGTGCTGCCGCGTTCGTCGCCGCGGGCACCGACTCGCCGCTGGCCTTCCTGGTGGACCCGGCCGGCCGGGAGTGGACGCAAATCCACAGTCAAAGCGCGCAGTTCACCTACGCCGTCGGCCTGACGGCGGTGTGGCGAGAGCTGGGCATCGCGCCCGACGTCACGCTGGGCCACAGCCTCGGTGAGATCGCCGCGGCGTACGTCGCCGGTGCCATCACGCTGGACGAGGCGGTCGCCGTCGTCATCGCCCGGGCTGGGGCACTCGACAGCCTGGCCGGCGATTTCGGCGCCGCGAGCCTGGGGATGAGCGTCGACGAAGCGCAGCAAGCGGTTTCGGACGCCGCCGGCTGGATGGAACTGTCCGTGGTCAACTCGTCGGCATCGGTCGTGGTGTCCGGCGATCGCAGCGCCGTCGCAGACCTGGTGTCCGGCCTGCAATCGCGCGGCCGTTTCGCGCGCGTCATCGCCATGAGCTTCCCGGCGCACACCAGTGCGCTGGATCCGCTGCGCGCACAACTGCTTTCCGGCGTGCCGAAGTCGCAGTTCGGCGCCGGCGCGGTGCCGTTCATCGGATCGGTGACCGGCGCGGTGGTCGGCGCGGGTACCGAGTTCGGTGAGTACTGGTACCGAAACCTGCGGAACACCGTGCGCTTCGACCGGGCCGCCGCCGCGGCGCGCGACGACGGCGTCGAGGCCTTCGTCGAGATGTCAGCACACCCAGCGTTGTTGCACGCGCTCGCCGATACTGATGCGGCACTCATCGTCGGCTCGGGACGCCGCGACGAAAGCCTCGCCGACGTGCTGTCCGACAACATGGCCACGGTGGCCGTGGCCGACCCCGATTACGACTGGGCCGGACACATCGAGCCAAATCAACCCCTGCTGCACGGATTTCCGCATGCTCCCATGGCGGCGATGCACCTCTGGGCGACTCCCGAACCGCTGCCCCCGGTCGTCGGACTGACGGTCAGTGCCGAGCAGTGGCTGCCGCAGCCGGACGAGACCGTGCCGCTGATCATCCGGCGCGCTGCCGTCGTCGAACTGCCGGGACCGCGCGGTGAGCTCGCCGACCATCTCCGCGACGGTGTGCGGGCCAACCTCGGCACGGTGCTCGTCGAGCCCGCCGACGCCGATCTGCTCATCGTCGTCGCCCCGATGCTCGACCACCCCGATACCGAAGCGGCGGTCACCGACCTCGCCGAGCTGATCGGCTGCGGGCTGTGCGACTACCCGAATGCCATCGGACCGCAATGCACCGACGTGTGGCTCGTCACCGTCGGCGGCGAGCACGTGCGCGACGACGAGCCGGTGGCGCTGCCGGCTCAGGCGGCCGTCGCCGCCATGCACCGCAGCATCGGTTTCGATCATCCCGACCAGGCCTTCCGCCACCTCGACCTGGCATCCTGGGAACTCGACGCATCCGCGGCCACCGCCGTCATCGAAACCATGCTGGGCACGGGAACCGAAGTGGCGCTGCGTGATTCACAGCAGTACCGCCGCGGTCTGCAGGCTCTTCCGGACGTCGGTGCACCGCCGCCCGGGCTCCTCGACAACGTGGTGATCACCGGCGGCAACGGTGCGGTCGGCCTGCATTTCGCGCGGACCCTTGCCGCGGCGGGCGCCCGCCGCATCGTGCTGATGAGCCGCAGCGGCACCGGCGCGCAGCAACTGTCCGGCCTCGAGGGCACCGACGTGGTGTCGGTGCAGTGCGACATCACTTCGCCCGCGCAGCTTTCGGCCATCGCGGCGACCCACGGCGGTGACGGTGCGACGCTCGTCATCCATGCGGCCGGCGCGGCCGCATTCGGCACCACGGTCGGCGCGGACGAATTCATCACCACCGCGGCCGCCAAAGTCGGCGGTCTGGCGCGGCTGGCCGAGTACTGGCCGCTGCGTCCGGACGCCCGAATCCTGGTGTGCTCGTCGGTGTCCGGACTGTGGGGCGGGCTCGGTCATGTCGCGTACGCGGCCGTCAACCGCATGCAGGATGTACTGGCCGGGCAGTTCCGCGCCAAGGGCCTCGACTGTGTGGCCGTGCGGTGGGGACTTTGGCCCGGTGCCGGCATCGTCGGTGCCGACGAGGTGGCGCGGATCGAGCGCGCCGGACTGCGGGAGATGGACCCCGACATCGCGATCGATGCGGCTCTCGGAACCGGCGCGCCCGCACCGCTGATCTTCAGCGCTGACGCCGAGCGGCTGGCCACGCTGCTCGGCGGCGCGCCGGTGGAGGCGGAACCGGCTGCACCGCAGCATGTTCCGGAAACCCTTGGCGCCGGTGCCGACGCCGAGGACGTCGTCCGTCATGAACTGTCGGCGGTGCTCAAACTGGGCGACCCCGCCGCCATCGACCTGACCGCGGCCCTGTTCGACCTGGGCCTGGATTCGCTGCTGGCACTGGACCTGCGCAAGCGACTGCGCCGGGGCACCGGCCGGTCCGTGCCGCTGGCCGGGTTGCTCAGCGGCATCACCGGTATCGAACTGGTGGATTTGCTAACCGATAGAACAGAGAAGGTGGAGAGCTAGCGTGACCGAGACCGACATCCGGGACCTGCGCACGCGAGGAGCAAGTGGGGCGGAAGACGCGCGCCTGGAGCTGTTGCGGCGCAAGCTCGCCGAGCGCGGCCTGCGGTCCCAGGGCCAGGCGCAGTCGAACGACGGCACGCCCGTCGTGCCGGTGCTGTCCGACGGCCAGCGCCGGATGTGGTTCGTGCAGACCGCAGACCCTGCTGGGGCACTGCTCAATGTCTGTGTGTCCTTTGCGATCACCGGCGCGCTCGACCACCAGCGTCTGCGGGAGGCGGTGCACGCGGTGGCCGGCCGCCACCCGGTCCTGCGCACCACCTACCGGGCCGACGCGACGGGCGAACCCGGGCTGACGGTCCACGACGACCTGGCGCCGGGCTGGAGCACGCACGACCTCAGCGAGCTGTCCGAATCGTCACGCGCCCTGCGACTCGAGGTGCTGGCACAGCGGGAGTTCGGCACGCCGTTCCAGCTCGACACCGAATCACCCTTGCGGATCAGTCTGATTCGCACCGGGACCGACGAGCACATCATGCTGCTCACGGCACACCACATCGCCTGGGATGACGAATCGTGGCAGGTCTTCTTCGCCGACCTCACGCGCGCGTACGAGGGCGAGCAGCTGGCCGAGGTGATTCCGGCAGCGGTGCCCGCGCACGACCACACCGAGGAACTCGAGTACTGGCGTTCGGTGCTCGCCGATCCGCCTGAGCCCCTGGAACTTCCGGGCCCGCACGGCTCGCTCGTGCCGACCGGTCACCGCTCGCAGCGCGTCACCCGGCGCATCGACGCCGACACCGTGGCCCGGATTTCCGAGCTGGCCCGCCAGACCGGCGCCACTCCGTACACCGTGCTGCTCGCGGCGTTCGGCACCCTGCTGCACCGCTACACCCACGCCGACGACATCCTGGTCGCCACCCCGGTTCTCAACCGCAGCGGCGGCACCGAGGATGCACTGGGCTACTACGGCAACACCGTGGCGCTGCGGCTGCGCCCCGAAGCGCGCCAGAGTTTCGGCGAGTTCGTCACGCAGGCCAAGGACACCACGCACGGGGCCTTCGCCCATCAGCAGATCAACCTGGACCGCGTGGTGCGCGAGCTGAACCCGGACCGCCGCCACGGTGTGGAGCGGTTGGCCCGGGTGTCGTTCGGCGCCCGCGAGGCCGACGGCCGGGGCTTCAGCCCGTCCGGGATCACCTGCCGCCGGGCCGAGTACCGGGGGCACCAGACCCAGCTGCCGCTGGGCTTCATGGTGGAATTCGACGACGACGGCGCACTGGTCGAGGCGGAGTACCTGACCGAAATCCTCGACGCCGCACTGGCCGACCAACTGCTGCGGCACTACGTGGTGCTGCTGGAGTCCGCGCTGACCGACCCGGCCCGGGCGCTCGCCGAGCTCGATCTGATGGACGAGCACGATGCCGACTGGCTGCGCCGGATGGCCACCGGCGAACAGTTCAGCACCCCGGACACGACGCTGGCCGCGCTGATCGAAGCCCAGGCCGCGCGCACCCCGGACTCGGTCGCCGTCGCGTACGAGGGCCGGTACTACACCTATCGCGAACTCAACGCCGAGGCGAACCGGTTGGCGCACTGGCTGATCGGCCAGGGCATCGGCACGGAGGACCGTGTCGCGGTGCTGCTGGAGAAGTCGCCCGAGCTGGTGATCACGGCGCTGGCCATCGTCAAGGCCGGCGGTGTGTACCTGCCGGTCGACCCGACCTACCCTGAGGACCGGCTGTCGTTCATCCTGAGCGACGGCGACCCGAAACTGGTCATCCGCGAGCCGTTCACGGACTTCGACGGCCTGCGGGACGACAACCCGACCGATGCCGATCGGGTTCGGCCGCTCACGGCGGCCAACACCGCCTACCTGATCTACACCTCGGGTTCGACAGGGCTGCCCAAGGGCGTCCCGGTACCGCACCGCCCGGTCGCCGAATATTTCGTGTGGTTCGTCGACGAATACCAGATCGACGCCGACGAGCGCCTGCTGCAGGTGGCCTCGCCGAGCTTCGACGTATCCATCGCCGAGGTGTTCGGCATGCTGGCCTGCGGTGCGCGCCTGGTCATTCCGCGCCCGGGCGGCCTCAACGACATCGGGTACCTGACCGAACTGCTGCGCACCGAGGGCATCACCTCGATGCACTTCGTGCCCTCGCTGCTGGGGCTGTTCCTGTCCCTGCCGGGCGTCAACGAATGGCGCAGCCTCAAGCGGGTGCCGATCGGTGGCGAAGCGCTGCCGGGCGAGATTGCCGACAAGTTCCACGCCACGTTCGACGCGCTGCTGCACAACTTCTACGGACCGACCGAGACGGTCATCAACGCCAGCCGGTACCGTGTCGAGGGCAAGCAGGGCACCCGCATCGTGCCGATCGGCAAGCCCAAGATCAACACGCAGATGCACCTGCTGGACGATGCTTTGCGCCCCGTTCCGGTCGGCGTCATCGGTGAGATCTACATCGGCGGAACCCATGTCGCGCACGGTTACCACCAGCGCCCGGGCCTGACCGCCGAGCGTTTCGTCGCCGACCCGTTCACGCCGGGCGGCCGGCTGTACCGCTCGGGCGACCTGGCCCGGCTCAACGTCGACGGCGATATCGAGTTCGTGGGCCGCGCCGACGAGCAGGTCAAGATCCGCGGTTTCCGCATCGAACTCGGCGAGATCGCCGCCGCCATCGCGGTGGACCCCAGCGTCGGCCAGGCCGTCGTCGTGGCGAGCGACTTGCCCGGGCTGGGCAAGAGCCTCGTCGGCTACCTCACCCCGGCCGAGCGCGGCGACCTGGAATCGGTTGACGTGCAACGGATCAAGGCGCGGGTGGCGGCCGCGCTGCCGGAGTACATGGTGCCGGCCGGTTACGTCGTACTCGATGAAATCCCGATCACCGCGCACGGCAAGATCGACCGCCGCGCGCTGCCCGATCCGGACATCCAGTCCCGCACCGCATTCCGCGAACTGACGACTGACACCGAGCGGAAGGTCGCCGAGCTGTTCGCCGACCTGCTCGGCGTCGAGCAGGTCGGTGCCGACGACTCCTTCTTCGAACTCGGCGGACACTCGCTGCTGGCCACGAAGCTCGTCGCGGCGATCCGGGCTCGGTGCAACGCCGACATCGGGGTGCGTGAGGTGTTCGAGCTGGGCACCGTCGCCGAGATCGCTGCCCGGGTCGACACCGGGGCGCCGCGCAACCGCCCGCCGCTGCTCGCGATCGAGCACACCGGTCCGCGTCAGATGTCGGCATCGCAACTGCGCCAATGGTTCCAGTACCGCATCGACGGTCCCGGACCGGTCAACAACATCCCGTTCGCGGCCCGGATCACCGGCCCGTGCGACGTCGACGCCTTCGTCGCGGCGCTCGGTGACCTGGTCGAGCGCCACGAGGTGCTGCGCACCACCTACACCGAAATCGACGGCGTGCCATACCAGGTCGTGAACGACCCGGCTCCGCTGCCGGTGCGCCGCGCGCGCGGCGCCGACGAGGAGTGGTTGCAGGCCGAACTCGACGCCGAACGCCGCTACGTGTTCGACCTGGAAGCGCAGTGGCCGATCCGGGCCGCGGTGCTGTCCATCCCGGGGCAGCACGTGCTGTCGATCATGGTGCACCACATCGCCGCCGACCACTGGTCGGCCGGCGTGCTGTTCACCGACCTGGTCACCGCCTACCGGGCGCGCCTCGAGCAGCGGGCTCCCGAGTTCGCGCCGCTGCCGGTGCAGTACTCGGACTACGCGGCCTGGCAGGCAGCGCTGCTGGCCGACGAGTCGGGAACTCTTGCCGCGCAACGGGACTACTGGCGCGGCCAGTTGGCCGAACCGCCCGCCGACCCAGGCCTGCGTCCCGACTTCACCCGGCCGCCGGTGCTCTCGGGTGAGGGCGCGTCTGTGCCGTTCGTCGTCGCTCCCGAGGTGCGGGCCAAGCTGACGGCGCTGACCCGCGAACTCGGCATCACCGACTTCATGCTGTTGCAGTCCGCGGTGGCGGTGGCGCTCGCGAAATCGGGTGAGGGGCTAGACATTCCGCTCGGCACCCCGGTGGCCGGGCGCACCGAGGCCGAACTCGACGCGCTGGTGGGCTTCTTCATCAACATCGTGGTCCTGCGCAACGACCTGAGTGGCGATCCCACGCTGCGCGAGATTCTGGTCCGGGCCCGGGACACCGCGCTGGCCGCGTACGCGCACCAGGACCTGCCGTTCGATCACGTCGTCGACGCCGTCAGCCCGGCGCGGTCGCTGTCACGCAACCCGCTGTTCGGCGTCGTCGTACATGTGCGCGAAGACCTGCCCACCGACCACGTCATCGATTCCCGCGCCGACGGCGACACCACGTTCACCGCGCTCGAGCCGACGTTCGACGTGGCACACGCCGACCTGTCGGTGAATTTCTTTGCCACCCAGGACGGTTACCGCGGGCACCTGATCTACCGCACCGATCTGTACACGGCGGAAACCGCGCAGCGCCTCGCCGACCGGCTGGTCCGGGTCATCACCGGCATCGCCGAGAACGCCGATCAGCGGCTGCGGGACCTGCGGGTCGATGAAGCCGTCCAAGGCAACGACGGGGTGCAGGTGCTCGACGAGTGGCGCCAGCCCGTGGGCGTCGGCGTGGTCGGCGACATCTACCAGGATTCGGAGCCCACGGGCGACCGCGGCAGGTGGCTGGCCGACGGACAACTCGAGCGCATCGAGGCCCTCCAGTTGCGCGCGACGCGCACCCAGTCGGCAGTGGCCGAGCCCGCGCGTACCGACACCGAACGGGCCCTCATCGCCCTGCTGGCCGAGGTGCTCGACGCCGAAGCCGAGATCGGCCGGGGCGACGACTACTTCAGCCTCGGTGGTGACAGCATCAAGGCCGTGCAGCTGGCGGCGCGGGGCCGCGACGCGGGCATGAAGCTGACGGCCCGGATGGTCTTCGAGTATCCGACGGTGCACGAGTTGGCCGCGGCGATCGACGCCCGGTCGTCGGCGGAAACCCAAGGGGCACTGGGTGAAGACCGTGAGCACGCACCGATGACGGTGTCGGGCCTGTCCGCCGACGAACTCGCCGAGCTGACCGCATCGTTCGCGTCATCGTGGAACGCACCGCAGGAGCCGCAGTGACAACGGTGCAGCCGGCGCCGGTCATCGAGGACGTCCTGGCGCTCAGCCCGCTGCAGCAGGGGTTGTACTCGATGGCTCAACTCGATCAGGCGGATGACCCGTATCTGATCGCGATGTCCGCGGACATCGACGGCGACGTGGATGCGGCGCTGCTGCGGGACTGCGCGGCGGCACTGCTTGTGCGTCACCCCAACCTGCGGGCCAGCTTCGTGCAGGCCGGAGCCCGCACGGTGCAGGTGATCCCGAGTGCGGTCGACCTGCCGTGGCGGCAGCTCACCGCCGCGTCACCCGACGCCGCCGACGACCTCGAAGCGCAGGAACGGCGCCGGCCGTTCAGCCTGGAGCGCGGTCCGGCGATCCGGTTCCTGCTGATCGAAATGCCCGAACGGCGTTGGCGTTTCGCGGTCATCGCACACCACATCGTCATCGACGGGTGGTCGCTTCCGTTGTTCGTCGGTGAACTGCTCGCGCTGTATGCCGCCGGCGGCGACATCTCCGTGCTGCCTGCCGCGCCACGCCCGTACCGCGACTACATCGGGTGGCTCGCGGCGCGTGACCCGGAGGCCAGCCGCCGCCGGTGGCAGCAGCACCTGGCCGGGCTCGACGGCCCGACGATGCTGGCTCCGGCGCTCGGCTCCGGTGAACTCGGCGACGACCTGCCGCACACCACCGAAGTCAAGGCGTCCGCGGGCGAGACGGACCGTCTGGTCGAGGCGGCGCGGGCGCGCGGCGTCACGGTCAACTCCCTGACCCAGATGGCCTGGGCGGCAATCCTGTCGGTGCTCACCGACCGGCGTGACGTCGTCTTCGGCGTCACGGTCTCGGGCCGGCCGGGGGAGCTGGCCGGCGTCGAGTCGATGGTAGGTCTCTTCATCAACACCGTGCCGCTGCGAGTTCGGCTGGACCCGCTGCGCCGCGTCGGCGAGCAGTGCCTGGCCCTGCAGCGGGACGCCGCAGAGCTGCGCGAGCACAGCTACCTGTCGCACACCGAGCTGCGCACGCTCGGCGGTGTCGGCGAACTGTTCGACAGCCTCCTGGTCTATGAGAACTTCCCTCCGGGTGGCCTCGTCGGCAGCGGCGAATTCGACGTCCGCGGAGCCACTTTCCGGCCCCGGGCGCTGCAGAGCCTGGCGCATTTCCCGGTGACTGTCGCAGCGCACCTGACCGACGGCGAACTGACCATCCTGGTCGAGACGAAAGACGGTGCCACCGGGCTGGTTCCACCGGAGAGCCTCGGCCGGCAGGTCCTCGCGGTGCTGCAGCGCCTCGTCGACGGCTGGGACCGCCCGTTGCGCGACGTCGGTATCAACCTGGCGGCACCCGAGGTGGCAGCGCGTCCCGACACCACCGAAACCGGTGGCATCCACGAGAAGTTCACCGCCACCGCGCGCAGCAAGCCGGGTTCGGTGGCGCTGACCTATGACGGCGGCGCCCTGACCTTCCGCGGTCTCGACGAGGCGTCCGACCGCGTCGCCACCGAACTGCGGCGCCGCGGCGTGGGGACCGAGACGCCGGTGCCGGTGCTGCTGCGCCGGGGGCCCGACTACGTGGTCGCGATGCTCGGTGTGCTCAAGGCCGGTGGGTTGATCGTGCCGCTGGATCCGTCGATGCCCGCCGACCGGATCGCGGAGATCCTGGGCCAGACCAACGCGTCGGTGATCGTGGACGACGCCCTGCTGGCCGCGGCGGGCAACCAGCCCACCGGCGAATTCGACCCGGTGCCTACACATCCCGGTCAGGGCGCCTACATCGTGTTCACGTCGGGTACCACCGGCAAGCCCAAGGGCGTCATCGGTACCCACGCCGCGGTGCTGGCCTACGCCGCCGACCATGCCGACCGGGTACTGCACCCGGCGGTGGCGAAAGCCGGTCGGCCACTTCGGGTCGCGCACGCCTGGTCGTTCACCTTCGACGCGGCCTGGCAGCCGTTGGCCGCGCTGCTGGACGGCCACGGTCTGCACATCGTCAGTGACGAGGTGCAGCGTGATGCCGAGGCATTGGTGGCGACCATCGGGCAGTACGGCGTCGACCTGATCGACACCACGCCGTCGATGTTCACGCAGCTGCAGGCCGAAGGTCTGCTGACGACGGTGCCGCTGACGGCGCTGGCGCTGGGCGGCGAAGCCGTCGACCCGAACGCGTGGGCCGCCATCCGCAACGAGTGCGACCGCACCGGCATGTCGGCCTACAACTGTTACGGCCCAACCGAAACCACGGTCGAAGCCGTCGTGGCCGCATTCACCGAGCACGACACACCCTCGATCGGACGCCCGACGACCGCGACGCGCGCCTACGTCCTCGACGCCTGGCTGCGGCCGGTGCCGGACGGTGTCACCGGTGAGCTCTACCTGGCCGGTGGGCAGCTCACGCGCGGCTACCTGGGCCGTGCCGGCGAGACCGCCACGCGATTCGTCGCCGACCCGAACGCGCGCGGCGCGCGGATGTACCGGACCGGCGACGTGGTCCGCCGCGACCCCGTCACCGGTGGCCTGCAATTCCAGGGGCGGTCCGATGATCAGGTGAAGATTCGCGGCTTCCGGGTGGAACCCGGTGAAGTCGCCGCGGTCTTGCACGCGCACCCGGGCGTGCGGCACGCGCACGTCACCGTCCGCCGGCACGGCAGTGGGCCGCGCCTGGTCGCCTATGTCGCCGGTGCGGCATCCGCCACCGAGCTGCGGCGCATGCTGACGTCCCGGCTGCCGAGATACCTGGTGCCGCACCACATCATCGCCGTGGACGAGATTCCGCTGACGGTCAACGGCAAAGTCGACGACGCCGCATTGGCCGCGATGGATGCCGCCGCCGGCACCGGGCAGGCCGCAGCTCCGGCCACCGCGACCGAACTGGCCGTGGCCGTGTTGTTCGCCGATGTCCTGGAGGTGGCCGATCCGGCCGGACTCGACGTCACCGCCGATTTCCTCGATCTGGGGCTCGACAGCATTGTCGCGCTGTCGGTGGTTCAGGCCGCGCGCCGCCGCGGTCTGGCCGTGCGTGCGCGGATGATGCTGGATTGCACCAGCATTCGCGAACTGGCCGACGAGCTGGACGCCGAGAACGAACTGGCCGCCACGGCGGTCGAGGAGGCGGGCCCGGTACCCGTGCTGCCCAACGTGCATTGGCTGTATCAGTACGGGGACGGCCGCCGCCTGGCCCAGACCCAGGCGGTGCGGCTACCGGATGCCATGACCGCCGAGCAGTTGACCACGTTGCTGGACAACGTCATTGCCGCACATCCGGCCCTGCGCAGCCGTCTGGACCGGGCCACCATGACCCTGGTCGACCATCCGGTGGACAGCGTCCTGTCCGAGGTCAGCATCGACGGTGACGTCGTGGCCGCGGTCGCCGAGCAGACCGATCTCGCGGTCGGACGGCTCGACCCGGAGCAGGGCCGCCTGCTGCAGGCGGTGCTGCTGAACACCGAGTCCGACGGCAAGGTGCTGGTCCTGAGCGCGCATGTGCTCGCCGTCGACCCGGCGTCCTGGCGAATTGTGCTCGGCGAGCTGGAAAACGGCTGGCACGCACTGAATTCCGGTGCCCAACCGGCCACCATCCGCGAACACACCAGTTATCGGGCCTGGTCGCGGCTGCTCGCCCAACGGGCGCAGGATCTCGACACGGTGGACTTCTGGGAAGCGCAGGTCTCCGGCCCGGATCCCGCACTCGGCAGCCGCCGGGTGCGACCCGAGACCGACTGTGCCGCACACGTCGTGGTCGCGATGGCGATCATCGACCCGGATCTGACGGCGCGCCTGCTCGGGGCCGGCCAACCGGTCACCGATCTGCTGGCCGCCGTGACCGCTCGCACGATCACCCGCTTTCGGCAGCGCCGCGGCCAGGACACACCCGCTCCGCTGGTGGCGCTGGAGACCCACGGTCGTGCGGACACCGTCGTCTCCGGCGACGAGGTCGACACCGGCGACACCGTCGGACTGTTCAGCGCCATCTACCCGGTGCGGATCAGTTCCGAAGCCCCGCACCAGGTCAGCGCCGAGATCGCCGCGGTCCCCGGCCATGGCATCGACTTCGGGCTGCTGCGCTACCTGCGTTCGGATACCGCCGAGCGGTTGTCGGCCCACCCGGAACCTCAGGTGCTGCTGAACTACCTGGGCCGGGTACACCTCGGGGCCAGCGGTGCCGCACTGCAACTCGACGGTGCGCTGCTGGCCGGCGCATCACCGGTACCCGAACCGAATTACGCCGTGCACCACGAGCTGACCCTGATGGCGGGCATCGTCGACCATGAGGGCACCACGATGCTCGGTGTCCAATGGCGCACGGTGCCAGACATTCTCAGCGCAGACGACATTGCCGAATTGCAACAGCTGTGGGAATCGCAGCTCAGGGAAGTGGTGAAATGAGCGAGACCCGAAATACCTTGGCCGTCATCGGCGCCGGCGCCAAAGCGGTCGCCGTGGCCGCCAAGGCCGCCGAACTGCGGGCCATGGGCATGGACGCGCCCGACGTCATCGCGGTGGAACGCCTCGGCGTCGGCGCCAACTGGCAGGCCGCGGGCGGCTGGACCGACGGCCGGCACCGGCTGGGCACCGGCCCCGAGAAGGACGTCGGCTTCCCGTACCGGTCGGCGCTCGTGCCGCGCCGCAACGTCGAACTCGACGAACGGATGATGCGGCACAGCTGGCAGTCGTACCTGATCTCCACGGGACAGTTCGCCGAATGGATCGACCGCGGCCGGCCCGCTCCCACGCACCGGCGCTGGAGCCAGTACCTGGCGTGGGTGGCGGAAAGTGTTGCCATGCAGGTGGTCACGGGCGAAGTCACCCAGCTGTCGGTGGACGGCGACCAGTGGGTGCTGCACTGCCGCGATCAGCAGGTGCGCGCCGACGGCGTGATGATCACCGGACCCGGACAGGCCGAGCGCTCCATCCTGCCGGGGCATCCTCGGGTGCTGTCGATCGCCCAGTTCTGGCACCGCGTCGCGCAGGACGAGCGCATCAACGCCGAGCGCGTCGCCGTCATCGGCGGTGGCGAAACCGCCGCCACCATGCTCGATGAGCTGTTCTCGCACCGGGTTTCGACCATCACGGTGATCTCCCCGGGCGTCACGCTGTTCACCCGCGGCGAGGGCTACTTCGAGAACACCCTGTTCTCCGACCCGACGGGTTGGGCCGGGCTCAGCATCTCCGAACGCCGGGATGCCATGGCCCGCACCGACCGTGGCGTGTTCTCCGCCCGCGTCCAGGACTCGCTGCTGGCCGACGACCGCATCCGGCACCTGCGTGGCCGCGTCGCCCATGCCGTGCCCCGCGAAGACCGAATCCGGTTGACCCTGCAGACCGAACGCGACTCCGGCTGCCTGGAGACGGTGCACGGCTTCGACCTGGTGATCGACGGTTCCGGTGCCGATTCGATGTGGTTCGCGCCGCTGCTGAGTCAGGACGCGTTGGACGTGTTGGAGCTCGGCATCGGCGCGCCGCTGTCGGCCGACTCGCTGCAGCGGTCCATCGGCTACGACCTCGCCGTCAGCGGCGTCACGCCGAAGTTGTTCCTGCCCAGCCTGTCCTGGCTCACACAGGGCCCCGGCTTCCCCAACCTCAGCTGCCTCGGTCTGCTCAGCGACCGCGTGCTGGGTGCCGAATATTCCACTCCATCCGTGAGGAGAAGCGATGAGCAGCAATCCGTTCGATGACGAGAACGGTGCGTTCTATGTCCTGATCAACGACGAAGAGCAGCACAGCCTGTGGCCGGTGTTCGCCGACGTGCCCGCCGGCTGGCGGGTCGTGTTCGGTGAGAGCACGCGCGCCGACTGCCTGGCCTACGTCGAAGAGACCTGGACCGACATCCGGCCCAAGACGCTGCGCGAGACCCTGGCCGGCTGACACGCTCGACGGCCCGAGTGGAGCCGCGAGAGCCAGAGCTGACCAGGAGTTGGTGCTCGCCGTGCTGGTCGGCACGTACCTGCGCTGGCGCGCGGTCATTCGCCGGTGGGCGAAAGCTGCTGCGACAGGGGCACATCCATGTCGTACACCCGGGCGTGCAGCACCACCCGGTTCCGCAGCGCGGACCGCACCGCACGGTGCAGGCCGTCTTCCAGGTAGATCGTGCCCTGCCAGCGCACGGCATGCGGGAACAGATCGCCGTAGAACGTCGAATCCTCGGACAGCAGCCGGTCCAGGGCGAGCACCGTCGTCGTGGTGACGATTTCGTCGAGACGCAGCTGGCGCGGCGGAATCTGGGCCCATTCGCGGTAGCTCAGCCCATGCTCCGGGTAGGGCTTTCCGTCGCGTACCCCTTTGAAAATCATGAGTAGATCACTCTGCAAGCTCCCGGTGAGCCGAGCGGGTCCGCGGTGACAGCATCGGCATACAGCTGACCCTAGCGGGTCGACCGGGCGTTTGCCGAGGCATCCGGCCACCAGATACCCCCGAATGACGTCGGTCGCCCGCCCGAATCCATCGTCACCGTAAAATGGCGGTGGAACTGGAGGTGACGAATGGGTAGTGCCGACGACCGTCGCTTTGAAGTGCTGCGTGCCATCGTTGCCGACTTCGTCTCCACCAAGGAGCCCATCGGCTCCAAGACGCTCGTCGAGCGCCACAACCTCGGCGTTTCGAGTGCCACGGTCCGCAACGACATGGCCGTGCTGGAGGCGGAGGGCTACATCACGCAGCCGCACACCAGCTCGGGCCGGGTGCCCACGGAGAAGGGCTACCGCGAGTTCGTCGACCGCATCGACGACGTCAAACCCCTGTCGTCCAGCGAGCGCCGGGCCATCCTGAGTTTCCTCGAATCCGGCGTCGACCTCGACGACGTGCTGCGCCGCGCCGTGCGGCTGCTCGCGCAGCTGACGCGACAGGTCGCCATCGTGCAGTACCCCACGCTGTCGCGCTCCACGGTCCGCCATCTGGAGGTCGTGGCGCTCACCCCGGCCCGGCTGTTGCTGGTGGTCATCACCGATACCGGACGGGTTGACCAGCGCGTCGTCGAGCTCGGCGACTCCATCGGTGAGCACGAGCTGTCGCAGCTGCGGGAGCGGCTCGGTGCGGCCCTGGAGGGCAAGCTGCTGTCGGCCGCGTCGATCGCGGTGGCCGACCTGGCATCGCAGATGGACGGGCACGGCGGCCTGGGCGACGCGGTGGGCCGCGCGGCGACGGTCTTGGTCGAGACGCTGGTCGAGCACCAGGAGGAGCGGCTGTTGCTCGGCGGCACCGCCAACCTGACGCGCAACACGGCCGATTTCGGCGGGTCCCTGCGGTCGGTGCTGGAGGCGCTGGAGGAGCAGGTCGTGGTCCTGCGGTTGCTGGCCGCCCAGCAGGAGGCAGGTAAAGTCACGGTACGCATCGGCCACGAAACCGAGGCCGAGCAGATGGCTGGGACGTCCGTCGTGAGCACCGCCTATGGCAGTTTGGGCAAGGTTTACGGCGGCATGGGCGTGGTGGGCCCCACCCGGATGGACTATCCGGGGACCATCGCCAACGTCGCGGCCGTCGCCCGGTACATAGGCGAGGTACTGGGCACCCGGTGAGGGTGCCCAGCAGTTCGAGAGATTAGGCAAGGTTCTTAGGCGTGGCACGCGATTACTACGGCCTGCTCGGCGTGAGCAAGGGCGCCAGCGACTCGGAGATCAAGAAGGCCTACCGCAGGCTGGCCCGGGAGCTGCACCCCGACGTCAACCCCGACGAGGGCGCCCAGCAGCGGTTCGCCGAGATCAGCACCGCCTACGAGGTCCTCAGCGACCCGGAGAAGCGGCGCATCGTCGACCTCGGCGGTGACCCCATGGAGAGTGGCGGAGGCGGCGGCGGTGCCGGTGGCTTCGCCGGCTTCGGGGGTCTCGGCGACGTGTTCGAGGCCTTCTTCGGTGGCGGCGCGTCCTCGCGCGGTCCGATCGGTCGGGTGCGACCGGGCTCGGACTCGCTGCTGCGCCTGCGGCTGGACCTCGAGGAGTGCGCGACGGGCGTCACCAAGCAGGTCACCGTGGACACCGCGGTGCTGTGCGACCTGTGCCAGGGCAAGGGCACGCACGGCAATTCCCAGCCCGCCCGCTGTGATACCTGCCACGGCCAGGGTGAGGTGCAGACGGTCCAGCGCTCGCTGCTCGGCAACGTCATGACATCGCGGCCCTGCCCGGTGTGTGGTGGCGTCGGCGAGGTCATTCCCGACCCGTGTCACCGCTGCGGCGGCGACGGCCGGGTGCGCGCGCGGCGCGACGTCAGCGTCAAGATTCCGGCCGGTGTCGGTGAGGGCATGCGGGTGCGTCTCGCGGCCCAGGGCGAGGTCGGGCCGGGCGGTGGACCCGCCGGCGACCTGTACGTCGAGGTGCACGAGCAGGCGCACGAGCTGTTCCTGCGCGACGGCGACGACCTGCACTGCACCGTCTCGGTGCCGATGGTCGACGCCGCACTGGGCACCACGGTCACCGTCGACGCCATCCTCGACGGGCCCACCGAGATCACCATCGCGCCGGGTACGCAGCCCGGTTCGATCACCACCATTCGCGGCCACGGCATGCCGCACCTGCGGTCCGGGGTCCGCGGCAACCTGCACGCGCACATCGACGTCGTGGTGCCGACGCGGCTCGACAACCGTGACCTGGACCTGCTGCGCAAGTTCAAGGAGCAGCGGTCCCGCGACGTCACCGAGGTGCGGTCGACGCAGGCCGTGGCCGGCGGCGGGGGCGGCCTGTTCAGCCGCCTGCGCGAAACCTTCAGCGGCCGTTAGCCTTCGGGGCCCTTGGTGAGCCGGGCGCTGTTCTACGTCGACGCGGTACCCGAGGTCGGCGGCCTCGCCGTCGTCGATGGCGACGAGGGATTCCACGCGGCGACGGTGCGACGCATCCGTCCGGGCGAGGAACTCGACCTGTCCGACGGGGCCGGGACGTTGGCGCACTGCGTGATCGAAGACGCCGTGAAGGGCCGGTTGACGGCGCGCGTGCTGTCGGTCACCGAGGTCCCGGCCGCGGTGCCGACGGTGACTGTGGTCCAGGCCCTGCCCAAATCCGACCGCTCCGAGCTGGCCATCGAATTGGCCACCGAGGCCGGCGCCGACGCCTTTGTGGCATGGCAGTCCGAGCGCTGCGTCGCGCGCTGGGACGGTACGGCCAAGGTGGAGAAGGGTTTACGACGCTGGAGTGCGGTGGCCCGGTCGGCGGCGCGGCAGTCCCGTCGCCCGTACGTGCCGTCGGTCAGCGGCCCGGTGTCGACTGCTGAGCTGGTGGCCTCGATCGGTGCGGGCGTCACGTTGGTCTTGCATGAATCAGCGGAAGTGCCATTGCGCGAGGTGGTTTCGTCGTCCACCGAGGCGGTGACGCTGATCGTGGGGCCGGAAGGCGGTATCACCGACGGTGAGGTGGCGGCGCTGGTGGCCGCCGGCGCCGTCGCCGTTCGGCTGGGACCGTCGGTATTGCGGACGTCGACCGCCGCGGCCGTCGCGTTGGGCGCCTTGGGTGTGCTGACGCCGCGCTGGCAGGTCTAGCACTCAGCCCGGCCGACGAACCTCATACTCGCCCAACCACGTTCGGGCATGAATTCGGCTATCGATGCTCACCGCGGAGGTAGGCCGCCTGTGCCTCGGCGACCGCGTCGTCGGCCTGCTGCGGTGTCGGCAGGTCGGGTGCATTGGTCTCGATGATGGCCTCGACGCGCTCGTCGTCGAGCCCTTCGGCCGCGAGGACGCCTTCGATGAGTGCCCGTTGTACCGCGCGGCCCTTCATGTTCGCGAGCTTCGCGGTCGCGAGGATGCTGCGGGCGAGTTCGGTCTCGGGCATCGAGGCCGCCTTGGGGGCCAGCTTGATCCGCTGGATGGATCCGGCGATGGACGCCTCGGCCGTGACGTTGCCGGCGGGATCGGACACCGCGAACACCACCACCCGCGGTGCGTCGTCGTCCGGCGTTTCGTCGTCATCCGAGGCACCAGCGGTTTCCGGCTCCATCGCGTCCGCGTAGGAACCCGCCGTCTCGTCGTCGTACGTCTCGTCATCCGACGTCACCAGGTGGTCGAGACCCGAATCGTCCGGGTCTGCGTCGTCACCGCCGTCGGTGGCGAAGTAATCGAGCGAGCTCTCGGGTTCGGCGAGATGCTCGTCGTCGTCGTGGTCGTCCCAAGAATGGTCTGACATCGATCAGATCTGCATCTGCTTGCCGAGGTTGGAACCTTCCTGCGCATCCGTCTGGTCGTATTGCGCCGCGGCCTTGGCCAGATTCGAGGCCAGGTTGCGCGACTTGTTCATCATCTGCTCGCAGGCGGCCTTGCGCGCGTTGTTCGCAGCACTCAGTGCCGATTGCGTCGACATGCACAGCGGCCCGTGGGTCGCGAGCACCTTGACCTCGACATAGGACGTGGTGTTGCCGGCGGCGCTGAACGTCGCGGCCGCATCGGTCTGTTTGGTGGAGAGCGCCTGCAACTCTGAGGTCTCCACGGTGAGCTTGCCGCCCATGTGTTGCTCCTTTCGGAAAGCCGGAAAAACTAGGTTTCGGTCGTGATGCGCGGGGGCGCAGTGGGATTCGACGGGTCGAGGCTCACGTGCACCGGGCCTTTGGCGGTGTCGGGATCGACGGCCACCTCGACGTGGTGGGCGCCGTCGTCGAACGACACCTGGATGGGCGCGCGTCCTGCAGGCGACTCCGACCCGGCGGCCGCGCCGGGCGGATTCTCCCCGGCGGCTTGGGCATTGGGGTCGGCGGCCGGGTCGTCCGGCTTGCCGTCGCCGTCCTTGTCGGCACCCGGCGCGTTCGGGTCCTGTGCGTTCGGATCCTGCTTGCCCTGTTGGGCGGCCTGCGCCGCCTGCGTCGCGGTCTGCGCCGCCTGGCCGGCCAGTCCGGCGAGGGTGCCGAGGAGACCACCGCCCCCGCTGCCGGAACCACCGCCGCCCATCTGTGGCAGCGACGGCATCCCGCCCATGCCGGACCCGGCGCCGGTGCCGGCACCCGATGCCGCTGGGGCGGAGGGTATTTCGGGCACCTCGGGCATCTTCGGCATGTTCGGCGCGCCGCCGCCGGAGCCCGACCCGCCACCGGAGCCTGACCCGCCGCCGGAGCCCGAACCGCCGCCACCGCCCGTGCCGGGCGAGCCCGTCGGGTTGCCGGTGCCGGGCGGGTTGTTCGTGGGCGGGCCGTACGGCGAATTCGTCCCCGGCCGC
This sequence comes from Mycobacterium sp. 360MFTsu5.1, assembly GCF_000383495.1. Classification (NCBI taxonomy): domain Bacteria; kingdom Bacillati; phylum Actinomycetota; class Actinomycetes; order Mycobacteriales; family Mycobacteriaceae; genus Mycobacterium; species Mycobacterium sp. 360MFTsu5.1. Next base: position 35,797 of record NZ_KB911468.1, on the reverse strand, counting down.
CCCGGCTGGTTGGGGTTGCCGGGCGCATTGGGGTCGGCGTTGCCGAAATCCGGTCCGTCGCCCGGCTTTTTCGCCGGTGGCGGCGGCATGGTGCTCAGCGGCGGGGCGTGCGAGGCGCTCTGGTACATACTTGTCGCCTGGCTCAATTGCGCTGCGTTGCTCGAGGATTGAGCCATCATGTTGTTCATCGTCACGGCCGAAGCCGCGGCGGCGACGGCAACCGACGCGGCCTGCAGCGCGAGCGACTCGGGGGCGCCGATGACCGTCGCCTCCAGCGCGAGGCAGACGGGGATCATCGCGCCGAGGCAAGTGGCGATGTTGTCCATCTGCTGGCGGCCCGCGTCGACCTGTTCGGCTTCGGCGCTCAGGATTTGTACGACGAGATTGTCGGCCTGCAGCAGCTGTTCGGCGCTGCCGATCTGTTCGGCGTTCCGGTTGGAGTAGGCCGTGGAAGAGGTGCCTTGCCACACGGTCGGGTAGGCGCTGCTGAGTCCGTCGCCGGCGGCCTGGAAGAGCTCGGCGCCGTCGGAGAACGATTCCCCGGTGTCTGGATCGCCGATGCCGAAACCGAGCCCCGCGAAGTCCAGGGCCCACAAACCGCCCTCGATGATGGGTGTGCCCGCGGCCGCGGGCATGAGCATCTTGGCGACGTCGCCGGCATCGCTGAGCAGCCCGACGGCGCCCATCGGATCGCCTTCCATCAGCTTCTTGACGTTGTCGGCGATGTCCGAGGCGGTGTCCAGGACGTCGTTGGCCTTGTCGAGGATGTCGTTGATCTTCTCGCCGAGGCTCGGGCTGTCACCGCCGTCGTGGTCGCGCCGGTGCGAGTTGCCGTCGTGATCGTCGTGGCGCCGGGGGTTGTGGTCGTTGCGGTCGTTGTGGTTCGGCCGGGGGATGCGCACCGTGGGCTCGTCGTCGTGGCGCGGATGGCGGTTGTGCGGCGTATGGTGCGATCCGCCGTGATTGCCGCGACCCCTACCCATGCAGAACCCTCCCCGATTCCTCATCGCCCCGGCGGACCCTCGCCGGTGAATTTGAGCCTAACAGCGGCGAACACCCCTCCATTGCGCTAATTCGGAACTCTGTGGGGCGGTCGGAAGGGCCGAACCGTGTGGCCTGGGTTACAGCAATTCCTGCCAGTAAACACTAATTTCCTGCCAGCGGAATTAATCCCTTGACCTGCCTGTTTACATGAATGTCACAGCGACTCGGGTCGCAAGGTGACAAAGACGGACAGAAGACGCGAAGGGGAACACCTCATGAAGAATTTCGGAATTGCAGCAGTTATCGCCGGTGCATTGGCCGCCGGCGCCATGGGGTTCGCCGTTCCCGCCGTAGCCGCCACCGGGCCGGCACCGACAGGGGTGCAGGCAACAGTGGTGCCGACGGGAGTTGATCACCTGAACTGGCTGGACGATGTGCACCAGGGTGCCAAGTCGCCCAAGGTCGACACCAACGTCCACCAGAGCCGGTAATCGGCGACCATAACTACTCACACCCGCGGGCGGTACCGAAAGGTGCCGCCCGCGGTTGCGTGACCAGCCAACTCGTTGGGCGTGCCTTCGGCCCGGCGGTAGAATGTGCTCCTCAGCTCGACACCAGAAAGCAGGCATCGAAAACCACGTGACGCCCCGCGATACGAACGCCGCCGCGTCGCGCTCCTCGGAGCTCGACCCGTCGGTTCGAAGCAGCATCACTGTTCCGCCTGATCTTGTCGTGGGCCTGCTCGGCTCGGCCGACGAGAATCTGCGAGCCCTGGAGAACCTGCTGGCGGCCGACATCCACGTCCGCGGCAATTCGCTCTCCATCTCCGGCTCGCCCGCTGACGTGGCGAAGGCCGAGCGCGTGGTCAGTGAGCTCATCACGATCGCCGCCGGCGGGCAGACGCTGACCCCGGACGTCGTCCGCCGCAGCGTCGGCATGCTCGACGGCGCCGACGCCGAGTCGCCGGCACAGGTGCTGACGCTCGACATCCTGTCGCGGCGCGGCAAGACCATCCGGCCCAAGACGCTCAACCAGAAGCGCTACGTCGACGCCATCGATGCCCACACCATCGTCTTCGGCATCGGCCCCGCCGGTACCGGCAAGACGTATCTGGCAATGGCCAAGGCCGTCAGCGCATTACAGACCAAGCAGGTCAGCCGGATCATCCTGACCCGTCCCGCCGTCGAAGCGGGAGAGCGCCTGGGTTTCCTGCCGGGCACCCTCAACGAGAAGATCGACCCGTATCTGCGGCCGCTGTACGACGCGCTGCACGACATGATGGACGCCGAGATGATCCCGAAGCTCATGGCAGCCGGGGTGATCGAGGTTGCGCCGCTGGCCTTTATGCGGGGTAGGACGTTGAATGACGCGTTCGTCATCCTCGACGAGGCGCAGAACACCACCGCCGAACAGATGAAGATGTTCCTGACCCGCTTGGGTTTCGGTTCCAAGATCGTCGTGACCGGTGACGTCACGCAGATCGACCTGCCGGGCGGCATGCGGTCGGGCCTGCGGTCGGCCATCGAGGTCCTCGACGGCATCGACGACATCCACATCGCCGAACTCACGAGTGCAGATGTGGTGCGCCACAAGCTGGTTTCGGAGATCGTCGACGCGTACGAAGCGGCGGAAGCCAAAGTGAGCGAGCACGGACTGGCCAACCGCGCGCACCGTCGAGCCACCGGCCGGACGAGGCGGTGACGCAGTGACGGTCGAGGTTTCCAACGAGTCGGGGATCGACGTATCCGAAGACGAGCTGATCAGCGTGGCACGGTTCGTCATCTCCAAGATGGACGTGAACCCCGCCGCTGAACTCTCGATGGTGCTGGTGGACCAGTCGGCGATGGCCGATCTGCACATGCGCTGGATGGACCTGCCGGGTCCGACGGATGTGATGAGCTTCCCGATGGACGAGCTCGAGCCCGGCGGCCGCCCGGATGCGCCCGAGCCGGGGCCCTCGATGCTCGGCGACATCGTGCTGTGTCCCGAGTTCGCCGCGAATCAGGCTGAGGCCGCGGGGCATTCGCTGGGCCATGAGCTGGCGCTGCTGACCGTGCACGGCGTGCTGCACCTGCTGGGCTATGACCACGCCGAGCCGGACGAAGAAAAAGAGATGTTCGACCTGCAGCGTCAGCTGCTCGAAGAGTGGGTCGCCGACCAGGTGCACGCCTACCACAAGGATCGGCAGACCGAGAAAGACCGCCGGCTGCTTGACAAGTCGCGGTACTTCGACGAACCGTGACCGGGTTGACGCCGTTGATCGGCGCCATAGTGCTCGTCGTGATCGGCGGGGTTTTCGCGGCGATCGATGCCGCCATCAACACCGTCTCCATCGCGCGCGTGGACGAGCTGATCCGGGATGAGCGGCCCGGTGCGGTGCGGCTGGCGAAGATCGTCCGGAACCGGCCGCAGTACGTCAATCTCGTTGTGCTGCTGCGGGTTGTCTGCGAGGCATCGGCGACGGTCCTGCTGGTCGACTACCTCGACGAGTTGATGACGCGTGGGTGGGCCTTGGTGTCCGCCGCTGCCATCATGGTGGTCGTCAGCTTCGTGGCCATCGGCGTCGGCCCCCGCACCGTCGGGCGGCAGAACGCCTATTCCATCTCACTGCTGTCGGCGCTTCCGCTGCAGGTGATCGCGGTGCTGCTGACCCCGATCAGCCGGCTGCTGGTGCTCATCGGTAACGCCCTCACCCCGGGCCGGGGCTTCCGCAACGGACCGTTCGCCTCGGAAATCGAGCTGCTCGAGGTCGTCGACCTCGCCCAGCAGCGCGGCGTCGTGGCCGCCGAAGAGCGGCGAATGATCAAGTCCGTCTTCGAACTCGGCGACACCCCGGCGCGCGAGGTCATGGTGCCCCGCACCGAAATGGTGTGGATCGAGAGCGACAAGTCGGCCGGGCAGGCGACCTCGCTGGCGGTCCGCAGCGGGCACTCCCGCATCCCGGTGATCGGGGAGAACGTCGACGACGTCGTCGGCGTCGTCTATCTCAAAGACCTTGTGGAGCAGACCTACAACTCCACCAACGGCGGCCGCGAGACCAAGGTGGCCGACGTGATGCGTCCCGCGGTGTTCATGCCGGACTCCAAGCCACTCGACGCCCTGCTCAACGAGATGCAGCGCACCCGCAACCACATGGCGCTGCTGGTCGACGAGTACGGCGCGATCGCCGGCCTGGTGTCGATCGAGGACGTGCTGGAGGAGATCGTCGGTGAGATCGCCGACGAATACGACACCGACGAGGTGCTGCCGGTAGAAGAACTGGGCGACAACCGGTTTCGGGTGTCGGCCCGGTTGCCGCTGGAAGACCTCGCCGAACTGTGCGGCTTCGAGGTCGACGGCGACCTGGACGTCGACACCGTCGGCGGGCTGCTGGCACACGAGCTGGGGCGCGTGCCGCTACCGGGCGCCGAGGTCCGGGTGTCATTCCCGTCGCATCGATCGCAGCACCCGGCGACCCTCCAGTTGCGGGCCGAGGGCGGCCGCGACCATCGCGGTCGGGTCCGGATCGGCACCGTGCTGGTGATCCCGGTCGAGCCGCAACGTACCGAGGCTGCGGATTCCGCAGCAGAAGGAGAACCCGATGAGTGACGAATTCCGTTCCGGCTTCGTCTGTTTGGTCGGCCGGCCCAACACCGGCAAGTCGACGCTGACCAACGCGCTCGTCGGCACCAAGGTCGCGATCACGTCGAATCGGCCGCAGACCACCCGGCACACCATTCGCGGCATCGTGCACCGCGAGGACTTCCAGATCATCCTGGTGGACACCCCCGGGCTGCACCGGCCGCGCACGCTGCTCGGCCAGCGGCTCAACGAACTGGTCAAGGACACCTATTCCGAGGTCGACATCATCTGCCTGTGCATCCCGGCGGACGAGGCCATCGGGCCCGGTGACCGCTGGATCTACCAGCAGATCCGCACTGTCGCGCCGCGAACCACGCTGCTGGTGGTCGTCACCAAGACCGACAAGGTGCCGCGCGACAAGGTCGCCGCGCAGCTGCTGGCGGTCAGTGAGCTCACCGAGGGCAAGTCCGAGATCGTGCCGGTGTCCGCGGTGGCGGGTGAACAGGTCGACGTCCTGATCGACGTGCTGGCCAGCAAGTTGCCGCCGGGCCCGGCGTTCTACCCGGACGGCGAACTCACCGATGAGCCCGAGGAAGTGCTGATCGCCGAGCTCATCCGCGAAGCCGCGCTGGAAGGCGTGCGCGACGAGCTGCCGCACTCACTGGCGGTCGTCATCGAGGAGTTCACCGAGCGCGAAGGCCGCACCCCCGAGCAGGGCGAGATGTGCGACATCCACGCCATCATCTACGTCGAGCGCGACAGCCAGAAGGGCATCGTGATCGGCAAGGGCGGCTCCCGGTTGCGTGAGGTCGGCACCGCGGCGCGTACCCAGATCGAGAAGCTGCTCGGCACCAAGGTCTATCTGAATCTGCGCGTCAAGATCGCCAAGAACTGGCAGCGCGACCCGAAACAGCTTGGCAAGCTGGGCTTTTAGTCAGTCCACCAGTTGTCGGGCTGCTTGGTGGCCCAGCCGCTGATCGCCTCCAGGCTGGCGGCCAGCGAGATCAGCAGTGGCTCGCTGCCTTCGGGGCCCATGAGCTGCACACCGATGGGCAGCCCGTCGGCGGTGAAGCCGGCCGGGACGTTGATCGACGGCCAGCCGAGCGCGTTCCACGGCCAGCACACCGGGCACGCCGCGATGATGGCGCGGTCGGTGGCGGTGCTGCCGAGCCGGTCGAAGGCGTCGATCAGCGGTGGCGGCTGCGCGGTGGTCGGCGCCAGCACGACGTCGACGAGATTGAAAATCCAGCCGATGCGGCGCTGATGGGCGGCTTCGCGCCGCCGTGCCTCGCGGAGCGCGTGCTCCGACAGCAGCCATCCCGTCCGGATGTTGGCCCGGGTGCGGCGGTCGAGGGTCACGTCGGGTCCCACCCGGTCGCGCCATTCGGCGAGTCCCGTCGTGGAACGGGCCAGGAAGTCCACGGACAGCTGCAGTCCGTACTCCGGATCGTCCGGCCGGACGGTGTGCCCGAGTTCTTCGAGTTGTCCCGCAACGGTGTTCAGCGCGGCCCGGATCTCCGGATGCAACCGGGCGGGGAACAGGGTGAACGGAAACTTGGTCGACAACGCGACGCGCAACGGACCCGGTGCCCGGCCGACGGCCTCGGCCGCGGCGATGGGCGCCGGTTTGTGGAGATCACCGTCGACGTTGCCGGAGGCGGCGTCGAGAACCAGGGCCGCGTCGGCGACCGTCCGGGCCAGCACCCCGTTGACCGTGATGCCGTTGAAGGCCTCGGGCAGCGGCCAGGTGGAGATGCGTCCGCGCTGCGGCTTGATGCCGACCAGATGGGTCCATGCGGCGGGGATGCGGACGCTGCCCGCACCGTCGGATCCGATTGCGGCGGTGACCAATCCGGCCGCGACGGCCGCGGCGCTACCGCCCGACGACCCGCCCGGGGTGTGCTCGCGCGACCAGGGATTGCGGGTGTGCCCGAAACCGGGCCCGCTGGTGAACGGCCACTGGCCGAGTTCGCAGGTGTTGGTCTTGCCGACGATCACCGCGCCGGCCGCCTTCAGCCGGCGCACCACCTCGGCGTCCGCGGTCGCCGAGGGCACGTCGCCGTCGGTGCCGAACCGGGTCGGCACGCCCGCGACGTCGACGTCGTCCTTGATCGCGATGGGTACACCAAGGAGCGGAAGGTGTTGTCCGGCAGCGCGTTTGCGGTCTGCTTCGGCGGCGTCGGCGAGTGCCTGTTCGGTGAAGACCACCCGGAAGGCGTTCAACTCGAGCTGGCTGGCGGCGATCGCGTCCAGCGACTGCCGCACGATCTGCTCTGACGTCACCGTGCCGCTCGCGAGCCGGTACAACTGCTGGGTCAGGGTGGGGAATCGGGGCTGCGCGGAACGTTCGGCCATGACGATTTATGAGGATAGTGGTGCGCACTCGCCCGGCGCTGCCTAACCGAAGTTGTCGGTCCGCGATGGGACAATCGCCCGATGCGGTTGTACCGGGATCGAGCGGTCGTGCTGCGCCAGCACAAGCTCGGCGAGGCCGACCGGATCGTCACGCTGCTCACCCGCGACCACGGGCTGGTCCGCGCGGTGGCCAAGGGCGTGCGACGGACCCGCAGCAAGTTCGGCTCGCGGCTGGAGCCGTTCGCCCACATCGACGTGCAGCTGCATCCCGGCCGCAACCTCGACATCGTCACCCAGGTGGTGTCCCTCGACGCGTTCGCCGCCGACATCGTCAACGACTACGGCCGCTACACCTGCGGCTGCGCCATCCTGGAGACCGCCGAACGGCTGGCGGGTGAGGAACGCAACCCGATGCCGGCGCTGCAGCGGCTCACCGTCGGCGCGTTGCGGGCCGTCGCCGACGGCAGCCGGCCCCGTGAACTGGTGCTCGACGCCTATCTGCTGCGCGCCATGGGGATCGCCGGTTGGGCGCCGGCCATCACCGAGTGCGCGCGCTGCGCCGCACCCGGTCCGCACCGGGCGTTCCATGTCGCGGCCGGCGGCAGCGTGTGCGTGCACTGCCGGCCGTCGGGCTCGGTCACCCCGCCGCAAGGTGTGCTGGATCTGATGGCCGCGCTGCACGACGGCGACTGGGAGTTTGCGCAGGCCTCACCGACGGGGCACCGGAGCCAGGCCAGCGGGCTGGTGGCCGCGCATCTGCAGTGGCATCTGGAGCGTCAGTTGCGGACATTGCCCCTCGTCGAGCGCGTCTACCGTCCCGATACCGCACTCATTGAGCAACGCGTGACCCTACTCAGGCAGGATATTGCCCATGGCACTCAACCGGGCGCGCAAGACCAGCTATCCACAGCTGCCACAGGCGCCTGACGACTATCCGATTTTCCCGGACGTTTCGACCTGGCCCGTGGTCTTCCCGGAGCTCCCGCCGAACTCCAACGGCCGCTTCGCACGGCCGCCGCAGCACCCGTCCAAGGCCGTGGCACCGCAGATTCCCGCCGACCAGGTACCCAACCACGTCGCCGTCGTCATGGACGGCAACGGCCGGTGGGCCACCCAGCGCGGGCTCGGACGTACCGAGGGTCACAAGATGGGCGAGGCGGTGCTGATCGACATCACCTGCGGAGCCATCGAACTGGGCATCAAGCACCTGTCGGTGTACGCGTTCTCCACCGAGAACTGGAAGCGCAGCACCGAAGAGGTGCGGTTCCTGATGGGCTTCAACCGTGAGGTGGTGCGTCGCCGCCGGGAGAACCTCAACGCGATGGGCGTCAACATGCGGTGGGTCGGGTCCCGGCCGCGCATGTGGAGCAGCGTCATCAAGGAGTTCGACATCGCCGAGCAGATGACGGTCGGCAACGACGTCATCACCGTCAACTACTGCGTGAACTACGGTGGGCGCACCGAGATCGTCGAAGCGGCGCGTCAACTCGCCGAGGAGGCGGCCGCCGGCAAGATCAATCCGAGCCGGATCTCCGAGGCATCGGTCGCCAAGCATCTGCACCGCCCCGACATCCCCGACGTGGACCTTTTCATCCGCACCTCGGGCGAGCAGCGCGCCAGCAACTTCATGCTGTGGCAGGCGGCGTACGCCGAGTACGTCTTCCAGGACAAGCTGTGGCCGGACTACGACCGCCGCGACCTGTGGGCCGCGTGCGAGGAGTACGTCAACCGGAACCGACGGTTCGGGAGGGCCTGATGTCGGACTTGTTGCAGCGGTTGGCGTCGGTGCTCGCCGACTCGGTCACCATCGTCGAAGAGAACGACGGCGCGCTCACCGTCGCACACGACGGAACGGTGGCGTCACTGCGCGTGGTGAACATCGGTGAGGGCCTCGACCTGGTCTCGCTGACGCAGCCACTGGCGTGGGATATCAAGCTGGACAACAAGGTTCGGGACCGCGTGGCCGATCACGCGGGTCGCACCATGCTCGGCTCGGTGGTGCTGGTGGAGCGGGCCGGTGATCCGCGGTCCAATGGCGCCAAGAAGGTCGGCGACGTGATGCTGCGCTACAACTTCCCGGCCGCTGGACTCAGCGACGACGCCCTGTCCACCCTGGTCATGCTGGTGCTGTCCACCGGTGTCGACGTGCGGGCCGACCTGACGTCGTGACACCCTCATGACCGTCATCCGGATCGTCGCCGCGGTGGTGGACGATGAGTACGGGCGCCTGCTGCTGGTCCGCAAGCGCGGGACGACGGCGTTCATGCAACCCGGCGGCAAGCTCGAACCGGGGGAGTCGCCGGTCGACGCGCTGGCCCGCGAGATCCGGGAGGAACTCGGGGTCGGCATCACCGACGTGCGGGAGTTGGGTCACCACACCGCGGTTGCCGCCAACGAACCCGGGCACACGGTCGACGCCGAACTGTTCTTCGTGCGGCTCGACGGCGTGCCGCAGATCGCCGCCGAGATCGAAGAGATGGCCTGGATCGATCCGGATGCACCCGGCGACATCGAATTGGCGCCGCTGACGGCCGAAGCGGTGCTGGAGTGGGCGCGGAGCCGGCCGGCTCTCGAGTCCTGAATCTCAGGCGGCGGCGCAGGCCGAGCACACCCCGAAAATCTCGATGGTGTGGCTGACGTCGGAAAAGCCATGGGCGGCAGCGGTTTCGGTGGCCCAGGCCTCGACCTCGGTACCGGCCACCTCGACCGTGGCGCCGCACTGCCGGCACACGAGGTGATGGTGGTGGTGGGCCTGCGAGCAGCGCCGGTAGAGCGCCTCGCCGCTGTCGTTGCGCAGGCTGTCGACCTGTCCGGCCGCGGCCATCGACTGCAGGGTGCGGTAGACGGTCGTCAGGCCGATGCCCTCGCCGCGGCGGCGCAGTTCGTCGTGCAACTCCTGGGCGGACCGGAACTCTTCGACGTTGGTGAGCAGCGCCGCGATCGCGGTGCGCTGCTTTGTGGACCGCGTGGGAGCGCTCATGACCGTTCCTCCTCGACGTGCGCGATGGCGTCGACGACGATGTGCGCTAGGTGGTGGTCGACCAGGCGGTACATCACCTCGCGGCCGGCGCGCTCACCGGCGACGACCCCGGCCGACTTGAGGATGCGCAGGTGCTGGCTGACCAGTGGCTGCGGGACGCCCAGGGCGTCGACGAGTTCGTGCACGCAGCGCTGCGACTCCCGCAGCTGCATCACGATGGCGATGCGGATGGGGGCGGCGAGGGCGCGCAGCAGGTCGCCGGCGGCGTCGAGCGTCTCCCGCGGCGGGGACGACGGAAACGGCGCACCGCTGTGCTGGTGGTCGAGCTCGTCATGCGTAGTGGTGGGTGGCACCCCGGCAACTCCCGGCTATTGGAAATAGTTTTCATTTAGCTTTCCATGCGCGCTTACGCATGTCAAAGGATGGGTGCGACATTGGCCGATCACCGGGGCCTTTAGGCTGGACGGGTTGCATCCCAGCTGACTCGAGGAGTGCTCGAACATCGTGGCGTCCATCATCGACACCGTTGCCAACCTGGCCAAACGCCGTGGTCTGGTCTTCCAGTCCGGCGAAATCTACGGCGGCACCAAGTCTGCGTGGGATTATGGGCCACTGGGTGTCGAGCTCAAGGAGAACATCAAGCGCCAGTGGTGGAAGTCCGTCGTCACGTCCCGCGACGACGTCGTCGGCCTGGACAGCGCGATCATCCTGCCCCGCCAGGTGTGGGTGGCCTCGGGCCACGTCGCGGTGTTCAACGACCCGCTGGTGGAGTGCCTGAACTGCCACAAGCGGCACCGCCAGGACCACATGCAGGAGGCCTACGCCCTGAAGAAGGGCCTGGATGACCCCGATGCCGTGCCGATGGACGAGATCGTCTGTCCGGACTGTGGCACCAAGGGTCAGTGGACCGAGCCGCGTGACTTCAACATGATGCTCAAGACCTACCTCGGCCCCATCGAGTCCGAGGAAGGCATGCACTACCTGCGCCCGGAGACGGCGCAGGGCATCTTCGTGAACTTCGCCAACGTGGTGACCACCGCGCGCAAGAAGCCGCCGTTCGGCATCGGCCAGATCGGCAAGAGCTTCCGCAACGAGATCACGCCGGGCAACTTCATCTTCCGCACCCGCGAGTTCGAGCAGATGGAGATGGAGTTCTTCGTCGAGCCCTCGACCGCGCCGGAGTGGCACAAGTACTGGATCGACACCCGCTTCCAGTGGTACGTCGACCTGGGCATCAACCCGGAGAACCTGCGGCTCTACGAGCACCCGCTGGAGAAGCTGTCGCACTACAGCGCCGGCACCACCGACATCGAGTACAAGTTCGGCTTCGCCGGCAACCCGTGGGGTGAGCTCGAAGGCATCGCCAACCGCACCAACTTCGACCTCAGCACCCACGGTGAGCACTCGGGCGTCGACCTGTCGTTCTACGACCAGGGCACCGACACCCGCTACGTGCCGTACGTCATCGAGCCCGCAGCCGGCCTGACCCGCTCGCTCATGGCGTTCCTGGTCGACTCGTACCACGAGGACGAGGCGCCCAACGCCAAGGGCGGCGTCGACAAGCGCACGGTGCTCAAGCTCGACCCGCGCCTGGCGCCGGTCAAGGCCGCGGTGCTGCCGCTGTCGCGCAACGCCGACCTGTCGCCCAAGGCCCGCGACCTGGCCGCCGAGCTGCGCAAGAACTGGAACGTCGAGTTCGACGATGCCGGCGCGATCGGCCGCCGCTACCGTCGCCAGGACGAGATCGGCACGCCGTACTGCATCACGGTCGACTTCGACTCGCTCGAGGACCACGCCGTGACCATCCGCGAGCGTGACGCGATGACGCAGGAGCGCGTCGCCATCGACGCCGTCAGCGACTACCTCGCGGTGCGCCTCAAGGGCTGCTGACGGCCAACTGTCAAGCACAAAGTCAGGCTGAGAGCGCTGTTGAGCGGATATCCGCTTACCGACGCCCTCAGCCTGACGTTGTGTGTGCGCATCGGCGGAAATTTTGCCGCCGGGGACCCGCCGCAGGCTCGAATAGGATGTGAGCCAAGGGGATTAGAGGGGGCGGCGTGGGAGTACTCGGCGCATTTCTTTCGACGTGGGACGACGCGCGCGCGGCGTTCGGGTCCGGCACGCCGGTCGTCGGGGCTGACTTCGACATGAGCGCACAGTTCCAGGAACTGCGGCGGACGGTCCAGTCGGTGGCGCCCGGCGGGGAGTGGACGGGCACTGCCGCCGAGGCGTACGACGGCCGTAACCGCAAGCACGCCCGGGCTCTCGGCAAGCTCGCCGAACTCGACCGGCGCCTCGGCGCCGAGGTCGATCGGTCCGCGGCCGTGGTGACGGCAGGCCGCCGCGATCTCGACTCCGTCAGGCAGTGGGTGCTCGACGCGGCCGTCAGCGCGCCGCCCACCGAGGCGGGGGACCAGGCGCTGCTCCCGGTGGTGGCCAAGGGGACTGCCGACATCACCGAAATCCTCAGTCGGTCGAATGCGGACCTCAACACCATCGCCGCGCGGATCCGCGAGATCGGCTCGGGCTACGACGAACTCGCCGGGCGCGGCGCGCAGCCATGAGGTGGTACCTCGGCGCGCTGGCCGGGTTCCTGATGGTGTGCGCGCTCTCCGCGTGCGCCACCGAGGTGGACCGAGAGCAGAAGGCGCCAGTTTCCGCAGAGACGGCGGCGGCATTCGGTGATGTGACGCTGCCGCAAGGCGCCCAGGTTCTCGCCACTGTCACAGACTCGGGCCGCGATACCCGATATCGCGTGGCGTTGCGGCTCACCGACGGCCAGTTGCGCGAATTCCTGGGCCAGTTCCCGGCGCCGCCGCGGCCGTCCGACATTCCGAAAACGATGACGGGCCTCGCCGGACCGGCGTTGTCCGGTGCACCCGAGCCGCTGTTCCTGCAGGACAAGGTCACCACCAAGGACCACAAGCTGGTCAACCGCGAAGTCGTCGTCGACGAACGCGGGCCCGACGAGGTGTACGTCCACCTCTCGTTGTTCACCACCTGAGCCGGTGCTGAGCAGTTCGTCAGCACCCGTTGGCTATCCCGTTGTGCTTTCGGTATAGCGTGACGGTCATGACGCGCGTTTCGGTGATCACCGGCGGTGCCGGCGGCATGGGACTGGCGACGGCCAAGATCGTCGGGCGGGACCACACGGTGGTGCTGGCCGATGTCCGTCAGGACCGCCTCGACGCAGCCGCGGCCGAATTGGCCGCCCTCGGCATCGCCGCGACGATCATCAACGCCGATGTCACCGATCGCGCCGCAGTGGACCAGTTATTCACCACCGCAACAGGTCTCGGCCCGATCGCGTCGGTGATCCACGCCGCCGGTGTCAGCCCGAGCATGGGGGCCGCGGACTACGTCGCGCGCACCAACGCGGTCGGCACCGTGAACGTCAACGAGGCCTTCCATGGTGTGGCGAACGCGGGCGCGGCGATCGTCAACGTGGCGTCGATGGCGGCACACCTGCTGCCCGACGAGATCATCCCGACGGCGAAGTTCCCGCTGGCGCTCACCGACGAGGCGGCGTTCCTGGCCGAGATCGTGGCGGCGTGTGCATTCGCGCCCGAGGAACTGCGCTCGGGTATGGCCTACGGCGTGAGCAAGAACTTCGTGAAGTGGTACAGCAGTTCGCAGGCCGAGCGTTTCAACGCCAAGGGGCTGCGCATCGTCTCGGTGTCACCGGGCTCGGTCGACACCGAGATGGGGCTGCTCGAGGCCGACGCGGGTGCCGGCGCGATGGTCATGAACGCCGCGGTGCCGCGCTGGGGCAAGGCCGAAGAGATGGCCGAGCTGTTCGCGTTCTGCGCCGGCGACAAGGCAGGCTACCTAACCGGCACCGACATCCTGAACGACGGTGGCGTGGTCGCCTCGATGCGCGAGCGGGCCCGCCTCGCCGCCGCGGCGGGCTGATCGCTCACCGCGACTAGAACCGCCCGCCGCCGCCGGAGAAGCCGCCGCCTGAGCCGCCGAAACTCGTTGAGCTCCAACCACCCCCGTGGCTGCCACCGCCACCACCGCCGCCGCGGATCATGCCCGACAGAATGCCGCCGATGATGATGCCGCCGATGTCGCCTGCGGTACTCGTACCGGACCCGGCGTAGGCCTGGCGGGCGGCGCGGACGTCGTTGTCGGCCAGGTTCTGAGCCTGAGCTGCCAGGGCGTCTGCGGCGTTGGCCTGGTCGATGGCCGCCGGCAGGTCGGTGGCCTGTGCTGCCTGTGCGGCTTCGAGGCGGCGCTGCGCCTCGGCCAGCCGGGTGCGGGCTTCGGAGCCGACACTGCCGCGGCGGGTGTCGATGAAATCCGAGACGCCGCGCACCCGGGACTGCGCCGCCAGCAGTGCCTGACCGTATGACTGCCGGAGCCGGTTCAGGGCCGCGGTTTCCTCCGAGATGGTCGCGAGGATCTTGTCGAGCTGCGAGTCGGCGGCGGTCAGTTGGGTGAAGGCGGTCAGCGGGTCGGCCGCGCCCGACGCCTGCGCGTTCGAAACCGCTTGTACGGCAGCGGTACGCGCGGCCGTCAGCTCGGTGTAGCGCGCGCCGGGCGGTATCGCCTCGGCGGCCGCGATGCCGTTCTGGATGTCGGTGATCGCGGCGGGCAGGGCGCTGATCGCATGGGCGATATCGGTCGCCGCACTGTCGACCGAATCGAGCAGCCGTTGCGCCTGGCCCACTGCGGATTCTGCGGCGCGGATGGCATTGACCAGGGCGGCCTGACTGTCGCCCGGCTTGCTGACCAACCCGCGCGCGGCGGTGATGTTCTGATCGGCGAACGCCAGGCGCTCTTTGGCGCCGTCCACATTGCCGGCCACCGACGCCAGCGCGGTCTCGGTGAACTGGCCGTGCAGCCCGGTCAGCGTCTTCTGTGCCGGCTCGATGCGTGCGGTCAGGGCGACCATCTGCTGGGTCAGCGCGTCCAGTCGGGTCGGCGCGTTGATGACCAGGTCGCGCATCTGATGGAACGCGGTGCGCCGGTCCTCGAGTTCCTTGTCGGCGCGGGCTGCCGAGACGATCACCTGGGTCAGCAGGTCGCGGCGTTGCTGCGGAGTTTCGGGCACGGCGTCGTCGAGCGTCTGGCGCACGCTGAACGCCTGTGCCATGGCGGCTTTCGCATTCTGTAGCGCAGTGATGAATGGCGCGGTGTCGCGCTCGCCGAACTCGCCGACGGCCAGGGCCAGCTCGTTGTCGCTGGTACGCACGGCGTTGTCGACCTCGACGAGGATTGACTTGGACAGGTCCTCCAACGTTTCCGGAGACATCTTCGCGAGGACTGCGGGATCGGTGGCGTCAGCCTGTTGCGCGGCGTTGAGGTCGGCCTGCCTGCGCTTCCGGCGACGACTCCGGGCCCACCAGATGAGTCCGGCGAACGCGATACCGATCACGGCCAGCGCAATCACCAGTCCGACCCAGTTGAACGGCGCAGTCGACGCCCCTCGAAGTCCGTCGGCGGCAGCGACGGCCGCGCCCGCCCAGTCGCCGTCGTGCAGCTTGGCTTCGACGACATCCTGGCGCAGGCGGTCGACGTCCACTTCGCCTGTCGCGGCCTCAGGCACCAGGAGCGCGTAGGCACGATCCTTGATCGCCACGGCAAGGATGGCGTCGTGATTCCCCAGAAAGCTTTTGCGCCAGGTGCTTTCGGCCCAGTCGCGGGGACTGGCCTCGGAGAAGGTGTCGACATAGACGACCCACAGCCGGGTTCCGCGCTTGTCGTACAGCTGTTGCACCGCGGCGGTGACGTCGCCGCGTTGTTGCCCATTCAGCGCACCGGCCTCGTCGGTGACGTAGTCCGGCAGCCGCATGGGTGGTTCGGCGCACGCGACCGGTGCCAGCAGCGTCCCCACCAACAGGACCGAAATCATCAGCCAGAGCACTCGCACGATGCGCATGCCGCTCAATGTAGTGACAGGGTATGTGGTAAGCGGACGCGACCGGGCTGGCAGACTTCGGCCGTGGGCATTGCAAGCGACGGATACAGCGACTTCGACCGGCAGCGGCTGGTCGGGGAGGGCACGAAGAGCGCCACGCTGCCCGGCACCGATTCCGGCCACCGCACGGATTTCGCGCGTGACCGGGCCCGCGTGCTGCACAGCGCCGCGCTCCGCCGGCTCGCCGACAAGACCCAGGTCGTCGGGCCCCGCCAGGGTGAGACCCCGCGCACCCGGCTCACCCACTCGCTCGAAGTGGCGCAGATCGGGCGTCACATGGCCGTGGGGCTGGGCTGTGATCCCGACCTGGTCGACCTCGCCGGTCTGGCCCACGACATCGGCCACCCGCCCTACGGCCACAACGGCGAACGTGCGCTCGACGAGATCGCCAAACCGTTCGGCGGGTTCGAGGGCAACGCGCAGAACTTCCGCATCCTGACCCGGCTCGAACCGAAAATGCTTGACAGTGAAGGACGTTCGGCCGGCCTGAATCTGACCCGGGCCGCGCTGGACGCAGTGATCAAGTACCCGTGGTTCCGCGAGGACCGCGTGAAGTTCGGTTTCTACGACGACGACGCGGCCGCCGCGGCGTGGGTGCGCGAGGGCGCTCCCGCCGAGCGGCTGTGCCTGGAGGCCCAGGTCATGGACTGGGCCGACGATGTCGCGTACTCCGTGCACGATGTCGAGGACGGCATCATCTCC
The DNA here is from genome assembly GCF_000383495.1 of Mycobacterium sp. 360MFTsu5.1. Taxonomy (NCBI): domain Bacteria; kingdom Bacillati; phylum Actinomycetota; class Actinomycetes; order Mycobacteriales; family Mycobacteriaceae; genus Mycobacterium; species Mycobacterium sp. 360MFTsu5.1. Next base: position 19,292 of record NZ_KB911468.1, on the reverse strand, counting down.
GGCCGCATCGATCTGCGTGTCCTCGCCGACGCGGACGCGGCCGACACCCTGGCCCGCCTAGGTGCCCGCTCACATCCGACGGTGACGCACGACGACATGCTGGCCGCCGCCGCGCGGTTGTCGCAGCTGCCCGTCGTCACCGCCGTCGGCAAGTACGACGGTTCGGTCGCGACGTCGGTGGCGCTCAAGCGGCTCACCAGCGAGCTGGTCGGCCGGTTCGCCAATGCCGCCGTCACCGAGACCAAGAAGCAGGCGGGCCGCGCGACGATGCGCCGTTTCGACGCCGAGCTCGCGGTACCGGCCCTGGTCCGGGCCGAGGTGGCGGTGCTCAAGATGCTGGCCCTGCAGTTCATCATGTCCGACCATCAGCACCTGCAGATTCAGGCCGACCAGCGCACCATGGTCCGCGAGGTCGCGCTGTCGCTGTGGGGCCAGGCCCCGGCGAGTCTCGACCCGCAGTTCGCCGCCGAGTTCGCCCTCGCCGACGACGACGGTGCCCGGCTGCGGGTTGTCGTCGACCAGATCGCGTCGTACACCGAGACCCGGCTGGAACGCGTCCACGAGGCGCGCTCGCCGCGGCCGCTGGACTGAATCCAGCTCCGCCTACACTGGGCGCGTGGCCGGCCGGATTCCTGATCGCGATATCGCGGCCATTCGTGAACGCACCCGCATCGAGGACATCGTCGGCGAGCACGTGCAGCTGCGCCGCGCGGGTGCCGACTCGCTCAAAGGGCTGTGCCCGTTCCACGACGAGAAATCGCCGTCGTTCCATGTGCGGCCCAACCATGGACTGTTCCACTGCTTCGGCTGCGCCGAGGGCGGCGACGTCTACGCGTTCGTGCAGAAGATCGAGCACGTCACCTTCGTCGAAGCCGTGGAGCTGCTCGCCGACCGGCTGAACTACACCATCAGCTACGAGGGGTCGTCGACCACCAACGTGCAGCGCGACAAGGGCAGCCGCAGCCGGCTGCTCGCCGCCAACGCCGCCGCGCAGGAGTTCTACGCCGAGGCGTTGCAGTCGGCCGAGGCCGCCGCCGCCCGCCAGTACCTCATCGACCGCAACTTCGACGCCGATGCGGCCAAGCGCTTCGGCTGCGGATTCGCGCCGTCGGGCTGGGACACCCTGACAAAACACCTGCTGCGCAAGGGATTCACGTTCAAGGAGCTGGAGGCCGCCGGGTTGTCCCGCGAGGGCCGCCGCGGCCCGATGGACCGGTTCCACCGCCGGCTGCTCTGGCCCATCCGGGGCGCGACGGGTGAGGTGATCGGGTTCGGCGCCCGTCGCCTGTTCGACGACGACCACATGGAAGCCAAGTACGTCAACACACCGGAAACGGTGTTGTACAAGAAATCTCATGTGCTGTTCGGCCTCGACCTGGCCAAGCGTGATATCGCCAAGGGGCACCAGGCCGTCGTCGTCGAGGGTTACACCGACGTCATGGCCATGCACCTGTCCGGCGTGACCACAGCGGTCGCGTCGTGCGGCACGGCCTTCGGCGACGAGCACCTGTCGATGCTGCGGCGACTGATGATGGACGACAACTTCTTTCGCGGCGAGCTGATCTACGTGTTCGACGGTGACGCCGCCGGACGCGCCGCCGCCGTGAAAGCCTTTGAGGGCGAACAGAATCTGACCGGTCAGTCGTTCGTCGCGGTCGCCTCCGACGGCATGGACCCGTGCGATCTGCGGCTCAAGTCCGGCGACGGCGCCCTGCGGGATCTGGTGGCGCGCCGAACGCCGTTGTTCGAGTTCGTTATTCGCACCGCGCTCGAAGAGCACGACCTGGACAGCGCGGAGGGCCGCGTCGCCGCGCTGCGCCGGTGTGTGCCGTTGACGGCCCGGATCAAAGACCCCACCCTGCGTGACGAGTACGCCCGTCAGCTCGCCGGCTGGGTCGGTTGGGACGACGTGGCGCAGGTGATCGCGCGCGTGCGCGAGACCGCCAAGTCGGGTCCCGCGACGTCGAAGCGCGACGCCCGCCGCTCGTCGGCACCGGCGGCTCCGGCCGCGGCCGTGGGGCGCCCGAATCCGAAAGACCCGACGCTGTGGCCGCAGCGCGAGGCGCTCAAGTCGGCGCTGCAGTACCCGGCGATGGCCGGCCCGGTGTTCGACGGGCTGCCGGTCGACAGCTTCACCCATCCCGGGTACGCCGCCGTCCGGCAGGCGATCACCACGGCAGGCGGGACATCATCCGGCCTCGGTGGTGCGGACTGGATCGAGGCGGTCCGGACGGTCGAGCCAGCCGCCGCGAACCTGATCAACGAACTGTCGGTCGAGGCCTTCCAGGCCGAAGACGACAAGCTGCCGCGATACATCGCGAGCGTTCTGGCCCGCCTGCAGGAGGTCTGGGTCGGCCGCGAGATCGCCGAGCTGAAGTCGAAACTGCAGCGCATGTCGCCCGTCGAGCAGAGCGACGAGTACCACGCGCTGTTCGGCGACCTCGTCGCCATGGAGCAGTACCGGCGCAGCCTGCTGCAGCAGGCCAGCGGCGACGACCTCAGCTGAGGCTTTTGTCTGCTGTAACGCGGGGAAGCAGTGTGCGCGATATGGTGGGGCAGAACCGACCCCAGGGGAGAGGCCAATCATGACCATCGGAGCAACCCGGCTCTTCGCCGCAGCAGCGCTCGCGGCCACCGCAGTGGCTGCCCCGGTCGTCGTCGCGCTGAGCAGTGCCCCGTCGTCGCAGACGACCGCTGACGGCGGCTGCCTGGCCTGGTTCGGCAACAAGGAAGACGGCAACTGCATGGGCCGCTCCAATGGCCAGCCGGTGAACGTGGGCACGCCGTGGGGCGTCTGGGGTCCGCAGGGCGGCCTCAGCAGCGGCCCGTTGCTGCCGGGCCAGACCTGGAACCAGCCGCTCGGCTGAGGCTTCTCGAACCGATAACCGCCCGATTTTCGGTCGGGTCAGTCGTGAATCGACTCCGGATGCAGCACTGCGGTCTGTGAGTCGATCGCCGTCAACCGCACCATGTTCGGGTCCGGTGACACCTTGTCGGCCAGCTTGCGCCGGCCGGCATCCAGCACCGCCTTGGTCTTCGGGCTCTCGGTGATGGCGCGGTATGTGCCGGCGATCTGCTCGTAACGGCGACGGCCTGCTTTGGCTCCCAGAACATAGCCAACGGCCATGACGGCGACGGCTCGGATCACTGGACCCCTCCCTGATGACGGTGCTTGGCTCCATCCTGCCTCACGATCGCCGATGCGTCTGGCCCGACCGGCAGCTACCAGCCGATTCAAAGATCCGCACAGTCATGCGCTAGAGTCATGCCTCGGTTCAGGGACACGCGCCCGGGGCCTGAGCACAATCCCCTGTAGCTCAATTGGCAGAGCTCCCGACTGTTAATCGGGCGGTTATTGGTTCGAGTCCAATCGGGGGAGCAACGGTGACCAGCACGGAAGTGCTGGTCATTTTGCATTCCGGGGCGGCTGCATCGTCCTCGACTTCGAGCCCTGCGTCGAGCGTGGGGCCTGACGTGATTTTTCCGGCGCGTCACCTCGAAAAGGCCCACGCTCGGTACGTGCCCAGAGTTTGGTGCCCACGCTCACGGGTACCCGCAATGCATGAACGAATCGCGTACCTCGGTCGGCGCCATGGTGCCGGGCCTGGTGACCATCGCCACGAGTTTCGTGGCCCTGGTCGTCGGAGCCGTCGCGATGGTGGCCGGATATCTGGCGTTCGGCGCAGTGGCGATGATCGTGTCATTGGCCGCTGCGACGTTCGGCGCCGTGTGGTTGCTATCGGGCATGCTGCTCAGCGAGCACCACCCGCACCTGCATGGCCACCACGTCTGAGCCGTCGGCAGAACCCAAAAGCACTCGAGAAAAAGGCGTTTGAGCGCCTTTTCGGTGTGGCGTTGCCGCGCGCGGCAACCGAGTTCGACCGAGATCGCCGTCAACACGCCCACGCAGGCCTGATCGGTCTGCGGCGCAATGGGAAATAGGAGTACGGACGAAAGGGAGCGAATCTATGACGAACGTTTTGGAACAGATCAAGGGAGCGACCGCGTACGACCCGTCTGGCGAGAAGATCGGCAAGATCCACGAGCTCTATCTGGACGCACAGAGCAGGCAGCCCAAGTGGGCGTCGGTTCACACCGGCCTCTTCGGTATTTCGGAGTCGCTGGTTCCGCTGGCCGGTGCCCGGCCCGACGGCGACGATTCGGTGCGGGTGGCCGTGGCGAAGAGCGCCGTCAAGAACGCCCCGCACGTGGACATCGGTGACCGGATCAGCCCGGCGGACGAAGCCACCCTGATGCAGTACTACGGGATGCGGTCCGATCGGCCCGCGACCCCGCAGCCGCCGCAGCCCGAGCCCGAATCGTCGCCGTCCAATGGCGGCAAGCACCTGCGCGGCGCGGCACCGGCCCTCGGCGGGATCGGCGGTACCTCGGCGAACACGACAGCCCAGACCAACCCGACGACAACGCATACCGGGCCGGAGATGACCCGCTCGGAGGAGCGTCTCCAGGTGGGCACAGAGCGCTGACCATCTCAGCCGACCGGAGTCGACGGGGCGGGGCCCAGATGCAGGATCGGAAACGGTCGCCCGTCGCCGTCGGTCTCCGACCGGCTCAGGGTGACGAAGCCGTGGCGGTGGTAGAAGCCGACCGCTTGCGGATTCTGCTCGTTGACGTCGACCAGGAGGCCCGGGTTCTTGGCCCGCGCATCGGCCAGCAGGACCGAGCCCGCGCCCCGACCACGATGCCGGTGGTCGATGAACAACATCTCCAGGTTCCCGCCGGCGACACCCGAGAAGCCCACCGGCACGCCGTCGGAGTCCGCGACGGTGAGGTCGACCATCTTCAGGTACTCCTCGGCAAGGCGCCGTTCGTAGAAGTCGATGTCGTCGGCGGTGAGGAAGTGGTGCGTGGCTTCGACCGCGCTACGCCAAATGCGTACCAGCTCCGGCCATTCCGCGGGTCCATGGCACGGCCGTAGTGAGAAGTCTTGCGTCGTGGTCACGTTCACAGGGTAGTGACGGGCAGTGACGGGCTGGTGGCCTCACCAAGCCAGGACGTGCTCCGAGCCGGGGGTCGATTCGTCGTCGGAGTCCGCCGGGGGAGTCAGTAGGTCGCCCCAATGCTTCAGTGCGGTTCGCATCGCGTCGGGGCGGGACCCGCCTGCCAGCCGCAGTGAATGGCCACCCGACAGCTCGACCAGGGCCTCGGCCAGTACGTAGGGCGACATGTCGGAGTCGTGGGCGACCCCGATCAATTCGACGGCCGCGTCCTGCCATCGCCGCCGCTGGAGTCCGACCAGAACGCCGACGGCAAGGGCCAGTACGCGACGTTGCGCCTTGCTGCCCGCGGCCGGCCACGTGCCGCCGCCGTACAGTCCGGCGACGCCTCCGGGCAAATCACCGTCGTACTCAGGTGGTCCACCACCGACCGTGATCGACATGGCCATTGCTTACCCGCGCGACAGTGCCGCGAAACGCACAGCTATCCGGAGCGACGCAGGTGCACCGCCCCGGATGGTGATCTGACTACTTGTTGGTCGAACCGGCCGTCTTCGGTCCGGTGTTCCTCGGCCCGGTGTTCTTCGGGGCTGAGTTAGTGGGCGCCGACTTCGTCTTCGGTGCCGGTTGCGACGGCTTTGCCTGCGTGGACGCTACCGGCGCCGCGGTGTCGGCAGTGGTCGAGGCGGGCGACGCCGTAGCGGCCGCGGTAACGGGTGTCGCGGTGACGGATGCGGTGGTGTCCGTCGTCTTCGCCGCTGCCGTGGTGCCACTGGCGGTTGTGTCCGTCGTCGTCGACAGTGCCTGGCCGGCAAGCGTATTGGTGGTGGCGCTGAGCGTCGTCATCGCTGCCGTGGGACTCGGGACTGTGGTCGGAGCCGGCGCACCGATCGGCTTCTGCGCATGCGTCGCCGTCCATTGGGCGATGACGTTCGCGGCGGGCTTCGGCGTCCAATCCGTTTGGAAGACACCGAGAGTGTCCTGGTCGCTGGTGCTGCCGGTGTTCCGGTCACGGGTGGTGTAGATGAACATCGGCCCCGTGTAGTTGATGCTGCTCCACGAGTTCAGGAAGTTGGAGATGAACGCCGCCTGCGTGTTGTTGTCGACGACCGAGGTCGGCTCTCCGTACTCGGTGGCCCAGATCTGCTTGCTGCCGTCGCCGGCCGCGGCCATCTCCTGATGAATCGTCGCGAGCTGGTTGATCGGGGCCATCGGCCCGTACGGTGTGCCGTTCCCGAAGGGCACCTGGTACTGGTACGGGTGGAACGAGAGCGCGTCGAAATATCCTTGGGCTCCGTTGTCGTACATGCCCTGGACGTATGACGCCGCGTTGATGGCCAGGCCAGGGGTATCGGTGACCCAGCCGACCACGCCGCCGATCACCGTCGCGTTCGGGTCAGCGGCCTTGATCGCCGGATATGCCGCCTGCAACAGCCTGGTATACGCGGCGGGATCGGGTGTCGGGTACCAGGAGGGCGCCGCGTTGGGCTCGTTCCACACCTCGTAGGCCGACACCTTGCCGGCGTAGCGCTCCGCCACTGCGCCGACGAATTGCGCGTACTGCGCGTTGTCGGCCGGCGGCGCGGCCACGGCCGGATAACCGGGCTGCACCGCCCACGCCGGCGTCGCGTTGAGCACGCCGAGGATGCCCATGTTGCGTTCGGCGGCAGCGTTCACCAGGGTGTCGACGGTGCTCCAGTTCCAATAGCCCGGTGCGGGCTCGATGTTGTTCCACGGGAGCAGAATCCGCACGTTCTGCACGCCGAGGGACTGCATCTCGTCGAGTGTCTTGTTGATGTCGGCCGTCGACATACCGATGATGTCCGAATCGGCGAAACCCACTGTCGTGTTCGATTCGGTGATCGCCGCGGACAGCAAATAGGGCACCGGTCCGGGACCGGTGCCCACGCTCGCAAAAATCAGGCCTGCAACCCCGACCGGCAATGCCGCCGAGATTGCCACCTTCACACCGGTCTTCATCACCGGCCGTTGCTGTTGACCTCGCTTCTGTCTATGCCACATCGAATTACCCCTAACCGCAATCGATTTCGCGCCCGGCTAACCCCGCTCGGGCGTCAAACACAAGTTTTGGGTGCCCCGTGCAAACTGCGGGCAAACCAGGTTGCTGTCAAAAAGCTTGGTGCGCTTGGCCGTAGGCTGGCCGCATGCGGTCCATCGGCTACACCTCGGCGTTCGTCCTGCTCGCGGCATCTGCCCTGCTCACCGCCGGATGTGGCTGGAGTCCGAAAGGTCCGGACCCGGTGCCTCAGGCCGACAAGTGCACACCCGCCGACGGACCGGCGCAGAACGTCGTGACCGCGGCCATCTACGCGCTGCCGGCACCGCCGTCGGGCAAATGGACTCAGATGAGCAGCGGCCACACCGCGAACTGCGCGTTGTACTGGGTGCAGGTCGGGCAGAACAATTCGACGCCCGACAGCCTGCAGCAGGTGGTGTTCTTCAACAAGAACACGATGATCGGCACCCCGACGCCGAATGCGCGGCCGTACATCACCGTGACCGCGAGCGCTCCGGACAGTGCGACGGTGCAATACCAATGGCAGCAGGGCAAGGATCAGCCGGGGATGCCGACCGGTATCGGCAGTGTGCGGTTCACCGTCGACGGCGGTGCGCTCAAGGCGCTGGACCCGATTCCCGGGCCGTGAGCGTCAGTGCGCGGCGAGCAGGCCGCGCATGATCTCGACGGCGGCGGCCAGGGTGTCCCGGTCGGTGCTGTCGAGTTCCGCCAGGAACGGGTCGATGGCGTTTCCGCGGTCGGCGCGAACCTGCGCCAGGGTGGCGATGCCCTGCGGTGTGATGCTGATGAGGACGGCGCGGGCGTCGTCGGGATCGACGGTGCGGGACACCAGTCCGGCGTCCTCAAGGCGACGGACCTGGGTCGTCATCGTGGGCTGTGAGCAGTGGTCGAGCGCGGCGAGATCGGAGATGCGGGCGCGGCCCTCGGCTTCGATGGTGGAGAGCAAGCGGGCCTGCGCGAAGGGGAGCGGGAGCCGGACGCGCTGATTGGCCAGGCGGTTGATGCGTGCAACGACGGCGAGCAGATCCGAGGCGAGGGTCGTTTCGGTCGCCGGTGCAACGGTCATGTTCCACATGGTTTCATAGATTCTCTATGTAGTCGAACCTGTCATCGAGAGTGGTGACGGTCACAACACCGTCGAGTTTACCCGTCTACGCAGCTGGCAGAATTGTGCAATGACTGCTGCCGGCACCAGAGATAAGGCCGGTCCCCTCAATCCGGGCGAGTACGCCCAGGCCGCTGTGATGGCGGCACTGAGCGCGGCCACCGCCATCATCGCCGTCGTCGTCCCGTTCGCCGCGGGGCTCGGCATGCTGGGCACGGTCCCGATGGGACTGCTGGCCTACCGCTACCGGATTCGGGTGCTGGTCGCCGCGACCATCGCCGGCAGCACCATCGCATTCCTCATCGCCGGGATGGGCGGCCTGATGACTGTGGTGTTCTGCGCCTACATCGGCGGCCTGACGGGCATTGTCAAGCGCACGGGGCGCGGCATCGCCACCGTCCTGTGGGCGTCGGTGGTCGCGGGCGCCGCATTCGGCGCGTACGTCATCGCCATCCTGCTGCTGGTGGGACGGCTGCGGGAGCTGATCTTCGCGTCGATGACCTCGAACATCAACGGCATCGCCAACATCATCGGGGCGGTGCCCGGCGGGGAGCGGGCCGCCGACGATCTGCGTACCGGGTTCGCCGCGTTCCTGCACTACTGGCCGCTGCCGATCATGCTCTCGGTGATCCTGCACATCCTGTTCGTCACCCTGCTGGGCTGGTGGGCGCTGTCGCGGGTCTTGAAGCGGCTCTACGGGATTCCCGATGTGCACAAACTCGACACCGTCGAATCCTCCGGTCTGGTGGCGCCGGTCCCGGCACGCCTGCGCGGTGTCCGATTCCGGTACCCAGGTACCAATCGAGACGCACTCGGCCCGGTGAGCATGGACATCAACGAAGGCGAGCACGTCGCCGTCACCGGCGCCAATGGATCGGGCAAGACGACACTGATGCTCACGCTTGCGGGCCGCGCGCCGACGGCGGGCACGATCGACCGGCCGGGTGCGGTCGGCCTCGGTCGATCCGGCGGCACCGCGGTCGTCATGCAGCATCCCGAGAGCCAGGTGCTCGGCACCCGCGTGGCCGACGACGTGGTCTGGGGGCTGCCGTCGGGGACGACGATCGACGTCGAACGGCTGCTGGGTGAGGTCGGTTTGAGCGGCATGGCCGACCGGGACACCGGCGGGCTGTCGGGCGGCGAGCTGCAACGCCTCGCCGTCGCCGCCGCCCTGGCGCGCGAACCGGCACTGCTGATCGCCGACGAGGTCACGAGCATGGTCGACCAACAAGGGCGCGATGTCCTGCTCTCGGTGCTGTCCGACCTGACCCGCCACCACCGCACCTCGCTGGTGCACATCACGCACTACAACGACGAAGCCGACTCGGCCGACCGGGTTGTCCGGCTGGACGGCGCCAGCGACAACATCGAGATGGTCGCGACCGCTCCGGTGCCGATCGTGGCCGACGGCAGCGAACCCGACGGCCCGGCGGTGCTCGAGGTCCAGGGTGTGGGGCACCAGTACGGCAGCGGGACGCCGTGGGAATCAACGGCTTTGCGCGATATCAGCTTCACCGTCCACGAGGGCGAGGGTGTGCTGATCCACGGGCTCAACGGCTCCGGCAAGTCCACGCTGGCCTGGATTCTGGCCGGTCTCACCGTGCCCACGACCGGCAGCTGTCTGCTCGACGGCAAACCGGTCTCGGATCAGGTTGGTGCCGTGGCGATCTCGTTCCAGGCGGCGCGGCTGCAGTTGATGCGGTCGCGCGTCGGTGCCGAAATCGCGTCGGCCGCGGGCTTCTCGAAGCGCGACACCGTCCGGATCGCCGAGGCGCTCGCGATGGTCGGGCTCGACCCCGAGCTGGCCGACCGTCGCATCGATCAGCTCAGCGGCGGCCAGATGCGCCGGGTCGTGTTGGCGGGGCTGCTGTCTCGTCGTCCGCGCGCCCTGATCCTCGACGAGCCGCTGGCCGGGCTGGACGCCGCGAGCCAGCGCGGCCTGGTGACGTTGCTCGCCGAGCTGCGCCGGACCACGGGGCTGACGGTCGTCGTCATCTCGCACGACTTCGCCGGGCTCGACGAACTCTGTCCGCGCATCCTGCATCTGCACCGCGGCGAACTCGCCGACCAGTCGGCGCAAGCACCGCTCACCGCGGGAGGACGATCATGACGGCCCCAGCCGCCCAGCGCCGGTCGATGGTGCTGCTGCGTCCCGTGCCCGGCACGTCGCCCATCCATAGGCTGTGGGCCGGCACCAAACTCATCGTGGTGGCGCTGATCGGCGTCGTTCTGACGATCTATCCCGGTTGGGTGCCCATCGGGTTGGTCGCGCTGCTGGTGCTGCTGACGGCGTGGCTGGCGCACATCCCGCGCAGCGTGCTGCCGTCGGTGCCGCGCCTGGTCTGGGTGCTGCTGTTGCTCGGCGGCGGCACGGCTGCCCTCGCCGGGGGCGACCCGTTCCTCGACGTCGGTTCGCTGCATCTTGGCCTGGGCGGCCTGCTGAACTTCCTGCAGATCACCGTGCTGTCGATCGTGCTGCTGGGGCTGGGCGGCCTGGTCTCGTGGACCACCAATGTCGCCGAGATCGCGCCTGCCGTGGCGACTTTGGGCCGGCCGCTGAAGTGGCTGCGGATACCCGTCGATGAGTGGGCCGTGACATTGGCCCTGGGACTGCGCGCGTTCCCGATGCTGATCGACGAATACCGCGTGCTGTTCGCCGCGCGCCGGTTGCGGCCAAAGGTGCGGCCGGAGACTCGCCGGGAGCGCAGTCGGCAGCGTCGCGCCGAGATCGTCGACCTGCTGGCCGCCGCGATCACGGTGGCGCTGCGCCGCGGCGACGAGATGGGTGACGCCATCACCGCGCGTGGCGGGGTGGGCCAGATCGTCGCGAGTCCGGCGCGCCCGGGCCGAGCCGACGCGGTGGCGTTGCTGATGGTCGTCGCGATGTGTGCGTTGTCGCTGTGGGTTGAGGCGGCCACGCCGCTGGCCACCCACCGGTTCTAGCGCTCGGCCGCGGCGTTGGCCGCCTGCTGCGCGGCGGTCAAGGTCGATGCGACCGGCGCGCGGCCGAGGAACATCTCGTCGAAAAACGGTCTGATGGACTGGAATCCGGCCGGGAAGCCCGCACCGCCGGGAGCCGGGAGACGGGGGCCGTTCAGCACGGTGAAGAACGGCTGCACGTCGACACCGCGCCGTTTCCAGTAGTCGAAGTAGACCGGTTGGGCAGCCAGCACGGCGGGCACTGCCGCGCCTTTGACGCCCAGGAATGCGTTTCCGTCGGCGCTGCCCATCCACTGCAGCACTGTCCGCACCGCATCGGGATGGCGAGTGGCCGAATTGGCCGCGGCGGCAATCCCGTTGGTGACGCTGACGCGGCCATCCGGTCCGCTGGGCAGCATCGCCACGCCCCATCGGAAGCGCGCCTGATCGGCGATGGCGGCCAGGTTGTAGGTGCCCGACTGGAAAAGCACCATACGGCCCTGCAGGAACTGGTTGCGGGAGAAGTCGCCGTTGCCGTTGGTGTCGGCGGCCGAGGGGGAGACGTGGTCGGCGTTGATCAGCCGCACCAGGTACTCGAAAGCTGTTCGGGCTCCCGGATTGTCGAACGCGAACCGGTCACCGTCGCTGAAGGTGCCGCCGGCCGAGCCGATGTAGTTGAGATAGATGCCCTGCAGATCGTTTGCGGCGTTGTAGCCCCACTGCCGGACCTGCTCGGGGTCGAATCCCGGTGTCCCCGCCTGGTTTCCGTGCCGGTCCAGGGTCAGCCGGGACAGCAGCGGACGCAGCGTGTCATCGGTACCGGGGGACCAGCGCAGCGTGTCCAGGTCGGCGGGCTCGATTCCGGCGGCCGCCAGCAGGTCCGCGTTGTAGTACACCGCGATGCCGCCGTCGGTCAGTTGCGGTACCGCCCATAGGGTTCCGTCACGCGTGAACTGCTGGTTCACCGACCGGTCCCAGGCGCCGGCGGCGTCGCGGCCCAACAACTTTCCGATGTCGAGCAGTCGGCCGGTGTCGGCGTAGCCGGCCAGGTAGGCGTTGGACAGCCAGAAGATGTCGTCGGCGCCGCCACCGGCGACATCGGTGCGCAGCGAATCGAAATACGACGCGTAGGCGACGACGTCGACCCGGACCTCGATGTCCGGATGCCGGCGGGTGAACTCCGCGAAGGACGACCGGTACGCCGCCGCGACCTGCGCGTCCCACAGCCGAACCGTGACAACGGTTTTCCCGGTGTCCTGCGTCCGGCCCAGGATTGCGGCGGCCACCAGGAGCACCGCCATGGTGGCGGCCAGGGCGATGACGAACCGGGTCGAGAACTTCATTTCAAGCCGGTGACGACGATCGAGCGGACGATGTGCCGGCCCAGCACGCTGAAAAGCAGGATCAGCGGCACGATCGCGACGGTCGTCGCGGCCAGCACCACGGTCCACTGGGCGTCGAACTGGGATTGCAGCCCTGCGGTGGCGACGGTCAGCACGCGCCACGACGAGCCGCTGGTGATCACCAGCGGCCACATGAAGCTGTTCCATTGCGAGACAACGGTGATCAGGCCCAGCGTGACGAGAATCGAGCGGCTGGCCGGCAGCACCACGTGCACGATGACGTCCAGCGTGCCGGCGCCGTCGATGCGGGCGGCGCGGATGAGGTCGGCCGGGATGGACCGGAAGTACTCGCGCAGTAGGAAGATCGCGTAAGGCGAGCCGAACATGAACGGCAGCACCAACGCCCAGAAGGTGTTGCGCAGCCCAGCCTCGGCCATCATGAGATACAGCGGCACGACCGTCACTGTCGCGGGCACCATCAGGGTCGCCAGGTACAACCAGAACAGGGTGTCGCGTCCCGGAAAATCGAGCCGCGCGAAGGCGTACGCCGCCGTCACCGAGAAAGCCAGCTGGCCCAACAGGATCACCGCGGTCATCAATGCGGTCACCAGCGCGGCCCGGCCGAAACCGGCGTCGGACAAGGCGGCGTAGTTGGCCAGCGTCGGTGGATTCGGCAGGGACAGCGGCGATTCGGTGTTGAACTGGCGGGCCGAGGTGAACGACGTCAGCAGGCCCAGTCCGAACGGCACCAAGGTGATGGCGGCGGCGAGCACCAGCACCGCATAGATGAGCGCGTTACGTGAGGTCATAGCTGACCCGCCGGCGGAAGTAGATGTGCTGCACCAGGGTGATGCCAAGAAGCAGGACGAACAGGATCAGGGCCATGACCGCGGCACGGCCCACGGCTGCCGAGCCGAATGCCTCCGCATAGATGCGGTGGGCGATCAGGTCGGTGCGGCCCTCGGGGCCGCCGCCCGTCAGTGCGTAGACGGTGTCGAAGACCTGCGCCGCGCTGACGATGCCCGTCACCAGGACGAAGAACAGTGTCGGGCGCAGCATGGGCAGGGTGATGCGGCGGAACCGTTGCCAGGCCGTCGCCCCGTCGATGCGGGCCGCGTCGTGAACGTCGTTGGGGATAGCCAGGATTCCGGCGAGGAAGAACAGCGTCACGTAGCCGACGTTGGTCCACACCGTCACCGCCGAAACGAGTGGGAGCGCCAGTGTGGGGTCCGTCAGCCATTCGATGCGGTGCCCGAGCACGGTGCTCACCGCGCCGTCGGTGGGGCTCAGAATCCAGCGCCACAGCACCGCGATCGCCAGCGGCGAGCAGATCCACGGCAGGACGTACAGCGTGCGGAAGAACCCGGTGCCTGGCAGTCCGCGGGCCAGCAGCATTGCGGCAAGCAGCCCCAGCACCGTCTGGACCGGGACCACCAGCGCGACGAAACCCAGCGTCACCGCCATCGAGCGGCCGAATGTCGGATCGGTCAGCACGGTGTGCCAGTTGTCCAGCCCGACGAATCGGATGGGCCCCAGCAGGTCCCAATGCTGCAGACTCAGCCAGCCGACGACCAGCATGGGGAGCAGCAGGAACATCACCACGCCGAACAGGCTGGGGGCGAGCAGCGCATAGCCGGTCAGGGTGTCCCGAAACCTGCGGCGTGCCACCGGATCATTAAAGCGTGCGGTGCTACTACGGTGTAGCCGTGACTGCGCTGCGACGGGTTGACGCCGACTTCCTGGCCTTGCCGCGCCATTTGCTGGCCGAGGCCGCGGTGTCGGCCGCGCTGGCTGCCGGTGCGAGCTACGCCGACCTCCGGATTCACCGGATCACCACCGAACACATCCAGCTGCGTGACGGCGAACTGGAATCCTCGGTGGTCAACCGCGAGATCGGGCTGGCGGTCCGGGTGATCGTGGACGGCACCTGGGGTTTCGCCTCGCACGCCGAGCTGACGCCCGAGGTTGCGGCCGAGACCGCCCGTCGGGCCGTGCAGGTCGCCGTGGCGCTGGCGCCGCTCAATGCCGAGCGCATCGAGCTGGCTCCTGAGCCGGTCTACGCCGACGTGTCCTGGGTGTCGCCGTACCGCATCGACCCGTTCGAGGTCACCGCCGCCGACAAGATCGCGCTGCTGGGCGAGTACTCGGGCCGGTTGCTCGCGTCCGACGGGGTGGACCACGTGTCGGCGGGTCTGCAGGCCGTCAAGGAGCAGGTGTTCTACGCCGACGCCTTCGGTTCGTCGATCACCCAGCAGCGGGTGCGGGTGCAGCCGACGCTCGAGGCCGTCGCCGTCGATGCCGCGGCCGGTGCCTTCGAAACGATGCGGACGCTGGCGCCGCCGACGGCCCGCGGCTGGGAGGCCGTCGCCGGTGACGAGGTCTGGGACTGGACAACCGAATTGGCGGAGCTGCCGACGCTGTTGGCGGAGAAGGTCAAGGCGCCCAGCGTGACGGCCGGTCCCGCCGACCTGGTGATCGACCCGACCAACCTGTGGCTGACCATCCACGAATCCATCGGCCACGCCACCGAATACGACCGGGCCATCGGCTATGAAGCGGCCTACGCCGGCACGTCGTTCGCCACCCCGGACAAGCTGGGGACCATGCAGTACGGGTCGCCGATCATGAACGTCACCGCGGACCGCACCGTCGAACACGGCCTGGCGACCATCGGGTTCGACGACGAAGGCGTCCGCGCGCAGAGCTGGGACCTGGTGCGCGACGGCGTCTTCGTCGGGTACCAACTGGACCGGGTGTTCGCGCCGAAGCTCGGGGTCAGCCGGTCCAATGGCTGCTCGTACGCGGATTCGCCGCATCACGTGCCGATCCAGCGGATGGCCAACGTCTCGCTGCAGCCGGGTACCGACGATCTCAGCACCGACGATCTGATCAGCCGGGTCGAGAACGGCATCTACATCGTCGGCGACAAGTCGTGGTCAATCGACATGCAGCGGTACAACTTCCAGTTCACCGGGCAGCGGTTCTTCAAGATCCGCGATGGCAAGCTGGACGGCCAGGTGCGTGACATCGCCTATCAGGCCACCACCACCGACTTCTGGGGATCGATGGAAGCCGTTGGCGGAGAGTCGACATGGCGTCTCGGCGGCGCGTTCAACTGCGGCAAGGCGCAGCCCGGCCAGGTGGCCGCCGTCAGCCACGGCTGTCCGTCCGCGCTCTTCCGCGCAATCAATGTGCTCAACACGCGAACTGAATCGGGGCGTTGATGATCACTGCACCGCAGGTTGTCGACCTGGTGCTGGCCGAGGCCGCCCGTCGGGGCCGGGCCGACGAGACCATCGTCCTGGTGACCGACAGGTCCACCGCGTCGCTGCGCTGGGCCCGCAACACCATGACCACCAACGGCGAGTCGGTGAGCCGCGAGACCACCGTCATTTCGATTGTCCGCCAAGGGGATAAGGCCCGGGTCGGCGCGGTGAAGTCCAGTGAGGTCGATCCGTCGACCATCGCGGGTCTGGTGGCGGCGTCGCAGGATGCCGCGCAGGCGGCGCCCGAGGCCCGCGACAGCGCGCCCCCGCTGACCGGCGTGGAGACGTCCGACGACTGGGATACGCCGTCGCCGTTGACCGGCGCCTCGGTGTTCGGGAACGTGGCGACTCGCCTCGTCGACGGCTTCCACCGCAGCGACGCGCTGTACGGGTTCGCGCGGCACGAACTCGACACCACGTACCTGGCCACCTCGGGTGGCATCCGGCGGCGGTTCACCCAACCGACCGGCTCGGTGGAGATCAACGCCAAACGGGATGGCGCCAGCGCCTGGGCGGGCGTCAGCACCGCCGACTTCGTGGATGTGCCAGTCGATTCCATGCTCGACGACCTGTGCCTGCGTCTCGGCTGGGCCTCTCGGACCGTCGAGCTGCCCGCCGGCCGGTACGAGACGCTGATGCCGCCGTCGACCGTCGCGGACATGATGATCTACCTCGGCTGGAGCATGGACGGCCGCGGCGCACAGGAGGGCCGCACCGCGCTGGCGGCGCCGGGCGGCACCCGGGTGGGGGAGAAGCTCACCGACCTCGGGCTGACCCTGTACTCGGATCCCGTTGCGCCCGGGCTGGATTGCCTGCCGTTCGTGGCGACGTCGAGTTCGTCGGAGCGGGTGTCGGTGTTCGACAACGGACTGGACATCGGGCGCGTCGACTGGATTCGCGACGGTGTCGTGAACGCACTGGCGTATCCGCGTTCGGCCGCAGCGGAATTCGACGCGCCCGTGGCGGTGCCGGCAGACAACCTCCTGATGACCGGCGGCTCGGTGAGTTTGTCCGACATGATCGCCGGCACCGAACGCGGCCTGCTGCTGACGACGCTGTGGTACATGCGTGAGGTCGATCCGACGGTGCTGCTGCTGACCGGTCTGACGCGCGACGGCGTCTACCTCATCGAGGACGGGGAAGTGACGGCCGCGGTCAACAACTTCCGGTTCAACGAGAGTCCGCTGGATCTGCTGCGGCGCGCCACCGAGGCCGGCGTCAGCGAGACCACGCTGCCTCGCGAGTGGGGTGACTGGGCCACCCGGTCACAGATGCCGTCATTGCGCATTCCGGACTTCCACATGTCGTCGGTCAGTCAGGCGCAATAACTTTCAGCGCCATGGCGACGTCCTCGTCGGTGGTCGCCCACGAGCAGACGAACCGGACGATCGGTCGCAGTGGGTCGGGAGCGTGGACGGCGAACCGTTCCCTGACGCGCGCTGTGGTCGCGGCGTCGAGGATGACGAACACCTCGTTGGCCTCGGTCGGCGCGGCCAGTTGCAGTCCCGCTTCTGCGAACCCGGCGCTCAATGTTGCGGCCATGCGGTTGGCGTGGGCTGCGGTCTGTAACCAGAGATCGTCGTGCAGCATGGCCTCGAACTGAGCCGAGATGAACCGGTGCTTGCTGGCGAGGTGACCGATCTGCTTCTGCACGAAGCGAATTCCCTCGAAATGTTCGGGCCGGCGGATCAGTACCGCGTCACCGAACAGCATGCCGTTCTTGGTGCCGCCGACGGTGACGATGTCGGCGTCGCCGATGGCCTCCTTTGGGCTGATGCCCAGGGCGGCAATGGCGTTGGCGATGCGGGAGCCGTCCATGTGCACCAGCAGGTCGTGTTGGTGGGCGTAGTCGATGAACTCCGTCAGCGCTGCGGGTGACCAGACGCGCCCGTTCTCGGTCGACTGGGTGATGGTGACGATGCGCGGCTGCGAGTGGTGCACCTCGCCGCGGCGGGCGATGTGCCGATCCAGCTCCTGCGGTGAGATCAGGCCGTCATCACTGGGTAGCGGTGTCAGTTGTGCCGCGGCGATTCGCACCGGCCCACCCGCTTCGTCGAGCAGTGAGTGCGCAATATCGCTGCACAGAATTTCCTGCCAGGGCCGCACTGCCGAAGCCAGCGCGATGATGTTGGCCGCGGTGCCGGTCAGCGCGAACAGCACGTCGGCGTCGGGGGCCTCGAAGGTCGCTTTGAGCGCCTGCGCTGCGCGTTCGGTGCTGGGATCGGTGCCGTACGAGCTCACTGGGCCCTGGTTGGCGGCGACGATGGCCTCGATCACCCGCGGGTGAGCACCAGCAGCGTTGTCGGAGGCGAATGCGGCCGAGACGGTCGAACTCATGCGTCGATCGTCTCATCGCGGCAATAATCCGGAGTGTGGAGGAGCTACTGACGTCCCTGATCGCATTGTCGCCGCCCGCCGAACGGCGGCTCAATGCGGCGATGCGGCAGACGTGTGCCGAGACCCTGGGCCTTGCGCCGTTGCCCTATGAAGAGGTGTTCGGGCCCGTGTCCGACGTCGAGCCGCTGGTGGCCGAGTTCGCCGAGCAGTTCAGCACCGACGTGTCGGTGATCTCTGTGGCTCAGCGCGAACAGCTCACTGCAGCGCTGGGCGCCAACAGTTTTCGTATCGTGGCGTTGATGTACATCGCGGACTTCGTGCCGCGGGTGCGAGCCGGATTCGCGGCACTTGGGCTGCCGCCGATCGCCGATCCCGACGGCTGGGACCACTCGACTGACCCGGTGGACCTGCTGTTGAACCGCTTCGCAAGTTCGGTAGGGGCGCGACGTGAGCTCGATCCGGTGATGACCGAGGTCGTGCGGCTGCGCGGCGCGGCCGCGCACAACTGCCGGCTGTGCAAGTCGCTGCGTGAGGGCACGGCGCTGGATGCCGGCGGCAATGAGTCGCTGTACTCGGAGATCGAACTGTACGAGTCGTCGACGCTGCTCGACGACAGGCAGAAGGCCGCGTTGCGCTACGTCGACGCCCTGGTGTGGACGCCGTCGCGGATACCGGCCGACGTCGCGGCGGGGGTTCGGTCGCACTTCTCGGACGCCGAGGCCATCGAGATCACCCTCGACGTGATGCGCAACGGCATCAACAAGATTGCCGTCGCTTTGGGTGGTGACGCGCCGCGGGTCAGCGAGGGTACCGAGCGCTATCTGCTCGGAGCCGACGGGCAGCCGGTGTTCTCTTAGGGGCTGTTCTGGGGGCTCTCGGAAAAACTTTGGTCACTTTGATTGCGCTGGTCACAATGGGTAACTAGCGTCACATTCCCGGCGGTTTCTTGTCGGTGCTTCGAACTAATGTTCGATGTATGGGATTGACCGATCCAGCCGCTGTCGAGGAGGCCTACGCCGCCTACGAGGCCGCGCAGGCTCGGCTCGCGTCCCTGGACTACACCGGCCTGGATGTGCGGACATTGCTGGAGTTGCAGTCCCGCCGCGAAACCCTGAAGTGCGCCGCCGAAGCGGTCGATCACCAGATCCTGGCCGCCACGCAGTCTCAGGTCACGGCCCGAGAGCTTGGCGCGAAAAATTGGGCTGAGGTGCTGCGTATCCGGTTACGCGTGGATACCACTGAAGCCAATCGTCGGGTCCGCGACGCCCAGCATTTGGCGCCCCGCACCGGGTTGACCGGGGAGCCGTTGCCGCCGCTGTGGGAGTT